>NZ_JBRKBA010000009.1:0-152466 GCF_052983255.1 Paraglaciecola aestuariivivens | reverse complement strand
TTTATTCTTTGCTGTTGAAGAAAAAGTAACTGGCTCGAAGGGATTCGAGACATAAACAATCAGGGATGATTGCGCGAAGCGTGCTTTTAAATTTAAGCCAAGTGCAACGACCGCTTTCTCAGTGAAAGCGTACTTCACAGCTAAACACTCGCATAACTATTATTTGTATGTAGACAAGCACCACCCTGCCTTTAGTTAATAAACCAAAATACAGGGTGGCGAGGTGTGTAGAAAGCTTTATTTATTCAGCGGTTTTACTTTCGGTAATTAAACTCATAATCCGCCATTCGGCTTTAGGTTGTATATCTTTCACACTGGTATACATATGTACACGGCCATTTGGCTCTATGGCGCAGAGTTTAATCGAGCGTCCAGCGTACTCTTGTTCGTAGTCTTCAATACTAAATTCTTCAGACAAACGTGTGGTTTTAATCATGCCGCCTTTGGTGGCATAGCTGGCTAGTTTTGCATAGGTGATTTCTTCGTTAAACAAACACAGCTTAGCCGCATAAGACTCAGAAACCTGATGACTGGCACGTTGTTGTTGATGTTCGTTTACGGTTAAGCCCAAAACTGAGCCTTTACCTAACTCATGTTCAAAATGATAGGTAACCAAAGGGTTAAGTTGTTTGTAGGGCGACATCACTAACACAGTGCCATATAAGCCCAATTCTAGGTTACGTTCGGCATGCTCAGACATAGGGTTACCAAAGTAAGCCGGTATATTGGCCATGCGAGCTTGCCTTATGGCTTCCCAGTTGGTATCACAAATGCGAACTGGCACATCTTGTTCTTGTAGCTCTTTAGCAAACATGCGGCTAAATAAACCGCCACCAAAAATTAAAAAGCCATAAGGGGCAGGGGCGCGTTGGCCGAGTAGTTTTGCCACTCTTACCGACGTCAAGCTTTGGATCACTACAGTAGAGATAATCACTAAAAATACCATAGGCACTAATAGCTCTACCTGGGCGTAATTTAATACTTCTAGTTTAAGGGCAAACAGCGCTGAAACTGCCGCTGCCACTATACCTCTTGGGGCAATCCAGCTAAGTAGGGCAATTTCACGCCAGTTTAATTGAGTACCTAAAGACGAAATAAACACCGAAACTGGGCGTGCGACAAACATTATGACCAGCAGTACTATGATTGAACCCCAGCCAAGTTCTAACATAGTGTCTAATTCAATGCGCGAGGCAAGCAAAATAAACAAGCCCGAAATTAACAACACACTCAAGGTTTCTTTAAATTCTAAAATGTCTTCTACTTCAACCCTTTTCATATTAGCTAGCCACATGCCCATAATGGTTACTGTGAGCAGGCCTGACTCGTGGGCAATCACATTTGATGCAGCAAAACTGCCTAACATTAAGGTTAGAACTGCGGTATTAATGAGGTAATGTGGGATCCAATTGTTGCGTAATACTATGCCCATTAAATAACCAGATAAGGCACCAAATACCACACCTACAGATACCGTTTTAGCAAAGGCATATAAAGTGTGACTAAGGGCATCTTGGGCAGAAATTATGTATTCAAAAACTAACACCGCCAAGAGGGCACCAATAGGATCGATAATGATCCCTTCCCAACGTAAAATGTTGGCAATTTTGTTACTTGGACGCACGGTTCTGAGCATAGGTACAATAACTGTTGGACCAGTTACAGTAACAATAGCGCCAAATAAAAATGCCATTTGCCATGACATGCCTAAGCCATAGTGGGCGGCGGGTGCCGCTATCACCCAAGTAATTAATGCACCTACAGTACATAAGTTTCTGACCATAGAGCCATGTCCACTTAAATCATTTAATTTAAGGGTTAACGACCCCTCAAATAAAATAATGGCCACCGACAAAGACACTATAGGAAACAGCAAATCCCCAAACAGCGCGTCAGCGTCGAGTAATCCGGTAACCGGACCTACAATGATCCCTACAATTAACAGGGGTAAAATAGCAGGGAGTTTTATGCGATATGCTAAAAATTGGCAGCAAATAGAAATAATTCCAACTGCTACGAGTGAAATAAGAGGATCGTTCAAGTTATGCCCACCTTCAGTGAGAAAATCAAAGCTAGGCTCTATATCAGCACAGGTCAGCCATTAAAATCAATGCTTAGCTAACATGGCGTATAAATTTACCTATAATAATGTTGGTTCTTGGCGTACAAAACCTTATTTTGCTTAGCTTGGCTATTAATTAGGCTCTACTAAATTGTCGTTTAAGGCCAACACCATTTGTTTGATAGCTTTGACCTGTGGGCCTTCTTTAGTGGCGTAATTATCACCAGTGTAACCCCACCAATCCCAACAACCTTGCGGGTTAAGTGGCATAAACATAGAGTTTTTGGTTTGTGGATATAAAATCACTAGGTGATTATTGTCAGCCCAATTATTTAGGCCGTTGTGGTTAATGTAGGCTTGCCCTATGGTTTCTGCATTTTGCTGGCAGCCATGAAAATTTACATGTACTTCACATGACTCGCCCTCTAGGCAGCTTTGCGGCACATAAGCATAACCCAGTTCAGCTAAACTCTCGGCGGCTTCTCCGCCAAGCTGTTGTTGATTAAACTCAAGCACCTTTCCTTTGGGCTGGTCTGTACGTGTTGCTATGCCTTGAAAAAGAAAGTTCAACATTTCACCAGCAGCATCGTAATCACATTGACCTAAAAAAGGTGAGGCAGAGGTTGTGCAAGGTTGTCCGTCATTTAGTGTGGGAAAATGATGAGCAAAAGGTTTGTCCTGAATATATTGCATGTTTTCAGGGGCTACCCAGTTAGCGTATTGATTGTGTAAGGCGTTTGTCACTATAGGATGAATTTTTTTATCTTTTGTGCCTCTTAACAGCCAAACTCTGCTGTGTTTAAGATTAGACAAAGGCGCGATTTGTCCAGACACTTCAAAGGCAAGAGGGGCAGTAATACTTTGCTGCTTGAGGGTTTCATTACTTTTGTTCACGCATTGTTCAAGCGCGGTTTTAATGCTGTTTTGCGCACAATAATAGGGGCCTGCAGCAATAATGCCTACTCTATTAATCCAATCAGAAAAAGCTAAATGCAGTTGATTAGCCATATAGCCACCACTTGAAAGGCCTGACACACTTATAGTGTTAGTTTTAAGATTTAATCCGTTATTTAAATCTTTTCCTTTGCTGCTTTTTGCTATTGAATCGCTCAAGGTAATAGCAATAGACACTGCCAAAATAAGCGAGACACCACAGATTAATTTAAGCTGGTTTTTCATGCTATTCCTTGATTTTGATTTATTGCTCTATAAATTCTTTAATGGCCTTAGCTTGTTGGCCAATGTTTACAACACCATTTAAGTGGCCAGCGTCACCGGTTAAGGTTTTTAATTGTGAGCTTTTGCCTAAAGCTCGTAATTGTTGGTGAGGTAGTTCACTTAAATAGGGCATTAACAATAAATCGTTAGTAGAAGGTAAGAACAAGCTTTTAGCTTGAATACGACTTAGTCCTTGTTGCAAGTTTTGGCCATGCCCTGCAATAAATAACTGTGATGCTCTGGCTAAGTATAAAAGATGGTTGGCATCCATATTTTTTGCCCGGCTTTGAGCACGACTTTCTAACCATTTAACTATGCCATGGGAGGCGGTAATGCTCTGTAAAGGTGCCGACTGAAGCGCAGAGTTCTGTGGAGCTAAACTTTGATTAACCTGATTAAAAAATTCTGGTGTTAGGGCGTCTTGGGTAATAAACATTAAAGCTGCGACTAAACCTCGAGTAGGAGGTGTAGTGTCATAATAGTTGCCATTTTGCCAATTGGGGTCGAGCTTAATTGGGATACTCCACCTTTCAATTAGGGCAGTGGTCCAAGCATCACTTGCACCACTGCCAATCACAGACACCATTCTGGGTACCCATTCGGGGTAAGCCGATGCCCAATCTATGGCCTGCATTGAGCCCATAGACGCCCCAATCACAGCATGTAGTTTTTTAATGCCTAAGCTTTCTAAAACCAATTTTTGCACATTTACAAAATCGCGAATGGTTACCACAGGAAAACTTAAACCATATGGTTTGCCTGTGTCAGGGTTGATTGAGGCCGGCCCTGTGGTAATCACATTAGGATCATATGCACTTAGGTTGGCTAAGCTATCTACGCTGATAACAAAATATTTGTTGGTGTCTATGCTTTTACCCGGACCAATAAGTGCATCCCAATAGCCAGGCTGCGGATCTTCTGGGCTATATTTGCCAGCAGCATGAGAATTGGCAGAAAAATAATGGGTAATTAATATCACATTATCTTTTGCCGCATTAAGTTGCCCATAACTTTCCCATCCAACCGCTACTTGTTTGATCACTTGACCATTAAAGGTGTGGAAATTTTGGGTTTCAAAGCGTTGTTTTTTAACTATAAGCGGCTCATTCGCCAAAGCGTTAAAGCTAAAAACTAGCAAAGCCAAGGGCCATGTTAAGTGCGTGTGTATAAGGTTCTTAATGCTCATGCTTATTCTAGCTACCTTTTAAAAAATACTAAACAGAGCAATGGCCAGTGCCACACCACATAGAGGAACCACTACTGTAAGCGCCCCTAAAGCCCAATAAGCTTGTTGGTGAGTTTCTTGGCATATCGCACGTATAGTGGTGACTACATAGCCGTTATGCGGCAATGAATCTAAGGCCCCAGAAGAAATAGATACAATTCTATGTAGCTCTTCTGGATCAACCCCTCTATCTAAATAGCCAGGTGCCAATAAAGGTAGGGCAATTACTTGGCCACCTGATGCCGAGCCGGTTAAGCCTGCAATCACACTTATCGCCACAGCCGCACCTATCAGTTCATTGCCTGGAATGTTGGCCATGACTTCAACTGCACTTTGAAAAGCTTCGGTAGACTTGGCAATACTGCCAAAACCCACCACCGCGGCAGTGTTACCTATGGCAATTAATGCGCCAGTGGTGCCTGCTGTAACCGCATTTTGCATATTATGAAAATGCTTATAGTTAATGATCATCAAGCTTAATACACCGCCACCTAGAGCTACAATTAACGCCAACTGCTGTAAGGATTCATGTAATAAAAACGACAGAACCAAGACCACAAAAAGCGGCAAAATACCGGTAATTGGGTGGGGGAAGTCGCGCTCTGGAATATCTGGGTCGTGATCTCTTGATTCAAAGTGCTCGCCATTGGCTACCGCTTTGTTGATCATTTTGGCCATCCACCAAAAACCAAAAGCCGCCATAAAAATAGACACCACTAAACTCACTTCCCAAGCAGCAAAAGGCGAGGTGCCTAGATATTTAATTGGGATCCAGTTTTGAATTTCTGGTGAGCCAGCCGAGGTCATAGTGAAGGTAACAGAACCAAACGCCAGCGCTGCGGGGATAAAACGCCTAGGTAAGTTGGCATCTTTAAATAAACTTAAGGCCATAGGGTAAACCGAAAAGGCTACAATAAATACGCTTACGCCACCATAGGTTAATACCGCACAGGCTAACACAACTGCTACTACTGCTTGTTTTCTACCTAGTTTATTGATTATCCAGCGGGCTAAAGAATCAGCGGCACCGGTATCTTCCATAAACTTGCCAAATAACGAGCCCAGTAAGAACATAAAAAACCAGGCGGCAATAAAGCCAGAAAAGCCCTGCATATATCCTGTTACAAAATTATTGTCGCCAATAAATATCGGTAACCCACTGGTTAACGCCACTAAAACAGCGCATAGAGGTGCGGCAATAAATAGATTTACACCACGAATAGTTAGTACTATTAGTAGTAACAACCCACCTATTAGGCCAAGTAAACTAAGCATATAATGTGTTCCTTTAATATTAAGTCTGTGACCGCAGCCCAATAGAAAGGATGGGCTAAGTGTGTGACAAAGTCATAATAATGCCCATAGTACTATGGTACTAAGGACGTGATAACCATTCTGTTTTATGGTTAGTCAGACCGCAGTGAATAGAAAATAACAAAAACGATAGAAAACTAAAAAAACTGACATCCGAGGACACACAATGAACAAAATTAACAGCGCGGACCGTTTAGCTGCTAGCAAACAGGTCTTTAATCAATCGCTTTGTGCGTTAGCTGTTGGGGCAGTGTTATTTGCCAGCCCTAATGTATTAGCACAAGAAGAAACTGCTAAAAAAGGCCTAGAGCGCATAGAAGTTACAGCGCGTAAGAAAACTGAAAGCCTCCAAGAAATTCCAATCTCAGTTACCTCTATTGGTGAAGCCGAATTGCTTGATAAAGGCATTTCTGTAATGACTGAAATTCAACAGTTTTCTCCTAACACCACTTTGCAAAACAGCCGTGGTACCAATTCTACGCTAACCGCATTTATCCGTGGGGTAGGGCAGCAAGATCCACTTTGGGGTTATGAGCCTGGTGTAGGGATTTATGTTGATGATGTATACATTGCGCGTCCTCAAGGTGCAGTATTAGATTTATTAGATGTGCAACAAATTGAAGTACTTCGCGGCCCACAAGGCACACTTTATGGTAAAAATACTATAGGTGGTGCGATTAAATATGTGACCAAAGAAATGACTGGCGATGCTGCTTTTCATGTTGCTGGTACTTTAGGTAGCTATAACCAGAAAGACATTAAAGTAACTGGCCAAGTTCCTTTGATTGAAGACAAGTTGTACGTAGGCTTTGGTTATGCTGATTTAAATCGTGATGGTTTTGGCGAATACTTAGAGTCTGCCTTGCCTAATCAAGATTTAGAAAATTACAACAAAGACCTATGGGCAGCACGTTTTAATGTAGAGTTTCATGCCTCTGATGATTTGTTTTTCCGTGTAAGATGGGACAAAACCGAAGATACCTCTAACTCTAAAGGCGGCTACCGTTTATTGCCAAGCCGTTTAACCAATGCTCCTGTGCCAGACAGTGTATATGATTCTTATACAAGCTTACCTACTTACAACAAAGTGGAGCTAGAAGGCTACAGCTGGTTAGCGCAATATGATGTGAGCGATGCACTGCAAGTAAAATATACTGGTAGCCACAGAGAAGGCTATTCGCCAACTAACATAGACTTTGATAATACTGCACTGGATATTTTTGACGTACCAGCTGAGTACAAAGACAGCAATGATACCCACGAAATTAACCTAAACTACTCGGCTGATAGCTTTTCTATCGTTGGTGGTTTGTATTTATATGACGGTGAGTCGTGCGGTAATTTTGATGCGGTATTAGGTGTATTAGGCCGTGTAATAGGTTTCCCTGGCTTAACCCGTGAAGTAACAGGCTGTAACAACAGTGAAAGCCAAGCTGTGTATGCACAAACTAATTTTGATGTGTCAGAAAAAGTGTCAATGTCTTTAGGTTTGCGTTACACCAAAGAAGAAAAATCAGCCACAGTAAATAACGGCTTAATTTTCTCTAATGTGTATCCATCAACTGGCTGGATCCCTGGATACGATAGACCAGCAGGTGAATTAGTACCACATGTACTAGGTACAGATACTAATGGTGATGGTGTGTTAGATGCCCCTGCAGTTGCTGATTGGTCACGCTTAACGCCTAGTGCCAGTATCGAATATCAACACTCGGCCGACACTATGTTTTATGCTAGTTACGGACAAGGCTTTAAGTCTGGAACCTTTAACCCACGTGCATCAATTAACGAGCCAGCGGTTGATCCTGAAATTGTTGATTCGTTCGAAGTGGGTGTAAAAAGTGACCTAAGTGAAAGCTTTCGTGCAAACGTAACGCTCTTTGCTTTAGATCATAAAGATCGCCAGTACATTTCAGTGTTGCCAGTTACCTCTCCACAAGATTTACGTCAAATCTTAGGTAACGTTGGTACTTCAAAAGGCCAAGGTATTGAAACAGAAATTACCTATGCTGCGACAGAAGCCTTAACTTTTGATATCGCTCTAGGCTATATCGATGCTAAGTTTGAAGAAGTCATTCAACAAACTGAAAATGGCCCAATTGATATTGCCGATTCGTTTGCCATTGCCAACACCCCTGAATATACCGCTAACTTTGCTGCCAATTATTTTTGGTCGAATGATTTAGGTGACTTTGTATTTAACGCTAACTACTACTATCGCGATGATTACACTATTACCGAAACGGCTAATAGCTTAATTACTCAGGATGGTTATGGTTTGCTTAATATGAGCATTGCTTGGGCAAGTTTAGATGGAAGCTGGTACGGTGGCATCCACGCTAAAAACCTAACAGATGAAGAATATGTGGTAGGTGGATACCAGTTTGTGACTGAAGACCCGTCTGACCCTACTGGCTATGCTGCTGGTACAGGTGGAGACAATACTCTAATTGGTTATTATGGTGATCCGTTAACAGTAAGCCTAACTGTTGGTTACCGATTCTAATTAAGAGTCGCTTAATACGAGGCAGCTTAGGCTGCCTTTTTTATGTGTAATTCTATCGACATTAAATTAGAATGGTGTGACGCATTAAGGCGTTTAGTTGAACACGAAAAAAATTGTGCTTAAAGGTTAAATTCATGCAGGCAAAAGCCATAGTGGCAGATGATCATCCGTTATTTCGCAGTGCTCTGTCACATGCTGTGACTGGTAGTTTAGGTGATGCAATTTTAGAGTCAGCCAGCTTTGAGGAAACCTTAGACTTACTCAAAGTTCATCACGATATTGAATTAGTCTTTTTAGATTTAAATATGCCGGGTAATCAAGGGTTAACTGGCCTAACCATTTTACGTAATTTGTACCCCGATATTTTAGTGGTGATAGTGTCAGCCGAAGAACGCCCAGATATCATCAAAAAAGCCATAGATTTTGGCTCCAGTGGGTATATCCCTAAGTCCACTCCGTTACCTATTATCACTCAAGCTGTAGAGCAAATTTTAGATGGGCAAATATGGGTACCAGAAGAGATGGCAACCGAAGTGCAGCACTTTGAAAATCCTGAGTACAAAAACTTTGCCCTACGCTTAGAACAGCTAACCCCGCACCAATTTAAAGTGTTGCAGCTAATGGCAGACGGATTGTTAAATAAACAAATTGCTTATGAATTACAGGTAAGTGAGTCAACCATCAAACAGCATGTATCAGCCGTACTAAATAAATTAGGTTTTAATAACCGTACTCAAGCAGGCGTAATGTTTAAAAGCGTGATGAGTACTCTAGAAAACGAATAAATGTGACAGTCGTAAAGGTGCCTACCAACGTCATTCCCAACTCGATTGGGAATCTCTGCTTGGTGCCACCAGGAGTCATCTCCTAATTAATCAAATAACGGCTCTAGTTAGCAGATAGCTGACGGTGAGGATACTCAAGTTATTACACGTCGTTCCCGCGAAGGCGGGAACCTTTAACAAGCTACTGTAGTGTTAATTTTAATATATACGCCATTTCACAGATGTTGCAGTGGGTTCCCGCCTTCGCGAGAACGACGGGGAGTAAACGTTAGTTAGGCAGTGCCTGCTTTCTCAGTGAACTTGCCATACGCCTTAGCCAAGACATTTGACGCTTCTCACTCATAGCAATTTTCCAACTAACCTCTAAACCTAATGGCTAAAACGTTATGCTCAGGTATGAGCTACAACAATTCAGTACTAGTTAAAATTAGCATTTAATTATAGATTCAGTGATTTAATAAAACGTTTTAATGCTGCGGGCTTTATCGGTTTAGGTAAATAATGCAATTGATTATCAATGGCTTGTTTACGAGTTTCTTCTGTTCTATCGGCACTGCTTAATACTGCAGGGATAGATTTATTCCACTTTTTGCGCACCTCTACAGCAGCTAAAATGCCGGTTTCGCCATTGTTCAGGTGATAATCTAAAAACAGTAAATCTGGGCAGTGCTGACTTTTATCTATAGCGTCTTGAATGTTATTCACAGCTGTCACTTTGGCACCCCAACTCGATAACAAACGCTCTACCGCAGCTAAAGTATCTAAGTCATTTTCTATGACCATGACTTGTTTACCTAATAGCAATTGGTTGGAGACTGTTACTGTTGAACTATCTTTGATGATAGTGGTTTGAGATTTAGCGCCCTTGGGAACGGTAATTTCAAAACAACTGCCTTTATCTACATCAGACTTTAAGGCTATGGGATGGCCTAACAAGGCGCTGATCCGCTCTACTATGGTTAAACCTAAACCTAAGCCCTGATTATTAGGTTGTTTATCTAATTGATTAAATTCTTTAAATATTTCTTGTTGTTGATGTTTGGCTATGCCTTTCCCAGTGTCGTATACCCGCACTTTAATAAACGCATTTTGACGTTTAGCGACTACTAATACTTTGCCGCTATCTGTGTATCTAACTGCGTTTGAGATAAGGTTTTGTAATACGCGTCTTAATAGCTTTCTATCTGAAACAACACAACAACTGCTAGGAACGTAATGAATTTGAATTCCTTTACGCTGAGCGATTAAGGAAAACTCTTTTACCAAAGGCGCTAATATGTCATTAATTTTAAACGCTTGAATATTAGTAGTGAGCACCCCTGAGTCTAAGCGGGTCATATCTAATAAAGTCGAGAGTAACTCTTCGGCATTGTTTAACGATTGGATCAAGTTATTGCTCATATCCAACATATCTTGGCTACTTGCTTTTTCTTTGATTAACGAAGCGAACAAACTAGCAGCATTAAAAGGCTGCATAAGGTCATGCCCGGCTGCGGCCAAAAATTTACTTTTACTATCGTTGGCTTTTTCTGCTTCGCGGCGCGCTTCGTCTAAAGCTAAGTTGGCACTTTGCAATTGGGCGGTACGCTCGTTTACTCGCGACTCTAAGTTTTGTTTCGACTGTTGCAATTGTTGCTGGATATTAATGTAGTCGGTAATGTCGCTGTAAGTTGTTACAAAGCCACCACCAGGTAGTGGGCTACCATTTACTTCTATAGTTTGGCCATTTTCTTGTTTACGAATAAATTTGTAATGACTACCAACCCGTAAATATTGCATACGTTTTTCAATTTCAGCTTCAATTTGTTCTTTTTTGCCAAATAAACCGCGCTTGGCATTAAACAGTAATAACTCTTTTATGGGCAAACCTACTTTCATTAGGCTGGCTGGATAGTTAAATAGTTCTACGTACCTTTGGTTCCACGCCAACAAAGCTAGGTTTACGTCTACTACACAAATACCTTGTTGAATATGCTCCACTGACGATTGCAAAACTTCGTGATTAAAATGGAAGGTTTGGCTAGCTTCTTCTACTAATTCCACCAACTCAGCTATGGCCACGTCTTTTTTCTCGGCTATGGCCGATAACAGTATTCTTGCGCTGACGTTGCCCACTTGGTTGGCAATTTCATTTTCTACGCTGGCTAATAATTTAGGGCTAGCGTAACCAGAGGATTGTTCGGCGGGCAGATTTTTGAGTAAAAATTGATGACGTTCATGATCTAGTACTTTTTCGGTTACGGTTAACAACTTAGAAATTTTAGTGGCGTGATTTAGGCTAGCCATTTCTTCTTCGGCTTGTTGGCCGTCTTGTTGTTTTTTGCTACCCGGTAATAACAAGCTTAACAACACAAAACACAGTAGATTGATCAATAAACTTAAGACAAATCCGCTGGCTAGATCGGCATCTGTTGGGGCGGGGTCAAAATAATAACTAGCCTTAATACTTGGCCACAATAACCAATAGGCCCAACAACAAGCGCCTGCCAATAAAGCTATCATGGCCGCTTGTTTGTTACGTTTAGGCCAATATAATCCGCCAATTATAATTGGAAAGGTTTGTGACAGTAGGGCCACCGCAATAATGCCGCTTTTCACCAAAGACGCACTTTGACTTATGTCTAAGTGATATAAATAGGCCACCCCCATTACCACAATTACAGTGGCTCGGCGAGTAAATAACACCGCTTTAGGGGTAAGGTTATGCTGACGCCAGCGCTGTAACTGTATGGTTAACCTAAGCGGTGTAACTAAGTTATTGGTGATCATTATGCCCATAGCTAGGGTGGCCACTATTACCATACTGGTGGCAGCAGATAAGCCACCAATAAAGGCAATTACAGCAACGCTACTGTTTTGCCCCGCCATAGGTAAAGCAAGGGCGTAGATGTCGGTACTAATTTGCGCGTCATTTGAAAAGAGAATATGCCCAGCAATACCAATGGGTAACACAAAGAGTGTCATTAGGCACAAATACAAAGGAAACATCCAGCGCGCAGTGCGCAACTCTTCATTGCCGTTGTTTTCAACAAAATTAATATGAAATTGCCTAGGTAAACAAAACATGGTGCAGATGCCCAGCAACATATGGCTTAGATATATCCAAGGGGCAGAGTCTGACTGAATGATTTCTCGACTTTTAGGATGCAATTGCGCTTGGCCAAATAAATCTAACACGCCATCAAACATAAAGTAGCAGATGTACACCCCAACAATTAATAAGGCCAGTAACTTAACCACAGATTGAAAGGCTATGGTTAGCATTAAGCCAGGGTGTTTATCACTGGCACTGAGTGACTGAGTTCCAAATAAAATTGCAAAAAGTGCCATAAATATAGCAACGTAGGCCCCAATGTTGTCACTAAAGTTCACATCTATGCCCACTAGTACAGCCACACTATGGCTAACCGAGTCTAATTGCAGGGCAATGTATGGAATAACACCCACTAAGCACAATAAAGTGACTAGCGCTGCTAGCAGATAAGATTTTTCAAAACGTAAACTAATAAAATCAGCAAGGGAGCTGACTTGATGTTGATGGCACAAGGCACTGATTTTGCGCAGCACAGGTTGGGCAAATAAAAACACCAAAATCACACCTAAGTAGGTTGGTACAAATGCCCAACCATATTGGGTGGCTTGGGTAGTGGTACCAAAAAATGCCCAAGAGGTGCAATGCACCCCAAGCGCCAAACTGTAAATGAAAGGGTGTTGTTGCTGGCCTTTGTATCTTTTATCTGCCCAAAACGCGATGGCAAATAAAATCAATAAATAACACAGAACTAATGCCGAAACCGTCCATACATTGATCATGGGTATTATTAAAAATAATTAATTATTTCAGTACTTTACCCTTAGTTCTTAGCTTTTTAAAGGTAAGTGTGCAGCTTTTGTAACCTAGTTGACTGCTAAACAAGGCAAAAAACATCAAAATTTCCCTTGAAGCTGAAAAATATAACCCCATTAACAGTGCAGTTAAAAAATTTGCTTGAAGAGTATACGGAGCTAAGCATGTCAAAAGAACAAACACCACCTCAAGGTGAAGAGTTAGAAGCAGGCCTTGAGGGTCAGCAAAAAGCGCCTGAAGAAAACACTGAAGAAGAAAGTGTAGAGCTAACTGAAGAGCAGCAACGTATTGCTGAGCTTGAAGCCGCAGTAATTGCAGCCGAATCAAAAGTTAGCGAACAAAAAGATTCAGTGATGCGTGCTATAGCCGAAGCCGACAATGCGCGTAAACGTGCGCAAGGTGAAATTGATAAAGCGCGTAAATTTGCTTTAGAGAAGTTTGCCGGTGAATTATTGCCCGTAGCCGACAATTTAGAGCGCGCGTTACAGGTTGCGAATCCAGAAGATGAAGCAATTAAACCAATAGTAGATGGGGTTGAATTAACGCTTAAGTCTTTTGTTAGCACCATTGAAAAATTTGGCATGAAAGTCATAGATCCACAAGGTGAACCTTTTAACCCTGAACAACATCAGGCTATGTCTATGCAAGAAAATGCAGATTTGCCAGCCAATACAGTTATGGCAGTCATGCAAAAAGGTTATGAGATCAATGGCCGACTATTACGCCCAGCCATGGTTATGGTGACACGCGCACCAGAAGGTGGGGTAGATACTCAAGCCTAAGCACTTTTATTTAAAAAGTGTTAGCAAGTTAAAAATAATTGCATTTTTGTGAAGGTTTTTTTTCAAGCTGATGTTGAAAACCTAAAGAATAACCCCACAAAGTGTACAAGCTTTTAAGAACAATTTTTTTGGAGATAAAACAATGGGTAGAATCATTGGTATTGATTTAGGTACAACCAACTCTTGTGTTGCAGTACTTGATGGCGACAAAGCAAAAGTCATTGAAAATGCAGAAGGGGATCGTACAACTCCTTCGATTATCGCATACAGCCAAGACGGCGAAACCTTAGTAGGTCAACCTGCTAAGCGTCAAGCGGTAACCAATCCACAAAACACACTGTTTGCGATTAAGCGTTTAATTGGTCGTCGTTTTGAAGACAAAGAAGTACAACGCGATATCGACATCATGCCTTTCAAAATTGTCAAAGCTGACAATGGCGATGCATGGGTTGAAGCAAAAGGCGAAAAAATGGCACCGCCACAAATTTCGGCTGAAGTACTGAAAAAGATGAAAAAGACCGCTGAAGACTATTTAGGCGAAGAAGTAACAGCTGCGGTAATCACTGTACCTGCTTACTTTAACGACTCTCAGCGTCAAGCAACTAAAGATGCAGGCCGAATTGCTGGTCTTGAAGTTAAACGTATTATTAACGAGCCTACTGCTGCTGCCCTTGCTTATGGCATGGACAAGAAAAAAGGCGACAGTGTGGTTGCAGTTTACGACTTAGGTGGTGGTACTTTTGATATCTCTATCATCGAAATCGACGAAGCTGATGGCGAGCACACTTTTGAAGTATTAGCCACTAATGGTGATACACACTTAGGTGGTGAAGACTTTGATAACCAAGTCATTAACTACTTAGTTGAAGAGTTCAAGAAAGAATCTGGCATGGATTTACGTAAAGATCCATTAGCTATGCAACGTTTAAAAGAAGCCGGTGAAAAAGCTAAGATTGAATTATCTTCTGCTCAACAAACTGAAGTTAACTTGCCTTACATCACAGCTGATGCCTCAGGTCCTAAGCACTTAACTATTAAGTTGACCCGTGCCAAGTTAGAGTCTTTGGTTGAGTCTATGGTTAAAGCTACCTTAGAGCCGCTTAAAAAGGCCTTAGCCGATGCAGACCTATCTGTAGGTGATATCAACGATATCATTCTAGTAGGTGGTCAAACACGTATGCCATTAGTGCAAAAGTATGTGTCTGAGTTCTTTGGTAAAGAGCCTCGTAAAGACGTTAACCCTGATGAAGCGGTTGCTGTAGGTGCTGCGATTCAAGGTGGTGTATTGTCGGGTGATGTAAAAGACGTATTGTTATTAGACGTAACGCCTTTATCACTAGGTATCGAAACTATGGGTGGAGTCATGACCACTCTTATTGAGAAGAACACTACTGTGCCTACTAAAAAGTCACAAACTTTCTCAACGGCTGAAGATAACCAATCTGCAGTGACCATTCACGTGTTACAAGGTGAGCGTAAGCAAGCCACGGGCAATAAGTCACTAGGTCAATTCAACCTAGAAGGTATTCGTCCAGCACAACGTGGTGCGCCACAAATCGAAGTGACTTTTGATATTGATGCTGACGGTATCTTACATGTGTCGGCTAAAGATAAAGACACAGGTAAAGAGCAGAAAATTACCATTAAGGCGTCTTCTGGTTTAAGTGAAGAAGAAGTAGAACAAATGGTACGTGACGCTGAAGCCAATAAAGATGCTGATGCTAAATTTGAAGAACTAGTGCAAGCGCGCAACCAAGCTGATGGTCTGATCCACGGAACACGCAAGCAGGTTGAAGAAGCGGGTGATGCTCTTAGCGAAGAAGACAAAACCCAAATTGAAGCAGCGGTTGTAGCCCTTGAAGAAGCAGTGAAAGAAGGCGACAAAGACGCCATCGAAGCGAAAACTCAAGAGCTAATCCAAGCTTCTGCCAAACTTATGGAAGTGGCACAAGCCAAAGCGCAAGCTGAAGGTGCTGGCCCAGAAGCGACTGATGCTGGTGCTAAATCTGAAGCAGATGACGTGGTAGACGCTGAGTTTGAAGAAGTCAAAGAAGACGATAAAAAGTAATTTTTGATTATCCATCTGGCTACTAAGTTCGCTTAGTAGCTTGGCTCGGCGCAGCAGGTCACACTGACTGCGCCTTGTTTGTTTAAGAAATGACAAAAATAATCAGTTATAGGTGGGATTTAAAATAGCTGGTTAATGACCGCAGGATAACAAATTAAGATGTCGAAGCGAGATTATTACGAAGTGTTAGGCGTGGCAAAAAGTGCCACCGAACGCGAAATTAAAAAGGCTTATAAGCGCCTAGCGATGAAATATCACCCTGATAGAACTCAGGGCGATAAAGCTATGGAAGAAAAATTTAAAGAAGTGCAAGAAGCACACGAAATTCTTACCGACTCGCAAAAGCGTGCGGCCTACGACCAATATGGTCATGCCGGGGTCGATCCTAATCGTGGTGGCGGTGGCGGCCATGGTGCTGACTTTGGTGATATTTTTGGTGATGTATTTGGTGATATTTTTGGCGGAGGTCGAGGGGGCGGTCGTCAGTCTCGTGCACGTCAAGGCGCCGATTTACGTTACAACTTAGAGCTATCTCTTGAAGAAGCGGTAAAAGGTAAAAGCGTTGAAATTCGCGTACCCACTTTAGTAGCTTGCGAACCTTGTGATGGTTCAGGGGCGAAAAAAGGCTCTAGCCCAACTACTTGTCCTACATGTCATGGTCAGGGCCAAGTACAAATGCGTCAGGGCTTTTTTGCCGTTCAGCAAACCTGTCCGACTTGTTCTGGTAAAGGTAAGATTATTTCAGATCCTTGTAATGCTTGTCATGGTCAAGGGCGCGTAGAAAAAACCAAAACCTTATCGGTTAAAGTGCCTGCTGGTGTGGATACGGGTGATCGTATTCGTTTATCAGGTGAAGGCGAAGCCGGTGAAACAGGTGCGCCTGCTGGCGACTTATATGTACAAGTACATGTAAGGGATCACAAAATATTCACCCGAGAAGGCAACAACTTGTATTGTGAAGTGCCTTTGAGTTTCACTCGTGCTGCCTTAGGTGGTGAAATTGAAGTGCCTACCTTAGAAGGTAAGGTCAAACTTAAAGTTACCCCTGAAACCCAAACCGGTAAAATGTTCCGTTTGCGTAATAAGGGTGTGAAATCTGTACGTAGTGGCAGTGTGGGGGATTTAATTTGTAAGGTGGTAATTGAAACACCAGTAAATTTAAGTACTCGCCAAAAAGAGTTGCTTGAAGAATTAGAAAACTCCATGGGCACAGGTAAAGATGTGGCCAAAAATCGCCCCAAAGAAAGCGGTTTTTTTGATGGCGTAAAAAAGTTTTTTGATGATTTAACCAATTAATTGCCCATTAAACAGCAAAAAAGCCGCTTAATTGCGGCTTTTTTATGGGCTAATTTTAGTTACATCCAGGAGTGTTGACTGTTATTAGCTTGGGCTAACCCAAGGTCAACTAATTGATAAGCCAAAGCTTGGTTTATTAAAGGCACACTAATGGCACCAGAGGCTAAAACAAAAGTGACACTGGCAAGTTGTTTTCTACGCATAAACACACTTTGCTTAAACTGGCATTGCTGCAGTTTATAATTAGGAAAACAATAATAATCTACCCCAAATAGGCCTTTGCGAATGTAAGTGTAGTCTTGGTCAAACGCTACCCCCCAACGTCTATAACGCATTATGACTAACAGGGCACAGAGCAAATAGCCGCCTATAAATACCCCAACCAAAGGCATTTTTTGATCTATTAAGTTAATTGTTATCAGTCCTAAAAATATTGGGGTAAAGATGTAACCTAGGTAACGCACAATAAACTTTTTATCTATGGATTTAAATTGCTTGGTCTGGATCAGCTGAGTCAGTCTGTTGCCTGGAAGTGCATCTTCAATAATAGCTTGGCATTCATTGGGCTTTACAGATGGCACAATTATTTTACTGTGCTGAGCCGCAGCGTCTAAGTTATTGCTGTTTGGATTAATTTGTTCAAGTTTAAGATTGCTCCGCTTTAACAACTTATCTAACCAGTCTTGTTTACTGACTATCATTTGTAAACGGCTTAAACGCATACTCACTTCATGTTTAGTGATCAGCCCGCTACGACGTATGTATTTATCACCAAATTTATGTAAAGTGTAGCCGTAATAACTAATGATAGCGCCAGCAACAGAAAAACTAACCAGCACTAACATAATCACCATAGTCAAGCTGATGGTGTATAAAATCACTTCAACAATGCTGTGACTTTGCAGGCTAAATAAGCCGGATAAATCTACCCCCATATCCCTAAGTCTTTGGTTGATAAATTTTATAATATTGTCGTAAAAAGGCGCTAATCCGCCTAATAGTATCCAAATTCTATTGCTTGTGATGCCATGAATGATTAAGTCACTTAAACTTCTGTGATTTAGCAAAACTTCTTGGGCTTGGGCAGTGTTTTGCTCGGTTTGATTTAGGTTAAGCTGACTATCAGTTGATTTTTGTTGTTCAACATATTGCCCAATACGTTGCTTGAGTTGTTCGGCTAAATCTAATTTTATCGCCACCAATTTGGCTTCGTTTTTTGCTGAGCCAGCCGTATCTAGTTGAACGCAGGCGTGACCACTTAGCCTATAGTAAAAAGGTTGTTCAATTTTAACATTCTGCACCCGGTCAAAAGGCAAGTTGATATGGGTTTTATTAAAAACCCCTGAGCGAATTTCAATATGGTGTTCAGTTAAGCGATAGCGATAAACTTTAAAACTCAACAAAGCAAAAAAGCCTAACAAGGCAAGTAAAATCAAAACAGCAGGTAGTCCAATATAAGGATTAGACATAATGCTTTTATAACTCACTGCAAAGGCAGGAATTAAGTAGATAAAATTACTGCCTATATGTTTTATCACCTCGCTAGCAAAATATAACATGGCTATAGGGGATAACCTTTGCCAAAAAATACTCATTTTGTCGGCGTTGTTTTCAGGCTCTATGGGGCTAAGGGCGTTATCCATGCTTTAGCATATCTTTGTGCTGCAAGATGAACTGGCGAATGGATTCGGCTTTCGCTACTGGTAAGCCTGGAATTTCGAAAGTATGAGATGCGCCTCCTGCACTAAACACTTGTAACTTAGCTAAGCCTTTTTTGCGATCTATCGGGCCGCGCTTTAACTCTACGTGTTGAATACGAGTGATGGGTTGACTCACCACTTTGCGAAAAAACAATCCACTCATATAGTGCAGGTCAGAGTCACGTAATGCATAAAATTTGCGCTTGTCAGCAGCGAATTGATAAAGGGTAATCAAACTACTAATAAGTATCACTGAACCAATAATCCATGTCAGGGTGTTTTTTTGTCCGGTAGATAAAGGAAATACAGGCTGCCAATAAATACCTAAGGCAACTAATACCAAAACCACTATTCCAATTATGCCTACCAGCAAATTGATCAAGGCATAATTTTTGGCTAATGGTTGTGGGGCTAGGTTAGTTAGGCTGTCTTCTGATTCAACCCCCATGCATGAATGGCTATCAAGGTTAGTCAAAGTTCGTACTCATAATTTAAAGGCTATCTGGCATTAAAGAATCTATCTAAAGTACCCGATTCAAAGCTTAAATCAAGCAACCTTTAATTCGGCAAAAATATTAGACTAAACCAGCATGTTTAGCTTTGTTTAGTTGTTTATCCTGTTTAAGTTTATAAAAACAGTCAAAATAACTAGATAATTTAAAAAATATAGGTATTCATAACTTAATTCTATGTCTAAAATTCAGCCTAATTCAAACGCTCAATAAGCCAATAAATTTAGCAATATTTGGCTGCTTATTATAAGTGATTATTTATGCAAGGTACGGTTAAAGTTTCACCCTCTCTAGATGTCATTCGTCAGACAATAAGACAACATATTGTGTCTCCAGAAGAACAATGTGTTGAGTCGTTATTGGCCCAAAACCCATTAACCTCAGAGCAGCAACAACAAGTTGAAAGTACAGCCCTAGACTTTGTTGAACAATGCCGAGCAAATCCTGATAAACAGGATTTATTTGATGCATTTTTACAAGAATACAGCTTATCTAGCCAAGAAGGCGTAGTGTTGATGTGTTTGGCAGAAGCACTATTAAGGGTGCCAGACAGTTATACAGTAGACAGATTAATTGCTGAAAAAATTCACCTAGGTGAGTGGGGTAAACATGTTGGTAAATCAACAGAGTTACTAGTTAATGCCGCCAGTGCGGGTTTAGTTTTAACTAGCAAAATATTAAACAAAAAAACTGACACAGAGCACAACCCAGAAACCTGGTTTCGTAAATTAATTGGTCGAGTCGGTGAGCCAGTTGTTAGACATGCAACCATTCAGGCCATGAAATTTATGGGTCAACAATATGTGTTGGGCCGTGACATCGAAGAAGCAGCTAAACGTGGCCGAAAAGAAAACCCAGCAGGTACACGTTTTTCTTTTGATATGTTAGGCGAGGGCGCTCGCACCTATGCTGATGCTGAAAAATATTATCAAGCTTATATGCGCGCCATTAAAAGCATAGGTGAGCAAAACAAACATTCAGATATTTGTTTGGCAGATGGCATTTCTGTGAAATTAAGTGCTTTGCACCCTAGATACGAATTTAGTCATCATCAACTGGTGATAGATGAATTAGTTCCAAGCATTTTAGCCTTAGCTAAAGAAGCTAAAAAATTAAATATTGGCCTAACCATAGATGCCGAAGAAGCAGCTCGTTTAGATATTGAATTAGATGTATTCCAAACCCTAGCGTTTTCACCTGAATTAGCGGGTTGGGATGGTTTAGGTTTTGTACTTCAGGCTTATCAAAAACGCGCTATTTACGTAGTGGATTGGTTAGTAGAGCTGGCCAAGTTAACTGATCGCAAGCTAAAAGTGAGATTAGTGAAAGGGGCTTACTGGGATGCAGAGATTAAACATGCCCAAGAGATGGGGTTTGAAGAATTTCCAGTTTTTACTCGCAAAGTGAATACCGACCTAAGTTACCAAGTTTGTGCAGGAAAATTATTAGCAAACCGTGATGTGATTTTCCCACAATTTGCTACCCACAATGCCTATACCGTTACCTTAATTATGCAAATGGCTGGTGACAATACCGATTCTTACGAATTTCAACGCCTGCACGGAATGGGTGAATTACTGTATAAACAAATTGCTAAATCAATAGGTAAAAGTTTACCACTAAGGGTGTATGCACCAGTGGGTGTGCACAAAGACTTATTGCCTTATTTAGTCAGACGCTTATTAGAAAATGGGGCCAATGGCTCTTTTGTTAACCAATTTTTAGACGGAAAAGTACCGGCTATTAATTTAGTGAAAGGGGTAGAAAGCACCATTGAGAGTTTGCCTGGTAATCGTAATACCCAAATTCCATTAGCCAACGACATATTTGTTGCCTATGGTGAAAAGCGCGAAAACTCTCGAGGTGTTGATCTAGATGATCCTGTTTCTTTTGCTGGCATGGCAGAGGAAATCAACAATTTCACCCCAGCTAAACATCGTGTGGGCCCTATTGTTAATGGCCAAACTCGTTTAGACGAGGCCTATCCAATATGTTCACCCGCCGACAAAAACTTAGTGGTTGGTTTTTGTACCGATGCCAATGCAAGCGAAGTAGAGCTTGCCTTGCAAAGCGCTCATCAAGCCCAGCCTGCATGGCAAGCTTTAGGGGCCTCAGAGCGAGCAGATAAATTAGATAAATTAGCGGATTTACTTGAAGAACAAACCGAAAGCCTCACCGCGTTAATCAGTTATGAAGCAGGCCGTACTTTAGGTGACGGGGTGTCTGAGGTACGTGAAGCAGTCGATTTTTGTCGCTATTATGCTCTGCAAGCTAGGTTATTAGACAAACAGTTTGCTAACCAACCTGGGCTTACCCAAGGCAAAGGGGTATTTGTATGTATTAGCCCTTGGAACTTCCCTTTGGCTATTTTTGTTGGACAAGTGGTCGCAGGCTTAGTGGCAGGCAATACAGTAGTGGCTAAACCTGCAGAGCAAACTCCTATTATCGCCAGCATTGCCGTTCAGTTAATGCATCAAGCAGGGATCCCTGTTGAAGCGGTGCAATTGTTAACTGGCACTGGGGCTAAAATCGGTCCACAACTTATGGCCAGCCCATTAGTTGCAGGTGTTGCTTTTACCGGTTCAACAGAAACCGCTCAGCGAATCCAACAAGATTTAGTAAAACGTGGCGGCGACATGCCCCCCTTTATTGCTGAGACAGGTGGACAAAACGTTATGATAGTTGACTCTACTGCGCTTCCAGAGCAAGTGGTAGACAGTGTCATTCAATCTGCTTTTTTAAGTGCGGGTCAAAGATGTTCAGCGTTACGAGTTTTGTATCTACAACAAGATATCGCCGATAACGTGATCGCCATGTTAAAAGGCGCAATTAACACCTTAAAAATTGGCTTCCCATGGAAACTCGCCAGTGACATAGGGCCAGTTATCGACCAAAAAGCCTTAGGCATTTTACAAGACCATCAAAAACGCATGTTAGACACTGCAACTTTAGTATGTCAGGGCAGTTTGTCAGACGAATGTGAAAATGGATCTTTTGTGGTGCCTCAAGTGTATGAGTTGTCGCATATTAATCAGTTAAAACGCGAAGTCTTTGGTCCAATTTTGCATATCATTCGGTTTAAGGCTGATCAAATTGATCGCATTATTCAAGATGTTAACGCCACAGGGTATGGCCTAACGCTTGGGGTACATAGCCGTATCAAACAGTTTTCTGATCACGTGTTTTTCCATACCAAAGTGGGAAATACCTATATCAACCGCAACATGGTAGGCGCAGTAGTAGGGGTTAATCCATTTGGTGGACATGGATTGTCGGGCACTGGCTTTAAAGCTGGTGGGCCACATTATTTATTACGCTTTAGTAACTTATGGGCTAGTGTGCCTATGGGTGAGAAAGGTGAAGAGCCTAAGCTTGATTCAGTCAGCCTGTCTGAAAAAACCGAACTTGGATTAGCTGGCGCGGCAAAATCCCATGAGTTATGGGAGCGCACCGCTATTAATAAACGCAGCGAAACCTTAACTCGCGCGTTAGACGCCATAGCCAAAACCGGCAAGTTAGATAAAGCCTATCAAGCTATTTGTGCTGATCGTATTAATACTGCACAAAAACAGTTTTCAACTGTGATTGAGCTGCCTGGCCCTACAGGAGAAACCAATGAGTTATCTCTGCATGGCCGAGGGGTAGTGTTATTAATTGCCGACCAACAAAGTTTAAGCAATGGACACGCCTTTATTCAATTGTTTAGTGCCTTAGCAGCTGGCAATGCCATAGTCATGATAGGTCGCGACCAGGCAACACAAGATCAACTGGCAGAGTTACTAACAACATTGGCGGCTGTTTTGCCAAAAGATTTAGTGGTGTTAGCACAATCTACAGCTGAGCTAAATCCATTACTGTTAGCCGATGCTGTGGCGCTGGTGGCTTGTGCACAGCCTCAAGGCATTTGGCCTATCTTAGCCAAACGAACTGGCGCCATCATTCAAGTGGTCGATCATGTACAAAGTGTGTTTGCCTTGTTGCCTTATGCAGTAGAAAAAACCAAAACCAACAACATTGTCGCCACTGGCGGTAATGCTATGTTATTGAACCTTAAGGAAGGGTAAAGCATGAAAAAAAATACCGCAGTTCTGGATCGAATCGACTACAAAATACTCGACATTTTGCAGCGAAACTGCCGTATTTCTAATGTAGAACTGGCCAACCAAGTGAATTTAAGCCCCACACCCTGTTTAGAAAGGGTCAAGCGCTTAGAAAAAAACGGCTACATAGATAAATATGTAGCCCATCTTAATCCCAATAAGTTAAATGCCACTTTAAGTGCTTATATTCAGGTTTCGGTGGAAAGTTCCAGTACCCATGCGCTAAAGCAGTTTAATCAACAAATTAAACAAATGGACGAAATTATTGAATGTTCAATGGTGGCGGGTGGTTTTGACTATTTAATTAAAATCAGGGTTAAAAACATGGATCATTACCGTGAGTTTTTAGGTGGCAAATTCGCTGCGATTAAAGGGGTGAGTCAAACCTACACTTACGTAGTAATGGAAGACGTTAAATCTACCCATATAGTTGCATTGCAAGATTCGTTCGTATCTTAGTTATAAATAAAAGTTAACAACTAGAGTACTGCAATAGCGCTTTATTTCAGGCACAATTTAAGCTTAATAGTATCAATAACCTAGAGTGTTAAAAGATGAGTCGAATAGCGATAATTGGGGCCAGTGGCCGAATGGGCAGAATGTTAATTAATGCCATTGAACAAAGCCCTGATAATCAACTAAGTGCTGCATCGGTAAGAGCCTGCTCATCTCTGGTTGGTGTAGATGTGGGTGAACTAGCAGGAATAGGAGCCAAGGGACAAACCCTATGTTGTGATCTAACAGACTATGTTGATATAACAGAAGTGCTAATCGACTTTACCTTACCCGCTGCGCTAACCGATAACTTAGCCTTTGCTGTTAAGCACAAATTGCCAATAGTGATAGGCACAACAGGTTTAAACGCAGAGCAAAAACTTAGCTTAGAGCAAGCTTCTCAACAGATCCCCATTGTGTTTGCAGCAAATTACAGCGTAGGCGTGAATCTTATGCTTAACTTAGTTCGCCAAGCCGCTAAGGTCATGGCTGACACCGCTGACATTGAAATTATTGAAACTCATCATAGGTTTAAGCAAGATGCCCCTTCTGGTACGGCTTTAGCAATAGGTGAGGCCATAGCCGATGAGATTGGTCGAGATTTATCAAGCTGTGCAGTTTACGGTAGAGAAGGGCATACAGGTGAGCGCGCCCATTCAACTATAGGTTTTGCCACTATACGTGCAGGAGATGTTGTGGGCGACCATACCGCTTTGTTTGCAGACCTAGGCGAAAATATAGAAATCAGTCATAAAGCCACTAGCCGGCTGACTTTTGCTAAAGGTGCATTAAAAGCCGCTAATTGGTTAATTGGAAAACCGCCTGGCCTGTACGATATGCAAGATGTGTTAGGGTTTAAATAAATAAGAGTTTGTAAAGTTTAACTCGGTAAACTAGGCCGATTTGAATATATTTAACCTAGAGTTTTGCAGGTTATATCTAATAATAAATATTAAGCGTCTATTTTTACATTTTTTCAAATCTAAATAGATCTGAATTACGCTTATATGTATACTATTGCGAATTTGCCAAAATTTAATGAGAAGTGATTTTTTGCACTTTTTCAAAAACAGCAAGTTGACTAAATATTTAGATAAATCAATGATTTAACTAAATTTTCTAAGGCTTGGTAAATGCACCTGCGGGTGTAGAGTCTTAGGCTAAACCTTATTAATAATTTATCTGGAGGTTGATTTGTCTAATTCTGCCCTTTTAGTACTTGAAGATGGCTCTGTCTTTAAAGGTACTGCTATTGGTGCTGCGGGAATATCTGTGGGTGAAGTGGTGTTTAATACTTCAATGACAGGTTACCAAGAGATTTTAACCGACCCATCTTACGCGGAACAAATTGTTACTCTTACCTATCCGCACATTGGTAACACTGGAACCAATAGCGAAGATTGTGAATCAAATAAAATATGGGCCAAAGGCTTAATCATTCGTGATTTACCTTTAGTGGTCAGTAATTTTAGAAGCCAGCAAAGCCTTACCGAATACCTCGAAGAAAACAATATTTTAGCCATAGCTGATATTGATACGCGCCGATTGACGCGAATTCTCCGAGATAAAGGTGCGCAAAGTGGTTGCATTATTGCCAGCACGGCTTTAGATAATGTTGCCCTTGACGAAAATGAAGGATTAAAGCAAGCCAAAGCTTTTGCCGGTTTAAAAGGATTAGATTTAGCCAAAGAAGTGACGTGCCAAGCCGCTTACCTTTGGACTCAAGGTAGTTGGCAACTTGGCCAAGGTTATCAAGAACTGCAAGGACAGGCTAAGTTTCATGTAGTGGCTTACGATTTTGGCGCTAAACATAATATTTTACGTATGTTAGTTGACCGCGGATGTCGATTAACTGTAGTGCCAGCTAAAACTTCTGCAGAAGAAGTATTAGCCCTAAACCCTGATGGGGTATTTTTATCCAATGGCCCAGGTGATCCAGAACCTTGTGATTATGCCATTGAAGCCATAAAGCAATTGTTAGACAAAAACCTAGTATTGTTTGGTATTTGTTTAGGGCATCAATTATTGGCCCTAGCCAGTGGTGCAAAAACCATGAAAATGAAATTTGGCCATCATGGTGCCAACCACCCAGTAAAAGATATCGAAGGTAATAGGGTGATGATCACCAGCCAAAACCATGGCTTTGCGGTAGACGAATCCAGTTTGCCAGATACGCTAAAGGTGACCCATGTGTCGTTGTTTGACAAATCTTTGCAAGGAATTCACCGTACAGACAAACCAGCCTTCAGTTTTCAAGGGCATCCAGAAGCTAGCCCAGGCCCGCATGATGCAGCGCCTTTATTTGATCACTTTATCGAGCTGATGCAGCAAAACCAATAATACGCATATTTTTGCAGTACAAAATTTAATAGAGTAATTAGTCACATGCCAAAACGTACCGACATAAAAAGTATTTTGATTTTAGGCGCCGGCCCTATAGTGATTGGCCAAGCGTGCGAGTTCGATTATTCAGGCGCGCAAGCGTGTAAAGCCTTGCGAGAGGAAGGTTACCGAGTGATTTTGGTTAACTCTAACCCCGCAACTATTATGACCGACCCAGAAATGGCCGATGCTACCTACATCGAACCTATTCACTGGGAAGTGGTAAGAAAAATCATTGAAAAAGAACGCCCTGATGCGGTTTTACCCACTATGGGAGGGCAAACCGCCCTTAACTGTGCGCTAGACCTTAATAAACACGGGGTGTTGCAAGAATTTGGCGTTGAAATGATAGGTGCTACTGCAGACGCCATAGACAAAGCTGAAGATAGGGAACGCTTTGACAAGGCTATGAAGTCTATTGGCTTATCTTGCCCGCATGCGGAAATTGCCCATTCTATTGAACAAGCGCACGAAGTCAGCAGCCGCATTGGTTTCCCCTGTATTATTCGCCCGTCTTTTACTATGGGTGGCTCAGGTGGAGGCATAGCCTACAACATTCAAGAGTTTGATGAGATTTGTCGCCGCGGTTTAGATCTGTCGCCAACCAATGAATTATTGATTGATGAATCGTTAATAGGTTGGAAAGAATATGAAATGGAGGTTGTGAGAGACAAAGCCGACAACTGCATCATAGTCTGTACCATAGAAAACTTCGATCCTATGGGTGTGCATACGGGTGACTCTATTACAGTTGCACCAGCCCAAACTCTGACCGACAAAGAATTCCAAATTATGCGTAATGCTGCCATAGCCGTACTACGCGAAATTGGGGTTGAAACGGGTGGTTCGAATGTTCAGTTTGGGGTCGATCCTAAAACAGGTCGTTTAGTGATTATAGAAATGAACCCTAGGGTTTCACGTTCTTCGGCGCTGGCATCTAAAGCTACAGGATTCCCCATTGCCAAAGTGGCAGCCAAATTAGCAGTGGGTTACACCTTAGATGAGTTAGCTAACGATATTACAGGCGGCTTAACGCCAGCATCTTTTGAACCCACCATTGACTATGTGGTTACTAAAATTCCACGCTTTAACTTTGAAAAATTTGCTGGTGCCAATGACCGCTTAACCACTCAAATGAAATCTGTGGGTGAAGTGATGGCGATTGGTCGAAATCAGCAAGAATCCTTACAAAAGGCCTTACGAGGTTTAGAAGTTGGGGTAAATGGTTTAGATCCTATTATTGATATTAATTCGCCCGAAGCTAAAAGCACCATTATTCACGAATTACGCGAACCCGGTGCAGAGCGCATTTGGTATATAGCCGATGCAATGCGCATGGGCATGTCTGTAGAAGAAATTTTTGATTTAACTAACATAGACAGATGGTTCTTAGTGCAAATCGAAGAGTTAATCATTCTTGAGCAAAAAATGCAGCAAGAAGGGCTATCAGCTATAGATCATGAGTTAATGCGTACCTTAAAACGCAAAGGTTTTGCCGACTCAAGAATTGCCCAGTTAACTGGGGTTGATGAAGCTGATGTGCGCGAAATTCGCCGTGAATTTGATATTCATCCGGTTTACAAACGTGTTGATACCTGTGCTGCTGAGTTTTCTACTAGCACTGCTTATATGTATTCAACTTATGACGAAGAGTGCGAAGCTAACCCCAGTAACAATGATAAAATCATGGTACTTGGCGGTGGCCCTAACCGTATAGGTCAAGGCATAGAATTCGACTATTGTTGTGTACACGCGGCTTTAGCCATGCGTGAAGATGGTTACGAAACCATTATGGTGAATTGTAACCCTGAAACCGTTTCTACAGATTATGACACTTCTGATCGCTTGTACTTTGAGTCTGTAACCTTAGAAGATGTGCTAGAAATTGTACGTATTGAGCAACCTAAAGGTGTGATAGTGCAATATGGTGGGCAAACCCCGCTCAAACTGGCACGAGATCTTGAAGCGGCAGGGGTGCCAATCATAGGTACTTCTCCAGATGCTATAGATAAAGCTGAAGATCGTGAACGTTTCCAAAAAATGGTGAACAAACTTAATCTTAAGCAGCCAGCTAATGCCACAGTAAGCAATATGGAACAAGCCTTGGTTGCCGCTGAAAAAATTGGTTTTCCATTAGTTGTGCGTCCTTCTTATGTGTTGGGCGGCCGGGCAATGGAAATTGTTTATGACATTAGTGACCTTAAACGTTACCTAAATCACGCGGTAAAAGTGTCAAATGACTCACCTGTTTTATTAGACCGCTTTCTAGATGATGCCATTGAAGTGGATGTTGATGCCATTTGTGATGGTGAAAACGTGGTGATAGGCGGCATTATGGAGCACATTGAACAAGCTGGGGTACACTCTGGTGATTCTGCCTGTTCCTTGCCTCCTTATTCGTTAAGTCAAGAAATTCAAGATGTGATGCGTCAACAGGTTAAGGCCATGGCCCTTGAACTTGGGGTAGTTGGACTTATGAACACCCAATTTGCGGTTAAAGACGGCCAAGTTTACTTAATTGAGGTAAACCCGAGAGCTGCGCGTACTGTGCCTTTTGTTTCAAAAGCCACAGGCATGCCTTTAGCCAAAATTGGGGCAAGATGTATGGCGGGTCAATCACTGGCTGCGCAGGGTATCACCAAAGAAATTATTCCACCTTTTTATTCAGTAAAAGAAGTGGTGTTACCTTTTGCTAAGTTCCAAGGGGTGGATCCACTTTTAGGCCCAGAAATGCGTTCTACTGGTGAAGTCATGGGGGTAGGTGAAAACTTTGTGGAAGCTTACGCAAAGGCTAACTTAGGCGCCAGCCAACCTATTCCTATTGGCGGTAAAGCTTTATTGTCGGTGCGATTAAACGACAAAAACCGGGTTATCGAATTAGGTCAAGCTATGCTTGCCAAAGGCTTTACCTTAGAGGCAACTAAAGGCACAGCCAAAGTGTTAAATAACGCTGGTGTTGCATGTAGCGTAGTGAATAAGCTTAGTGAAGGTCGCCCAAATATTGTAGATGCGATTAAAAATGGTGAGTATTGTTATATAGTTAATACCACTGAAGGTCGCCAAGCAATTGATGATTCGGTGTATATTCGTAAAGAAGCGCTGCTAAATAAAGTGGCGTACACTACCACTATGAATGCAGCTTTTGCTACAGTAAATGCCAATAAGGCCGATGACAGAGCTCGAGTAACCTCGGTGCAAGATCTGCATAAACGAATTCATTGAGCTAAATAAACAATAGTGAATGTCAAAATGGGCTTGAAAAAGCCTGTTTTGGCCCTATTGAGTATCTTCGTTAATATTTCAGTTATAACACTGCTAACAAAAATAAGAGAGTTGTTGATATGACCCAATATCCAATGACAGCTAAAGGCGCAGAAATGCTCCGTGAAGAGTTGAATCATTTAAAGTCGGTTAAAAGGCCGCAAATTGTTAATGCCATTGCCGAAGCAAGAGAGCATGGTGATTTAAAAGAAAACGCTGAATACCACGCAGCTCGCGAGCAACAAAGTTTTTGTGAAGGGCGTATTCAGGATATTGAAGGTAAGTTATCTAATATTCAAATTATTGATGTCACTAAAATGACCAATAATGGCAAAGTGATTTTTGGTAGCACAGTCACCATCATTAACTTAGATACTGACGAAGAAATTACCTACAAAATTGTGGGTGAAGATGAAGCGGATATTAAAAACAATCTAATTTCAGTCGGTTCACCTATTGCTCGCGGACTGATTGGTAAATCGTTAGATGATATTGTTAATATTCAAACGCCAAAAGGCAACATAGAATTTGAAATCTCAGCGGTAGAATACATTTAATTGCTGAGTAAAAAGCGCCATCTAAAAAAAGAGGCATCGCCTCTTTTTTTTGGTTTTAAAAAGCCAATACCCGCACATTAGGAAAGTTATGAGAAGCGCTTTTTTATACCTGTTTACCGTTTTAATTTGGGGCTCTACCTGGTTGGCCATTGAATTCCAATTAGGTGAAGTGGCAGTCGAAGTTTCCTTATTTTACCGCTTTGTTCTTGCCGCTGGGTTAATTTGGGGATATTGCCTAATAAAAGGCTATTCCATGCGTTTTAAGCTTAAACATCACCTATTTTTTATGTTGTTGGCCAGTTGTAATTTTGGCTTTAATTATTTGGTGTTGTATTGGGCACAGGTTTATCTAAATTCGGCTATGTCATCCATTGCCTTTTCTACCTTGTTGATCATGAATATGGTTAATTCTCGGTTATTTTTTGGAACCTCTATTGCGCCACGAATGTTTGTTGGGGCGCTGTTAGGTTTAGGTGGCATAGTGGCGTTATTTTGGACTGATATACAAGATTTTGACTTTGCCAGCCAAGCAATGTTGGGCTTAGGTTTGTCACTACTAGGCACCTTAATTTCATCTTTTGGTAACATGACCAGTATGCGAAATTCCAATCACAATATTGGCATTATGCAAGGAAATGCCTGGGCCATGTTGTATGGCAGCGTGATTTTGTTTGTTACCGCGCTTTGTTTAGGCTCGTCATTTACTTTAGATACTCAATGGACATACTTAACTTCATTACTTTATTTAAGTGTGTTTGGAACGGTTATTGCTTTTGCTTGTTACTTTGCCTTGCTTAAAGAAATCGGGGCGGCTAAAGCCAGTTATGCTGTGGTCTTTTTTCCATTAGTGGCGGTTATACTAAGCATGATGTTTGAAGGTTTCAGCTGGCAAACCAATACTGTTATTGGATTTTTATTAGTGTTAACTGGCAATTTAGTGGTGCTCACCCCAGTAGACAAGTTAGTTGTTGGACTAAAGCGACTTAGATCTTAGGTATTTGAGGGGTAAGAAAACTGCACCAACAAAATTTTGGTTACTAGTTACTCATTTATAAATTGCAATCTTGGCTTAACTCCCATATTGTTTTAGTCAGTACCTTGGAGTGGTTGGTAAAATGCAAAGGAGAAAAATTGCCCTTTCTAAACCCGCTAAGTAAAGCCGTGCTGGTGTTGTTTGCTTTAAGCTGTTGGCAAAGTTTTGCGAATAACGCTAAGCCACCTTTAAAGGTGCTCTGCGCTACTACTCATTATCCTCCTTATAGCATCTATGATGCGAGCACTTATACTTTTAGCGGCTCAGATACTGTCATTATGCAAGCGTTAGCTAAACAATTTGGCTGGAATATGCAGATTGTTAACTTACCTTGGAGCCGATTAAAAGCCACATTAGGCACCCAAGATTATGATTGTTATTTTTCTTTGGGGGATTTTCCTGAGCGTCGAGAGTTAGTGGTGTATACCGAGCATCCATTACATTTAACCCGCTTTGCCTATTTCCATAGAAAAAACAGTCAGTTTGAAGAGAATAAAAATATTGGCATTGTCAGAGGCATAGCCTTACCTGAATTAATGGAGTCTAAATGGCAATTACAAAACGAGCCTTTGGTTCCATTAAAAAACAATAAAGCTTTAGTTGATATGTTGCTAAAAGAGCGGATTGATTCTTTTGTGACAAACAAAGCCGCAGGTCTGTATGAAATAGAAAAAAGTGCAGGCGCAGATAAGATCACCTACAGAGCCTTTGATGAATTTACCCTGCCAGTTTATTTAGTGTTTAGTAAAAGTTTTGCCCAACAAGAAGATTTAGAGCAAATCAATCAGTGGTTAAAACAAAATACCAATTAATCAGTATTCCGCTTTTGTTGGTAGCAACCGACTAAAAATAGCAACAAACAAACTAGCCAAGTCGGCCACTCTTCTAATTTTCGATAGGGCGTTTGTCCTGTAACTTGTTTAACTCTATCGCTTAATACTGCCGCTTCAAATTGTGGTAGACGGCTTTGGATCTTACCTTGGTGATCAATTATTGCGGTTATGCCATTGTTGGTGGCGCGCAATACAGGTAAACCAAATTCTTTGGCTCGAACCTGGGCTATTTCTAAATGTTGTGCCGGTCCATGGGAGGCGCCAAACCAGGCATCATTGCTAACGGTAATGATAAAGTCTGTGTGGGAATATAAATTGGCGGCAATTTGTTTAGGAAAGGCAATTTCAAAACAAATTGCCGGTGCCAAGGCAAAACCTTTGGCTTGCAAGTTTGCTTGCTGGTAATCACCGCGGGAAAAGGACGACATAGGCAAGTCAAAAATAGGAGCCAGGCCTCTTATCCAATCTTCTAATGGTATAAATTCACCTATAGGCAATAAATGATGTTTGGCATACCTATTGGCGTGTAAATAGTGATAGTGACCTGACTCATTGCTTAAAGCTTGGCTGGTTTTTTGTCCTAAAGTAATCAAGTTATTAAAAGCCTCACGACTTTCAAAATTATAATTCACTATTCCTGTTATTAAGGCTGTATTAGTCTGTGCGGCTTGTTTATCTAAAGCATGTAAATAGTCTAAGGCTGCTGGCTCGATTTTGGGTACCGCTGCTTCTGGCCAAATAATTAAATCACTTTGCCAATGCGCCGCTGTCATATATTGGTACTTTTGCATAGTGGGTTGGTCTTGTTCAGGCGTCCAACGTAAAGCTTGAGGGATATTGCCCTGAACTAAAGCGACCTTAGCTTCTTTGCCCGTGGTAGTGACCCAAGGGTGATCAGTGATAACCCAGCTCGACAAGCCTACCACTAAAATTAGAAACAGGCTTGGCCACCATTTTTTAGCGGTTAACCAAAGTGTTAGGGCGCTAGCTAATATGATGACTAAGGCCGTAACGCCAAACTCACCTATCACCGCAAACCAAGATGCTAATGGGCTATTAAGTTGGCTATAGCCTAAAGATAACCAAGGGAAACCAGTTAAAAACCAACTTCTTAGCCATTCAATGCTTAGCCAAATGAGTGGCAATACCAATGGCCAGAATAAGACTTGTTTAAAATAACGTGTTAACAAATAACAGGCTAGGGCAGGGAATAAGGCTAAATAGGCACTAAGCAATAACATCAAGCCCAAAGAGCCTATTAGGGGCAGGCCACCAAAGTCGGCTATGCTTACATGCACCCAACTTATCCCAGCACCAAACCAGCCTAAACCAAAGGCAAAACCTATTTTAGTACTGTGTTTGGGCTCAGACTCTGCTAATAAATAGACTAAGCCAGATAGACTAATAAAAGTCAGCCACCAAAATGAAAAGGGGGCATAAGCTAAGGTTAATAACCCACCTAAAGCTAAGGCTAAAACTAAAGTCAGTTTAGGTGAGTGTTTTAATTTACTTTTGCTGGGGTGCAGAACTATTCTTCCGTGTCAGGCAGGGTTACCTTTAATTGCAATAAGCGGCGTTTATCAGAGTTAGTGACTTTAAATTCGATATTATCAATTATCACTACTTCGTCGCGCTCAGGCATATGCCCAAAGGCTTTTAACACTATACCACCTATAGTATCGGCTTCTTCTTCGTCAAAAGAGGTTTCAAAAAAGCGATTAAAATCTTCTAAGGTCGTTAGGGCTTTAACAGAATAGGTGTATTTATTTAATGGTCTAATGCCGTCTTTATCTTCGTCTTCAACATCGTGTTCGTCTTCGATTTCGCCCACTATGAGTTCAAGAATATCTTCAATGGTGACTAGCCCAGACACACCGCCATATTCATCTACCACTATGGCCATATGAAAACGGTTTTGTTGGAACTCTTTTAGCAATACATCTACCCGTTTACTTTCGGGGACGATCACAGCTGGACGTAAGATATCTTTTAATTCTATTTGTTTACCAGGAATAAAGGCATATTCTAATAAATCTTTGGCAAGCAATATGCCTTCAATATGATCTTTATCTTCATTGATCACTGGAAAGCGAGAATGTGCCGACTCCAATAAGATAGGTAAAAATTCTTCTACTGTTTGGTCAATATCAATAGTTTTCATTTGTGCTCGAGGGATCATGATCTCTCGCACACGCATTTCACTGACCTCCATTACCCCTTCAATCATTTCTTTGGTTTCAGGGTTAATGACTTCTCGTTGTTCTGCGTCTGTAATGACACTAAACAACTCTTCTTTGTTTCTCGGCTCTCCCGTAAAGGTTTGGACTATTTTGTCTATCCAGCCTTTATTGGCAGAACCGTTAGTAGAGGGGGGATTATCTTCGCTCATGATCTCAGTTTTTTAGTTAAGTTAATATAAGTGCTATAACGACAATTGATGTTACTTACTATAGCAGTATGCATAATTAATGATTTTGATAGGGGTCGTCAATGGCTAATTCTTTTAACACGGCAATTTCTATATTTTCCATAACCTGCGCATCTTGTTCTTCTATATGGTCATAACCTAATAAATGCAAGGTGCCGTGTATAAGCATGTGGGCCCAATGATGGTTAAGCTGCTTATGTTGTGCCTGTGCTTCTTTTTCTACCACTGGGGCGCAAATTACAATATCGCCCAAAAAATCATTTAAATTTTCATCTAAGTTTGATTGTTCAGGAAAAAAACTAGGGGCTTCAAAAGGAAAAGACAACACATTAGTGGGGCTATCTTTACCTCTATATTGTTGATTAAGTTGTTGGATTTCATCTTCTTCAACTATGCGCACCGTCAACTCTTTATTGGCTAGCTCTAAGTTTGCTAGCAGTTTATCTAAGTACAATTGTATTTGGGCTTCGCTAGGCAATGCATAGTCTTGGCAAGCAATTTGTAAGTCAATTAAGGCTGACATTGGCTGGTCACTTAGCTGCAGGCGATTGTGGTTGATTTAGTGCCTCTTGCTCGGCTTTTTTGGCAAGTCGCTCTTTTTCTTTTTGTTTTTCGTGTTCTTCGTAGGCCATAACAATTCTGGCCACCACTGGGTGGCGCACAACATCGTTGGCACTAAAGAAGTTAAAAGAAATATCGTTAACCTCGCTTAATACATCTATGGCGTGGCGCAGTCCTGAGCGTACTCCTCTAGGCAAATCAACCTGAGTAATATCGCCTGTGATCACGGCTTGCGAATTAAAACCAATGCGGGTTAAGAACATTTTCATTTGTTCTACTGTGGTATTCTGACTTTCATCTAGAATAATAAACGCATCGTTTAAAGTACGGCCTCGCATGTAGGCAAGGGGCGCGACTTCAATCACATTGCGTTCAATCAGCTTTTCGACTTTTTCAAAGCCTAACATTTCAAATAAGGCGTCGTATAAAGGGCGTAAATAAGGATCGACTTTTTGCGACAAGTCACCAGGTAAAAAACCTAGCTTTTCGCCAGCTTCAACTGCTGGGCGAGTTAATAAAATGCGGCGAATTTCTTGTCTTTCTAAAGCTTCTACTGCACAGGCTACGGCTAAATAGGTTTTTCCTGTACCAGCAGGGCCTACACCAAAGCTAATATCATGATTGATAATATTAGTCACATATTGAGATTGGTTAGGGTTACGCGGTTTGATCACGCCACGTTTGGTTTTAATGTGCACTTCTTTGCCATAGTGACCCGCTTCGGCGCGTTCTAAGCATTTTGCTTCTTGAATGGCTAAATGTACTTTGTCTGGGGCTAAGTCAGGAATTTCACCTCTAATTGGCTGAGTTTCCATGTACAACAATTTGAGCAATTGCACCGCACCGCTCGACTGCAACGACTGGCCTAACACCTTAAATTCGTTATTTCGATAGGTAATTTCAACCCCTAAGCGGCGCTCAATTTGCTTGATGTTATCGTCAAAAGGACCACATAAACTGGAAAGACGCTTATGGTCAGAAGGTTCCAGTAAAATCTCGGTGCTAACAATTTTGCTCAAATGAATAATCTCTTAATATAAATATGGGTGAATAATAACTTAAATGGGGACAACTTTGCCTACACCCAAGTCATCTAGCTTATTGGGGTTTTTGGCTAAGATAGCTTCTGGGCTTAACTCGTTACGTAAGTCCATTTGGTCTTCGGTGCGAATAACAGTACCGCGCAATGAATTAGCAAACACGTCTGTGATTTTAATATCCACAAATTGACCGATCATTTTAGGGGTACCTTCAAAATTCACGACTCGGTTGTTTTCTGTGCGCCCCATTAATTCCATTGGGTTTTTCTTAGATGGGCCTTCGACTAAAATTCGTTGCTCTGTATCTATCATATTGCGGGCAATTCGCAGGGCCTGTTGGGTAATGCGCTGTTGCAATAAACTTAAGCGTTGTTTTTTGGTTTCTTCACTCACGTCATCGGGTAGGTCTGCCGCTGGAGTACCAGGACGTGCGCTATAAATAAAACTAAAGCTTAAATCAAAGTCTATGGCCTGAATTAAATCCATAGTGGCTTCAAAATCGGCATCGGTTTCCCCAGGAAAACCAATAATAAAGTCAGAAGACATGCTCAAATTGGGACGTATTTTTTTCAAACGCCTAATTTTAGATTTATATTCAATGGCAGTATGGCCACGTTTCATCAGGTTAAGAATACGATCTGCACCAGATTGCACAGGTAAGTGAAGGTGATCGACTAACTCTGGAATGGTGGCATAAGCATCAATAATATCGTCTGTAAATTCAACTGGGTGCGAAGTGGTGTAACGAATGCGATCAATACCATTAATAGAGGCAACCAACTCTAACAATTCAGCAAAAGTACAAATGCTGCCGTCGTAATTAGGTCCACGAAAGGCGTTGACGTTTTGCCCTAATAAGTTAACTTCGCGTACCCCTTGCTCGGCTAATTGGGCGATTTCTAATAATACATCATCTACCGGGCGACTGACTTCTTCACCACGAGTGTAAGGTACAACACAAAAGGTACAGTATTTAGAACAGCCTTCCATAATAGACACAAAGGCACTTGGACCTTCTGCTTTAGGCTCAGGAAGACGGTCAAACTTTTCGATTTCGGGAAAGCTTACATCTACTACAGATTGGCTGCCGCCTTTAATCTGATTAATCATTTCAGGTAAGCGATGTAAGGTTTGAGGACCAAAAATTACGTCTACAAAAGGCGCACGTTTACGAATAGTGTCGCCTTCTTGCGAGGCCACACAACCGCCAACCCCTATTATTAATTCTGGTTTGTGTTTTTTTAGATTTTTCCAACGCCCTAACTGATGAAACACTTTTTCTTGGGCTTTTTCGCGAATAGAGCAGGTATTAAGTAAAATGATATCCGCATCTTCAGCTGTATCTGTGGCTTGGTAGCCATGTGTTGAGTCTAAAAGATCAGCCATTTTCTCCGAGTCATACTCGTTCATTTGGCAACCCCAAGTTTTAATAAATAGCTTCTTTGTCATAGCGGATTGTACTTACCTTTCTAATACATCTGGTTTGGTTATTTAAATCTGCCTAAAAACAGCATAATCACCAAAATCGAACCGCGTATTTTACGTGTTATTTAGTTTGTACGCTACCAATACCGAACATTTATCCTATGCAAAACAGCCATTATTTGTTGCCATTTGTGACTACATACACAATCTACGATTAAATATTTTGCATAGGCACACAAGATTTAGCTTGGTATGCTTGTTATACAGCTTTGTTTTTTCAATTAATTAAGAATCACTATGCAGAATTTACAGCAAATTAAACTTGGCGATATTACTGTGGCCAACGATCAACCTTTTGTGCTTTTTGGTGGCATGAATGTACTAGAGTCTCGCGATCTGGCCATGCGCATTGCCGAACATTACAAAAAAGTCACAGACAAATTAGGCATTCCCTATGTGTTTAAAGCGTCGTTTGATAAAGCTAATCGTTCTTCGGTTAATTCATATCGTGGGCCAGGTATGGAAGCTGGATTAAAGATTTTCGAAGAAATCAAACAGACCTTTGAGGTGCCAGTCATTACTGATGTGCACGAAACTTTTCAAGCGGCGCCAGTGGCAGAAGTGGTAGATGTGATCCAATTACCCGCCTTTTTAGCGCGCCAAACAGATTTGGTCGTGGCTATGGCCAAAACTAATGCCATTATTAATGTTAAAAAACCTCAGTTTTTAGCTGCTCACGAAATGCGCCATATCATCTCTAAATTTGGCGAAGCAGGGAATGACAAGATTATTTTGTGTGAACGAGGCTCTTGTTTTGGTTATAACAATCTAGTGGTAGATATGTTAGCCATGGATGAAATGAAAGCTTATGCCCCGGTAATATTCGATGCTACCCATGCCTTACAAAAGCCAGGTGGTCGAAGTGATTCAGCCGATGGTAGACGAGCTCAAGCTGCGCAACTTGCAAGAAGTGGCATGGCATTGGGACTAGCAGGGTTATTTATTGAAGCGCACCCAAATCCTAATGAGGCTAAGTGTGACGGGCCTTGTGCTTTAGCTTTAGATAAACTAGAGCCTTATTTAGAACAAATGTTAGCGTTAGACCAATTAGTTAAAGGCTTTGCGCCATTAGACACCAGCGCCAACTAATTGACTGAATTACTAGGGTGCTTAATGAATAAAGTTAAGCACCCTAATAGTTACTAAAACTTGGGTTGTTGGTTTACTGATTTAGTCGGCTAGTATCACCTTAAATTTCATTTTAGGTATATTGCTCTCTAGCTCTTTAATTAAATCAGTGGTTTGCATAGCCAAACTTTCTTCGGCTAATTGCTGATTAATTTGGTTTTTTTCTACTTGCTTAGGGGCGTGTGACAACATAGAAAGTATGCTGTGTTTAATCTGCTCTTCTAGACTAACCTCATTCGCTTCTAAGGTTTGTCTGTTAGTATTAGTGTCTTCATTTAGCAAGCTCGCCATAGACAGCGGAGAGACAGCTGCAGCACCTAAAGAAAAGGCTAAAATAGCCATAGATGTTAAAGATGTTTTCATTTTGTTAACCTTAAGTTTAGTAATGTTATAAAAATAGTTTGTATTCGTTATTTTTAGTTTCTTCTAAATGTTAATCTTTAATTATTAAGGATTTATTTCTAGAAGTGCTGATATTTTATACGCCTTATAGATTGCAGTTAAATGACATTTTGTATTATTATTCATTAGAAAAACTAATGTGAATAGATGCCTGTAACCGCCCAGACTTAGTTGACTTAAAATGAATCGAAGATTACCCCCATTAAACTCGCTGAAAGCCTTTGAAGTGGCGGCAAAACATTTAAGTTTTACCCGTGCCGCCGATGAGCTATTTGTTACCCAAGCGGCAATTAGCCATCAAATAAAAGCCCTTGAAGAATTTTTGTCGATGAAATTGTTTGTGCGAAAGAATCGTGCACTTTTTTTAACCGAAGAGGGGCAAGGTTATTATTTAGACTTAAAAGAAATCTTTCAGTCTCTATACGATGCCACTGAAAGGTTAGTAGCCAAAGGGGGCAAAGGGGCAATTACTGTAGCATTGCAAACTAGTTTTGCTATTCAGTGGTTAGTACCTCGAATTAGCCAATTTAGTCAGCTTAACCCCGAAATTGATATTCGGATTAAAGCGGTAGATGGTAACGAAGGCTTTTTAACCGACGATGTGGATGTGGCGATTTATTTTGGTAAAGGTAAGTGGCCAGGTTTAGTGGCCGATAAACTGCATACAGAATACCTTACCCCTATGTGTTCACCCCTATTGTTTCAGGGTGACACGCCTTTAGACACCTTAGACGATTTAGGCAAGCATAGGTTATTACACGACTCTTCACGTGAAGCCTGGCAAGAGTGGATCAAACATTTTAATGTGTTAGGGGTGAATGTTGACCATGGTCCGATTTTTAGTCATTCAATGTTAGTGCAGCAAGCCGCCGCGCTAGGCCAGGGTATTGCACTTGGGCACAGTGTTTTAGCGCGCCCAGAAATCGAAGCGGGTCGATTAATTTGTCCGTTTGAAGAAAAACTGATCACCAAAAATGCCTACTATTTAGTGTGTCATCAATCCCAAGCCGATCTCGGTAAAATTTCAGCCTTTCGAGAATGGCTTTTAGACGAAGTAAAAGAAGAACAAATTGACCAAGATTTTAATTAATAGCGCCGAGCGCCCCTTAGCTAATTTTGTGTTTGCTCATGGCGCAGGAGCCGGCAAAGACCATGAATTTATGCAAAGTGTGGCGCTAGGTTTAGCCAAACGCCAGATCAATGTGCTGCGTTTTGACTTTGATTATATGCAGTTAGCACAGCAATTAGGTAAAAGACGACCACCAGATAAAATGGACAAACTACAAAATCAATTTAAAGCAGTATTGACTGAATTAGATTCTAATTTACCTGTGGTAATTGGTGGCAAATCTATGGGCGGAAGGGTAGCTAGCCTGATTTTAGACGATACTAATGCTTGTGCTTGCATATGTATGGGTTATCCGTTTCATCCGCCTGGTAAGCCCGAAAAGCTACGTACTGCACATCTAAGTGAGGTATCCCGCCCTATGCTTATTTTACAGGGCGAGCGAGATACCTTTGGAACACAACAAGAAATTGCCCATTATGATCTTGATGCCAAGATACAAATTAAGTATTTAACCGATGGTGATCATAGTTTTAAGCCACGCAAAGCTTCGGGTTTATCCTTAGCTGAAAATATCGAGCTGGCAATTGAGCAAAGCGCACAATTTATTCAAAAAGTCTGCCAAGATTAAAGCAGATACTAGCAAGAGAGAATATATGAAGGTTTTATTAGGCATAGCGGCCGCTAGTGCCATGATTTCAGTGATTTTAGGTGCCTTTGCTGCCCATGGTTTAAAAGGGCGTATAACAGACACTTTATTGCAGGCATTTCAAACTGGCGTGCAATATCAGATGTACCACAGTTTAGCGCTAATTTTATTAGTGATCTTGTATCGTCTGATGCCCCATGTGTTAGTGATCTACAGTGCGGGTTTTATGTTGGCCGGTATACTTTTATTTAGTGGCAGTTTATATGTATTAGCTTTGACCCAAATAAAGTGGTTTGGGCCTATTACCCCAATTGGGGGGCTGTGTTTAATTATTGGCTGGGCACTACTAGTGCTTTATGCCTTTAAAGGAGTGGAATAAATGGCGGGACTATTAGCCTATTGCCGCAGTGGCTTTGAAAATGATCTTGCCAATGAAATTCAAGCTAAAGCCGCCCAGCTTGAAGTATTTGGTTACCCTCAAGCCAAAAAGCATAGTGGCTTTGTGCTGTTTAACTGCTATCAAACCCAAGATGCTGAAGTCTTAGCTAAAAAATTAGCCTTTAATCAAATGATTTTTGCCCGCCAGCAGTTTGCTTGTATGCAAGTCATAGAAGACATGGATGTAGCTGACCGCATTAGCCCTTTGTTGCAAGCTTGTGAAGATTTTCCTTTGTGTGGCGAGTTAAGGGTTGAATACGTTGACACTACTGAGGGACGCGAATTGTCTAAGTTTTGTCGAAAAATTAGCGTGCCATTGCGCCAAGCTTTACGTAAAAAAAATAAGTTAACCAAAAAAGACCAAGCCAATAAGCCTGTGATGCATGTGTTTTTTACACGTAATAATTTTGCATATTTAGGTTATTCCTTCAGTAACAACAATTCACCTTTACCCTTGGGAATTTTACGGCTTAAATTTCCCTTTGATGCGCCTAGCCGTTCTACGTTAAAACTTGATGAAGCTTTTCAAACTTTTATTCCTAAAGAAGAACATGAGGCTCGCTTACAAGGAGGTTTACATGCAGTTGATTTAGGCGCATGCCCTGGTGGCTGGACTTATCAACTGGTGAAGCGAGGTATGTTTGTTGAAGCGGTAGACAATGGCGCCATGGACGAAGCATTAATGGAAACCGGGCAGGTCACCTATTGCCCAGAAGATGGATTTAAATTTAAGCCCAAGAAAAACAACATCTATTGGTTAGTTTGCGACATGATAGAGCAACCTCAACGAGTGGCTAAATTAATGGCAGAGTGGGTGGCAGATGGGCGCTGTAAAGAAGCCATGTTTAACCTTAAACTGCCGATGAAAAAACGTTATGAATCTATGCAAGATGCATTGACGATCATTGAAAATGTTATGCAGGCCCAGCAAGCTGGGAAATATCTGATCCAAGCCAAACATCTGTACCACAATAGAGAAGAAGTGACAGTACATTTACGCTTGGCTTAGAAACAAGTGAAATTTTTAGCAGTATTGCAAAAGTCATAATACACTAGCCTAATGCTGCCTTAATGGCTGTTAATCTAATTGGGTCTAACTAGAGGATGACTGATGGATTATATTATTTCACTGCTATATGACCCCACTGCTTGGGCAGCATTTTTAGCCTTAACGGCCATGGAAGTAGTGCTGGGGATTGATAACCTGGTATTTATTTCAGTGGTGTCAAATAAATTACCAGAGCACCAAAGAGCCAAAGCAAGGCGTATAGGTATTTCAGCGGCACTGATACTTAGGTTGGGCTTGTTAGCTATAATTGCATCAATAGTTAAGCTGACTTATCCCATTGTTGAATTATTTGGTCATGCTTTTTCTTGGAAAGATGTGATTTTAATTGTTGGTGGGTTATTTCTAGTGTGGAAGGCCACCACAGAAATTCATCATATAGTGGATCCCGAACCTGGGCCAGACTCACTTAACCCTAAAGTGGCCACTAATGCCGTTGCCTTAGTGGTAGTCCAAATCTTAATTTTAGATATAGTCTTTTCACTCGACAGTATTATTACCGCTGTGGGCATGACCACTCATATTCCTATTATGGTGGCGGCGGTAATTATCGCTGTATTATCTATGTTGTTAGCCGCAGAGCCCTTAGCAAAATTCATTCATGCTAACCCAAGTATTGTAATGTTAGCCCTAGGTTTTTTATTGTTAATAGGAACCACCTTAATAGCCGACGGTTTTGGTGCCCATCTGCCTAAAGGCTATATTTATTCAGCTATGGCATTTTCAGTGTTAGTGGAAGGGTTAAACATGCTCGCTAGGCGCGCTCGCACTAAGGCAAATTAATTCTCTCACAGTAAAATAAGGGCGATATTTGACAGCTTTATTGATTAAAACTGTCAAAATTCGCCCCTTGTTTATTTTAGTTATTTAAAAGTTGAAGCTAACAAAGCCTTGGCTTGCTGGCGGGGTAAACAGCTAGCCAGTGGAGCCGCGCTAAACTTTTGTTTACTTACCTCTAGTGGGGCAGTTTGGTGAAGATTTTCCTTATGTTGCACTGCCACTTTACAGGTGATGCTTGCTTGATTTTCACTATAGATTAATTTAACCGATTCACTGCGGTGAATTAACTGTTTGTATGGATAGTTTTGGTTGCTATAGATCTTGTTTAACTTAGCTTGAGCGACTGAGATTGTGCTAAGTGTAGTGATTAAGCTAGCTGTAATTAAAATGTATTTCATGATGCTTTCCTTTATTGCTGTTGGTAAAATCAAGAATAGACACTAGACAACAGCCAAACAAACGATATAAATTTAGCAATAGTTAAGAAAAACTTAATTAGTGGGCCTGTTTATGCAAACCTTACCTTCATTAAAGTCGTTGCAATTTTTTTGGGTGGCAGCGCAACAAAAGAGCTTTAAATTAGCGGCAGAGCAACTTTTTGTTACTCAGGCCGCGGTAAGTCAACAAATTCGCTTACTGGAAGGCTATCTGGGGGTAGAGTTGTTTGTACGCTCGGTTAAACAGACCTTACTAACCCGTGAAGGTCAGCAGTTATTTCCGCATATAGATTTAGCGTTTAAAGAAATGCAACTAGGGGTACAAAAGGTCAGTGGAGATATGCGTCCTAACATCTTACGTATAACTGCCTTACATTCTTTTACCTCGTCTTGGTTAATTGAGCATCTGCCAAATTTTCAAGCTCAGTTTCCCGAGCTTATGGTGCAATTGATGCCTTCAAATGAGCTGGTTAACTTTCAACAAACTGAAGTGGACTTAGCCATTCGTATGGGGCGTGGTGGCTACGCAGGGGTGCAAGAAAAGCAAATCATGACCGACCAATTGGTTTTAGTGGCCAGCCCCTTAGCGCTAGCCAAGATAGATAAAAGCCAAGCTGCTGAGGTATTTAAATTACCTATTATCTACGATACCAGCCCAGCCTTTCCTGAAGCATACCAAGCATGTGCTGAACATTTTGGTGTGAATATAGATGGGTGTAGGTTAAGTATTCAATCAGACAATGCCATGCCATTAATTGACCATGCATTAGCCGGGCAGGGGCTGTTATTAACCAATCAATGTTTAGTAGAAAGGCACCTAAGGCACAAAACCTTAGAAGTAGTGTTAGATTATCGGGTTGTTAGCCCATATTCGTTATATTTAGTCGCGCCAGAGCATCATTTTTCGTTTGCCAAAGTCAAAGCTTTTGAACAATGGTTTGTGCCTACAGTGACAAAAAGCTTTAAGCATGATTAGTGAGTTTAAAAAGGGCAGTGAATGACAATGCTGCCTAGCTTAATGCCAAAAGTCAGAATATTAATAAAACATTCAGCTTAGGGTTGTTAACAGTAAATCCAGATTTATCAGGCTTTGTTGTGCAGAGGGAAAAGCACCTTGCCGTTTACAGATTAAACGGCAAGGCATTTACTTTTATTGGTCGAGAGGAATATTAAAATCTTCTGATAACTCAAAATCGCCTTCTACTTTGGCGACTTTGTCGTCAACAAACTTAATGGTGAGCTCTTTACGGAAGTCTTCGCCACGTTTTTTCATGCCGCGCTTCATTTGATAAAGGTAATACCAAGTATCATGATCAAAGGCGTCTTCGAGTACAGGTTTACCTAAAACATAAACTACTTGTTCTTTGGTCATGGCGATCCTAAGTTTTTTTACATCCTTAGCATCTAAAAAGTTACCTTGCGGCACATCAATTCGAAAAATCCAATCAGCGCAGGCCGACAACATAACAGTAGTGGTTAATACCAACAGTAAATTCTTAAACTTCATTTTTACTCGATTCAGTGACAGTAATGGCAGTATTTGGCATTTGTTGTTGTAACAACAATAAAAACCAACACCTTGTTCATTTATGGCAAGCATCTTACCAGTCGCGATAGCGCAATCAATGCCTAATTGTTATGAATTACTGATTTGTAACAATTCTCTGGCATTTGCCATAGCAGACTCAGTAAGAGTATCGCCAGCTAATAGACGTGCCAACTCTTCAATTCGTTCACTTTCTTGTAAACAAATCATATGAGTTTCAGTGGTTTTTTTGTCGCTAAACTTAGTCACAAACATTTGATTGTGGGCTCTAGCGGCCACTTGCGGTAAATGGGTAACACAAATGACTTGGGCTTTTTCACCTAATTTTCTTAGCAATTGACCTACAACTGAAGCGGTAGAGCCACTTATACCAGTATCTACCTCATCAAAAATCATGGTGGCAATGTCATTGTTGCTCGAGCTAATTACTTGAATGGCTAAGCCTATTCTAGATAACTCACCGCCCGATACTACTTTTTCAAGGTTATCTAAGGCTTGGCCTTTATTGGTTGAAACAACAAATTGTACTGCGTCTAAGCCTAACTTATGTGGCGCAGCTTGTGGGTTGTGCAGTACTTTAATCTCAAACACTGCGTCAGCCATATTCATTTGTCGAATGTGCTGCTCAACTTGTTTAGCAAAATGTTTGGCTTGCTTTTGCCTTGAAGTGCTCAAGCTTTTGGCGGCTTGTTGGTATTGCAACTCAGTGGCCTGCAGCTGCTCTTTTAGTTCGGTTAGCAAGCTATCGTCTTTTACTAATTCACTGTATTCAAGGTGCAGCTGTTGGTGCAGGTCGTATAAGGCTTCTGGCTTTACATTGTGTTTACGCGCTAAATCGAGGGCTTGAGAATAGCGGGCTTCTACATTTTGCATACGCATAGGGTCAATTTCTAATTGCTCTGTGTAGTTGCGTAATTCATTAGAGGCTTCGTCAATTTGAATGCTGGCTTCGGATAACAGGTTTACAATAGGCGCTAAGCTTGGATCATGCTGTTGTAATTCAGTTAGTCGATCTAAACTATTTTGCACTGCAGAAAGGGCATTAAACTCATCGGCCTCATACAGTTGATGGAAACTAATTTGGCATTGCTCTAACAAAGTTTGGCTATTGCTGAGTTTTTTATGCTCAGATTCTAATTCACTAAATTCTCCCTCAGCTAAGGCAAATTCATCTAATTCTTGAATTTGATAGGCAAGCAATTGGCTGCGATCTTGCCTTTGTTGTTGGCCCTCTAATAAGGCATTATATTGATTTTGTTGGTTTTTTAACTGTTGGTATTGCTCAGCAACGGCCGTTAACAATTTAGGGTGTTCGGCAAATTGATCTAATAATTGGCGCTGATTTTCACTTTTTAAAATGAGTTGGTGTGCATGTTGACCATGGATACTCAGTAAAAATTGACCTAAATCTTTTAATTGTTGTAAAGGAACGGGGGTGCCGTTGATAAAGGCCTTTGAACGTCCTTCGGCCGAAATGACTCGTCTAATAATCACTTCGTGGTTATCTAACAGTTCGTGCTCTGTTAACCATAGTCGTGCACTGTTTAATTGCTGAATATTAAAGCCAACACTAACTTCTGCTTTATCTGCGCCAGTACGTACCATGCCGCTGTCGGCTCTATCGCCTAAACATAATCCTAAGGCATCAACCGAGATTGACTTACCCGCACCGGTTTCGCCGGTTACAGCGGTCATGCCTTGACTAAAATCTATATCTAGACTTTTTACTACGGCAAAATTTCGAATCGATAGATGAGTTAACATGAATGACGCTCCAATAAAAACAAAGACTGGCTTTATATACAGTAACTGTAAATATAACCAGCCTTTGATTGGCTGTCTAGCATTGAAATGAAATAATTAAACTTTAGCCTTAATAAAGTTTGCTGCCCCAACCTAGTTTAGTGCGTAAAACATTGAAATAATTATAATTTTTAGGGTGAATTAAAGACAGTCTAGCGGGGTTTTTAGAAATAATAATTTCGTCACCAGGCAAAACAGTTAACACAATATGACTGTCGCAACTCACTTGAAGATTGTCTTTGTTTTCTTTTGATACTTTTAGTTTTACCGTGCTATTGGCATCTACTACTATGGGGCGACTACTCAAAGTGTGCGGAAACATAGGGACCAAAGCCAAGGCATCTAAGTTGGGAGTGAGAATAGGGCCACCACCAGACAAAGAATAAGCCGTTGAACCAGTAGGTGTGGCAACAATTAAACCGTCTGAACGTTGACTAAACACAAAATGGTCATCCAGATAAACTTCAAACTCCATCATATGCGCCACTTTGCCGTGATGCAGTACCACTTCGTTAACTGCTGAGTCTTGGCTTTGTATTTGCCCGTCTCTAAAAACTTCTACTTCTAATAAAAAGCGTTGTTCAATTTCGCATTCTTGTTCAAAAATGCTATCTAATTGGGGTTCAAAGTCGTCTGGATTAATGTCGGTTAAAAAGCCTAAGTTGCCGCGGTTTACCCCAAGTACTGCCACATTGTATTCAGCCAATACTCGCGCAGCCCCAAGCATATTGCCATCACCACCTACCACTATGGCTAAATCGGCTAGTTGGCCAATTTCGTCAATACTGAAGGTTTCAAAACCTGTGGTGTTTAAATCTTGGGCAGTATGGGTTTCAACCAGCACTCGGCAGCCTCGTTTAGTTAAATATACCACTAATGCTTTTAGGCTTAACGTTGCGCCTTGATGGGCTTGTTTGCCAATTAATCCAACCGTTTTAAACTTCATTTAACCAATTTCTAAGAATTCGCGGAAATGCAGTATAACCAGCAGCATAGAATAAAGTCATGCCTTTCTAAGATTATTAACGCTTAAATTAGATTTCACTCGTGTAGTGAATAACGTTAAGATTTGGTTTTTATGTTCACAGAACTTTGTATAAAAAAGGCGTTAAATGGGCCCATTGATGTTAGATGTGTCGGGTTTTGAGCTAACCGCAGAAGAATCCGAAATACTCGACCACCCGCTAGTAGGTGGAGTAATTTTATTTTCACGCAATTATCACGATCAAAAACAACTGGCTGAGTTAGTTCAGCAGCTTAGGCAAGCCGCACTAAATCCGCTTATTATTGCGACCGATCACGAAGGTGGGCGGGTACAGCGATTTAGACAGGGGTTTAGTCGTATTCCAGCTATGGGCAGTATTGCCACTCAAGCGCCAAAGCGGGGCTTAAGTGCTGAGCACACGGCTTTTCAATGTGGATGGTTAATGGCGGCAGAATTGCTGGCCTTTGATATTGATATTAGTTTTGCCCCAGTATTAGATATTCATGGCATATCTGAAGTTATAGGCGATAGAAGCTTTCATCAGCAACCAGAGGTGATAGTGTCTTTAGCCAGTCAGTTTATTCAAGGCATGCATAAAGTGGGAATGCGGGCCACAGGTAAACATTTTCCTGGGCATGGTAATGTACTCGAAGACTCGCATATTGCTATGCCCATAGATAAGCGTGCTAAGCAGGCCATTTTTGATTTAGATATGGCAATTTTTGCCGCCATTCACCAACAAGGCTTATTAGATGCAGTGATGCCGGCTCATGTGATTTATCCTGCAGTAGATGAGTTGCCTGCTGGTTTTTCGTCTGTGTGGATCAAACAAATTTTACGCCAACAGCTGGGCTTTAACGGGGTGGTATTTTCAGATGACTTGTCCATGCAAGGTGCTGTACAAATGGGCAATATAGTTGATCGCGCCGAACTAGCCATAGCCGCAGGCTGCGATATGGTGCTGGTGTGTAACGATCCTAAAGGGGCGGTGCAGGTTATAGATGGCTTGCCTAAAGATATTCAGATTGAGCCTGCGAGTTTAACTCGAATACAAACTTTAAAGCATCAACAACATTTTGATTTTTCTGAGTTAATTAAAAGCCAAGCTTATCAAGATGCTCAACGTACTTTAGGCCAGTTTTATGCTGAATAATAATAAATTAATTGTCTTAGCCTTGCTGTGTTCGGGGCTGTTGTATGGCGTTTTGTTATCGGTTAACCAGCCGCATATGATTGCTGCCACCGCTGCTATTACTTTGTTTGTAGCTATGTTGTGGGTAACTGAAGCGCTACCTATACCTGTTACTTCTTTGATCCCGTTTTTTGCGTTTCCCATGGCTGGGGTATTAACCCATAAAGAATCGGCTTCGGCTTTAGGTAGCCATGTGATTTTATTACTTATGGGCGCCTTTATGCTGTCCAAAGCCTTAGAAAAATCTAATGTTCATAGCCGCTTAGCTTATTACCTAGTTAATATAACTGGGGGCAATAGCGCTAAGCGTTTAGTCTTAGGTTTTATGTTAACCGCTGCCATATTAAGTATGTGGATCTCTAATTCAGCCACAACCTTAATGTTGTTACCTATTACCTTAGCGGTTTTGCAACATGTTAAAGATCCCAAGCTAACCATAGCCATGTTATTAGGTATTGCCTATGCCGCTAGTTTAGGTGGGGTAGGAACTCCAGTAGGTACTCCACCTAATATCATTTTTATGAGTGTGTATCTAGAAACCCAAGGTAAAGAAATTAGCTTTTTTGAATGGATGAAAACTGGGGTGCCTATAGTACTAATTGGCATTCCTGTTATTGCATGGTGGTTAACTCGCAATTTACAAAATACTCAATCTTATGTGTTACCTCAGTCAGGGCAGTGGACATCAGCCGAAAAGCGGGTGTTGATCACCTTTGGCTGTGTGGCCTTGGCTTGGATGTTTAGACCGTTTTGGACGAACTGGCTGAATATGCCAAACATAGGTGATAGCAGCATTGCCTTGGCCGGTGTGGTGTTGATGTTTTTAATTCCCAATGGAGAGCCTCAAGATAAACCTAAACCTAGCGATAAAACGCAAAAGTTTGGTGAAGTGGCACAAAAATTCAGTGAAAACAAATTACTCGATTGGCAGACCGCAGTGTCTATTCCTTGGGGTATGTTGTTGTTATTTGCAGGCGGGATCTGCATAGCCAAAGCCTTTACTGCATCGGGGTTAAGTGGGCTGTTAGGCGAAGCCCTAACTGGCTTGTCTGATTTACCTGTACCACTATTGGTATTGAGTATTTGTTTATTTGTGACTTTTTTAACCGAAATCACCTCAAATACTGCCACTGCTACTTTGCTTATGCCAATTTTGGCCGCGGCAGGTGTAGCAGCAGGCATTGATCCTGCGTTAATGATGATGCCTGCGGCTATCAGTGCTAGCTGTGCATTTATGTTACCTGTGGCTACTGCGCCTAATGCCATAGTGTATGGCATGGACAAGTTTAGTATTAAAACTATGGCAAAAGAGGGTTGCGTGCTAAATGTTATGTTAGCGGCAATTATTACCTTGGTCAGTTGTTTTACTTTACAGTAATTTAAAGCGGCTTAATCAGCCGCTTCAGTTTCAAGTTCTTCATCAGGCTGTGGCCATCTAAAGCGATGAATACGCACTATCATGCCAAATAAAGGGTGATCAAAATAATGCACTTGTTTGCTGATCACTCGTCTTAACTGGTTAAAGTTTACACTTTGTAAATAAGCCTCAGCAGAGGGCTGAAGCAATGGCTCTTGGGTAGTGTCATCGCCTATATTGGCATCTTGCTCGGGATAAATCGGTTGTCGATAATCAAAGTTACCGTCAATGTGTAAATAAGGCACTCGGCCTATACGTCTTAAATAAACTGTGAGTAGGCCATCGAGTTGCCAAATATCGCTAACAGACTGGTTGCTGGTGTTGCTTGGGTTTTTAGCCTCAACTGGGTTGGCATGCACTCTAAAATCAATGGGTGCGCGCTCTGATAATGCCTGCTCTATTTGACTTATCAAATCGGGCTCTTTTGTTGCTAGCTCAGCTAAAATCTCAGTGTTTTCTACTTCTAATGGCTGTGCTTGTAAGCCCGTTTCGCTGTCTTGTGGTAAAAGTTGCTCAAACAATATGTCTGTTTCTGATCCTGCTTCTGTTGCGGGCGCTAGCTCTGTTTCTAGCGCTTGAGTCACTGCCAAAGGGCGGCCATTAAGATCAAATTCATTGGCATAATTTTTACCAGCAAAGAGTCGAAAGCTTTGCGCATTGTCTCGCCCAAATTCTACTTGTTGTCGCCAACTTAGATGCAAAATGGGTGAAATATCTCGTTGTTTTTTAATGCTATTAAATAACTTTTGCATTCTAAATGTGTCGCTAGGTAACAAAAAGGCTGGGCCTTTTTCTAACCACTCTATGCCGTTTATGGTCACTGGTACTGTATCTAACCATAAGTCTGGCTGCTGGTTTGGTGTTGCCGACTCAAACTCAACTGTATGGCTTAGCTCAGGCAAAGTTAAGATAGGATCGATTTGTTCACTATAAGCACAAGGTAACTGACTGGGTATTTGCCATTCTAACCAGCTAATTTGAATGGGTGGCCTAGCTTTTTCGGGCGCTGGCTCATCAATGGGCTCAGCTTGGTTGGTTTCGGTAAGCTGTGGTTCAAGCTCTGTCGCTTCAGTATCAGTGATCTGCTGTTCTTGCGGTGCTATCTCTTGAAGTGCTGCCTCATGGCGTGCTGTTTCTTGTGGTACTGTCTCTAGCGAGTTTAGCGCCTCTGGGTTAGAAGCAAGTTGTTCGCTTGGTTGGCTTGTTGGCTCTGTAGAGGTTAAGTCCAAGCCATGCTCTTGTTGCTGTATTTCTTGGCTGATGCTCGCTAACCCTTGTTCTACAAGGACTTGATTATCTGTATCTGTCGGCTCTTGAATTACTTCATCTTGTGCAACAGGCTGTGGAAAGGCAAAGTCTTGTTGCCTTTTTTGCGCTTGCTCTTGTCTTTTTGACGTGCGGCAGTAGTCTAAACCCGCCAGTAAATAACTAATATCAGGTTTTAAATAGGGGGTTAATAAATCCGTTGCTTCAGCTTGAGGCGGTAAAAAACTTGAGGCTGCAAATTGCTCCAAAATTTTACTTGGATCGAGATGCCGCTCAAATAAAATCACTTCTACATCAAACCACCACTCTTGTTCAGCGGTTTGCGCCGTGGCACCCAAACAGATGCTGGCAACCGACAAAGCCAGGCTAGCTTTTTTCAAAAAAGTACCAAATGATCTAGGTCTAGGGCTTGATTGGTCTGTCATTAAGCAGCTCGCAATTGTTGGCTAAATTCGGTTAGCATGGCATTAAAGAGTTCCAGTCTATCTTTGGCAGATTCAGTAGGCACGTTAATTTTTAATTTTTGTGGCCCATCTAGCTTATAAATTCGTGGCTGCGATTGGATCAGTTTAATAATAAAGCTAGGGTTTATTTGGGTTTGCTGCGAAAACTCAACAAAGCCACCGGCGTTGGTACCTTCTAATTTACTGATACCAATGTGCTTAGCTTTTAATTTGAGCAAGGTGATATCAATCAGGTTTTTAGCCGGTTGTGGCAATAAGCCAAATCTATCTATTAATTCAATTTGCATTTCGTTGACCGAGCGTTCGTCTTTGCAACCCGCTAGTTTTTTATATAAAGATAAACGGGTATTTACATCAGCAATATAGTCGTCTGGGAATAAAGCCGGTAAACGTAAATCAATTTCTGTTTGGGTGGCAAGAGCACTATCTAAACTTGGCTCTTTGCCTTCTTTTAAGGCTTCTACTGCCTGTTCTAGCATGTCCATATACAAGGTAAAGCCTATGCTAGATATTTGCCCTGATTGACCGTCGCCAAGTAATTCTCCTGCTCCACGAATTTCTAAATCGTGGGTGGCCAAAGCAAAGCCTGCGCCTAATTCTTCTAACGAAGAGATGGCTTCTAAACGTTTGGCCGCATCTTTAGTTAAGCGCCTTGGATGTGGGGTTAACAAATAAGCATAAGCTTGATGGTGCGAACGTCCCACACGTCCACGTAATTGGTGCAACTGGGCTAAACCTAAATGATCGGCTCTGTCCATGACTATGGTATTGGCAGAGGGCACATCTATGCCGGTTTCGATAATAGTGGTACAAAGCAATACATTAAAGCGCTGATGATTAAAGTCAGACATGACCTTTTCAAGCTCACGCTCGCGCATTTGGCCATGGGCAATAACAATGCGTGCTTCTGGCACAATTTCGGCAATTTCTTCGGCTGTGCGCTCTATTGTGTCTACTTCGTTATGTAAAAAGTACACCTGACCACCCCGTAAAATTTCACGCATTATGGCCTCGCGGATTAGCTCTTTGCTACGTTGTTGGACAAAGGTTTTAATAGGTAAACGTTTGGCCGGAGGTGTGGCAATAATAGATAGATCGCGCATGCCGCTTAACGCCATATTTAAGGTTCGTGGAATAGGGGTAGCGGTAAGGGTTAAAATGTCTACGTCTGAACGTAAGGCTTTAAATTTTTCTTTTTGTCGTACACCAAAACGGTGTTCTTCATCAATAATCACTAGCCCCAAATCATTAAACTTTAATCTGTCTTGCAATAGGGTATGAGTACCTACAATGATATCTACTTTGCCTTCGGCTATGGCGCTTACTATTGCTTTTGAGTCTTTGGCGCTAACAAAGCGCGATAGCACTTCAATTCTAAAGGGGCAGTTAACAAAACGTTCTTTAAAGTTTTCAAAATGTTGGTGGGCTAACAAAGTGGTGGGTACCAATATGGCCACCTGTTTACCTTGATTGGCTGCAATAAAGGCCGCGCGCATGGCTACTTCGGTTTTACCAAAACCTACATCACCACAAACTAATCTGTCCATGGCATTAGACGAGCCCATGTCTTGGATCACTGCATTAATGGCTTTTTGTTGATCTAAGGTTTCTTCAAAAGGAAAACTATCACTAAACGCTTGGTATTCATCCCAAGCAATTTTAAAGGCGTAACCAGGCTTAGCCGCACGTTGGGCATAGACATCTAATAACTGGGCTGCCACATCTCGTACTTTTTCGGCGGCTTTTTTCTTGGCTTTGCTCCAAGTGTCTGTTCCTAGATGATGCAGTGGTGCGTGTTCGATGTCGCCTCCACTGTAGCGGCTGATTAAATGTAGCGACGACACTGGCACATAGAGTTTAGATTTTTTGGCGTATTCTATGGTTAGGTATTCGGTGGCAATGCCACCTGCATCTAGTGTTTGTAGCCCTAAGTAGCGACCTACACCATGTTCGTAATGTACTACAGGCTGATTTATGGCTAATTCGGCAAGGTTACGAATAATGGCAGATTCGTCTGTGCCTTGGCGGGTGTCACGTTTACGCCTGTGACTGATTTTATGCCCTAATAATTCGGTTTCGGTAATAAAGGCTAAGGACTGTTTTTTGTCTTTAATTAAAAAACTAAATTCAGCCGCCCCAACTGTTATACCTATGCTGTCTGGGCTTTGGATAAACTCATCAAAGCTTTTAACGTAGTTAGCTTTAATTTCTGCTTTGCCTAAAATTTCTAACAGGCCTTCACGGCGTCCTGCAGATTCAGCACTAAATAGCACTTTAACTTGTTGTTTTTGCCATTCAGCCACTTGCTGTTTTAACTGTGCCCAAGGCAATTTGTTTTGCGGTTTTAACGCCACATCACCTATGTGATCTGTGGCAAAATTATAGTGACCGGCCTTTTTTTCTACTGCGCCAACCTGAATTTGTACTCTGGGCCATTCTTTTAAAGCGCGAAATAATTCTTCTTCGCGCATAAATATGTCGCCAGGGTGCAATAAAGGTCTGGCTAAGTTATATCTTAACTGTTCGTATCTGTGGCTGACGTCTTGATAATAGTGCTGATGGGCTTTTTGTAAGTCACCATGCATTAACACTGTGGTGTCTTGATTTAAATAATCAAATAAAGTGGCAGTGTGTTCAAAAAATAAAGGTAAGTAGTATTCAATACCCCCTGGCATTAAGCCTTTGCCAACTTGATAATAAATCGACTCTTTACTGTTATTGGCGTCAAACTTGGTTAGGTATTGTTGCCTAAATAACAGGGTAGCGTCTTTGTCTGTTGGAAACTCGCGGGCGGGTAATAGTTTAATTTCATCAACTTTATCGCCCGAACGTTGAGTGACGGGTTCAAAATGGCGAATACTGTCGATTTCATCATCAAATAAATCGATTCGATAGGGGTGCTGACTCCCCATAGGAAACAAATCGATAATGCTTCCGCGAATAGAAAATTCGCTATGGCTCATGACTTGATTCACATGTAAATAGCCAGCGCGTTCTAACCCTTGCCTAAAGTTGTCTATTTGTAATTTTTGCTGCACAGACAAAATCAGTAAATATTTACCTATGTAATCTACCGGTGCCGCACGCATCATTAAGGTATTGATGGGCACAATAAACACACGTCTTTCGTTTTGGGTTAACTGATATAAGGTTTCTAGACGTTGCGAAACAATATCTTGATGAGGTGAAAAACTGTCGTAGGGCAGGGTTTCCCAATCAGGAAACAACTGCACATCTATGTCTTGCTCGGTTAAAAAGTAATCTAGTTCTTTTTCGAGTTTAATGGCACTAGGGGTATCTGCAGTAATGAGTAATATTGGCCCTGGTGCTTCAGTCGTGGCTTTTGCAATGGCTAAGGCTGCGCTACTGCCATGTAGATTTCCCCAATGACGAATATCAGACTTGGTTTTTTGATTGTGATTGGGAAGAGGCGGAGAAAAAATACTCTGTGTCATTAATAGTGTTCGTTTTAGTTCTTTTCTAAGGATTTACGTTTGCGTAAGGCTGCCGCTTGAAGGTGCAAACTGGCTTTGACTAATAGGTCTTGGTCTTCTTCGCGAATACAAGAAAAAATAAGCGATACATGGTACTTATCCTTACTCGGCTTACAAGCAATAACTTCGGCAAAACAAAAAATGGCGCTGGCTTCTTCGCGTAAAAATAATTTTAACTCAGTGATTTGCCCCACCGCCCATTCGTTAGGGCATTCAACTACTATGCCGCCGCCCCCAAATTGTACCCCAGTGTAGCTGGTTTCTTGACTGGCATGTTGTTGTAATATCAACGACATCATTAAGTCTATTTTACGCGATTGATGGGTTAAAAACTCGGCCAACTCAACCGCGTGTTCACCTAAGCTACGCAGTGGTCTTAAGGCTTTGCTGTCGATACTTGATAGCTCACTAGCAATTTGAAATTCGTAAGGCATATGCTGATGTAACTCTGCTGGATCGAGTAAGGCAAAGCTAGGCGCAACTGAACGCATATTGACCGGAATATCGTGCTGGATCATAAAAAATTCAGAGAACTGTTGGTGTTTTTGTTCTAAGGTTAAATTTTCCATTTTCTTTCTCAGTTTTTGTGCGGCTTGTGAGATGTATCTCAAGCACGTATTATTCAACATCCTTGCTAGTATACCAATACTTAACAAGTTGTTTTTCAACTATTTATCAATATAAAAGAATTCTAAACTCATGTTTTATCCAGTCTCGGCTTTTATCGGTTTACGTTATGCCCAAGCCTCAAAAGGCAACCACTTTATTGCCTTTATTAATTTTTTCTCGGTGGCGGGTATAGCATTAGGGTTAATGGCACTGATTACAGTGTTGTCTGTTATGAATGGCTTTGAAGGCGAATTAAAACTGCGCAATTTAGGCATTACCCCGCATATAATGGTGAAACCACAAGAACAAGGCCGTTTGCTGCCAGAGGTTTTGGCTACTCTGCCTGGGGTTGTGGCTAGTGCTCAACAAATTGATGCAGAAGGCATAGTGCAATCACCGCAAGGCTTAAAAGGGGTGATGTTACAAGGCATTGAACCTGAGGTGATGCAGAGCGCTTCTGTAGTGGCCGATCATATGTTAGCTGGGCAGTTAACAGATTTGGTTAAAGGTGAATATGGGGTGATTATTGGGCGCGCTCTGGCAATACAATTAGATTTACATTTAGGTGATAATACTCGCTTAATAGCCGCCGAAAACAGTTATTTTGGTCCTTTTGGGCGTATTTACAGTCAACGTATTTTTACTGTGGTTGGGGTGTACGACATGGGGTCGTCGCTCGATGATAAAGCGGTGTTTATGCATATAGACGACAGCGCTAAATTATTACGCGACAAAACCAATAATTTAGCCCAAACCCGTTTATTTTTGGCCGATGCCTTTGACTATCAAATGGTAGTTGATGAACTGCATAAGCTTGGGTACAGCAGTACCAATTGGCGTGAACAACAAGGGGTGTTGTTTGATGCGGTAAAAATGGAAAAAAATATGATGTCCTTGATGTTGTTACTGATCATCTCTGTGGCTGCATTTAATATAGTTTCAGCCTTAGTTATGGTCGTCACAGAAAAACAAGGTGACATTGCTATTTTGTTGACCCAAGGCATGTTGCGCAAACACATTATGGCAATCTTTTTGTTTAACGGCATCTACAATGGTCTAAAAGGCACAGTCATTGGTGTGCTAGGTGGCGTGCTGTTAGTCAGTCAAATTAACAATTTAATTAAAGTGTTTAATTTTCCGGTGTTTTTAAGCCCACAAGGGCAAGGTGTGCCTATTGATTTGCAATGGAGCCAAGTAGGGGGATTGATTATCACGTCTTTGTTATTGTGCTTTTTTGCCAGTTTGTACCCTGCATATCGGGCGGTTAGGGTGCAACCAGCAAATGCTTTAAAGTATGAATAATCTGGCTTTAACACAACAAAATGAAAATAACTCGGTTCTTGGGCTAAGTATTTGTCTATAATACGAAATTAATTTTGTATTATCGCTCTAAAAATGCGCAGCTTGCTGGTTAATTCAGCACATATTGTAGGTATGTCTAATGGAAAAAACCTTTATCACCGCTCAACAGTTACTCGAAGACTCTTTTCGTGTGGCGGCAAAAGTTTATGAAAGTGGCTTTCGTCCTCATTTTATCGTTGGAATTTGGCGTGGTGGCGCGCCAATTGGAATTGCCGTTCAAGAATATTTTGATTTTAAAAAAGTGGAAACCGATCACATAGCAGTGCGCACCTCCTCTTATTACGGCATAGATCAACAATCTAAAACCATAAAAGTGCATGGGCTGCACTATTTAATTGAAAATGCTAATGCCGACGATAGCTTGTTGATAGTAGACGACGTATTTGATTCGGGGCGAAGTGTTGAAGCACTGATCAAACAAATCAAAAAGCTGTCTCGCGCTAACATGCCAAAAGACGTTCGTATTGCTTGCCCTTATTACAAGCCGCAAAACAATAAAACTGACATAGTGCCAGATTACTACGTACACGAAAGTGACGAATGGTTGGTGTTTCCTCATGAGATTTCGGGCTTAACCCCAGACGAAATCATTCAAGGTAAAACTGACTTAGTCAATGTAATGGACTTATTGCAACAAGATTAAGCTTAAGCTAACGCCCTTAAAACCAAGGGTAAATGATTTTAAAAAAAAGACTGATTTTAATCGGTCTTTTTTTATGCCATAACTAATTGTATTAACCCATAGCTAAAAATTGAAAAGCCAGAACCAGCAGGGCATAGTTGTTTGATAAAAAACACATGGCTGGGTGTTTGCCCACAATTAAAGAATTAAATTAAGCCACTGAGGGTAAGTCGATGGATCAACACCAAGCTAGGCAATATTTATTGCATAAACCTTTTACTCTAGAAGATTATCCATTTGGCGAAGGAGTAGCGGTGTTTAAAGTTAAAGGTAAAATGTTTGCTAATTTAGCCTTAGGTAAAATGGGTAAAGCCCAAAATAGCGGTGAGCCTATATGGTGGATGAATCTTAAATGCGACCCACAAGAAGCCATAATGCTAAGAGATATATTCGACGCCGTTATCCCCGGCTACCACATGAATAAAGTTCATTGGAATACCATTAAATTAGATGGAAGCATACCAAAGGGTGAAATTGAACGCATGATAGATAATTCGTTTAATTTAGTAGTGAGTAAAATGACCAAGAAAGAGCAACAATCAATATTGCTGCATGTTTAATAAATGCCCTTTTACAGTTGTGAATGCAGGTGTTTGCTTAGTGCCAGCAACTGTCATGCTCAACTCGATTGGGAGTCTTGGCATAGAGTGAGATGCAATAAAACGCCTTGGCTAAGGCGTATGACAAGTTTACTGAGAAAGCGGTCGTTGCCCCCTCCCGTTTATCCCCCGTCATTCCTTCGGAGGAAGGAATCTCCTGCAACATCTGTGAAGTCAAAAAAGTATGTTGTTTCCAGAGTTAAAATGGATTAAAGCTCACTCCTATCATACTGATTTACAGAACTTAAATTGCTTGTACGGTAACTATTAGTGGGTTCCCTCCTCCGAGGGAATGACGTGTAATATCTTCAATATCTGCGCCGTCGGCGAGATGTAATATCTTAGATATCCTCAAAGACCGCTTACTGCTACAAGCTCCAATGACGGAGTTATAAGTAAGAGTGTAAGTGACCGCAATTGACACCAAGCAAAGATTCCCAATCGAGTTGGGGATGACGGTTAATGGTGCACATTCGTCACCTACCTTTACAGGTGTGACTGACTAAAGTGGCACAGTGATGCCACTAGATTTGACTCAATCTATGAATAATAAAATCAAGACACGCGTGCCCGCGTAATAATGTGCTGGCAATTAACCTCTAATGGTAAGTTGCCGTAAACTAAACCACGACTTTGCGGTGCTAAGCGCGATAAACAAAATGCTTCGGCAATATGTGGATCGCCACTGCGCATGAGTAGGGCGCCTTGAAAGGTTAACGCCATACGTTCAACTAAAAATCTGGCGCGATATTCTAGTTGTTGTTTATCCTTTAAGGCTTGTTTTAGCTCTGTTATTGCTATGTCTAAGTTAGGATGCAGACCTTGGCTTAACTCTAGTTCGTGATAAAACGCCTCTAAGGCTTGGGGGGATTTATTTAAGGTGCGCAACATATCTAAACATTGCACATTGCCACTGCCTTCCCATATGGAGTTGATGGGGGCTTCGCGGTATAACCTTGGCATTATGGTGTCTTCCATTACCCCCATTCCACCAATACATTCCATGGCTTCAAAGGCATGCTCGGGTTGCCGCTTGCCTAACCAATATTTGCCAATAGAGGTGCCAATTCTAACTAATAGGTTTTCGTTTTCATTAGTGGTTTTGTGATCTAAGGCTCGGGCAATTCGCATGGTCATAGCCAGTGCGGCTTCGCTTTCTATAATTAAATCGGCTAACACATTTTGCATTAGCGGTTGGTTGACAAGTAGTTCACCAAAAGCACTGCGTTGACTACAGTGATGAACAGCTTGCACCACAGCTTGGCGCATGCCTGCTGCCGAGCCAATCATGCAATCAAAACGGGTCATGGCCACCATATTTAAAATGGTACGAATGCCTTTACCTTCTTCACCTATCATTAAGCCATAAGCACCGCGCAATTCAGTTTCGCATGAGGCATTAGACACATTGCCCATTTTTAATTTTAAGCGCTGAATTTGCATGGGGTTTTTACTGCCATCGGGCTTCCAGCGTGGCACAAAAAAGCAAGACACACCTTTAGGGGTTTTGGCCAACACTAAAAATGCATCAGACATAGGTGCCGAAACAAAATATTTATGCCCCACTAACGAATAAGCCTGACCCGCACCAGCTTGGTTTATAGGATCGGCTGTGGTGGTGTTAGCTTGAACATCTGAGCCCCCTTGTTTTTCGGTCATGGCCATGCCCACTGTTATGCCTTTTTTCTGCTCCAGCGGAATATTACGTGGGTCGTATTCTTTGGCCATAATTTGTAGGCCGTATTTGGCCAGTATATCGGGTTGGCTTAAGAGTGCGGGGATTGCAGCTGAGGTCATAGTAATAGGGCACAAATGCCCAGCTTCTACTTGGGTTTGCAAATAAAACATGGCAGCACGTGCCACATGGGCGCCAGGGCTAGGGTCAACCCAGTGTGAAGAATGGATCCCTTGTTCGATGGATTGTTTCATTAGCGTATGATAAGCAGGGTGGAAGCGAATTTCGTCTATTCGATGCCCATAGGCGTCATGACTATAAAATTGGGGTGGGTTTTGGTTGGCTTGAAAGCCCAAGTCAATGCTAGATTGTTTACCTGCCCATTTACCAAAATCTATCAGCTGAGCTTGATGGGCTTGGCCCCCTTCGCGTTTTACCGCTGCGGTTAAGGCCTTGTCTTGCATATACAGGTTATAGTTATGTAGCGGCTTAGGACGATTAAACACTTGATGAGTTTCGGCTAACACTTTGACTGAGTTTTTGCTTTTAGACATGCCCTTAACTACCTTGTTTGGTTGAACCTATTAGTCGGTAAAAATAACCACTAACATCTTAATACTTAAACAAACTAACAATACAGCAAATATTTTTTTTAACACAGCTAAGGGCAGGGTGTTAGATAATTTCGCCCCAAGTGGCGCCATAATTAAGCCAAAAATTGACACTATTATCACAGTTGGAATATGCACAAAACCTATTACTTGCTCATTTTGAGATAACTGCTCGGCTCCAAGGTGACCATTAATGGCGTAACCTATAGTGCCAGATATCGCAATGGCAAAGCCCACTGCCGACGAGCTGCCTATGGCGCGGCGAATGGTTAAGCCTTTACTGGTTAAATAGGGAACCACTAACACTCCCCCTCCAATAGCCACCACTGTTGATATACCACCAATGCCAAATCCTGCTAACGAGGGCGGCAAGCTAAACTTGCTAGTAGAAGAGGTTGGAGCTTGTGGCATAAACATTTTTATGGCCATAAAACACATAAATAACGCAAAAAATATGGCGAGGTAAGCACTGTTGATATAAGGAATAAAAAACGAAATTGCTATAGCCCCTACAATAATGAAGGGCACTAAAGCTTTTACATAAACCCACTCAACATTGTGTTTTTTATAGTGCGTAAAAGCACTAGAAAAGGTAGTGGTAATAATACATGCCATAGAGGTGCCTAAGGCCAAATGCACCGCATGGCTAGGAACAATCTGCTGCGCAATAAAGATACCCGTTAACATAGGCACTAAAATTCCCCCGCCACCTACACCTAATAAACCAGCGGCAAAGCCTACTAGTAAGCCTAATAAACTGAGTTGGATAATTAGGTTAAGGTCCAAATTGTCATCTCCTTGCTAGCTTTAAGTTGCGACGTAAATTTATGGTTATTTGTTATCTAGATAGGCTTTATCGTAAAAAGTGTAAACCCAATGTGGTTTATAAATTATTAATAAGGTGATAGTCATGCCATTAAACATGGCTTCTGGGAATAACATTAGTGTGCTTAAAATTAAATAGTTGTCTTGGATCACAAACCAAGGATAGAGGTTATCAAGATAAAAATAGCCACTTAGCGCCAACATTTTTAGGCCTATAGTGAGGGCACCTGGGATAAACGCACATAAAAATATATAGATAAAAATGTGCCTTGGCAGTTTGTGAAAGGTCACACTGTAAATACTATAAGTTAAGGCAATAGGTGCTAACACCCCAAATATAAAATTCACCCCTAACAAAGTGATAGGCTCTTGGCCAACTAAGGTAACTCCTAATAAGGCAATGCTTGCGCTAATAATGGCCCAACGAAAACCTAAAACTAAGGGCAGGGCAGATAGCCACAAAAAATGTACTGTTAAGCCTGGGTAAATGCCAGTGCGAAACATCCATAAAATAAACACACAGGCAGCACTGCCAAACACTAAGTGCTGGCATTTTTTATTAGAAACTAATTGCGAAAAATCCAGTTCACGACTGATCCAATAGATAAACACTGCACTAAGTGTAAGGGCCAAGATTTGTAGGTTGGTAATAATAGACAACTGTTCCACTGTTATTTAAACACCGCCCAAATAGGTGCATGATCCGAAGGTTTTTCAATGCCACGAAGTTCATAATCTACATCGGCTTCAACTAAGTTAGCGTGTAAACTCGCGGTGGCTAAAATGAGATCTATGCGTAAACCGCGGTTGTCGTTAAAGCCTTTAGAGCGATAATCAAACCAACTGTATTTTTCTGCTTCTTGTGGGTACATGGCGCGGAATCCATCGGTGAATCCCCAGTCCATTAACGTATTTAACCACTCTCGCTCTTCAGGTAAAAAGCTACATTTTTTGGTTTGTAACCAGCGTTTGCGATTGGCTTCGCCTATGCCAATGTCTAAGTCTGTATGCGAAATGTTTACATCACCCATTACAATCACATTTTCATCTGGGCTGTGGTACTCATTTAGATAACCCATTAAATCTTGGTAATACTTGCGTTTGGCAGGGTATTTGGTTTCGTGATTTTGGTTTTCTCCTTGTGGGAAATAACCATTGAGCACGCGCATAGTGTCGCCATTATCCATGGGGTAATTCACCATTATCATGCGGCGCTGGGCGTCTTCATCATCAGTAGGAAAACCATATTGCACTTCTATGGCCGGCTTTTTACACAACATAGCCACCCCATAGTGACCTTTTTGCCCATGAAAATATACGTGATAACCCATAGCTTCGACATCATCCACAGGAAACTGATCGTTATGCACTTTAATTTCTTGCAAACCAATAATGTCTGGTTGATGTTTATCGATTAAAGCTTGAAGTTGATGTAAACGAGCGCGTATGCCATTGATATTAAAAGAAATGATTTTCATTAAAAGGTCCAAAAACTAAAAAAAGGCATCTCTGCCTGCTAATAGCGCTATGTTAACAAGAACTGCTACTTAGCTAAACCTTGAAGTTAGGCTAACTGCCTGTCAAAGTCGTTTGAGCATGCAGAGGTTAATTGAATGCCTTAAAAAAAATGAAAACTTAAACAACTAAAATGAGCTTTGGGTTGTTGTCATCAAAGCTAGTTTAACTAATACACTCAACTCTTTGATAAGCATTTTGCTCGAGTACAGACAGGGCATAGTCAACCAGTTCAGGGTTAAATTGTTGCCACCAAGGTATAAAATCATCCATAGCTAAGAGTACTTGGGTTTTAAAATAAATTTCGTCTAATGTGCCTTCGTTATATTGAAAAACTTCACTGTCTAATCGCACTAAATGTGCTCTAAACCACATAGTTAAGGCGAGGTGTTCTTGAGTTGTAAGGGACCCAAGCAAATTGGTGTCAAGGTGACAAGAAGATGGCATATACCCAACCTTAACTAACCCAGAAAGCAACACATCTGAATCTAAAGCGGTTGCGTACATTTGTGATAGACCACCCGCTTGAGAGCGGTAAGACTCGACTCTCATACTGGCGGTATTTTGGTTTATTTCGTAAGCAAGAAAAATAATCCCTGCGAGCACTCCTATATTAGTGAATAAGGTCAGCCAGTCATTTAGTTTTTGCATATTCATATAGTTCAACTCTGCTAGGGGTGAATGGGCAGCAAAAGCTAGCTGCTAAGTTTATGCTAAATAGCCTAGACCTTAACCAAGCAGAAATAAATGTGGGTTAACTTTGTGCGGCTGCAAAATGCCCTAAACCGACTTAAAAACTCTGTAACCTAAGGTTTAGCCAAACCAAGTGCCCACAGCCTAAATGCCTGGCACTTGGCTCGATTTATTGACTTAATGCAATTTTAATTTAGGCCCAACTAAATTACTTAATTTACGGCTTAGTAAAACCAACAAGCCTTTTAGCCAGCCGTGTACGGCAAAGAGGTGCATATTGTACAAAGAGATATACACAAGTTTAGCTAGGCGGCCTTCAATAAACATGCTGCTATTACTTAAGCTGCCCATTAAATTACCAACAGTGCTGTACTTACTTAAATGTACCAGCGAGCCATAGTCAATATAGCGATAATCCACTAATGGTTTTGATTTAATCAAGTTGATTAGGTTGGTTGCCGCGACATTGGCCATTTGATGAGCCGATTGCGCCCGGGGCGGCACCCACGAGCCATCTTGTTGTTGAAAGCCACAACAGTCGCCAATGACAAAAATGTTTTCGCACAAGGTACTTTGTAATTTTTGATTAACTAAAATTTGTTGGACTCGGTTTGTTTCGAATAAGTTAAGTTGTTGAATAAAATCTGGTGCTTTTACCCCTGCTGCCCAAACTAATAAATCGGCTTCAATAAGCTCATTTTGATCCGTCACAAAGCCTTGTTTGCTGGCACTGGTTATACGAGTATTTTCCAACACCTTAATGCCTAATTTAGTTAGGGCTTTTTTAGCTGATTGGGCAATGCGCTCGGGCAGTGCGGGTAAAATACGTTCGCCAGCTTCAATAATGGATATTGCTAAACGTTTTGAAGACATATGTGGCATTCCATAAGAGCGCGCTAAGTTGGCAATATGGTGAAGTTGAGCGGCTAGCTCAGTGCCAGTGGCGCCAGCGCCTACTATGGCCACTTTTAAACTACGGGTTAAATCAGGCTCTTGATTAATCTTTAGCAGTTGATTGAGTAAGGCTTTATGAAAGCGTTCTGCTTGAGCCAAAGAATCCAGTAAATAAGCATATTGGCTTACTCCAGGGGTGCCAAAGTCATTGCTAACACTGCCAATAGCCAAGACCAAGTAGTCGTAGCTAATCTCTCTACTTGGGATCAGGACTTCACCCTGTTCGTCTAAAATGGCATCGAGCTTAATTCGTTTAGTGATCCTGTTGATATCACTCATATTCCCTAATTGAAATTGATAATGATGCCGAGTGGCGTGAATACTATAATCCACCCCATCTGAGTTTTTATCTATCACACCTGCAGCCACCTCGTGCAACAAGGGTTTCCAAACATGGGTAGCTTGCCTATCTACTAAAACAATTTGGGCTAAGCCTTTTTTGCCTAGCTTGCGGCTTAATCGACTAACAAGCTCTAAGCCACCCGCACCTCCGCCTACAATGACAATTTTTTGCATGGTTTTTCCTATGAGTAATGTAAAAACTGGGGGCGTCAAAAAGCAGCAATACAGAGGGAATAAAAACACTATTAGAAATAAGTATTGAAGTCACTGCTATAGATAGTGAGTCGCGCAATAGCTAGATCATGCATAAGATAAATTTAGCTGTCTAGTTCAATATGTTTAGTCTTAGCACTAGATGTTTGTATGCTTTGTTCGTTCGGATAGCTAACTAACAGGTTAAGTACTAACTGGCTGGATTTTTTTAAACAAGATTAGCAATAAAAAAGCGGAGCATTTGCTCCGCTTTTAGCATTGTATTTTAAAAAGTCATTACTTTATTGCGTTAAATACGTTGATGCGGCCTTTGCCATATTCTTGGTCAACACCTGGCGCACCTAAATCATCAGCTGATTGCTGAATCGCAGCTCTGATCTTAGCTGGGCTACGACCATGATCTTCAACCATCAATGCTGCTAGACCAGATACGTGAGGAGCAGCCATTGAAGTTCCACCTAAACCTACGATGAAATTACCGGTTTGGCAATCTGGAATGAGAAGTGAAGTAGTAGAGCATGCTGACCAAACAGTTCCACCCGAACTACCACCTGGCGCAGCAACATTAATCGCAGAACGACCATAGTTGCTGTAGTTTGCAATAGCATCTACGTTGTACCATGGACCAACGTAAATTGAGTCACTTGACGTTGGACCTGTTGCAGAAACACAAATCGTTGAAGGTGTGCTGCAATAAGTTTTGTAGCCGTTACCGTCATGATCTAAATCGATTGATGAATTACCAGCTGATACTACAACTGTCACCCCGGCAGAGCGTGCATAGCTAAAGAACTTATTATAAAAACTATGGGCGCCTGGATAATCAGACTTAACATAGGCACCACCTAAACTCATGTTGATTACATCTGCGCCATTATCTACAGCGTGTGCAATACCACTAAAGATTGCTGAACCAGGGCAACCACCGTCAACAACACTACAGACTTTTACACCCATTAATGTGGTCTTAGAGGTCACGCCGGCTAAAACATAACCGTTACTTGATACTGTTGCGGCAACGTGTGTCCCGTGATAACCAATATCAGTAATAGGGTGCATGCCTGGGAAGTAATAATTTACGTAAAGGTCATCAATTGGCACAAAAGATGCTGAACGGTCTAAATCAACTAATCCTTGTAAATCTGCATGGGTATAAGCAATTCCTGTATCTAGAATGGCAACGGTCACATCAGCTGAACCTGTACGTCCTGCTGCCCAAGCATCATCTGCATCAATCGCGCGCATGTTCCACTGCCATGCGAACCTAGCTGCATCAGCTGGGTTATCTGAACTTTCAACCGCTGAAGCCGGAGCAGCTTCAATTGAGTCAATACTGACATTAGGCATTTCAAGCATAAAGTCAGGAGCAAGTTCGCTTACCATATCTAATTGGGCTAATGATTCAGCCGATACATCAGACAAACCTTCAACCACTGCAAATTTAGTCTTGTCATGACGAAAAACTACAGTGCCACCTAATTCGCTCACTTGTGCTTCAAAGTTTTTAGCGTTGCCTTTAAGTGTAACAAGATGACGATTGCTTTCTGCTGCAACTTGCATAGAAAGGCCCATCGCGATTAAAGATAGGATTAATTTACTTCTTACTTTCATGGATACTCTCTTATTATTTAATTATTATTGTGTTGACGTTATTACGCTTTTTTTTAGTCTTATTTTTTTAGAGTAAAGGCAAAATAAATCGTTAGTTTCGATAAAACAAAAACACAGAAAGCCTGGTGTTATTTTTATCTAACTGATTAATCTAGCTTACCAGTTTGGTTGTGCGGCATATATCGTGCCAAAAGAAATAAGATGTTTTATATCAATCACTTGCAAATGATGTTAGATTTAATGACACTAAAATTGTAAAAAAAACCGACATTAAATGTTATTAAAAGTAATTTGTAAGTTACATGTAAAACCAAGGTTTAGTCCTTAATACTTGCTGAGCTTTACAGCTCAACTCAGTGCCCAGTGTTTTTAAAATGTGTAAAAAAAACTGACAATCAAGAGATTACCCAACTAATACAGCGACTTTTACTGAAAGTTAAAAAGGGTTGAACTTATAGGCTTGATCGGCAATTTTGTGTAGCTGTGAGTCAAAACTGAGACGCGAAACAAAAGGCTCCTTGGCATTAATTAGCGACTGCTTATAATAGCCAATGCCAAGGCATTGACAGGACTTAGGATAATTAAGACTTATGCTTTGAGTACATATTTCGAAGCCAGTTTCTAGCTGGGTTAATTTACTTTTTTTCAGTAATTTTAACGCGTATAATTTTATTGGTACTACTTTGATGAATTAACAAATCGCCATTTTTAGCAGGGCGCATGTGCCGAATAATTCCCGCATAAAAGTTATCTGAAGGGATCGCCCAGCTTTGGAAGGTTTCGGTGTCAGGATCAAACCTAACTAAGGCATCGGGGCGTTTTGCCGATTCGTTGTACCAAATCTTGCCGTTTACTATTGCTATGGCATAAGGATGCGACTTTTCGCCACTAGGCGAGGGCCATTCTTGAATTTTACCCGTTTTGGGAGAATAGCGGCCTAAACGACCTAATGCTGAGTTTACATACCAAATGTCGCCATTGTCTGCGATATCTAAACGACGAACTTTAGTGGCGTTATTGGGCAGTTTAATCTCGGTTAATTGCATACTTTTGGGGTCTACTTTCACTAAGCAATTGCTGCCATTGCAGGCCACCCAAGGGTTACCATTGGCATCTATTTTTATGCCGTAAGGGCGACTGCCTTGGGTCGGCATACTGACCAACTTGATTTCACCGGTATGAGGATCAAGCCTGCCTAGCATATTACTGTGTTGGGCGGTAAACCATAAAATGCCTTGTTCATCGAAAACAGCGGTATGCGGATCTCGGGCATTTTCACCAGGCATTTTGTATTCGGTAATAGTACCAGATTGAGGATCGAGTTTGCCTATGGTGCCGTTTTTATTGCCTGTGTACCAAATGTTGCCTTGCTGGTCTGGCGTAACAGAGTGGGGCTTAGCATTAGCAGGTAAGGGATATTCGCGCATTTGGCCGGTGTTTGGGTTAATTTTTCCAATTAAATTGCCCCATTGACCAGCCCACCAAATTGAACCATCAGGGGCTTCTACTGGATCACGAGAGCGTTGTCCTAAAGTTGGGGTATGCCATTGCTTAAAGCTGATTTGCACATCGCCAGCAATTAAAGTGGGCGCTCGTTTAGTATTGGGCGGATAGGTTTTAGCAAGGTATTCAAACAGTTGCTGTTCTGTGTCGGGCATAGACGACAAGTCAATCATAGTGCGGGTTAATGCTTGCCAATCTTGATAACTATAGCCAGAGCTGCGTTCAATTGTGCTGGTTCTATGACAGGCGCTACAATATTGCTCCACTAAGGCCGCCCCATTATGATTTTGAGACGGATTGGCTTGCGCATTGGCCTGATGAGCCATAAGCAAAGCACTGGTTAAGCCAATTAATAACAAGGCAAAGTTTACCTTTAAATTTAGCATCTTTGTTTCTCCGTCATCCATTTTTAACCACCTTAAGGCTAAATTAACCCTAGCACAGTCTTTTTAACTAAAAACTATTGAGCGAGATTATTTTAGTAAAAAATGGATTAAAAATTAAAGACTTTGGTAGACTAAAAACCTAAGTCGATTGCTCTAAGGAAGTAGACCTTATTTATGTTGTATTTGGTTCAGTCAAACAAAATGGAATGCTTAGCTGAGAGTTTAATCAGCTGTTTGCAAGACACTGCCAATAGTGGTGTGTCGGTATTTGAATCAGATCAAATATTGGTGCAAAGCCCAGGTATGTCGCAGTGGCTTAAAATTCAAATTGCCGAAGCATTGGGTATTGCTGCTAATATTGACTTTCCTTTGCCCTCCAGTTTTATTTGGCAGTTGTATCAACAACATATTCCCGACTTACCCGAGCAATCAGCTTTTACTAAAGCAAATATGACATGGAAGCTCATGGCTATTTTGCCAACTTTGTTGCACCAGCCAGAATTTGCCGCCATTCAAAGCTATCTGTCTGACGAACAACCTTTAAAGTTATACCAATTAGCCAATAAAATTGCTGACGTTTACGACCAATATTTGGTGTATCGACCTGAGTGGATATTGCATTGGGAAGCAGGGCACAATGACTTGCCTGATAGTGACGAAAAAACGATTTGTGGATCCCATCCATGGCAACCAATTTTATGGCGTGCTTTGGTAACAACTAGCGAGTCCTTAGGCGAGTCACCTTTTCATCGTGCTAATTTACATCACAAGTTATTAGAAGCCTTGCATAACAGTGCTCAAACTAGTCAAAACCAGCACAAACCACTGATGGTATTTGGTATTTCTGCTATGCCATTGCAGCAGTTAGAAGTGTTAAGTGCCTTAGCTGAGTCACGCGATGTGATCATTTTTTGGTTTAACCCTAGTCAGCATTATTGGGGGGATATTGTTGACAAAAAAACGCAGGCAAAAGCGCAATTAAACGCTATCGACAAGGCCAAGTTAGATGGAGTGGAATTTTTAGATATTGGCAACCCCTTGCTAGCGTCTTGGGGGAAGTTAGGCAGAGACTATCAAGATATGTTGTTAGGCCTAGAATTGCAGCAACAAGACAGTTTTGTTGACATTCAAGCGCAGACTTTGCTGGAACACATACAATCTGACGTAAATAACCTGCAGTACAGAGGCACAAGTGCCGAATTAGATGCAAACGAATTATTATCTAACGGGCAGAGCTACCCTAAAATCGAACTGGATACTGATGATCATTCTATTCAAATTCATGCCTGTCATTCGAAAGTGCGCGAATTAGAGGTATTACACGATCAACTGTTAAAATGTTTTAACCAGCATCCTGATTGGCATCCTGGCGATATTATAGTGATGATGCCAGATGTGGCTACCTATGCGCCTTTTATAGAAGGAGTGTTTGGGGCAGTTGATGCTAAGTTAGCCATCCCTTATGCCATTTCTGATCGCAATGCAGGGCAAGTGTCACCGCTGTTAAACAGTTTTTTACAGCTAATGAAACTGCATCAAAGCCGATTAACCTTATCCGAAGTTTTGTCTTTGTTAGAAGTCCCCGCCATTCAGCGTAAATTTGCCATTGAGCCACAAGAGTTTGAGTTATTGCAACATTGGTTAACCGACGCTGGAGTGCGCTGGGGCTGGGACGAACAAGACAAAACCCGATGGGACTTGCCGCTAGAAAAGCAAAACACTTGGGTGTTTGGTTTACAACGCTTGTTAGCTGGTTACGCCATTTACAGTGACGAACTATATCAAGGCCAAGATGGGTTGATTGCGGCTTATGCAGATATTGAAGGCCAACAGTCTGTGGCTTTAGGTAAGTGTTATCAGTTTACAAGTTTGTTATTGAAGGTTTTGGCCTTTTGTCAGCAACCGCAAAGCTTAGAACACAAGGTTGAACAGGCCTTGTGTTTGTTGGCTGACTTGTATGAAACCGATGACACTGAACAAGCCGATATGCTGATATTGCGCGAAACCCTCGAAAAAATGTTGTCTCACGCCCATCAATACCCACACAACATAGATCAAGATGTGTTTGTTAGTGAACTACAACAAAATATTCAAGAAAAAGGCGTTGGCCAACGTTTTTTAGCGGGTTATGTAAACTTTTGTACCTTAATGCCTATGCGAAGTATTCCGTTCAAAATGGTATGTATATTAGGCATGAACGACAGTGATTACCCTAGGCAAACCGTGCCAATGGGCTTTGATCTCATGCGCTTGGCGCCAGCTAAAAGAGGGGATAGGTCGCGACGTTTAGACGATAGATATCTATTTTTAGAGGCCTTGTTATCGGCGAGAGAAAAATTGTATTTTAGTTATCAAGGTTATAGCTTAAAAGACAATAGCCCATTGGCGCCCTCAATTTTATTAAGTGAGTTAATTGAATACTGCCAACAAGGCTTTTGTTTAAAAGGCCAATTGGCATTAGCAGTTAAAGATACTGAACAAAACTTAGTATCCCATTTAACCGTTACTCATAAATTGCAGCCTTTTAATCAAGCTTATTTTTCTGCCAATCAGCAACAGACTTTTTTTAGTTTTAATCAAAAGCAATGCGCTATTGCTGCACAAAGCTTGCAGCCAGCCAAAGCTTTAGCTTTTGACTCAGTACCATTAACCCAAAGGTTAGAGCCAATTCAACAAGTTGAATTAAGCGATTTGATTAGTTTTTTCCAAAATCCCGCCAAAGCATTTTTTATTCAGCGTTGGCAAAGCCGATTTTATTCTCTCGAGCAACAAAGCAGTGATGAAGAGCCTTTTGCTTTTAATCACCTAGATAAATATTTAATTAATCAAAGCATTATCCAGCAGAGCTTAGAACAGGGACAAGATATAGAATCTAGCGCAGACAGCACTAGTGTTAGCGAGCAGCAAACAGATGTCAGTAAAATCATTGACACACTTAAAGCACAAGGCAAATTACCTGCCGGGCAAACGGGTGAATTAGCCATAGGCCCATTTGTTAAACAAAGTAATCAGATAGCTCAACAAATTAGCCAACTAAGTCAGGCAGTAGATAGTGCAAAAAGCGTGGATATTGATTTGTCTATTAACAATATTGCTCTATTAGGGCGAGTGGATAACCTTTATCAGGGCAACTTGATTTTATGGCGAGCCGGTAAACTTAGAGCCAAAGATCGCCTTGCTCTGTACTTACAATGGTTAGCACTTTGCGCACAAAATGTGCCTGCTTCGGTCAATCAGGCGCACTATATCAGCACCGAAAAACTATACAGTTTGCCCGTTATTGAGGCGCAACAGGCCAAACAACAACTCAGCATCTGGTTAGAGTATTGGCAATTAGGTGCTGAACAATTGTTGCACTTTTATCCAGAAGCCGCATGGGAGTGGGTGAATAGCCAAGATGTTAATAAAACCCTAAATGGTTTTATTGGCAGTGACTTTAGCCAAGGCGAAGGAAGTGAAGCGCATATTCAACGAGTCTGTCCAGATCTATCCGTGCATTTTGAGGTCTTTAGTAAACATGCCGAAGCGCTGTTTTTACCTTTAGTGGAATTAGGAGCTAGCCAATGAGTATGCCTAAGATGCAACCACTAGATACTTTCACTTTTCCGTTAACTGGCGCTTCACTTATTGAAGCCAGTGCGGGTACTGGTAAAACCTATACCATAGTTAATTTATATATTCGTTTGTTACTTGGACATGGTTGCAGCCCTTTAGGGGTGGAACAAATATTAGTGGTAACTTTTACCAACGCGGCCACTGGCGAATTAAAAGAGCGTATTCGTCAAAGATTACGCCACGCCTATTTAGACTTTTTTGCCGGTTACAGTGACGATAACTTTATTCAACAGTTGATAGAGCAAAGCGACAATCTTGAGTTAGATTGTCAGCGTCTTGCCTTAGCCAGTAAACAGATGGATGAAGCGGCGGTCTTTACTATTCATGGTTTTTGTCAACGAGCTTTGACCGAACATGCCTTTGAAAGTGGGGCAATGTACGAACAAAGTTTTATTTTAGATGAAAGTGAATGGCTTAAATTAGCCGCAGAAGACTATTGGCGTAAACACATTGTAACTTTGCCTAAGCCAAGCTTACAGTTAATGCTTAAACATTGGGCTACCCCTAATGACCTATTAAAAAGCCTTAAACCTTTGCTTAGCCAACATGCCCAACCTTTACAAAGCATAGATATAGAGGCTGCCATAAAAAGCGTTGAGCAATATGCTGAGCAAGTTGCAAAAGTTAAAAGCTGGTGGTTAAACAATGAGGTAAGCCAGCAATTAGCTCAGGCCAACCTGAATGGCCGGGCCAAAATTGCTAAGATCCCATTACTGCAAAATATGCAGGCATTTTGTCACACAGATTTATTGCTAATGGATTTTGATAAGGCCGGCTGGGGCTTGTTTGTCCCAGAGCAAATCTCTAAAGCGGCCAAAAAAGGCAGTAAAGATCTATCCCATTTAGATTTTAGTCAATTTGAATTATTGCAATCTATGCTAAAACGCTGCCAACAAAACTTGCTCATGGCTTTTAGCTCTGATGCGTTAATTAAGGTGTCGGCCAATTTAGCCTCACATAAACAGATGTTGCACTTGTTGGCCCCAGACGATCTATTAGCAGGATTACAACAAGCTTTACAACCAAATGCGGCAGACACCAATACGCTAGCTAATACCCTTAGGCAGAAATACCCAGCGGCATTAATTGATGAGTTTCAAGATACTGATCCTGTGCAATTTGAGGTGTTCCAAGGTATTTATGGGGCAGAACAAAGCCAAGCTTGTTGGATAATGATAGGTGATCCTAAACAGGCTATTTACGCGTTTCGCGGAGCCGATATTTTTACCTATATCAAAGCCAAAGATTGGGTGCCTCAGCAGCGCCATTTTACCCTAGCCACCAACTGGCGTTCGGCTCCTAAACTAATAAAGGCGATTAATGTTTTATTTGAAAGCAGTGCCAAGGGCTTTTTATTTGAGCAAAACATTCCGTTTTATCCTGTTAAAGCTGGGCGAGACTTTGAAGGCTTAACCATTCAGGGCCAAGCCATTGAACCACTAGATTTTCAACATTTATGCAGCGAGAAAAATGCGCCCATTGCCGCCGGTGAAGCACAAATTCAGTTGGCTAAACACACCGCTAATCAAATTAGCCATTGGTTACATTTAGCTAAATCTAATCAAGCTCAAATAGCGGGGCGAGCCATTAAAGCCGGTGACTGTTGTGTATTAGTGCGCAATCGTATTGAAGCCCAAATTATTAAACAGGCCTTAAGTGCAGTAAAAGTAGAGAGTGTATTTTTAGCACGTAAAAGTGTGTTTGCTACCCAAATAGCCACTGATGTACTTAGGTTACTAAAAGCACTTAATCAACCTACTGACGAGCGTTTATTAAAAGCTGCGTTAATGAGCGAGTTATTTAGTTTTAATGCCCAGCAATTAGATAGCTTATTTAGTAATGAAACACTTTGGCAAGATATTCTAGAGCTGCAATTTAGTTGGCATCTAACCTGGCAAAAACAGGGATTAATTAAAGCGTTAAATCAAGTTTTACAACATTTTAATGTTGAGCAAGGCTTGTTAACCCATCAAGTTGATGGTTTAAGACGGGTAACAGATTTACGCCATATTATTGAATTATTGCAACAACAAAGCCAGCAGCTGGTGGGCGAAGCTCAGTTAATTCACTGGCTTGAGAATTGTTTAATAGAGCCAGATCACAACAGCGAAAGCCAACAAATGCGTTTAGAAAGTGATGAAAATTTAGTGCAAATCATCACATTGCATTCGTCAAAAGGATTGGAATATCCATTAGTATTTATACCCTTTGCTAGTACTTATACTCAGGCCAAACAGGCTTTGTATCACAATCAGCAGCAACAGCTTGAAGTAGACTTTTTAGCCCAAGAAACAAGCTTAAAACAAGCTGACTTTGAACGCTTAGCCGAAGATATTCGTTTGTTTTACGTGGCTGTCACTCGGGCAGTTTATTATTGCTCTATAGGTCTGTGGAATATCACTTTAGGTAAAAGTAAAAAAGAATCGGGTTTTGCCAAAACAGCTTTAGGTTGTTTATTAACGTCGGCCAAAGATGACCTTGCAACATCGCCAGAACAGGCTATCACAGATCAACTTATAGCTGAGCGCATTCAAGCTTTAAGGGCAAAAAGTGATCTGTGTTATCAAACTTTTACTCAAGCGCAAAGCCAAGCAGAGCAGAGCCCTAATGGCCAAGACAGCAGTTTAGATGCCGCTTCACTGGCGGTTTTGACTTTAGCCAAGCCAGTCGAACGCACATGGCGCTTAACCAGTTACTCGGCTATTAGTAGTCAACAAGTGCATTTAGATATACCCGCACCGGGTCAAGATGAAGGGCAAGATCTAGCATTAGATGAAATAGATGGCGAACTAGCTGAAATTTCTCACTTTTCCCAAGAGCCAAGCCAAAGCCCCTTTACCTTTGAGCGAGGGGCCAATGCTGGCTCGTTTTTGCATGGCGTTTTAGAGAATATCGACCTGCAAAAGCCTCAGCAATTACCTGAGGTTATCAAACAACAATCCACTTGGTATGGCATAAACGAACAATGGCAAGCATGTTTAGAAAGCTGGTTGTCTGATGTTTTGCTGGCTCCTTTTAGTGCAGAGTCGCAGACTAAAGCTGCCGAGTTAAGTTTATCTAAGCTAGCACCGCAACAAATCAAAGTTGAGATGGAATTTCATATGCCTTTGCATCAAGTTAAGGTTAAGGCCTTTAATCAAATCATTAATCAACATGTGAAACATCAAGCCCGAGATTATCAGTTTGAGGAACTTAACGGCATGATCAAAGGATTTGTTGACCTTATGTTTGAATATGATGGCAAGTTTTATGTAGCTGATTATAAATCAAACCATTTAGGTGAAGATTATGACAGTTATCACTTGGCTGCTATGGAAGAAGTCATGAGCGCCCATGATTATCATTTACAAGCCATTTTATATACCTTGGCTTTGCACCGTTGGCTTAAACATAAACTGCCAAATTACGCTTATCAAACCCATATAGGTGGCGCCTATTATTTATTTCTGCGGGGCATGAGCCAATCTAAGCCGGGCAATGGTGTGTATTTTGTTTTACCAGAGCAATCTATGATCGAAGCCTTAGATGCCTTGTTTGCCGGAACAACAGCAGAGGCGCCGCACAATGCTAAAACGCCACAGCCACAAGGACAGTTAGACTTATGGTAAATCCAGTATGTTAATGCAAGTTCAAACTCAAATAAAAGATAGGCTAACGCAACTGCTCAAGCTAGGTAAAATTCGCGCCATAGATTTAGCCTTTGCCGACTTTATCTACAGCGAAGAATTGGCTTTGGACTCTTCGGCCAGTGAGTGTTTGGCTATGTTAGCGGCTTATGTGAGTGCCCAGACAGGCGAGCAACATAGTTGTGTGCAACTATCTGATTTAGGGCAGCCTTTTGCTGGGGTGTATACATTTCCTAATTTAGAAGAGTTGCAAACCTATCTAGACCAAGCTCACTCTATCGCCCGATTAGAAAACCAACAGCCTAAGCATGGTTTGGCAATTACTCAGCCCCTAGTAGTGCAAAATGCCAGAGTTTACTTGCAGCGATATTGGACTTATGAGCAGCAATTGGCAGCGATTATTCAAGAAAAGGCAGCAAAAAAACAAGAACTAGATATGCCTGTTGCTCAGGCGCTATTGGCAGAGTTATTTACCCATAATGAAGGGCAAGGTTTAGATTGGCAAAAAGTGGCGGTAGGATTAGCGGCCAGCCAAAGTTTGAGTTTTATTACCGGGGGGCCGGGTACAGGTAAAACCACTACAGTCACTAAATTGTTAGCCTTATTACAAGGTTTGGCTGCAGCAAAGGGTAAAGTGCTGAATATTCAATTGGTTGCCCCCACAGGTAAAGCCGCAGCTAGGTTGACTGAGTCTATTAGTCAGGCAAAACAAAAATTGCCCGTAACCCTGCAGCAAAATTTGCCTCAGCAATGTCAAACCATTCATCGTTTACTTGGGGCTAAGCCCTTGAGCCCGTATTTTAAAGCCAATGCCGCGCATCCTTTGCATTTAGATGTATTGGTATTAGATGAAGCCTCTATGGTGGATTTGCCATTAATGGCAAAATTATTTGCGGCATTGCCCAGCCATGCACAAGTGGTGGTGCTAGGCGATCAAGACCAGCTTGCATCGGTCGAAACTGGCTGTGTGTTATCGGATATTTGCCTAGCGAGCAACAGTCATTTAGGTGAAGTCCAAGGGCTAGCTATTTACTCTCAAGCAAAACAAACAACCCTTTGCCAACTATTAAACATTGACCCTGTGGCAGATTCGCCTCAGCAGTATCACAGTATTATTCAAGACAATGTAGTGCGTTTAGCCAAAAGCCACAGGTTTAGTCAAAATAGTGGAATAGGGCAGTTGGCTAAAGCCATCAAACAGGGGCAAAACCAAGAGGTTAAAACTAGCCTAAGCGACACTGGTTTTAGCGATATTCAATGGTATCAACCCAAAGAAACCCGCGCTTTAGCCAATGCACAAAAAGTGCAAAGCGAAATTATGCAAAATTTAATCGTTAAGTTGTTGCCTAAATACCATGCTTACCTAGACGCAGTGAAACAAGGCGAAATGCAGCTAGCCTTTGATTTATTAAGTCAGCAACAAGTTTTGTGTGCGCAAAAAACAGGGGCATGGGGAGTTAAACAAATAACTCAGTTAATAGAAGCTGAATTAGCCAAGCAAGGTTTAATCGATCCTAGTAAAGACTTTTATCTTGGTCGTCCTATTATGTTGGCGAAAAATGATCATCAATTAAAGTTGTTTAATGGTGACATAGGCATAGTCATGCCCGATCCACATTCGCCAAATTTAAATAAAGTGTGGTTTGTGGCCGAGGATGGCCACTTTCGAGGCTTGTTGCCCAGTCGATTACCAAGTTTAGATACAGTCTATGCCATGACTATTCATAAGAGCCAGGGCTCTGAATTTGACTCAGTGTATTTATGTTTACCAACACTTTCTTCAACGCAAGGGGGCAGAGGGCTTAACCGTGAGTTGATTTACACGGGTTTAACCCGAGCCAAACAATTTTTTATGTTGTTTGCCAGTGAAGAGGCGTTAAACCTAAGCCTAAGCCAGCAATGCTTGCGTGGAAGTGGATTGGCGCAAAGGTTAACAGCTGAAGGTTAAAGCTTATTAATATCTACTAACTAAGAGATAATTTCTACGCTTTATAGATTTGGCTATGCAAAGATGCACATCTGCTTATTGAGCGCATTGAGCATTAGGTCTACAATGCTGCCCTTCTTATTTTATGGTCTTTATTATGAACGACAAAACTACACCAGCAGCCTTACCCGATCGCCTTTCAAATAACCCTAAAAGTAAATTTTATATTGAAGAAGCCTTTGAAAAAGACATTCATATTCGCTTAAACGGCAAAGAGCGAATTAATGTAGAAGAGTACTGTATCAGCGAAGGATGGATAAAAATTGCTTCGCCTAAAGCTCTTGATCGTCGTGGTCAACCTTTGTTGATGACCTTAAAAGGTAAAGTCGAAGCCTTTTACCAATAGTGCGCTCTGTCGCCAATAAAGTTGTCTTTGGGTTACTGATCAGCAAAGTTTTAACTGCTTGTGTGCAGCCAATAACAGCTGTTGATAATGTAGCCCAATCAAGCGCTCTTTCTCAAAAGCAGCAATTAACCGCACCTTGCCAAGCCGCGGTAAAACAGCTCGAACAAGCCATTGATAACAATCAAAAAAATGATTTAAAACAACTAAAGAACAACATTGAATTACATTGTGTATGGCGAAAGTATTAAGGGATCTGATTGTAATTTTGTGTTGGGTTTAGTTGCTTCAAAAAGGTGAGGCTATTCAATAGCCAAATGTGGTTTACCCACAATATAAGCCGCTCTAAATTTATCAAAATACTGCTCTAAGGCCACAGCTGCGTTTGGATCTTTGGCTAGTTTTAGGATTTCGATGGCCACTTCTGCGGTACATAATTGGTGGCTATGGGCTGCTTCGCGTAATTGATAACGCGAGGCTTGTTGGGGTTGTATACCTAATACAGGCAAGCTAGAAAAAGCGGGGCTTTTAAACATCTTTTTGGCTTCGCGCCAGGTTCCGTCTAACATCACAAATAAGGGTATGACGCCTTGTTGCACTGTTGTTAATGCTTGAGGTGTGTCTATGCAGCGAGAAGGTTCGGCATATTGCTGAGGAAAAACTAAAATAGGTGCATATTTAGGGTTAGCTAACAAAGCTAAAAGTGAATCGTCTGGGGATACTCTATCCCACTTAAATGCGTAGTTATCTGGGATCACATCAGCGATGATGCGGCCGGTATTACTGGGTTTGTAATATTCGTTTTTGTACATGACTAAACAAAACGCACAGTGGCTTTGGATTTTAGGTTTATAGGCGCAAATGCAGCTAGTTTGCGGGATTAAACAAGCTTCGCAACGTTTGACTTTAAATCCTCTGGCTCTAAATTCTCGCGTTGATAGTGCCATTTGTTGTTGGCGCAAAATTTGTACTGAGTTGAGATGTGACAAAAAAATCCCGTGAAACTAAAACCGATAATGTAATATCATCGCTTTTTTTCCGCCAATTAAACAGTTTAAGCATGAAAATACCAGTAAATAACCAGATACATTTAGCTTTATTGGTGCCAGAGTTTGCTGAGTCTCTGTATAGCCTGACCAACAAAAATCGTCAGTATTTAAAGAACTGGTTAAGTTGGTTAGATTTAGTTAACAGCTTGCAAGACACCCAAACCTTTATTGAAACAGCTATTTATCATCACAATCATAATCAAGGTTCGAGCTTTGCCATTTTTTACCAAGAAAAAATGGTGGGTGTAGCTGGGTTTAATCATATAGATCATCAACACCATTGGGGCGCCATAGGTTATTGGTTAGACCAAGAGCATACTGGCAAGGGTATTATTACCCAGTCTGTTATTCAGCTAATTAAGTACGGCTTTATTGAGCATCAGTTAGACAAAATTGAAATACGCTGTGCTGAACAAAACCATAAAAGTCGTCAAATTCCCGAGCGTTTGGGTTTTACTTATGAGGCAACGCTTAGACAATGTGAGTGGTTATACAATCACTATGTTGATCATGCAGTGTATTCGTTGTTAAGAAGCGAATTTCGGGGCTAAGCCAAGACTGTCAATTTCATTAATAAACAGCACCGCTATAAAAAATGGCCGTGTTAGCCGGCCATTTGTTTTAATCTATTGACATATTTAAGTAGTTTAATCTAATAACCACATACGTGCTTGTCTTGGTGGAAGGTAGAACTTGTGCCAATTGCTACTGATCACCTCAGTGGCATTTGGGTCTAGGGTATCTCTGTAAGTGTAATGCCAATATAAATTACTTGCTTGAGTGTCTACCCACACATCTTGTCCAGTTCCGCACTTGTTAATGCCTACTAGCCCGAGATGTTCGCGTTGGAACAAAATAATACAGTCGTTGTGGTTTAACACATTCATGCTTTTGCCTTGAGTGGCATTATGAAAGGTTAACATGCCAGCTATGTCGTTACGCTTGTAATAATTCTGCCAGCGCGCGCCATCGTTACTTTCGTTATGATCAGAAAACACCATAGGTACGCCACCATCTCGCCCTAACATATAAGCATTGGCTAAGGCTTCGTCGGTGGGATCCATAATTAAATAACGAAATCCTGAATTATTAGGAATGTCGTGGGTGACAGTAAAAGTTACAGCACGACTGGCTGGCAGCGCTTGACCATAAGCACCAGGATCAACTAATTGACTTAATGAGCCCGAATAACCAAAGGCAGAAAAAATTTGATTAAACAAAGGAAAATCATAAGCACTGTGATTGGTTTGGTTTAAATAAGGTGCTAAAAAATTGTCGTAGCCAGTATCACCAGCGCCACCAGAAGTAATGATTTCTCCAAACACATGCATGCCGCTGATAATAGATGAACTAAATACCGCATTAATGTGCCAGTTGGTCATATGTTTAGCAGCATCTACTCGAAACCCGCTGACACCTAGGTTTTTAAGGGCAATTAAATAGTTTTGTTGTTGTTGCACCACCCAAGAATTGGGATCTAAATCTGGTAGGCCAGTGTCGCCATTACCTCCACATAAACGCCAATACTGAACATCAGCTGGATCGTTCCAATTCGTTATGCAGCCAGGCGCATGAAAATCGTTCGCACTTAAAAAGTTATTGTTAATATTGCCAAATAACGTTTGGCCTGCGTAATAACCACTATTTGATGAATATTGGTTTAACACTGTGCTGCCAGGGTAATTTAAGTCTGAGCGTTGGCTAGATTCGTTGGCCATGTGGTTTAACACTATATCCGCATAGACTTCTACCCCTTGGGCATTCAGGCTGTTAATCATAGAAACAAATGCGGCTTTGTCACCTAAAGGGCTATCGATGACGCGTAGATCTTGAGGTTGATATCTGGCCCACCACTGACTGCCGGTTGACTTATAAGCTGGCGAGACTAACACTTTTTTGTAGCCTAAACTGGCGATTTCAGCAGCTTTAGATTCCACTTCAGCGTAAGTCCAGTTAAAGGCATGTAAAATGACATCTGCTCGGGCAGCGCTGGTAAAACATAGACACAGTAGCAACACAAGGCTAATGCTTTTGTTTAATAGTTGTTTATTCATATGATTGCTCATCTGTTTTTAAGGTGAGCCTAAGGTAGGGGATTTTGCAGTTTGCCTCCATCATCTACATACGTATTCATAACAAAAAGTTAACCTATCGTTAACTTTTGCGTGGTTGAAGCAGGTATTTTGGATAGTTAAGCAAGCCTGCTGGGCAGCAAATAAATAAGGTATTTACTATCCTTTAAATTGCCCTCTAAGCATAGAAGCGCTATTGGTTAAACTGCCAATAGTGCCTAATACACCAGCCAAAGAAGCAGCAATAATAAAAATTGATTGGCCAGAAGTGAGTGCAATGCCCCCCACAATTAGTACAATTAACATACCCAGTGGAAGTCGATAGCTTTTCCAAACCCCGGCTTCACCTTCTTGTACTAACTGTTTTAAAGTGTCTGTGGTTTCGGCGTGCAGCACAAAATGCGCAAAACTTTTATTGATGATAGCAAGGTGATCTTTGTGTACTTTAATCATGCCATTTAAGGCTAAGTGCTCAATCATTTCTGTATTGTTAGGATTTAACCTGTGTTGTTTGGCTAAATTATACAAAGCCAGTTTTTCGGCGCTTGAACAAGACTCCCATTTAAACCGATACAAGGCATCTGCATGCAATAAAATATAATGCAGGGTGGCCCAATCAGAGTCAGTGGATTTAAATTCGGCTCTATTGCTCCATTCACCTTGCTTAGCTTGGGCATTTTTTAGGTAAGCTTGCAGGTCTTTAGGCAGTTGCTCGAGTAAAAATTGTAACTCAGACAAATGTTCTACTTCTTTGGCTAATAAAGCTGGATCAACCTTTTGCATAAAACTATCGGGAACCGAAACACAAAAGTCCATTAAACACTCAGACCACGACAAGTACTCGGTTTGTTCTAAATGATTGTTTGCTCTTGAGGCGAATGGATCATTCATTTTTACCCGGCGAAAGCTCATAAAACCTGCGTAAATAGTAAAGCTGTGTAAATGCCCGCTCATAGTGAGGGATTTAATTTCCATAATTAAATCTAGCAAGTTACGTCTGTATTCAAGGTTGTCTAAACAGGTTTCTATGTCCCATATTTTGACTTTTAATAATCCTGAACCGTCATGGTATGCCAGATCTAACTTTAAGTTGGGTAGGGCAGTATTATTTTGACTGAAGTTTTGTAAACAGGGACTGAGCTGAAACAGATGGGCAAATTCGGTTAACAAAGTTTGATTACAGTCTTGGTTGGTTTTATCTAAACAATTAAGCTGATTACGAATAAGCAAAGTTAGGCCAACACCCGATAGTTTATGATTTCCCAATTTGATTTTAAGCTGCTTGTTGGGCTGCTCGTGGGCTAAATTAGCGGCAATCTTACTTAACCCCTCTACATGTTGTAAAAACGCATTTGAGCAATAAATTTTAGGCCACAACACTTTACGATTGTAATAAAACCATGCCCAGACTAGGGCTAATAACACAGCAATAGAAAGCAAAATTAAATCGTATTCTGGATTAGTTTGTGTAGTTTGAGCATTACCTTGTTGTTCGGTTAACTCTGGGTTAATTAAGTAGGTTTTCATCCATTTCCATAAAAAGCTCGCACCCACTAAGGTACTCATTTTAGGGTAATCTTGTGGGGTAACAGAAGACAGGTAGTCTTGGCATTGCACTAAATGTTGTAAAGAATTGAGTTTAGATTCATCTAATTTTTTGGCACCGTTTTTGGCTAACATTATGGCCTGCCAATCTTTTTGCATAGGTAATAATGCAAATGGTGGGATCCTTTGTTCAGTGACCGAATTAGGGTAACGTTTTAGGGCTATTTGGGTTAACTCAGTAAATTCTTTATTCACTCCGTTACAAGCTTGTTGCGAGTAATAAAAATCAAGGCTTTTAAGTGGCATGGCAGCACTAAACTGTAAGTAAACAAAGTGCATTAAGGCTATCAGCCATAATCCCATAGAAAACAGTTTTGCCCCTTGCTGAAAATTCAGCTGTCGCTCAGCAGACGGATCTTTGCTAGCAAAATGCACTAAGTAAAACCGATAATGCATGATCAACAAGGCAGCCATGCCTAATAGCGGGATGATGGGAGAAAATAAGTGATGTAAATCACTGCCAGGGAAACTCATTTGTAGCAGTTGGCCTATATAAAACAGGCCATAATTGGTGGTAAACACTGCGGTACAAATTAACAATACACGTTTAGTGTCTAGGGCAGCAGGTAAAGCTAAAAATTCTTTGATTTTTTCTGTGGTAATCCAACGGTTAAAGAGTTTTATCACTAACAAAATAACAAAGAGAATAAATACAAAAGTAAAAAAGATATAAAAGAACTGGTTGGTCATAAAGCTATCAAGGCTATCATTGGGTGAAAATACCACCATAACCCAATCGTCCACTTGTGTAGGTGCTAAGGTAAAACGTCCAGCTTCTCCATGATAAAAGCCATTCAGTTGATTGCTGTTTAATGTGGCTTGTTTATCTAACCCTGCTTTAATCCAATGGTTTAATTGTGAATCGTTTTGACCTGCATAAAACAAATTCTCGGCTAGTGATCTTTCCTCATCACTGTGAAAAAGAAGGTCTCCAGTATTTCTGTCTACTAACATAAACACAAAGTCGAAAGGCGCGGGGGGCGCCAAACTTACCGAAGGCAAAATCACGTCTGCCCCTAACACTAGCCCAGCAACAGATAAGTCAACATCCAAGCCTAAGTTAGGTTGATGCATAGGCACTGAAATAGTGGTGCCTCTGGTGCCATCATTAATATTCAACAATCTTTGAATATAGACGTTGCGAAAAATTAGACTTTGGTCTTTTTCAGTATTCTGAGGTTCGGTGGATAACTCAGAAAAATCTAACAACCATCCGCGATAATCTCTAACCTTTTTAAAGTAATCTCGATGCGATAGCTGATAGGCCTGAGGTTTAGCATTTGACTCTTGAAAATAGATAGACGGAAGATTGGCATAACCCGTTTGATCGGTAGCAAAAATGGTTAGCACTTTAGGTAATTTATAGTCAGTTTGAATATCGATGACATTGTCATAAATTTCTTGCCGTTCAATGTAACTGTTAAATACATTGTTTTCGTTGTCTATATGGGTTTTTAATGCCCCAGCAAAAAAACTCAACACCCCTAATTCATTTTTACCTTGGTGATAAGGGTAATTAGGCGTTTCTTGGTTATTGGGGCGGTCATCTGCCGATGTAGGTGGAGACTGACTTTGCACCATTTTTTTAGTGTAACTAGTTTGTCTTTCATTGACTTTGATGGCGCTATACCACCTATCTTGTTGGTATGTGGTGCTAAGAGGGGCGTGCCAAGTTTCGCTAGCCACTACATCTGGTAAGGCTTTATCAAAATAACAGCTGGTACAGTCCTTTCTGTCTTGCGCCAGTTGGGTTAAGGCTTTATTTAATGCATCTACGGTTTGTTGATAAGACCACAAGGGGCGTTCATCTTGATCAAGTTTAGATTCAATAGGTTTTAAGGTTTGTAGTTCTGCCTTAGTATCACTGTAAAAATCTCGATAGGAGCCCAATTCATTAAACACTTCTTTAAGATCTTTTTGTAAGTCTTTGGACAATTGCTGGGCATAAAGTAAGGCTTGTTGATCTTTATAAGATTGCAGCCCACTTTTGGTTAAATAAGACAAAATTAACGCCACTAATACTATATAAAATAGGTAACTTGCTGATTGACTAAAGATGCGATAATAACTAGTGATAGATTGATGAGCAGGCAATAAAAACAGCCTAAGCATGGCCCAACTAAACATTAAGCTGATTAAGCTGACAACCAACAACGAAATATTCCAATGACCACTGCCTTTATTTTTTAATTGCTGCTTGGGCAATAATCCAACTAAATATAACTTTTCTATGTTATCGCTTGTTTCTTTGTTGGGGCTTTTAATTTTTAAAGGGGTAGACACGCTAAAAGGGAAAATAAAAATTCTAAAATCGCCATGTGATAATTGCATGTCTATGTGACTGCTAAAAGTTGGCAGAGGAGCGTCGGCTAATTCAGAGCCCGACTCTTGATTGGCGTTAAAATTTAATGCACTGAGATTATTTTTTTGGATCAATTTTTTATTAATAGAGGTCATTTCAACAATAGAAATGGTTTTTTCACCGCCCGTATTAGCTAACACTGTGCCGCGAGAATCGGCAAATAAATATTGGCTAAAGCCTTGACTGGTATCAGGTAAAATATCTCTTAGATCAATAGACGCACTCAGCTTTTTGTGTTCAATAATGATCTTTTGCGCTGTTAGTAGGTAATTAAATCCAACTATATTGTTGTCTGGCGGGGTGCGTACTTGTCGAGCATAACTGGGCAATAATGAGCGAATAGACACTTCGCTTTCTTCTGACTCATGCATGCTGTGTAGTGAATTAAGATTTTCATTAAATTGATTTGATGCTTCGTACAAGACTCGATAGAAATCATGGTTTAACGAAGCGGCATGTTGATTTAATAAAAGGTAATACCCAAAACCCGCCACTAAAATAATGGCAATAAATAGGGTAAACCAAGTTTTTCGCTTTGGAGCTACCTCTTTACTTGAGGTATTATATGCCGCGTTTTGGTTAGACATAGACATGACCTAATTGTTGATGAGTAAACAAGCTGTATAACCCGTTAAAACCTCAACAAAATGTCAAAAAATTCTTAACCACTAATGAGATTATTGTTTTTAACCATTACATTGTAGAAGCTAGGTAATAAAATGCGCCAATCAAGTCCAACAACTTTTCCTAAAGGAAGATAAAATGAATGAAATTTCGCCAGAAAAATTTCTAGCGCTAAGTAAAATGCTGCCTGAAGACCGTTTTGAATATGCTTTAGAACAAATGATCAGCAAGCAATATCTATGGGGCTTATATGGTGAAAACGGTTGGGTGATGTTAAAAGCCGATGACGATGCCTGCCTTCCTATTTGGCCTAATAAAGAGTTTGCCTTAGCTTGGGTTAAAGAAGACTTCCCAAATTGTGAGCCTAAACAAATTGATTTTGAACAATGGATGCAAGAGTGGCTGCCCGGCATGAAAAATAACAATACCCTAGTTTTAGTTTTTCCATTAAGTGAAGACGAAGAAGGGGTGATGTTAGAAGCGGAAGAAATGCTGAACTGCCTTGAAGAAGATTTAGCTAAGATTAATTCAAATTCTTAAATGCAAAGGCAGGCAGTAGAAAAGGGGCTAGGCGATGCTAAGGCACTATGTAAAGTGTATATTGCCAACACCCCCAACATGCCTTGTTATCAAAAACTAACTGAGGTACAAGCCTTAGTTGAAGGTGATATACAGGCAATTGGATTAGCCTGTGGCAATGGGTGGCGTAAAGTATTTAATGTTTACGCTAAACTGCTTTATGCCTTAAATCGCCCCAACTTTGTGTCTTTAAGTCATTACCAAAATTGGCAGCAATTTCGCGATCAAGCGCTATTGCAAGCTGGCTCAAATACGAGTTTGTTATTTTCAGCCCCAGAGTCAGACCACCTAACGGCTAAGGGTAGGGAAGTACATATTGTTATGGGTAAAGGCTATGCCAACAGTTTAGCCTTACACTCAGACATAACTTGGATTGATAACTATTTTGCTATCAATCCAGAAAAACGCTTAATTGTTTGTCCATATTTTGACTATAGGCAATTGAGCAATGCCAAAATCATTCAATTGGTTACTATTATTCATTCTTTGTTAGACGAGCAAAAACTTGATGTCGCTTGATATTTTACGCCAACATTTTCCAATTTTTTCCGCACCAGAAAAACAAAGTTGGGTGTATTTAGATAGCGCAGCAACCAGCCAAAAGCTGCAAAGTGTGATTGATATTACCCAAGCCTATTATCAAGAGCAGGCGGTTAATGTGCATCGTTCTAGCCATCAGTTGGCTTCAGCTGTCACCGCTGAATTTGAACAAGCCAGGCATAAGGTGCAAAAGTTTATAGGTGCCAAACAAGCAGAAGAAATTGTCTGGACCAAAGGGGCAACAGAGGCAATCAATTTAGTGGCTAATGGGCTAGGGCAAAGTTACTTTACTGCAGGCGATGAAATTTTAATTTCTGCCTTAGAGCACCACGCTAATATTGTGCCTTGGCAACAAGTGGCTAAAAAATTAAATCTGCAGCTTAAAGTGATACCAGTGGATGCCAAAGGCGTGATTCAACTTGAGCAGGCGCTTAAGCTGATTAATGCCAATACCGCCTTGGTGGCTATAGGTCATGTGTCTAATGCCCTAGGTAATATCAATCCAATTGCACCTATTATTAAAAAAGCCCAGCAATTTAATGCTCTCACCTTAATAGATGGCACCCAAGCGGTTAACCATTTACAAGTCGATGTGCAGAAAATTGATTGTGATTTTTATGTGTTCAGTGGTCACAAAATGTTTGGCCCAACTGGCATTGGGGTGTTGTATGGCAAATATCATTTACTCGAACAGTTACCGCCTTATCAAACCGGCGGCGAAATGATAGTAAAAGTCAGTTTTTCTGAGAGCAGTTTTCAACCCCCACCGTTAAAATTTGAAGCGGGTACGCCTAATATCGCTGGAGTGTTAGGCATGAAAGCGGCCATCGATTTTATTCAACAGCATAGGCAAGCAATGCAAAAAATCGAGCATAGCTTGTATCAAGCCTTGTTAAGCGGATTAAACGATATTCCAGAAATTACCCTGTGGGGCGATACGCAACACTCAATTAGCCTGCAATCTTTTACGGTAAATAATATTAGTCATTACGACTTAGCTGTGTTGTTAGATAAACACAATATTGCCATAAGAGTAGGCCATCATTGTGCTATGCCTTTAATGGAGACCTTAGGTATAGACGGCACCTTAAGAGTATCCATAGGTCCGTATAATACCCTAGAAGAAATACAGACTTTTGTGCAGGTTTTAGCAAATAGTTTGGCTAAGCTAAAAGCGCCCCTTGATGAATCTATAGGCAAACAAGAAAATCAACCTAAGCAAGAAGTGTCACATAGTTTGCCGCCTTTGGCACAAAAGATTAAACAAGCCAAAGGGTGGGATCAAACCTACCGACAATTGATGTTGGCAGGAAAAGACCTAACGCCCTTGGCAGACCATTTAAAAACCGCTGAGAGCGAAGTCAGTGGTTGTGAGAGCCCGGTTTGGGTACATTGCGTTATTAGAAATAATCAATTGCAAGTATCTGGGGATTCACCCAGTAAAATTGTGCGTGGACTTTTGGCAGTAATATGTGAAGTGTTGTCGCAGCAAACACCTCAACAAGCCTTAGATTTTGATTTAACCGCTTATCTAACTAAGCTAGATTTACACAAGCACTTAAGCCCAAGCAGAGGTAATGGTTTAGCTGCGATGGTATTAAAAATCAGACAATATTGTCAACGCCATTGTGATGGTGCTTAATCTGATAAAAATCTTTACCAGAGATTTATTCTAACTCCCTTAGTCATCACATTCATTTATTTTAAGGCAAGTGTTTAGCCACAAATTCCGTGCAGTCTCCAGCATGAGTGACATCAATTAAGTAGTGAATTTTCCAAGAACCGTTGCGTTTTATTAACTGAAAGCTATTGCTACCACAGTGACTTAATTGGTCGTTTACATAAAAGGCAAAAGGTGTCCAAACACTGGCGAGTGTATCTTGTTGTTGCACATCTATGGCCAATAAATGTTCGTCTAACGAGGCTTGAGCCTGACTAACTTTCTGGGCAAATTGGCTGATATTGGTATTAGATATTGAGCCATCAGCCTCAACTCGCTGCAAAATAGCTTCAGCGCTAAACTGCTGAATAATTTTATCACTGTTGTGTTCACGCATAGCATCAAATAACTGAAAGATAGGGGCTATCACAGGGTTTTTGCCTTGAGCGGGTTGCTGCAAATTGTGGGCATAAGTATTAACACTAATAGTGCAAGTTATGAATAACACTAAACTAAGTAAAGTCTGGGGCATTTGCCTGCTCCTTTTAGGGATTGGATTGTGAATGGTTAGCATTTTTAGCTGCTATCCACTGCGCCATGTATTGGGTGCTTTTGTGCTGGTGGTGCTGCAACATTTGGCCAATAAAGTTTTGCGCTCTGTGCTGGTGGAGATGGTTTGATATTTGACATACTCTAGCCAATAAATCTGCTTGGATCAGGCTTTTATCAAAGCGTTGTTTAATTAACTCATAACCTAGCTGTTGCGCGCTGTGCCATAAGTCTTGCTGTTGATACAATTTTACAGCTTGATCGGCAAACTGCTGCGCGGCCTTTTCTTGATCTGAAAATAAACTTAAATCGGTAACTAAACCTGGCCATTTCTTATCTATCTGCATGCCCTCAGTGCCAATTTGGGTGGTCACATTGGGGGTACCACACCACATTGCCTCTGCTAACTTACCTTTTATTCCTGCACCAAATCTAAGGGGGGCCAAACACACTTTTGCTTGTTGCATAACCTGCTTAGCATCCTGCGCCCAGCCTTTGACTAAAAAGCCCTGTTTAGGATTATGCAGTTGGGTAGCTTTGGGGGGAGGATAAGCCCCATAAATATGTAATTCGGCCTTAGGCAATTGTTTGCGGATAAGCGGCCAAATCTGTTGCTTTAAAAACAAAACCGCATCCCAGTTAGGCTGATGGCGAAAGTTGCCAATGCTGATAAAGTGTTGTCTATCTGCATAGGCAAGTTCACTGGGTGCAAACTGATTAAAATCTAACATAAAGGCACAGTGATGAAGAATATGCGCGGGAACACTAAAGAGTTGTTGTAACAAAGTCAGTTCGTAATCAGAAATGATCAAACTTAGATCACAACGAAAAATGGCCGCAATTTCTCGTTTAGCTAGGTCACTTTCTAATAAAACTGTCTCAATAGGTAAAGACTTTTTAGTGGCTTGAAGGCGCGCATCACGTAGCGAATGTAAGTCTTCAGTGTCTAACACTCTTAGTGCATCTGGACAAAACTTAGCCACTCGCCAGCCAAACTGCTCTTCTAACATAAAGCGATCAAATAGCACTAAGTCGGGATTTAATTGCTGAATGAAAGTGTCAAAGCTGCTGCAGTTTATTGTTATTTGTTGTTCATCAATGCCCAACTGAGTGAGATCAGATTTATGCTCACCTTGTAATGCGGGACTGGCAAAGGTCAGATCACAGCCTTGCTCTTTAAATAATTTTAACAGGCTTAACATATGACTGCCCGCCGCAGATGAATTAGGCTCTGGCCATACATAACCTAAAACTAAAACCCTTTGAATATTGGCTTTAGCTAAACTTGTTTGAGCTTTATTGATTGGCAATTTTGACACGGTTTCGTCCGGCTTTTTTAGCTGCATACAAGGCAATATCGGCTTGTTTCATAATATCTGCAAAACTCGCGTGTTGCTTGCTTCGTTGGGCTAGGCCAAAACTACTGGTTACTTTAACAATTTTATCTTTTGCCGGTTTTTGCGGTTTGGCATTTTTGGGTTTAGCAGGACGAGGTTTGGCTCTAAGAGCAATGTCGTAATCGGCTATGGTCTGACGTACGACTTCAACAAAAGGTGCAACTTGTTCAGCGGTTTTACCCGCAAACACCATGATAAATTCTTCGCCACCAAACCTAAAGGTTTTGCCACCTCCTTGTATTTTGGCAAGTTTACTGGCCACCAGTTTTAACACTTCGTCGCCTACATCATGACCATAGGTGTCGTTAAATTTTTTAAAGTGATCAATATCAGACATCACCACGGTATATTTACGCCCTAGGCTAGGAACATATTGCATAAGGGCGCGTCGCGAAGGGATCCCAGTTAGCTCGTCTTTAAAAGCCATAGTAAAGCTGTCTTTTAATACCGAATAACAGATCAATACCGATAGCCCCAGAATGCCAATGAGCTTAATGTAGGGATCAGCATAAAAGGATAAGCTCACTGCCATAAATAACGCATACAGCAACGCATTATGGGTGTTAGTTGGGCTAATAATGACACGCAAAATAGCCATTAAGCTAAGGATAAAAATCAACACAAGATAAAAGCTAGAAGTGCTAGCTAAGAGATCTGGTGCCCATTCAAATATCAGCCGTGTAAAACTAGATAACCAAGGTTGAGCATAATTGGCCAAGCTAGGTAAAGCTAACCATGAAACTAAAACTATGGCACTAAAGAGCAACAGACTTTTAATTAAATTAGCCAAAGAAAAGCCCTTGTCTTGACTAAATAACAAGCTAAACAAACATAAGGCTAGGGCGCTTAATTGGGCATCAAAATACGGGTGAGCTAAGTAGACAAAAGGTTGAACTAATACCACCACCATTAATAAGCAAGCATACACAAGGCGGCTGCGCCCAAATTGCCAAGCAATGATGGCGGCTATGGCTAAGCTCACATAACTCATCCATTGAATATCGGCCAACCAAGTTTGTAATAGGCTAGTTTTGACCGAATACAACACAGCTAAGCCAATAAAAAGGACTAAAGGTGGAATAAACAACCCACTAAAATGGGTGAATCGAGACAACAGGGAAGACATTTTAGTAGCCAAAAACAACGCTCACTTCGATTAAAATTTGGGGGTAAGTCTAAAGCTATTGTATGTGAAAGCATACCGACTCTTAAAGCCTTGTGATAAGGTATTTTTCATATTTAGTTAAATGCGGTGCTAGCAAATATGCCAGATAATTTTCCTTGGCAGACTCATACAGTTTTTGGTGCGGGGTTAATTGGCTGTTATTTAGGTGCAGTGTTAACGCATTTAGGCTTTAACACTCAGCTCATTGGCCGCGCTGCAACTCAAGCTAAGTTAAAAAATGGCATAAAGTTAACAGATTATCATGGGCATATTTGCCAATTGCCCTCTCTAGAGATCTATACGCCAGCGCAACTTTTAAACAAGCACCTAACTCATGAGGGCCCCAAGTGCCCAACTAAATTTTTATGGTTAACGGTTAAATGCACTGGCATTAAACAAGCTTGTATTGATATGGCGCCTTTGGTTGATGAACACACAGTGATTTTTTGTTGTCAAAATGGCCTAGGCTCAGAGCGTTTGGTAAAACAGGCTTTCCCCGTTAATAAAGTCGTACGGGTAATGGTGCCTTTTAATGTGTCAGAATTAGCCGCTGCACATTACCACTTAGGCTCAGAAGGCAAAATGACCTTAGAAGTCAATCAACAATCTCGAGCAGAGATAAGTGCTTTGGTAATGGCACTTAATTCTGAACTTTTACCCTTAAGCATTAGCGACAAGATGGATGCCTTATTATGGGCCAAGTTGCAGTTAAACCTAGGCAATAGTGTGAATGCACTGGCCGATATTCCGGTAAAAGCCATGTTAGAGCAAAGGGGTTATAGAGTGGCCATTGCCTTGTTAATGCAAGAATTACTGCAAGTTGCTAAGGCGCTAAATTTAAACTTACCTAAACTAACCGCTGTTCCTGCAGCACTTCTTCCATGGGTTCTAAGTTTGCCTAATGTGTTGTTTACTCGTGTGGCCAATAAAATGTTGGCCATAGATCCCAATGTACGTTCGTCTATGTGGTGGGATCTGTCTCAAGGAAAAACCACTGAAATTGATTTTTTAAATGGCGCCATAATAGAGCAGGCTAAATTGTTAGGTTTAGCCTGCCCAGTAAATGAAAGAATGTGTAAGTTAATTCAGCAGGTGAGTGCCAAAGGTCAGGTTACAAAAAATAATCCAAGCCCCATAAGTGCAAAAGACTTAGTCAAATTATTAAAAAGCCATCAATACTCAACCTAGTAAACAATCTGCCTCAAACAATACTAAAGCTGATGCTTTAACTCTTTTACCCATAAAGCGGTAGCCCCACATACAGCTACAGGCATGACCAAAAAGTTGAGTATAGGGATCATCGAAAACACACTAACGGTAATGCCAAAGCTATAGCTTTTAGAACGGTTTGTTTGTAAGACATCTTTCATCTGAGCAAAAGGCACTTTATGATTATCAAAAGGGTAATCACAATATTGTACAGCCATCATCCACGCACTAAATAAAAACCACAATATTTGACCAATAAAGGGCAAGATAAAAAATAACAATAAAAACCCAATGGCTCTGGGCACATAATAAGTAAATTTGGCCAGTTCACGGCCTAAGGTACGTGGAATGTCTTTAAATGCATCCATAAGGCCCGAGTCATCCATGGCTTGGCCGGTTAAATGTTGTTCCACTTTTTGTGCTAATAAACCGTTAAAGGGGGCGGCTATCCAGTTTGCTAAGGTCCCAAAGACCAATGCAAAAATAAGTAAAATACTGATCACTGCTATGGGCCAAATAATGTAGCTTAACCCGGTTTTTAACCAAGCTAACCACTCCCAGTCTGGAATGAGATCTGTCATCCACACTATGCTGGCACTAATTTCGCCAAACAAATAATAAAACGCAGCGCTAAATAAAATTAAATTAATGGCCAATGGGAAAAACACAAAACGTTTTAATCCTTTAGTTGTAATTAAACTAAACCCTTGAAAAAAATAATCCATATTGCCCCTTTAAAGGAAAATAGCGTCAATCAAAAATACCCAGATTAGACGCGTTTAATTTAGTATTTATGTGTGCCAGTATACGTAACTCAAAAAGACTAGCAAAACGTCAATTGTTACACTTGATGACTTTTGATACATTCGTGTATTGAAAGACAAAAATAATAAAAATATCAACCTTATATGCGCTTAAAAAAAATAAAGCTGGCTGGATTTAAATCCTTTGTAGATCCCACCACTATTCCATTTCCAGATGATATGACCGCGGTAGTCGGGCCAAACGGCTGCGGTAAATCTAATGTGATAGATGCGGTGCGCTGGGTATTAGGCGAAAGCTCAGCTAAAAATCTACGTGGCGATGCCATGACAGATGTTATTTTTAACGGTTCAAGTGCCAGAAAACCTGTGTCTCAATGTAGTGTTGAATTAGTTTTTGATAACTCGTCGGGACGCATTCAAGGTGAATACGCAGGCTACAACGAATTGTCGGTTAAGCGCATAGTCACCAAAGACGCTCAGTCTAGTTATTTACTTAACCATGCTAAATGTCGCCGCCGTGATGTTACCGACTTATTTTTAGGCACAGGTTTAGGGCCGCGCAGTTACGCCATTATTGAACAAGGCATGATTTCTCGTTTAATTGAATCTAAGCCCCAAGAGTTAAGGGTGTTCATTGAAGAAGCCGCTGGAGTCTCAAAATATAAAGAGCGTAGAAGAGAAACCGAAAACCGCATTCGACATACCAAAGAAAATTTAGAACGTTTAGAGGACGTACGAGGCGAATTAGGCCAACAGCTAGAAAAATTACAACGCCAAGCCGCAGCGGCTAAAAAGTTTAAAGATCTAAAACAACAAGAACGCCAATACAAAGCGCAGTTGGCTGCACTGCGTTGGGTTAAACATAACGATAGCATTAGTCGTTTAGAAGCGGAAATTGAACAAAAGAACGGCGAAATTGAAGCCTATGTTAGTGCTCAGCGTAATGAAGAAAAAGATATCATTGAATTTAAACAGCAGCAGCAAGATTTAAAACAACAACTGAGTGATATTCAACAACAAGTGTTTAAAGTGGGCAGTGATATTAGCCGCATAGAACAAAATCAAATTCACACCAAACAAAGACGCCAACAGATTGAACAAGAAATAAAAGCGCTGAAACAAAGTATTGAAGAAAGTGAAAATCATCAGCAACAAAATCAAGCTAAGGTTTTACATCTTAAAACCCAGCTAAACCAAGTTGAACCAGAAAAAGCGCTGCTCGAAGAAGAAGTTGAACAAGCTCAAAGTGCACTGCTTGACGCCGAAGAACAAATGCAAAACATGCAGCATCAATGGCGCCTTCAAGATCAACAGCTCAATCAACAAAAGCAACAAGTGCAACAATATCACGGCCAAATTCAGTCTTTGTTGTCTATGCAAATGCGTACTCAGCAACGAATACAAGAAATTGACCAAGAAATATCTGAGTTAACAGACCAACAATTAACTCAACAGATTGAGTCTTGTCAGAACGACATTAGCCAGTTAGAACAACAGCTGGCACCACAACAAAGGGCGCAAACACAAGCTAAACAGCAATGCCATGATGCAGGTACAAAACTCGAACAAGTCAAAAGCCAATTGTTAAATACCAAGGGGCAGCAGCAAAGCTTAGAGGCGCAACTGGCCGCATTAACCACACTGCAACAAAGTGTTGAACAACAGAATAATGACCAACAACAACTGGATGAATTACAGCTAAATCACCAAGCATGGTGGCAAAGTTTAGATATCCAAGAATGCTGGGAGCTGGCATTTGAAACCCTAACTCAAGATTGGCAACAAGCAGTGTTAATTGATGAGCCAAATAGGCCATCAGAATTAGCCTCTATGCCGGGCAATAAATGGTTATTTTTGTCTGATTTTAGCCAAACTGCAGTAGCGGGCAGCATTGCCAGTAAGTTAAATAATCAGCAGGTACCAAGTTGGTTAAACACTATTTTTGTGGCCGACAATCTTAGCCAAGGTTTAGAGTTATTGGGGAAACTAACCGATTCTCAGAGCGTTATTTGTCAAGACGGACTGTGGTTAGGTAAAGACTGGATGGTAGTGGGTAGCGCATCAGATCAAAACAGTCAACAAAGCGGGCGTCTAATCCGCGCCAAACAAATTAACACTTTAACGGAACAAAAAGCTCAAATTGAAGAGCGAGTCTCAGTGTTAACTCAAGAAGTGGCCCAAGCAAAAACTGCGCTAGACATTGCCCAGCAAAATGCCGAACAGTGTCAAAATCAGTTAGACGCTACAAACCAAGCACTACAACAACAGCAGCATCAATTACATTTGTTAAATCAGCAGAAAGAGCAAGGACTGCAGCGCCATCAAAAACTGCTAAACGAACGTGAAAAACAACAAGATACAGCCAGCCAAGAAAATCTACAGCTAGAAGAATTGGCGCTCAAAGTAGAAGAATTAGAGCAAACACTAGAAGAGACACAAAGCCAGCAATTGCAATCAGAAACGCAAAGAGAGCAGCAGCAAAATCAGCTAAGCCATGCCAGAACTCAACTTGATGCTAAAAAGAATGGGCTTCATCAATTAGCCTTAACTTTGCATAGTGTACAAAGCCAATATCAAGTCATTATTGAAAGTCAGACGCGTGATCAAGATTTGTTAACCAATATGCAAGAAAAACATAGCATACTCGAGGCTGAATTTGCCGAATTAGCCTTACCACTAGAAGAACAACAAGAAAACTTACAAGTGTTACTTGAGCAAAAAGCCGAATTGTCCTTGTTACAACAAGATGTGCAAGAGCAACTTACAGTAGTAGAAGAAAAACTTTTAACTGCTGAAAAAGGTCAGCAAGGGGTGACCGATAAAATCCAAAGCATGTTAACTGAATTGCAAAGCATCAAAATTGAATGTGAAGGTGTGCGGGTGAGAGCAAAAGGCTTACTTGAGCAGCTGCAAGAGATGCAACAAAATATCGACAGCTTAGTACAAAGTTTGCCACAAGAGGCCACAGAAGCAGGTTGGCAAACGCTATTAGATAAAACCACAAGTGCAGTATCGCGTTTAGGTGCGGTTAACTTAGCCGCGGTTGAAGAATACGAATCTCAAGCTGAGCGCAAAAAACATTTAGATGAGCAAAATACCGATTTAGTCTCGGCCTTAGAGATTTTAGAACAAGCCATTCGTAAAATTGATAAAGAAACCCGCTCTCGCTTTAAAGAGACCTTTGACCAAGTGAACGATGACTTAAAAACCTTGTTTCCAAAGGTGTTTGGTGGCGGTTCGGCTTATTTAGAATTAACTGACGATGACTTGTTAGAAACTGGAGTAACTATAATGGCAAGACCTCCAGGAAAGAAAAACAGCACAATTCACTTACTTTCGGGTGGTGAAAAGGCGCTGACCGCTTTATCATTAGTGTTTGCTATTTTTAGACTGAATCCAGCGCCATTTTGCTTACTCGATGAAGTTGATGCGCCTTTGGATGATGCTAACGTAGGACGTTTTTGTAAACTAGTTTCAGAAATGTCAAAAACTGTACAGTTTATCTACATTACGCACAATAAAATTGCCATGGAAATGGCGACGCATTTAACCGGTGTGACTATGGCTGAGCCTGGCGTATCACGCATGGTGGCAGTGGATGTAGATGAAGCAGTGGCCATCGCACAGGCCTAGTAAAAAATGATTCAAAAGTATTCACGAATAATAAAAAACGGGTAGTTAAATGGAAGCAGAGGGTTTACGTTGGTCTTTATTAGTTATTGGCAGTGTGGTGATTGCCGGTTTAGCGGTGCATGGTATTTGGGTATCGCGCAAAAATAACGAAAAAAGAGCCAGAGCAGCAAAACCAAGTCAATTATCTGAGCAAGATTACGCTATGGATAATGAGGCAACAGACAGGTTTTCCTCAGAATCTGCATATTCAGACCAAGGGCTTGAGCAAGATTGGTCAATGGATAGCTTTACTGCTAAGCAAGATCCTGTGATCGATGAACAAGATTTATCTTTAGACTCAGCAACAACAAAGTTCGAAAAAGAGAAACCCGCCAACCAAGCCACAGATTTAGACCATAGCCACAATGACTTTGATGACTTAGGGTTAGGCGCGGTAAGAGTTGTGAGCAATTCTTCTAGTGCACAGCCTCAGGATAAGTCGACTGAAGAAAACAACCCAGTCACAGCTAGTTCGAGCCAACCAGCAAGCCAAGCTAAGCCTGATTCAGAGGTTACAGGCCAAAGCCCGGTTAAGCCTTCGTCTGGTAAAGTTTATGCATCTGTTGTTACTCAGCCTAAACCAGAATTTGCTGCCAAATATCAATCCTTAGCCGCAGAAACTGTGGCCATTTCTCAGCAAGAAAGAGGGGCTGCAGCCAACCATAAGATAAAAGCTAAAGTATCTAGCTCAGATGACAATGCTGCGGCACTTGCCGGTGTAAGCAATCTAGACAATCACCAAGCGCCAGAGCCACCGCCATTTTTGTTAAAGAAAGATCCCGAAATAGAAGCGGCGGCGCTTAAGTCACAAGACAAACCCAAATATATAAGCCATGAAACTCCAGTAGAAGAGCCAACAGTTGTTAGCAGTGCGCCTAGTCCAGAGCTAGCTACAGAAGACAGTAATTTAGCTGAAAAGTTAACCTTGGCAGAACAAGCCAGAAATTTAGTTAAACGCAAAAAAGTCGAAACCGTTAAAAAACGCCGTGAGCCTAAACTAGCCGAAGATCAATTGGCCATTAACTTTGATGATATACCAGAGCCAGATACTCAGCTTCAAGCTGAGGCACAGCCAGAAAAAAGTCCTCAAACTAGTCAAACTCAAGCTAGCAGTGAAGCTGCGCAAGAGCAAACTCAAGAACAGCCCCAAGAAGTTTTAGTGCTGAATGTTAAAGTGGCAGAAGGGCAGAGCATAGCTGGTGCGGCCTTGTTACCTATGTTGTTAACTTTAGGGTTTAAATTTGGTGACCAAGATATTTTTCATCGTCATGTAAATTCTAATGGGAAAGGCCCAGTGTTATTTAGTTTGGCCAATATGTTTAAGCCCGGTAATTTTGATATAGATAATTTAGAAAACTTTACTACCCAAGGTATTTCATTATTTATGCTCTTGCCTATCGAAGGTGAGCCGCATCAAGTATTTAACATGATGCATAATGCCGCACGTAAAATTGCTGATGAGTTTAATGGGCAAATTTACGATGCTAAAAGAGTGTTATTGACCAAACAAAGCTTACAACAGTACGTAGAAAAAATTCGCGAGTTTGAACGAAAACGCATGTTAAAACGTTAAGTTTTATTCCTCATTTTAGCCCTCAAATACACTTTGAGGGTTCGCTTAACCTTATTTTATGGAATGCTTTTTTATGGCAGCCCCCGAACAAATTATTAGCCAGTTAGCCCAACTTAAAGCCACTATTGCCGAATACAACTATCAATATTATGTGCTCGACAATCCAAGCGTGCCAGATGCCGAATATGATCGTCAGATGCAAGCTCTGATAGCCATAGAGCAGCAATATCCTGAATTATTAACGCAAGATTCGCCCAGTCAAAAAGTAGGCGACATGCCCCTGCCAGAATTTGAGCAGGTTGAACACGAACAACCTATGTTGTCTTTAGATAATGCCTTTGATGAAGCGTCATTTTTAGCCTTTGAAAAACGTATGCAAGATAGGCTAAAAGACCACTCTGAAATTCGCTACAGTTGTGAGCCAAAATTAGATGGTCTAGCTGTAAGTTTGTTGTACGAAAATGGCAAATTAGTACGAGGCGCGACCCGTGGAGATGGCCGAATTGGCGAAAACATAACCGCAAACGTGCGCACCATTCGTAATATTCCTTTAACCCTAAGAGGCAATGATTACCCAGCACGGTTAGAAGTACGTGGTGAAGTTATTATGACTCGCGATGGCTTTGCTAAATTAAATCAAGAGCAAGCTAAACAGGGTAAAAAGGTTTTTGCTAACCCTAGAAATGCCGCGGCCGGCAGTTTAAGGCAGTTAGACTCACGTATCACCGCAACCCGACCCCTACTATTTTTTAGTTACTCATTAGGTTTAGTGGAACAGTTACAGCAACCTTTGGCCATTAGTCATAGCGCAAGGTTAACTCAACTAAGTGAATGGGGATTGCCATTAAGCAAAGAGTTGCAAGTAGCGCAAGGGGCTAAAGCCTGTTTAGACTATTATCAACACTTAGGCCAGATCCGCGATAGTTTAAATTACGATATAGACGGGGTGGTCTTTAAAGTTGACGACATTGACATTCAACAAAGCTTAGGTTTTGTTGCCCGAGCACCGCGGTGGGCCATAGCCCATAAATTTCCTGCACAAGAAGAAATGACTCAAGTGTTAGACGTTGAGTTTCAGGTGGGACGAACCGGTGCCATTACCCCAGTGGCTAGGTTAGAGCCTGTCTTTGTAGGGGGAGTTACCGTATCTAATGCCACTTTGCATAACCAAGACGAAATCCAACGTTTAGGCTTAAAAGTTAAAGATAGCGTTATTATCAGGCGCGCAGGAGACGTGATCCCGCAAGTGGTGTCTGTGATTTCTGATAAACGTCCTGACGATGCCTACGATATAGAATTTCCTGAGGCTTGTCCTATCTGTCAATCGGCAGTAGAAAAGCTAGAAGACGAAGCCGTTGCTAGGTGTACAGGCGGTTTGTATTGCCCGGCCCAGCGCAAAGAAGCCATGAAACATTTTGCTTCGCGCAAAGCTTTTGACATAGATGGCCTAGGCGACAAAATCATCGAACAGTTAGTAGATGCTGAATTAGTTAAAACCCCAGCCGATTTTTTCAAACTTGAACTAGTACAGTTAGCCAATTTAGAACGTTTAGGTGAAAAGTCTGCGGCAAACCTGCTTAGTGCAATAGAAAAAAGTAAAAGCACTAGCTTAGCCAAGTTTTTGTATGCGCTAGGCATTCGCGAAGTAGGGGAAGCGACAGCAGCGAACCTAGCCTCGCATTTTTGTGAATTAGAAAAGATCCAACAAGCCAGTTTAGAAAGTTTGCAAGAGGTAAGTGATGTAGGAGCAATAGTGGCTCAACATCTAGTCAACTTTTTCGCCGAAGAGCACAATCAGCAAGTGATACAAGACTTATTGGCGGTAGGGATAAACTGGCCTAAAGTCGAAAAAGTGGCGTTAGACAACTTACCTTTAGCAGGTAAAACCTATGTGTTAACCGGTACCTTACAAGAAATGGATAGAGCCCAAGCTAAAACTAAACTGCAGGCCCTCGGGGCCAAAGTCTCGGGAAGTGTATCCGCTAAAACCAGTTGTTTAATTGCAGGTGAAAAAGCGGGCTCAAAATTGACCAAGGCCGAATCTTTGGGCATAGAAATTATGAATGAAAGCCAAATGTTAGCGCTTTTTGCTGAACTAGAGCTTAAATAAAAGATGAGCATGTGGCAAAGTGTACTAAATCAAATAAGCCAATGGATGACACCTTACTTTAGTGAAATTTCATTAACCATTATGGCCACTATTATGGTGGTGTATGGCGATGTGTTAAATAAACACATAAAGTTATGGCTGAAACCTTACCATTTTATCATTCGCACTTTGTTATTTGTGTTGGTATGTGCTTTTGGTTACGGCTTGCTACTGGTGTTGACCACGCCTTTAATTAAACAGCTAATTTTGGCATTTCCTTACCTTTATCGCGGGGTGGCAGTAATAGCTATATTTTTAGTTTTGGGTTATTTGGCAGACCATAGACGTTACATATGATTAGAATAAGAGTTTAAGCAACAAAGGGGTAATTTATGTATACATTATTTGTTCTGCTGCTAGTGCTTTTTCTTTGGTTGTTACCGATTATTTTGGTGGCCAGCTCTGAGCGTACCCAAGGTAAAGAAAAGCTTGCCTGGTTGTTGTTAATTATTTTTGTCTCTTGGCTGGCATGGGTCTTTTATGCCTTACTTGCACCGCTCAAATCTAAGGATGAATTGCACTAAGTACCTTAGCCCATTTGTGGGAAGTGCTCACCTTGCATAAATTGTTGTTTTTCAAAGGTTACAGGAAAGGTTCGGGGTTTGGAAAAGCGTAAAATTCCAGCCTTGGGATCTAACTGACAAATATATTCGGTTTTGTTTTCTGGTACTTGTGAAACAATCACACCCTGATTGTCTATGGCAACGTTAAATGACTTTTCTTGAGATCTTGCAGAGATATAGCGGATCAACTCTACACCTTGTTTTCGAGCCGCTTTACCTACAGCTTGGCTGGTTGCATAACTCTGCGGATCGGCCAATTGTTGTTGCAGTTGTGCATGCTTAATTTTGCCTAAATCTAAGGCTTTGGGAGTGGCAACCTCAACAAAAAACAATGAGTGTTGGGATTGGATCACGCCAGGAAAAGGGGCTTGTGTACCTTCAATAAGATAAAATCGATAAAACGCCGCTTCGCTTAAACAAGTGTGAATATCTTCACTGGCATAAAAATAACTAGGCTCATGCACAGTGCCAAAACGTGAACCATAAGCCAAAGGTGGATAGCGAAAAGGCGTAGCAATTAAATAGTGAAGATCTTCGGTTGCTGGTGCGTAACTGGGTTTATATTCATCAAGTAATTGTTCGAGTATTGCTTGTTCTTCTAAATCATCAACTAAAGAAGTGGTGGCCGCGTATTCTTGAGTTTCTACCATTCTACACACAGATTTAGCGTAAGGGCTATAGCCTCCTGCTGCGCTAAATACTTCTTCTATGTTCAAGCTTTACCTCTAATAGCATCTAAATAAGCATTAATATTGACTAAGCCGGTTACACTAAATGTTAAGTCTTTAGGCACACCTTTTAGATGAGTGTTATGGTTTTCGAACCAATGCATCATGCTAGTTAAATCACCGCCAAATAAAGCAAATAAAGAGCGATACAAACGAATAAACAAAATTTGTAATTCACTTTGTTTAGAGCTTTTTTCAAAGGCTTCTTTACGCAGCAAAGTAGAGCGACCCACACCTATAACTTTTGCACCTAGGCTGTCTGACATACCTAAGGCTTTATAGGCATTGGTATAGGCCTTCATGACTATCTGTTGCTCTGCTTTAGGCCTAGTAATTTGTATGTCTTGCATGAATACCTCTGCAATTTATTAAACACTTTTCCATAGCATAGCACAGCAATCCAATATGAGACAATTTTTGGCTTAATGTCTCAAATGGTTAGTTTGGTGTTTTTTGTGATTTTTCCAAAATTCTTAAATGAAGTGTTAACCAGCCTAATTGCTAAGAATTATATTGGTTTAAAATTTATTAATTATCAATAGCTTACCCTGATAGTTGAAATAGTTTAACGATTTAATCTTGACTGACATTTAAACTGTGCTTACTGTATTACTACAGCTGGTACAGTTATTGATGGTTAACTTATATGTGGATTAAAAAAGGTCATTATGTCTGACGTTAAAGCAGTCAATATTCATATTGCACCCGGGGATACTCGGCCAATTTTTAAACAGATAGTGGATGGTATTCGCATGCAAATTGCCTGTGGAAATTTACCTGTAGGGTGCAAGTTGCCAAGTGTGCGAGGTTTAGCAATGCAACTGACAATTAACGCCAATACAGTGGCCAAAGCCTATAACGAACTCACAACGCAGGGATTAGTGGAAGCCAGACAAGGATTAGGTTTGTTTGTGAGTCAACCTCGACAACAGCTAAGCCAAGCAGAACAACAAAAACGTTTAGACAGCGCTATACAGATCTTTGTTAATGAAGTGGCCTATTTGGACTATCAGCCACAACAAATATTAGACAAGTTATCTGGCGCGCTAAGCAAGTTAGCAACGAGCAGTAAAGATGAGACAGGAAATCATGAGTCATAATTGCATTGAAACTTTTCAGTTAACCAAACAGTTTGGTAACAAAACCGCAGTCAATCATTTGGATCTAACTATCAAAATAGGTGGCATTCACGCTTTTGTTGGTAGTAATGGCGCAGGTAAATCTACCTTGTTTAGATTATTACTTGGGGTGGCCAGTCCTTCCTTTGGTTCGGCAAAAGTGTTGGGCCAAGACTGCCAAAACTTAAGCACTGAACTACGTGGCAAAGTAGGTTATGTGAACGAAGAACATACTTTACCTAATTGGATGACCGCCGAAAAAGTCGTCGCCATGCAAAAACATTTTTACCCAAAATGGAATGACAGAATTTACCAAAGAGTGATTGGCTATTTTGATGTGGATCCCAAGCAAAAAGTTTCAGGTCTTTCCCGTGGTGAAAGAGCAGGGTTTAATCTTTCCATGGCCTTAGCGCAAAGCCCTGAGCTTCTTATTTTAGATGAACCAACCTTAGGCCTTGATGTGGTTGCTAAGCAGTCTTTTCTAGAAGCAATGATGTTCACCGAAACCGAAAATGACGCCACTATTATTTATTGTTCCCACCAAATGGAAGAAATAGAGCGGGTAGCAGATAACTTAATTATTTTAGAAAAAGGCCAATTAAAAAATAACAGTGCGCCGGATGAATTTGTTGAAAGGATCTCAAGCTGGATAGTCGACTTTGATACTAAACCAGTAGATAAACAGGCCATTGATGGTTTGCTTAGTTCAAAATTTATCGACGGCCAACATCACTTGGTGACTGTTGATCAATCAGCGGAGCAATTTAGGCAACACCTAAAAGCCTTAGGTGCTTCACAAGTGCATCAAGTGGGTGTCACCTTAAGTAGCGCTGTGAACGCATTTTTATCTAAAAATCACCATGTGCCAGTGTAAGCATTAAATCAAATTATTTAGGAAGTTATCATGTTTGAATTAGCTAAAAGTGAGTTTGTTCGTTATCAAAAGTGGGCATTATTGATTGTAATCATGTTGCTTGCGCTGCTTGGTTTTATCAGCAAAATTAAACCATTGTTAGAGGCCAACGGCGCCCAGACGGCGTTAGTAAATATGGCATTTTTAACTGGCAGTTTATTCTTCGGAATATTTCAAATGGCCTTATACAAACGCGCCAACCAATGGACTTATTTGATTCATAGGCCAATTAGTCCCGCAAAAATCTTTTGTGCGCTTAGTGGCGCGGGGATCTTACTACTTGTGTGTGCCCTAGGTTTACCCTGGTTAATTAGCATGTCTGGCTTAGATATGTTGACTAATACTGTGGTTGAGAGTCGCCATTACCTGCACCTGGTATTTTTACTACTCACTTGTATTATGTGTTATCTGATAGGGACTCTAATTGTACTCAATGCTAGTTATGGTGTTGCCGGTTTGTTGATCATGTTGGTTATTGTGATGGCGCCTATTGCTAAAAATACCTTAGTACAATTTTTACCTGTGCTGACTATCATTGCGGGCCTATTTTATTTAAATCTAAAAAGCTTTAAACCTGACCTCAGCCAATATTTAACCCAGCCTTTTAGTTTAGTGTTACTGGCAGTGCCCTTGAGTTTTGCCATGTTATTTTGTTTAACCATGGCCGGCACTATGGCCTTTTATCATATCCCCAAATTTATTGCCGGTACCCACCCTGATAGTAATAGGGTAGAGGGCACCTATCGTTATTTGTGGAACTATGATGAGGCAGATACCCCAGAATATATTTTGCAGAATACCGATACTGCTTTAGCGCAAAATATGATCCAACAGGCTAAATTAGCCGAGGTAAATTGGGTTGATATTGAGCCTTGGACCTTTCCGCGCAAAGGTCAATTGTACGTTGATGACTATCAATATGCTTTGAGCCATAAACAAACCAATTCTATTTGGCAATTTTCACATTCTGAAATGGTTTTGCAAGGGATCAGCAGCGCCACAGGTAAACCAGTTGGCATATTGGGGCAAAATGGTTTTGTGGATAATTTATCTTTAGTCACTGATAAGGATAGATTTAGCGAAGTGCCGTTTTTATTGGGTGAAAAGCACCTAATGACTCGCACTGTTATTTATCAGGTTAACTTTAAAGAGAAGTTATTAAGTGAAAAATTTAGGTTAACTGATAATGAAAGGTTTATTGGTATCCCAAGAATAAACAAAAACTTTATTTCTATTGCCACCAATAAACATCTATTACTGTTTGATCCTCGCGCATATCAAGATGAATATCAACAAACTGCACCAGACTACACAGTGCCACATCCTGTGCCAGTTAAAAACCTCACTTCTTTGCGGGTATTTCAATTAGCCGATGGATATTTATTTACATATTTTGGCCCAGACCATTTTGGCTTTGACCGACCTGGTGCCCAAGCGTTTTACGCAAGACTATCCGGTGAAATAGACTATGTTGGTGGCAGAGAGTTTACTGAGTTTGCTCATCCAGCTTGGATTAGAAGTGCTTTGTATGTGGTTTCACCCGTTTTGTGGGGAGCACAAAATGTGATGTTTAATATAATTGAACCATCCAAAATACAAATATATTCATTGTCCGAAATTCGTCAAATGCAGTTTCCTAAACAAGTGATTAGCCTAGCGGTTTTATTGCATGTAATTAGTTTGTTGGGAGCAATAATCATTTGTCGTAGACACAGGTTACCTCCGGCTCAAGTAGCAACTTGGGTATCTTTATGTGGCTTTTTAAGTTTGCCTGCTTTGGCTGCCTGTTTACTGCTTAATCCTTGGCGCCCAGTTGAAAAATTGTCACTTGCTGGCACAAAGATACAAACCAATCCTGCTTAAACCTAACGTGCTGCTTGTTATCAGGCAGCACTTTATCCTTATTACTTAATAGAGTTTTCGCCTATGTCTAATAGATACGAATTGCTTCCTTGCGCGAACTTTTTGGCAGGTTGGTTAACTTTGATAACTAGTCTATTTTTGGCAAGTACTAGCCATGCAGACTTGTTAAGTCAAGCGATAGAAACAAGCCAAGCCAGTAAAGTTGCTCCGCTAATACCGCGCAGTCAGCTTACCCAAACCCAATATGTGACTAATCAAAATCTATCACCAGATGGGCTCTATTTAACGTATATTTTGAATAAGCCTAAACACAGCGAGCTATGGTTGCTGGATATCAATCAAAACCAGCATCGAATGTTGTTTAGTAGTAAAAGCATGGATCAGGCTTTTTGGTCAAAGGATAGTCAGTTTTTATTTGTTGAAAACAAACAAGGTGTGAAAGGAATTAGCATTCAAGCAAATGCCTTTGCCTTGCTAATTACTCAAATAGATGAAAGCAAAGATCAATATTTTTATGGGGTAGATAACAGTCATCCGCAAGCCATAATTATCTCGGAAAAAGACTTTAAAACTAATCAACATCAGCTTATCCGAATATCGTCACAGGGCGTTAAACAGGTTTTACATAACAGTTCAAAGCGGGTTTTAGATTTTATTTTAGATGATGCTGGAAAGGTTACTTTTATTAAACAGCAGGTAACTCAAGCCGCTGCTTTATTTGATATTCGAACTGGTAAAGCAAATTTGATAAAACACTGTGATTGGTTTGATAAATGCGCTTTACAAGCGTTTGATAAGCAAAAAAACACCTTATTAGTCAAAGCCAGATTTGAGCAAGATTTAACGGCCTTGTGGGCCATACATATTCCCAGTTTAACTACCAATCTACTGCATCAAGATCCCAAAGGTAAATTTGATTTAACTAAAGTATATTATGATCAGTTAGGTAATCCGCGACTCGCTCTGTATCAAGATCAGTTTTATTCGCAATATGCCTTAGATACCGCAAGCCAGAGACAATTGTTACTTTTGCAATCTCAGTTGGCTAGTTACTCGCAGCCACACACAGTTTGGTTATTTAAAGCCAGTGCAAACTTTAAAGTTTGGATGGCCTTAGATGTAAGCTCGAATAAGCCAGAACACGCTCTTTACTTGTTTGATATGCAATCTAAAAAACTAACTCAACCTTTAGCGCCTATTTATACAAATGATAAAAATGCACTTCAGCAGATAGCTGCAAAACTTTTATTGCCCAAAGTGGCGATAGAATATCAAGTCAGTGACGGTATGTGGCAGTTTGGCTATGTAACTTTGCCGCTAGGTAAAAAAATCAATCAAGTGCCAATAGTAGTGAAACCCCACGGTGGGCCATGGTCTAGGGTTACGGGGGATTTTGATCAGCTTACTCAATTGTTAGCCAACCGAGGGTACGCCGTATTTGAACCAAATTTTCGAGCCTCAACAGGCATGGGTAAAAACTATGTCTTATCGGCAAATAAAGATTTTGGTAATGGTCGGGTGCAACAAGATATTATCGATGGTCTGGATTACTTGTTATCTAAAGGAGTAGGGGACAGAGATAGCTTAGCCATTTATGGCCATTCATTTGGCGGATTTTCGACTTTGGCGGCTTTAGCCTTTACGCCTGATTTATTTAAAGTCGGTATTGCCGGTGCGCCGCCTGCTGATATTGCTCAATCAGTCAAATTGTTAAGGCAACAAGCCAAAAGTGATGATCAGTTATTTGGTCAATTAACAGTGAATAATTTAGCCCTAGATCCAGATGACGAACTGGCAATGCAGCGGTTTTACGCCAAATCTCCTGATGATCATTGGCAAAATATCAAAAAGCCTATTTATATTCTGGCTGGAGGCAAAGATCACAAAGTTTCCATTGCTAAAGTAAAAGATTTTAGCCTTAGGCTAAATCAAGCGAATAAGCCCATTAGTTTATTGGTGGATGATTTAGAAGGGCATAGCCCAAAACGTGAGATTGCCCGTGAAGGCTATTTTTACGTGCTGGAAAAGGCTTTGGCCACTCACCTTAAAAGCGATTATCAGCAAAGCCTTAGCCCACAACTTAACCTCTATTTAAAACGCCATATTGTGCTAGACAATAATGCCTTGTTGCCAAAGTAGCCAAACACCTAAACCGGTGCTTGGCTGCTCTCATGGGCCACTTCGTGTTTTAAGGTTAGGCCAATCAATATAATTGCCCCTATACAGCCGCCAACCAGTAACACAAATCCACCGTCCCAACCAAAATGATCCACTGTATAGCCTAAGGCAATGTTGGCCACCACAGCGCCACCTAAATAACCAAATAGCCCAGTTAAGCCTGCGGCTGTGCCTGCGGCTTTTTTGGGTACTAATTCTAAGGCAAATAAACCAATTAGCATGACTGGTCCATAAATCAAAAAGCCAATAGCCATTAATGCCGCAATGTCGATATCAGGATTACCAGCAGGATTAAACCAATACACTAAGACCGCCAGCAACACTAATACCATATACAATATGGCCGCAGGGGCACGGCGTCCTTTAAACCAAGCATCACTGATATAGCCACAAAGTAGGGTACCAGGTATGCCCGCCCACTCGTATAAAAAATATGCCCAAGAACTTTTGTTAAATGAAAAGTCTTTAACTTCGTATAAATAAGTGGGTGCCCAATCTAGCACGCCATATCGAATGAGGTAGACAAAAGCGTTGGCAACGGCAATAAACCACAGCAATTTATTGTTTAGTACATAAGTTAAAAAAATCTCTTTAGCACTAAACTCGTTTTCGTGAGTATGTTGATAATCCCTTGGGTAGTCATTGCGATGGGCTTCAATGGGGGGCAACCCGCAAGATTGAGGGGTATCGCGCAAGGTTAAATAAATAAACCCTGCAATAAAGGTTGCTACTATAGCAGGCACATAAAATATGCTGTGCCAATCATTAAACCAGGCCATACCTAAAATGGCTAATGGCCCAATCAAGCCGCCACCTACGTTGTGTGCTATATTCCACACAGATACCACTTTTCCACGTTCGTTACCCGAATACCAATGCACCATAGTTCGCCCACAGGCTGGCCAACCCATGCCTTGTACCCAACCATTCAGGAACAACAAGATAAAAATAGAGGTAACACTGGCTGTGGCCCAAGAGGTAAAGCCAAATAAAAACATTACCCCAGCAGACACTAACAGACCAGTGGTTAAAAAAGTTCGGGGGTTACTGCGATCAGAAACGTTACCCATTAAAAATTTACTTAGTCCGTAGGCAATAGATACCGCAGACAGGGCTAAACCTAATTGACCTTTAGTAAAGCCTTGTTCTTCAATTAAAAAAGGCATGGCCAATGAAAAGTTTTTTCTAACTAAATAATAACCCGCATAGCCAACAAAAATGCCCATAAATACCTGCCATCTTAGGCGTTTGTAATCTTCATCTACTTGTTCTTTAGGCAGGGCAGGAATATGAGCATCGGGTTTAAAAATACCAAACATAAGTGATTGACCTAATTAAGTTTTGTCTATTTAACCAGATTAGGCCTTAGGGTGACAAGGAGGATTTAGCTCAGTTAGTTTGCACCTTATTTGTTCTAAAACTTAGAAAACGGTCGCACATGCTAAGTTATTTGATCAATATACTTTCTAATTCTTCTAATGACTTGCCTTTAGTTTCAGGTAAAAATATCAGAATAATCATCAGGCCAACGCAGGCAAACCCGCCATAAATAGCAAAAGTAACTGACGCCCCTAAATTAGATAACTCCCATGGAAAAACCAATTGCACTAAAAAGCTAATGGCTGAATTAATTAGACCCACAAAAGAAATGGCGATACCCCTGATTCGATTAGGGAATAACTCTGAAAAGAGCACCCACATAACCGGCCCTAAAGACATGGCAAAACAGGCCACAAAACCTAATATGCTAATTAAAATAGCCGTGCCATTCATGTGAATAGCAGCGGCCACTAATTCAGCTTCAAATTGTAGCGCTTGGGCAGCGGGTAAGGCTTCGGCAATGGCGGCTTTAAACGCCAAATCACTGTGGTAAGTGTTTCCAACTAAAGCTTGCAGTGCTTGATTATCTAGTTGTGATGAAAGGCGGGTTAACGAATCAGTGCTTAGCTGATAGGTGGCCGCATGAAACTGATAGGCCAAACTAAACATACAAATAATAATGCCACTCACCCCCATTATTAATAAAGACTTACGCCCAATTTTATCGATTAGGGCTATGGCCAATAGGGTAAAGACTACATTAGTGATACCTACTAAAATAGCCTGCATAAAAGATGCATCTGTACCTAAGCCAGTTTGTTCAAAAATCATAGGGGCATAAAAGAAAACCGCGTTGATGCCTGTGATTTGCTGCAAGATGGCAATGGATATGCCCACTATCATCACTAATCGCATAGAAGGTGTTAATAGGTCTAAAAATGAGCCTTTAGTTTTGCTTTTATCTTGGGCAATACTTTGGTTAATTTGTTGTATTTCTTGGGTTGCGCTGGTGTCTCCTAAAGCGCACTTTAAAATCTCGGTTGCTTCTACAACACGGCCTTTCATCATTAACCAGCGGGGACTTTCTGGCACTATCGCCAAACAGATAAAATACAAGAGCGCGGGGATCGCCTCTATACCTAACATCCAACGCCAGTTCCATTGCTCTAAGCCCAAAGATTGCACCCAAGCACTGTCTGAGTTGGCAGCTTGTAATATGAGGTAGTTAGTAAAAAATGCGACAGAAATGCCTAATACAATATTGAGTTGATTTAGCGATACCATGCGCCCACGGTATTTTGCTGGACCAATTTCGGCAATGTACATAGGCGCAATAATGAGTGCCGCCCCTACACCTAAACCGCCCACCATTCTGGCAATGACTAATATTATAAAGCTTGGGGCTAAGGCTGATGCTATGGCCGAAACAAAAAATAATAGGGCCGCGACTTTTAATATGGTTTTTCGACCAAACTTATCACTTAAGGGCCCTGCAGTAACCATAGCTAAGGTAGCGGTAAGGGATAAAGACGCTACCGCCCAGCCTAATTGAATTTTGCTTAAATTAAATTCTGGCTCAATAAACTTAACCACGCCAGATATCACAGAAGCATCAAAGCCCATAAGAAATCCACCTAATGCAACTATGATAGATACATAGAATACGTAAAAAATATTATGTGGCTGAGGTGTGGTCATTTTGAAGCCTTTATTTTTAGTTAAAATATTGTAAACATGCCAAGTTAGATCAAATCAGGTTGAAATAACCCCAGTTTTCGTTCAAAAGGTCTGGGCTTGCGTTAGAGCGGATTTGTCTGCTAGCCGTGCCCTAGTTGTCTGTGTAAACTGGCTCAAGCAAAAATGCTTTTAATATAAAAACCTTTACCTAAATCAAGTGCTTGCGTTAGGGTAAAAGGAATAAGCTTAGGTAGGGGAACAATGAAAAACGGGTTAGTTAATCGAGCTGTTATTTTTCTACATAGGTTTGCTATTTATCGCTTTGGTTTATTGCATGTCAGTTTTTGGATCTTTGTTAGTGTCATCAGTTTTTTCTCATTAACCCTGTGGTACGGCCCTTATAATATGGGGCATATGATGCACATACTTGTGCAGGCGCTTATGGGTTTAGGCTGTTCTATACTCTTGTATTGGTTTTTTATGGCGATTTGGAATAAACCTTTTATTCCCCGAGCCAGTTTAGGCCTAGTGATGGTGTTGTTAGGTGCCTTTATTTTTACCGTAGCACGAATAGAAGCCTTTGTTTTTTTAACCCAAGACAGTGGCACTTGGAGTGAATTTGGTGGCTGGCACTTTGGCAGTGTGTTTATATTATTATGTTGGACTGGCCTGTTTCATGGACTGCGCTACAACGATTTATTACAAACCGAACATCGCATTATGCTTAGGGCCGAAGCTGAAGCCCGCGAAGAGCAAGTAAAACGGATCCGCGCCCAATCTATCGCTCGCGATGCGCAAATTAAAATGCTTAGATACCAACTTAATCCACATTTTTTATGTAATACCTTAAATGCGATTAATTCTTTGGTTGAAGTGAATGAAACCCAAAAAGCGCAAAATATGACAGTGCAACTGAGCCGATTTTTACGGCATTCTTTAGATAACAACCCCGATACCAAAATTACCTTAGAAAACGAAGTTAAAGCCCTTAACCTGTATTTAGAAATTGAAAAGACCCGCTTTGGGGATAGATTAAAATTAGACTTTAATATAGAGCCTGAAGCTAAATTGGCCTTAGTACCAAGTTTACTGTTGCAACCTATAATCGAAAATTCAATGAAACACGCCATTGCAGAAAACGAAGCAGGCGGAACCATATCCTTGTATGCCAAAGTTCAAAATAGTCAATTGGTGATGCAGCTTAGTGATACCGGAAATGGACAAAAACCAAGCGAAACTCACTTAGACAACTCAAGCTCAGGTGGCGTAGGATTACGTAATACCAATGAAAGATTAAAAGCCTTATACGATAATTTATATGCCGTGGAGTTAACAACCCTGTCTACAGGTGGCTTAAAAACCAGCATAAGCATTCCTTGTGAATACCAAGAATCTTGCCGTATTAGCGTGTCGCCAACTAAAGTTAGCGACAGCAAATAAGAGAATTAAAATGGAAAAATTACGTACTTTAATTGTTGATGATGAGCCTTTAGCTTTAAAACTGTTGCGGGCAAAATTAAGTAAATTGGCGCAAGTAGAGATAATAGGTGAATGTCGTAATGGTAGAGAAGCCAAAGCCGCTATTTTAGAGCTCGCCCCAGATCTAGTATTTTTAGATATACAAATGCCGGGCCTAAATGGTTTTGATGTAGTGAAAGGCCTACAAAATGACGTTTTACCCTTAATTGTATTTACCACCGCCTACGAACAATATGCACTCGATGCCTTTGAAGTGCATGCGGTGGATTATATTTTAAAGCCTATAGACGATGAGCGAATAGCACGGGCCGTAGAAAGAGCCATAGCAAGGCAAGGTCAAACTAATGATGTTGGTAATAAAACCCCTATTATCGGCGCCATTAACAGCATTAATGCGCACGAAGCTAAACCTAAGCATGACAAGCCAGATCATGATTTTATTGATAAAAAAGTGGTGATAAAAGATCGCGACGAAATCACTATATTAAAACAAGCAGATATTGAATGGGTAGATGCAGCAGGCGACTATGTTTGTTTACATGCAAAAGGCCAAACCCACATCAAACGTAGCACCCTTAAAGAGTTATTAATTGAATTGGATGATATGGTGTTTAAAAGGGTGCATAGATCAACCATAGTAAATCTAAACTTTATTGATAAAGTCATCCCCCATACCAAAGGCGAGTTTTTTTTATTGCTTGGTGAATTTGAAAAAATTAAAGTTAGCCGCAATTACAAAGGGGCGATTAAGCACTTTTTAACCGGTGAATAAGCCAGCCCAAACAAGTGTAAACTGGGGCTAAAGCGAAAAACGTTCACGTAAAAAATGTGCAATACCATCGTTATGATTGTCACCAATGACAGCGCTGGCCGAGCGTTTTACTTCATCTGTGGCATTTTGTGGTGCATAACTTTCGTCGGCTAAAGCAAACATACTTAAATCGTTATCACCATCACCAAAACACATAACCTTGGTTGCCCCTAACTGATTTTTTAATTGGGTTACGGCCGTGCCTTTGTTTGCATGGCTGTGATGCACATCCATCCAACGCATGTTGTCGCCTTGAATGGCTTTACCAGAATAGGCAATGAGTGCCTGGTTGAGGTTTAGTTCGCGCCACATATTTTGAATGGTTTGGTTGCTGCCTATCATACTAATGTTAGTGACTTGTGCCTGAGAGGGTAAGGCTTCAAGAGGCAGTAGTTTTGCACTACTGACAGAGAAGTAATCTTCAACTAACTCTTGTTCAATTGCGCTTTTAATTTCGCTGTGAAAAATAAAATGTTGATGACCTTCTACTGAATTGACAAAGGGGGTAACGCCATAGAATTTGGCAACCGAAATGATATTCGCCACTTCTGTTGGGCTTAACAGATTTTCTAGGGTGAGGGTTTGAAGATTAGGATCCCAAACCGTTACACCATTATTATAGATTTGCGGAAGTTCAAAAACTTGATTTTGCAATATGCGCTGAGCAGAGAGCATGGTTCGCCCAGTGGCAACTGTATAGGCAATGTCTTTTTCGGCTAAAAGCGCCAAGGTTTGTTGGGTAAAAGGGGAGATTTGAGAGGCATTGTTTAACAATGTGCCATCTAAATCAAAAAATATCAGTTGCATAAAATCACTACCACCACAAAGCTAAAGAAAGGCCCAATGCATAGACTGCACTTTACCATTAAATAGTTACGTACCCATAGCCAATTTAGTTTACTTGTAAGCTAAATTAAGGCGGCTTTTATTTTTTGCCGCCTTTAGATTTTCCTGCTTTGGCCTTAGGCTTTTTGTTTTGATGAGCAGATTTTTCGCGACTAATATGGGTGGCGCTGGCTTTATTACTGCGACTTTTATGAGCTTTTTTGGCCACACTTTTTAACAAGCTCACTCTGTTACTCACTTCAAAACCAGGCTTATTGATACGTTTAATTTTACTGCCAATCAATTTTTCAATGCGCGCTACAGTGTTTTCTTCTTCGCGACTGACCAAAGAAATGGCATGTCCGTTTTTACCAGCACGGCCGGTTCGTCCAATACGATGTACATAGTCTTCTGGCAAATAAGGTAAGTTGTAATTCACCACATAGTCTAAGCCGTCAATGTCTAACCCTCTGGCCGCCACTTCTGTGGCAATCAACACTTGCAACTTAGCTGACTTAAAATCGGCTATGGCGCGGCGTCTGGCGCCTTGGCTTTTGTCAGAATGGCATACTGCAGCGTCGATTTTAGCTAGCTTAAGTGCAGCCATTAGCCGATCGGCTTGCTCTTTAGTGCTGGTAAAAACCAATACTTGAAACCAATTTTGTTCTTTTAATAATAATTTGAACAGGTCAATTTTTCGCGCTTCTTCTACCGGGTACATGACGTGTGAAACCGTATCTGCTGTGGCATTAAGTTTGGTTACGCGTATCACTTGGTGATTATTCAATAGCTTATGTGATAACTCGTTTAGGGCTGGAGATGAGGTCGCGCTGAATAACAAGGTTTGACGTTGTTTAGCAGTATACTGCAGTAGGTTTTGCACATCACTAATAAAGCCCATGTCTAACATACGGTCGGCTTCGTCTAGTACCACAAATTCAGTGTTGGCTAAATTTACCTGACTCAATTCTAAATGCTCTAACAATCGCCCTGGAGTAGAAATAAGAATATCTACGCCATCTTTTAACTTGCTTGCTTGTCCACCTAATTTAACCCCGCCAAATATGGCTAATACCTTGGTGGGCAAAAATTGTGCATAAGTACTTATGGTTTGGCCTAACTGCTCGGCTAGTTCTCGGGTAGGGGTTAAGATCAAGGCTCTTGGACTACCAGGCTGAGTGGCTTTGGGTTTGTCTAACATTTGCTGCAATATTGGCAAGGCAAAAGCGGCGGTTTTACCCGTTCCTGTTTGAGCATTAACTAATAAATCTTTGCCTCTTCTAGCTGGCACTATGGCTTGTGCTTGCACAGGTGTCATCTGGGTGTAACCACAAGCATCTAGGGCTTGTTGGATTTCTTGGGCTAAACCTAAATTTGAGAATTTCATAGTGTTCCTGTGCATGCTAAATTTTGAGGGCGAAATATACAGTATTTACTGAGAAATTGCATAAATTAGTCGCGAGCAAAGGTAAAGGATGGGTTTTAGGCTAACCAGCAACAGGGGCGATTAGGATAATTAAAGTCTGAGAGTTTTACTGTTACAAAAAGAAAAAAGCCGTTAGCATGAAAATTCATCCAAACGGCCCAGGGAGTTGCAGTTCACTACGCTGCCTTAATAAGTCGTTCAATTGTTAACAAAAGTTCAAATTTTTTTTAGGATAACTCATGAAGCGATTAAAAAGCTTGGCATTCATCAGTACATTTTTGCTGTTTGGTTGTGATAAAAACGAAGTAGGGGATATCTCATTAGGCGTATTTACCACTCAAGATATTAAACTCAATACCTTGGTTGATCCTATAGTGACTGGTGTTACCTGCCATGTAGCTAGCATAGAGGCAGATTTAAGTTTGTCTGACCCTTCTGATAGCTCTATTGCTTGTCGGCAAACCGGTGAAATTACTGCTGCCATGATAGCTGCCATTGATAAGTCTAAATCAGGGGAGGTGGTGTTTAAAAAGTCTAAAAGTGTATTTTTTAAAAGTATGAAGATCCGCCGAGTTTTTGATGAACAAAGTCAAACCTTAATGTATGTGTCTTATTCAACCAAAGAAACTTCTGGTAGCTTTAAGCATAGTTTATCAACTGTGCCACTTTGGGGAACGGCAGCCTACAAACCAGCCACAGTAAGCAACTAACCCTCTAAATGTGAGTGGTTGGTTAGAAGCTAGAAACAAAATTTATCGGAAAATCCAATGCACGATTTAAATAAAAAGATACTTGATGATTTAAAAAACGATCAAGCGGCCAATCATTTTTCTGAAGAACAGGCCAATGCGTTGCAACTAATAGGGCAAAGCTTTAAAGGCACCTTTAGATTAACCTTTTTGGTGGTGTTAGCCTTGCAACTCGTGTTTGCTGGCTTAGCCATTTATTGCGCTTATGAGTTGGTGAATGAATCAGATTTAGGCATGAAAATAAACTGGTTAGCCGGTACCTTGGCTAGCACTATTGGCTTTGCCATTGCACGGCTATGGTTTTTTATGGAATTAAACCGATTGTCGGTCATTCGTGAAATCAAGCGAGTAGAATTGCAAGTGTCCTTGTTAGCAGAAAAACTCAGCGACTAACCAAATAAAAAGCCGGTTATACTGAGAAAAATATTTTAGCGCCTGTCTTTTGGGCGAAGGGTGTTAATGCTTAACTAGTCAAACTTATATGCCTAGTTGTGGTAAATTAACGCATATAAATCAACTGCATATATCTTGTTCTAGCATAAATGGATCAGTATGAATGAAAGCGTTTAAACGCTTATTAGGGCTTATTTTAGTATTAGTTTCACCTTTGGTCTTGGCTGAAAAAGCCTTGGTCGCAGTTGCCTCTAATTTTAGTCAGAGCATGCAAGTATTAAAGCAAGCTTTTGAAGCTAAGAGTGAGCATCAAGTGGTGCTCAGCTATGGTTCATCGGGCAAGTTTTATGCACAAATTAAACAAGGTGCTCCATACGACTTATTCTTTTCTGCCGATCAAGCCAAGGGCATAGCCTTAGAGCAAGACAAGCTAATAGTTGCGGGCAGCCGTTTTACCTATGCCATAGGTAAGTTGGTGTTATGGTCGGCTAAAGGTGAATTTGCTCAGCAGCTGCTTACCAAGTTTAAGCAAAATGCATTTAACAAATTAGCCATGGCCAACCCTAAATTAGCGCCATATGGGCAAGCCGCTATCCATGTATTAACTCATATGCAAATGCTTGATCTTACTCAGGCAAAATGGATACAAGCAGAAAATGTGGCACAGGTATATCAGTTTGTGCACTCTAAAAATGCCGATTTAGGCTTTGTGGCATTGTCTCAGCTGGTGAATAAACCTGCAGCTGTAGGGCATTATTGGCTGATCCCAGAGGCATATTATCCTGCCATTAAACAAGATGCAGTGTGGCTTAACCGGGCGCAAACTAATCTGGCGGCTAAAGCGTTTTTAGATTTTGTAGCTAGCCCACTAGGACAAAGTATTATCAGCCAACAAGGCTATAGCACAATACATAAGGAGCCATTATGAGTTTGTCTGAGGCAGATATGGCAGCGATTTGGTTAACCCTGCGACTTGCCACTACTGTCACTATATTGTTGTTGATTATAGGTACGCCTATTGCTTGGTGGTTGGCCAGAACGCAATCTTGGTTAAAAGGCCCAATTAGTGCCATTGTGGCTCTACCTTTAGTGCTACCCCCCACTGTTTTAGGTTTTTACTTGTTGTTGGCTATGGGCCCAAATGGCGCTATTGGTCAATTTACTCAGGCCATAGGCTGGGGCAGTTTGGCTTTTACTTTTTGGGGCTTGGTATTGGCCTCAATGTTGTATTCGTTACCCTTTGTAGTGCAACCCATTCAAAATGCAATGCAAGCCATAGGCGAACGCCCATTAGAAGCAGCAGCAACCCTTGGAGCTGGGCCTCTAGATAGATTTTTTAATGTGGTTTTACCTTTGGCTAAACCCGGTATTATTACTGCTAGTGTGTTGGGGTTTGCCCATACAGTGGGCGAATTTGGCATAGTGTTAATGATAGGTGGCAGCATACCTGATAAAACCCGAGTGGTATCGGTACAAATTTATGATCACGTTGAAGCCTTAGAATATGCTCAAGCTCATGCTTTGTCTGGGGTGATGGTGATTTTTGCGTTTAGCGTATTGGTGATTTTGTATGCCATGCAAGGTAAAGGTAAATCCTTAGGGTTAACCTATGGTCGTTAAAAATGTAGCAACAGAGCCTAACTCGGCCAAGCGTATTCAAGCTGCATTTAGCTTGGTTTATTGCAAGGCAACCCGCGACGTTTTTAGCTTAGATGTAAATATTGACCTACCTGGGCAGGGGGTAACCGCTATTTTTGGTGAGTCTGGCTCAGGTAAAACTAGTTTACTTAGGTGTATTGCTGGTTTACAAAGTGCTGCAATGGGGCAGTTATCTGTAAATGGTGAAGTATGGCAAAGTGATACTATTTTTGTTCCTACTCATAAACGTAGTCTGGGCTATGTATTTCAAGAAGCCAGTTTGTTTGAGCATTTGTCGGTGTTGGCGAACCTTAGTTTTGCCATAAAACGCAGTCGAGTGGCTGTACAGCCAGAGTTATTTGCGCAAGTGACTCAGATAATGGATATAGAAAAGCTTTTACAGCACATGCCAGCGCAACTCTCAGGAGGAGAAAAACAACGGGTGGCCATGGCTAGAGCTTTGCTTAGCCAACCTAAATTGTTACTTATGGATGAACCTTTAGCGTCTTTAGATACAGCACGTAAATGCGAAATATTGCCTTATTTAGACAACATACGCAGGCACTTTAAGCTGCCCATTTTATATGTGTCTCATTCGTTAGACGAAATAGCTCAGCTTGCTGATTACGCTGTGGTTATGCAGCAGGGAAAGGTTTTGGCTCAGGGCCAAGCCACAGACTTATTTTCGCAAGTTGAATTACCTTTAGGTATAGACAATGAGTTAGGGGCTTTGGTGGATTGCAAGCTGATAAACACGGATCAGCAGTGGCAATTAATGCAACTTGGTTTTGATGGGGGGCATTTATGGTTACCCAAAGTCGAAAATAAAACCATTAGACGACTTAGAATTTTAGCCAGTGATGTGAGTGTAACTTTAACTCAACCAACAGACACTAGCATAGTCAATGTATTAGCTGGCAAAGTGCTTAAGATCCATGAACAACACCAACAACCAACCTGTGTGGTAACTGTGTTAGTAGGCAATACAACTTTATTAGCACAGATCACTAAAAAATCTGCGCATAAGCTTGCCTTAAAGGCCAATCAGAAAGTGTGGTTGCAAATAAAATCTGCGGCCATAGTTAGATAAAAAGTGTAACTTGAGCTCAATCGTCTTTATCTTCAAAGCGATCATAAGAGGCATTATTGTCTTTATTCACTTTAGGTAAGTCGTGTTTAGAGGTCTGCTTTAACAATAAAATATTGCCAATAATCAAGCCCAAGACTAAGGCAATAATCAGTACTACTAACCAAATATTCATATTATCTCACCGCCCATAGAGGTTGTTCCTTGGTTTAAAACAAAACGTTGATAGATAGTTGGCATATTTTCAAGAATGCTGGGCAAACCTAATATATCGGTTTGTTTTAAGCAATCAATTAGGTTTTGCTGAGTTAATTGATTTTGCATGAATTGGGCACTGGCTTTAAAACTTAAATGCCACGGCTCTCTGGCAATGCCACCAGTGTACTTAGCGTAGGGGCGAAAAAAGCCAAACTCCTCGGCGTATTTATCTAACCAAAGGTTAAGTTTTTTGCAGGGGCCATAATCGTATTCACTGCAAACCAATTGAAAATCGTGCTTAGCCTGTTCAACACTTTGTTTGTCATACACATCTAAATCTGTACCCCAATGATGGCGGCTAGCCCCAGGCAAAGCCGACCAAGTCAATATGGCTTCTATCTTTTGGCTATTGGTTAATGTGCTGGCATCTAAGGGTTGCTCATTTACATCTAGAATTTTAGTTTTGCCCGCCCACTTGTTTTGCCATATTTGTAATTGCCTAGCAAAACTACGGTAACTGCTGACGATTTGTAGATCTATGCCTTGTTGACTGGCGGCGTTTTGCATCTGTTTAAACGCTTTGCAGACTTCGGGCAATAACTTAAAGCCTTGCTGGCATTCAACCAACAAGGCTTCGTTTTGACCTAATACGTGCGCTGGGTTTATCACGCTAACAATCGCTGTAAAATAGTTTGATAAATACCTGTTAGGCTAGTTAAATCAGACATTTTTACGCACTCATCTATTTTATGAATGGTGGCGTTGACTGGACCGAGTTCAATCACCTGTGCCCCTGTAGGTGCAATAAAACGTCCGTCTGAGGTACCGCCAGCGGTAGACAATTGAGTATCTCGTCCTGTGCACTCTTTAATGGCTGCTTGAGTGGCCGCCACTAAAGCCCCCGAATCTGTTAAAAAGGGTTGACCGTTAAAGGTCCAGTGAATGTCATAATCGAGTTTGTGTGCGTCTAAAATTTGAGTGACACGGCTGATTAGTTGCTGATCTGTGACTTGGGTTGAAAAACGAAAATTAAAACTAACGTTTAATTCCCCTGGGATCACATTTCCCGCACCTGTACCACCGTGAATATTAGAAATTTGAAAGCTAGTAGGAGGGAAATGTTCATTGCCATTATCCCATTGAGTATTGGCTAGCTCAGCTAACGCTAATGAAGAATCATGAATAGGGTTTTTAGCAAGGTGTGGATAAGCAACATGCCCCTGAATGCCTTTAACTAACATTTCACCTGTTAATGAGCCACGTCGCCCATTTTTAACCACATCGCCCACTTGATCGGTACTAGATGGTTCACCCACTAAGCACCAAGTTATTTTTTCATTACGGGCTTCTAAGGTATCTATTACTTTAGTGGTACCGTTAATAAAGGGGCCTTCTTCATCACTAGTAATTAAAAATGCAATTGACCCTTGATGGTCTGGATGCTGTTTAACAAAATTTTCGGTTGCCACTAACATGGCAGCTAAACTGCCTTTCATGTCGGCCGCCCCGCGCCCATGCAAATAGCCATCTATTTCGGTAGCCTCGAAAGGTGGGGTTTTCCATTGTTCTTCTGGGCCAGAAGGCACTACATCTGTGTGCCCAGCAAAACAAAATACTGGATCTTCTGTGCCTTTGCGGGCCCAAATGTTTTTAGTGTCGGCAAAGTCTAAGTGTTCTATTTTAAAGCCTAATGGTTGTAGAATTTCAGCCATTAAGGTTTGGCAGCCAGCATCTTCAGGTGTCACAGATTTTTTATTGATCAGTGCCTTGGTTAATCCAATCACATCACGGCTCATAAAAATATCTCACTGTATTGCGCTGCTTTAAAGCCTAAATAATAGTGTTCATTGTGGATAAGAATAGGGCGCTTAATCATAGCGGGTTGCTCAAGTAACAGAGCCAAGGCTATCTCTTTGTTGAGATTGTTTTTTTGCTCATCACTTAATTGCCTGTAGGTTGTGCCTCTTTTATTCAGGATTTGCTCCCAACCTAAGGCTTGTTCGGCTTGCGCTAACCAGCTTTTATCTAAGCCATCTTGTCGATAGTCGTGAAATTGATAGTCGATATTATTTTCGCTCAGCCAAGCTTTGGCTTTTTTTATGGTGTCGCAGTTTTTAATGCCGTAAAGAGTGGTCATGTTGCCCTTATTAAAAATTGAATTGCTAGATCATCAAACTATAACGAGAAACCGGTTCTAAGGTAAAGTACAGACAGCGCTCTGTTATGCCAAAATTAAAGGTAGACTGTGAATAACCTATCTTCGGTGGCACGAACTTGCATGTAATAGGCCTGTAATCCTTTAATTTTCTCACTGTTAATTATAGTCACTGGGCATAAAGTGCTTTTTAGTTGTTGTTTCATTTTGGCTAATGAAAACTCCATCAGCACTTGGCCAGACTCAACCTTATCTCCTACTTTTACCAATGATTTAAACCCCTCTGCCATCATAATATGCGAGTCTATGCCTAATTGAATTTGTAACATCATACCTTGAGCGGTTTTTAAACGTATTTGATTGGCTAGTTCGGGTAAGCTCACTATGGTAGCTGAGCAGGGCGCAAACACTTGATATCCAGAAGGTTGAATGGCCACTCCTTCACCCATTAAACGGGCAGTAAAGAGTGCATGGGGCACAGTATCTAAAGCTAACACCTTGCCAGAAAGCGGGCTTTGTATATCAATCGCATGCTTAAAGGCGGGCAGGGAATTAGGGTCAATCAGTTTTTTAAACAAAAGTTTTGACTCTTTAGGTAAAGTTTGCAGCTAAGTGTTGTAATTGGTTGTTGCTTAGGCAGCCAAGTTAGCTTGGCTGAATTCTTCACTGTTTATCTATTAGGGTTTGGGTATCATATCAGACCTATGCGGCTTTAGGCGAGTTATCCATTTTTATCCAAAGAATCTGTGGATAACTCTGTTGAGTAATCTTTATATGTACACTAAGGTATTGTTTTATAAAGATTTTAAGCTGCTGGTTGCATATCGATCAATCCGCCAAAAGTGGTGATATTTTTGTCTGTTTAAGGAGAAAGAACAATGAGTAAAGCTGAAGTAGGCAGTGTGTCTTGGTTTGATTTAACAGTAGAAAATGCCCCACAGGTGAGAGACTTTTATCAACAGGTGGTAGGTTGGCAATCTGAAGCAGTGAACATGGGAGACTATGACGATTACGTGATGCAAAGCCCAGATTCTAAAGCCGCAGTTGCTGGTGTGTGCCATAAAAAAACTGTGAACCAATCTTTACCTTCACAGTGGTTAATGTACATCAAAGTGGCAGACTTAACCCAATCTATAGAACAAGTGGTAAAAGGTGGGGGCAGTGTATTAACCGAAATAAAACACTTTAGTAAAACAAGCCGCTATGTGGTGATTAAAGATCCTGCCGGAGCGGTGTGCGCCATATATGACGAAGCAGAATAAAGCGAATTGAACCTTAAAGGTGAATGAACAAGGATAACCATGCAGGGCTTAGATATTTATGCCGGAAGTAAGGCATTAGCAAAGATACAAGAACAAGGCTTTAGTGCCGATTTATTTGATTACATGTTGGGCGCATCGGGCGGCCCTAAATGGTTTGTGTTAGCCGGGCTAGACCGTTATATATTTTCTGAGTTTTTTGCCCAAAGAGCTCGGCCTCTAAATATTATTGGCTCTTCGGCTGGAGCGTTTAGATTTGCCTGTTTTGCCCAAAAAGATCCACTGGCCGCCATTAATCGATTAGCCGACAGGTATTCACATACAGTTTACTCAGACAAACCCACAGCCAGAGAAATCACCCAAAAAGGCACAGCTTTACTGGATTATGTGTTAGGCGAAAATGGCAGTAGTGAAATTATTAACAACCCAATTATTAAAGCGCATTTTATAGTGGCAAGATGTAAAGGCTTAACCCAATTTGAAGCCAAACCACTGCAAATGACAGGCTTAATTGCCAGCGCTGGAGCCAACGCTTTTAAGCGAAAATGGTTAGAAAGATTTTACCAAAGGTATGTGTTTTCTAGCCCCAATGCTGATCTACAAATTCAGGATCCTAACAGCATGCCCTCTTATAGTGTGGCGTTGACAGAAGACAATTTACCTCAAGCGCTTATGGCTTCAGGCTCCATTCCGCTAATCATAGAAGGAGTAGAAAATATATCGGGCGCACCTAAAGGTATGTACCGAGATGGTGGCATCATTGACTATCATTTTGATCTAACTTTTGGCCCACAAAAAGGCTTAGTGTTGTACCCACACTTTTATCCTAAGCCTATTCCTGGATGGTTCGATAAATCTTTAAAAAGCCGCTTACCTCATGCCAGTAGCTACGAAAACGTGGTGATGTTAGTACCCTCTAAAGAATTTGTGGCTAGCTTACCTTATGGCAAGATCCCAGATAGAAAAGACTTTGAAACCATGCCAGCTGAACAACGTATTGAGTATTGGCAGGCTGTGATTAAACAGAGTGATCAATTGGCAGATTCACTAAAAACCATGTACCAAAATCAACAAATAGTGCAGCACATTAAACCCTTACCTTTTTAATGGTAGGGGGCAATGTTGCTGTTTTGTTAGGATTAATACAGAACAAAATTATCTGTGCACTTTAGCTTAATGGCTTGATCTTTAATCACCTCTTGCCAATTTGCAAAACCAGCAGGTGGGGCATAACGGTAAGAGTTAGCTATATATTGGCCTTTTTGCCCGGTCATGGCCAACATGGTTGAGGTAGCTGCAGCTTTTACCCCGTCGTCTGTGGCGCGGCTACCCAAATAAAAATCATTGCCAGGCCAAGAGACCTGATCCCAAGCTACTAAACTGGTTAAGCTACAAGTGCTAAATTCGCCTTTAATCTCTTCGTATTCAACTGGGTGGCAAAGCTGGCCCTTAGTATGATTACCTTTAAGTAATGGCCTAACCATAAAAGTAAGGTGTTCGATTTGCTGGCGTTTATTTTCGCATTCATCAAAAGGGTCGTAATAAATGGCTTTAATCGCGGGCAAATCTTTAAGGTGTTTAGTGATAAGTTGAATTAAAACTTGCTCTAAGGCAGCACCTAACTGGCCTTTAAATTTTCCCGCAAATTGACCACAACCTATTCCAGGTATGGTAACTAAAGTGTGTTGCCCCTGTGCTACAGCCATGTCGTTGGCATAGCGCAAACAAGGTAGTAGCCGATTTTCGTATAAATTGTACAAGGCTGTTAACGACAACTGATTTTGACTGACTACTTGATTCCAATCTGCGGGAATAAACCCCATATCGTTACGCAAGAGTGCCCCTGGGGTATAAATTAATAACGCTTGAAAGGGCCGTGCATGAAGCTTAGGCGTGCTGTGTAAACCGTTATCATACACAGCAACTTGCGTGGCCATTGAAATATTACCCAGAATAGACAATTCGATGGGCTGCCAATCTGACCCATCACCTTTTACGCTACTTTCAGCAAATATTTGTGGTTTTTTGCTGTTAAGTAAAGCTTCTACAAAACCTATGGGGCTTAGCGTACTTAGATCAATTTGATTTAATCTTTGCTGCAATCGAACACCGGCCTGCAACTTGCCAGTTTTTAGTGCAGTTAAATAGCTTTGTACAGCAGCAAAACTGCCCTGACTCATAAGGTTGATGTAAGCCTGTTTTGTTTGAATTAAGGTACTATTTGTCATCTTAGTTAAACAACCATTTTTTAAGGCCTTGCATGTTCTGTATCACCACTTGTTGAGCGCGGGGATCTGCGGCTATCACATTTGTATCAATTCGCATCATTTGTAATAAATAGTGCACCAAGGCGCCGCGCACTTGAATTAACAAGCGGTTATCCGTCATACCATAATCGTTTGCCACCACCTGTTGCTGTTGTGGGGATAGTCTTTGATCAGGAATAAAACACAAATTCACTAAGGTATCCCAAGCTTCATCTTTAGGCAGGTCAGTTTCTACTGCACCGAGGGATTCAGGCGTATTGTAAAATCGAGTGAGCACAAAATCTCGATAGTCATGATTTTTTTCGCAATAGGCACGAACATGCCAACGCATGCCCGAATGCACTATGGCATGAGGCACAATAATTCGTCCTTCTGTATCTGGAGCATTTACCGAGCGGTAATCAACTTCTAATCTGAGTTTATTACGACAAGCATTGACTATTTGACGTAAAACTTGTGGACGAATTTGATAAGTGGGTAAAGGCACCTTATGGGTATAGTCAAAGCCCAAAGTCATGTTTTCAAAGGTGTTAACTAAGTCATTATTACGATGAATTAAATGTAAATATTCATCTGCATGGCCAGACGTAACCTTTGGCGTAAAACTATTAGCAGGCTCATAACCTTTAAGCGAGGAGTTATAGATTAAATTGCCTGGGCCAACCTCTTGATTATACAGGTTGATATCTTTAGAGGCTTGCTGCCTTCCAATGCCAAAATACTCAATTAAATGACTGGCGTTTAGTTTGCCTTCCCACAAGGCAACTATCTCTATTAAACGATAACGTTGTAATAAGTCGTATCTAAAAGGCCAAAGTGTTTTTTTATGCATAAGTGTCGCCAGTAGCTACATGTTAATAATAATATCAACATAAAAAGCTTAAACTTTCAAAACATTGTTAACTTGTACTGTTTGTTTTATATACAGATTGGTTGCAGTTAATTTAGTCTAACTTGGCATTCAACCACTGTTTTATGCCATCTCCTTCAATTTAAGCCCCTTAATTGATTATAACCTGCTTGAAAACTAATCATGTGTATTTACACAGGGGTTTATATGTCGTCAGTAGCGACATAAGCTGTAGGTGAATATTAACAAGGGGGCAATAATCATGACATTTTCACAGCATGCTCAAAAGCGATGCCAACAACGTGGGATTTCGCCAGACCTGATTATATTGTTGAACGCTTTAGGGGTAGAGACTCAACAAAAAGGCAATACCTACCTGCTTGAGTTAGACAAACACACGCAAAAACACTCACTAAAAAGCTAAAGACCCTGCTAAACCAAATTCAAAGGCAAGTATTTGTGGTTATCTCAGAAAATGACGATGTGATCACTGCCGCACACAAAGATTAGCCAACAATGCTAATAGGACTGAACGTGAACATTTTTAACGACAAGTGAAATTCATAAGGTTTTAGATTTGGTACAACCGAGTGGACTCGAACCACCGACCCCCACCATGTCAAGGTGGTGCTCTAACCAGCTGAGCTACGGTTGTATATAGATTGGCTTGCTTTGCTGATGAGCAACAAAGCGGCGCGTATAATAACGATGAGCCTCAGTATTCGCAAGCCATTTTTTTATTTTATGTAATTGACTGCACAGCAATTGTGCAATTCCTTGGTTTTTAGTGGCTCTAGCGGATTTATTGGTTTTTATTTGAATGAATTTTATGCATTTTTTAATGCTTAGCACTATGCTTGGTTTAGGCCATTAATCTTATTTTAGAATCTGAATTACCATTCATTTGTTGCGTTTTTAAGCTGTAGACTGGGTAGATATTTTCAGGAGTGAAAATTGACTCAAAGGTTTAAACATTTACAAGAAAGGTTAGTGCCTTTTACAGCTGGTGATGGACTGTCGCTGAATCTGATTAATATTTGCGATCCCAATAACATGTCTAAAGGTCCTGTGTTAGTTGTGCATGGGGCAGGGGTTCGAGCTAACATTTTTTGTGCTCCAGTAAAGACTACTATTGTCGATGCTTTAGTGGAAGAGGGTTATGATGTTTGGTTAGAAAACTGGCGTGCTAGCATTGATTTTGCGCCTAATGAATGGACCTTAGATCAAGCCGCTTTGTACGATCATCCTTGTGCGGTTGTTAAAGTGCTAGAACAAACCGGTAAAACAAAGCTTAAGGCTTTGGTGCATTGCCAAGGCTCTACCAGCTTTTTTATGTCTTTGATGGCAGGCTTATTACCACAAGTATGCACAGTGGTGAGTAATGCAGTGTCCTTACATCCAGTTGTACCTAAATGGTCTAAATTCAAATTGTATTTTATGTTGCCTTGGGTGAAGTTAATGACCGATTACCTTAATCCACAATGGGGTATAGCGGCGCCAACTTTTGCAGCCAAGTTGATTAATACCTTAGTAAAGCTCAGCCATCACGAATGTAATAATCAAGTGTGTAAACAAGTTAGTTTTACTTATGGTTCGGGCTGTCCTGCGTTATGGCGCCATGAAAACCTTAACTCTGATACTCACCATTGGTTAAGCCAAGAATTTGCTGAAGTACCTATGAGTTTTTTTTCGCAGATTACCCAGTGTGTAAAAGTGGGCAATCTTATAAGCGTAGAGGGCTTGCCTAAACTGCCCAGTGATTTTGGCCAGACTATGCCTAAAACTCATGCGCGTATTGCCTTTTGTGCGGGGGCAAAAAACCGATGTTTTTTACCACTCAGTCAAAAATTAAGTTATGAGTATTTTTCTGGGTTAAAAGCCAATTTTCATGCGTTAGAGATATTCCCAGAATATGGCCATCTTGATGTGTTTATGGGTAAAAATGCGGCGCAAGATACCTTTCCTTTTATTATTAACGAGCTTAACAAAGGCAACCCCGATTATTTTAACTTCGAAGGGGAAAACATATGAGTGGCGTTCCTAAAAGAATCAAAGATTATGCTGGACAAAAAGCCTTAGTTGATGGCATTCCATTTACTTTACCCGTTGAAGCCATAGATTCACCTGCATTTATGGCAATTTTTCCCTGTGATTATGCACAGGCAAAGCGTTTTTTGCCTGCCAATATTCATCCATTACGTTTGTGGAAAAGCGCACTTTTAGTGGTAACTGTGATTGATTACCGCGAGACCACTATAGGTAAGTATATTGAATACAGTATTGCTATCGCCTGCACTCATGGCGATAAACCCGCGCCGCGCTTGTTGCCGGGCATTTTCCCCAATTGGTTTAAAGCTGGCCAATATGTGATTGATTTACCTGTGTCATCTGAGATTTCGGTAAAAGGTGGCAAAGGTATTTGGGGGATGCCTAAACATCAAGCCGCGTTAGATTTTAAGGTTTCAGATAGCACTGCTAGTAGTCAGTACGATCTAGATGGGCAATTAGTCACATATTTAGAAATAAGCTTGCCTAAAAAAGTGTGGTTTCCGGTCAAAGTAAAAGCCTCAAACTTTTGTTCGTTTAGAGGTATGTTGATGCGTTCTGATATTTATTTAAACAATAAAGCAGGCTTTAGTTTATTTAAAAAGGCTAAAGCTCGATTTGTAATTGGCGACCACCCAAGGTTGCAAGGCTTAAAAAACTTAAACATTAAACCCGCTATCGCTACCGCTTATTTGCCAGCCATTCATGGGGTGCTAGACGACCACATAGAAAGCTGGTTTTTAACCCACAAGCACTTACCTGAACTTGCTCCAGAAGGATTCGAGTCTGTGGTTGACTTGGGATTAAGTGAAGATTGGTTAAGCCCACCAATGGCTGAGATCCCCAATGACTAATGCCACTCATGTGCCTGATGGCGTGGGGCCAATTAACGAAGATGGAATTAAACGAGCATTAATAATTCCAGGTGGTGGCTTGCGTTTATCTTATGCCGCTGGGGTTATAAAAGTTTTGTTTGACTCTGGTTTACGCTATCAACATATAGATGGTACTTCTGGCGGTGCGTTAAACTTAGCTATGTTGTTGTCTGGCCTAAGCGCCGAGCAAATATGCCAACGTTGGGCCAACCTAAAAATGCGAGATACTCTAGCTTTTGTGCCTTTTGAGCAGGCCATTAAGTGCCATGACTTTGTGGCTATGGGCAGTGCTCAGGGATTTCGCAATAAAGTGTTTGCACACTTGGGTATAGATATTCAAAAAATTAAACAAGCTACGGGGCTCGAAGCAACCTTTAATGTGGGCAATTTTACTCAAAAGTTAAATCAAGTGATTGAGTATCAGAATATTTCTGAAGATCTGTTAATTGCTGGTATGTCTTTACCTGGGGTTTTTCCACCAGTTTTAATAGATGAGCAAGTGTATTTAGACGCAGGCTTTGTGCAAGACGCCAATTTACTTGAATCGGTACAACGTGGCGCCTCTGAAATTTGGCTGATTTGGATTTTGGCAAATCTGCCAAGTTATCGCACTGGAGTACTAAATTGGTATGTGCAAATGTTAGAAATGAGTGCCAATGCTGCACTACACAAAGAATTGGCACAAATTGCAGAAATCAATCAGCGTATTAACCAGGGTGAAGCAGTTTATGGCCATACTAAGCCTATTTGTGTACACCTAATAAAACCCAATACGCCATTGCCATTAGATCCCGATTTATACACTGGCCAAACTAGCCACAAACAACTCATAGAAATGGGCAAGCAAGACACGCTCAATTATTTAAGGGTAAAAACACAGGAGGGGGTTTCACTCGAACCCAAAGTAACCGTTATGACTGAATCAAGATTAGGCATTCAATTTAAGGAAACTATGGCTGGCGGATTTTGCTTAGGAACCGACGAACCCAAACGTGGTAATAGTTTAGGTAAGCAAAAAGGTTTTGAGTTGGCCATGCATGCGCAAGTGGATATTGACGATATGGATGGTTTTATCAACGACCTTCACCATGCGGGGCATTTATCTGGCAGCATTGATTTTACCCCCTTCGGTCGAGGGATAGAGGCGCACTCTGGGGTGTTTAATTTATTTTTTCCCGAAGAAGAACCCAATTTAAAACTAATGGTGTACGAATTAGCTTTTGTGCATGACGGACAAGATTATTACTTAGCTGGAAAAAAAGAGGTGCGCGATGATCCTGGTTTTGACCTATGGTCAGACACTACCACTCTGTATACCCAGTTATATCAAGGTAAAAATAAAAATGCGCCTATAGTGGGGGCGGGGATTTTAAGTTTAGGGGTAACAGACTTATTAAAATTAGTCTCAACAGTAAAAGTCACTAATGCCAGCTCGCACACAGATAAAATAGCCACAGTGGCTAAATTTGGTCGATTTTTTATGGGCGAGCTGTGGGATAGCTACGTAAAACACAAAAAATAAACACCTAAGCAGGAGACAAAAATGCAATTGGATTATGAAGCAATAGTTATTGGTAGTGGTTTTGGTGGCGCCATTAACGCTTGTCGATTAGCCAAAAAGTGGCCGGGTAAAGTTTTAGTATTAGAGCGTGGTAAAAGGTATCCAATGGGCAGTTTTCCACGCTCGCCACATGCTATGTCGACTAATTTTTGGAACCTTAGCCAGCCAGATGACCCCGATATTCAAGGCCAACGAGATATGTTTGGACTCTTTGATATTCGCCGCTTTGAACATATGGATGCTGTTGTAGGGGCGGGCTTAGGGGGAGGTTCATTGATTTATGCTAATGTTTTTATGCCACCGCCCGAGCATGTTTTTGATCATAGATGGCCCGAAACCTGTAAAAAAGATGCCTTAGAGCCGTATTTTCAAACAGCAAAGTCGGTATTAGGCGCCAGGCCCATTCCCGACCAAAGCTTAGCTAAGCGTAAAATTATTCGTACCGAACTGTTTCAAGATTTTGCTAAAAGCGATGGGCGTCAATCTGAATTAGTGGATATTAACGTATTTTTTGGTAACGACTTCGACAACCCTACAGACATAGGTGTACAGCAAACCAACAGATATGGTGCTATTCAAACCTCTTGTGTGTATTGCGCTGAATGTGATGTTGGTTGTAATACCCACTCAAAAAACACCACAGATCTAAATTATTTATTTGTGGCCGAAAACCAATATAAAGCACAAATAGAAACCTTAGCCATAGTGAATAAAATTACCCCTTTAAATGAGCAAGGAGAAGCCGACTCGCAAGCAAAAGGAGAGTTTGGCTATTTAGTTACATGGCTAGACTTGGCAAATAATAAAGTCGAAAAATCGGCAAAATGCCAACGTGTAGTGGTATCTGCCGGTACTTTAGGTACTAACGAATTATTATTGCAATGCAGAGATATACATAAAAGCTTACCTCATATTAATCAGTACTTGGGGCAATATTATTCAGGCAACGGCGATTATTTATCTTTTGTGATAGATGGAAAAAAGCCTGCTGATCCCAACTATGGGCCAGTGATCACGCAAAAAATTGACTACAACTTGTTTAAAGACTTTGATCCTAAACAAGCCTTTATTTTAGAAGATGCTAGCTTTCCGGCTTTTGCTTCTTGGTATACAGAGGGCATAAAGCCTGGCGTGTTTCATTTTTATGCCGGCTGGCAAACCCTTAAGTTATTGATTAAGCGCTTTTTAGCTGGGGCTAAAACTGGCCGTATAGGTTTTGCCTTTAAGCAATTGTTAAAAAATAATGCGGCTTATACTACTGCCGTATTGTTATGCATGGGCATAGACAATAGCGCCGGAAAAATGCATTTAGACACAAGAGGTAAGCTTAATGTTGATTGGCCTTATAAAGATAATCAGAGCTTGTATAACGCCATTTTAGCTATTGGCAAAAGATTTAAACAATGGGCTAAGGCAAAAGTGTTTTTACCTATGCCAAATGCCTTGTGGCCGTTAAAAAGTAACGTTACTGTGCACTCGCTGGGGGGATGTCGGTTAGCTGATTCACCAGAACAAGGGGTAACCAGTGCAAAACTTGAGAGCTTTGGCCAAGTGTTTGGTTATAAAGGCTTGTACGTGGCCGATGGCTCTTTGTTGCCTAGTGCAGTTGGTGCCAACCCTGTGGCTACTATTTCTGCTTTGTCTGAACGTGTTGCCGAAGGCATTACAGGTATAAAACCAGACCCAAATGGTGAGCTATAGGTTGCCAGGAGCTATGCCGCAGTCTTTAAACAATCCTTGCCAAAACTTAATGTGCTCTGTCATGGCCTGTTGATACTGCTCAAACCCATCTAGGTGATAAAGCTGTAACCTTTGTTTGAATGCTTGGCTTAAATAAGGGGCCTCGATTAAAGCAGTAAATAGTGGATCAATCTGATAGTGATAATGATTGAGGATACTGGCTAAAGGTTGAATTTTTTCGATAAAAAATAACTTAAACACATTGGTTAAATACTCAATTTGGGTTTTGTCATTCGGTTTAGCGCAAGAGAGATTTTGGGTATGAGTAATTAACCAAGGGGTAAGTGCTTGTAAGTTTTGGCTGATCAGCAGCTGACTAAACCACACACGTCGAGTTAAAGGTGCTTGCTGTAATTGTTTTAGCTGAGCTTCTAATTCACTTATGTCTATGGGCTGTTGTGCTAGCTTGAGTAAGTACTGCCATGCTTGGGTGGTTGCCACTAAACCATCACTTTGCCCGTCTATATAGCCTGAAAATCCTTGTAGATGATGTTTGCTTTCGTTACTGAGTTGAATGAGATCGGCCCAAACATAAGGCAGCATATTTTGCTTGTGGGTTTTCCACTGAGCTAATTTAGTTTTTAAATCTGTTGCTTGAGTTTGAGCTAGGCAGTCGTCTATAGCTAATAGCAACTTACGCTCGTAAACATAACGTGTTGAGGGTAATTGTACTTTTCCTAAGGCGGTATTGCGCTCTGCCACTAAAGTAAATAACTCACAGCCTTTTAATTGGTAAAATTCAAATAGTTTTATATAGGCTTGGTTTTGCTGATGTTGAAGTTGTTGCAGCTTAGGGTAGGGCAACAAATAAGGTTCTTCGACAACTATTGCCTCGGCATCTAACACTTTGGCTAAGCGGCTCTGATAGCTATCTAAATGTTTTTGTAAACTAAGATGACTATCGCAACTAAACAACAAAATACATAAAAGACTAAAACCTAGCATAATCTTCACCTAAATTATCCTTTGGTAAGTGACGAAATACTACGCCCTCCATCCACCGCTATGATTTGCCCTGATACGTAGGGGGCATCAATTAAAAACTTAATGCAATGGGCAATGTCTTGCATACTGCCTAACTTGGCGGCGGGTACCTGCTGTAATATCTCGGCTTTGTCTTGTTCACTCATAGGCGAATCTGGCCATAAAATCGCCCCTGGCGCGACCCCATTTACTCTAATTTCAGGTGCTAGTTCTAACGCCAATGATTGAGTCATAGTGACCAATGCGGCTTTAGCCATGCAATATAAAGTATGATTTTTGAGTGGCTTGCTGGCGTGTATATCCACCATATTCACTATACAGCCTTGAGTTTGTTTTAACGCAAAAGCACATTGTTGTGACAAAAATAGGGGGCCTTGCATGTTACTGCCAACTAGGCTTTGCCAGTCGTCTTCGGTAATGCTGCCGATTGGAGTTGGGTAAAAAGTAGAGGCATTATTAATTAATACATCTAACTGACCAAAAGAATCTATGGCCTGTTGAGCTATGGGTTTAATGTTTTTAAGCTCTGCCAGATCCCCTTGCACTAACATGGCTGACTTTGGCCTAATAGCATTTAATTCTGCACAAAGTTGTTCAGCGGCTAAACGTGACTGATGGCAATGTATGACTATTTTCGAGCCTTGAGAATGTAGATATCTGGCAGTATGCGCACCAATTCTTTTGGCACTTCCAGTAATAAAACTAACTTTATTTTGCATCGCGTTTTTTATATTGGGTCAAAGGACTCAGAATATCGTTGAAACTCCTTAATGGCTAGGGTAATTCTTGCTAAGTAGGCGATTAAGCATCTAAGTTTTTCAGCGTGATTTTCGCACTTTCTAGATATTGACCACCAAACATTAAGGCATGATTCAAAATGTGATAGAGCTGGTATATGGGCTTGCGATACTCGTAATCTGGGTCAACTGGCCACACATCTTGATAGCCTCGATAAAAACTTTCTGGAAATCGCCCAAATAATTCGGTCATAGCTAAATCTGTTTCTCGGTCACCAAAATAAAAGGCGGGGTCAAACAAGACTAATTGATGGTGATTAAAGCCTAAGTTGCCTTGCCATAAGTCGCCATGCAACATTGAGGCTTGTGGATTGTATCCTGCAAATAAGCTTTTAACCGCCTCTACTACTTTATCTATGTCGGCCAAAGCAAACCCTTTTTCGTACAATAATTGCAACATAAAGCCAATGCGTTGTTCGGCATAAAACTGATTCCATTTTTTAGCCCAGCGATTACATTGTTGGGTTAAACCAATATAATTGTCATCTTGCCATCCATACATTTGTTGGTTGTTGTTTTTGTGAAACTCAGCCAGTGCACGTCCAGCGCCATACCAATCACTAGGCTCGCCTTCTGTCATAGTTAGATGCTCTAAAACCAAAAAGCTATGGTCTGACACTATGCCGCTGCATATTACTTTAGGCACTCTAAATAGCTGGGTCTGACGCAAGTGTTCTAGGCCTTCTGCTTCGGCTTCAAAGTTGCTCAAATATATTTTTTGGTTAGTTTTTACAAAAAAGCGTTTTTTATCACCTGCTATGCGATAGGTATGATGGCTTTCGCCTGCGTGAATTTCTCGAATGTCGTTGCAAATAAAGTCTTGTTGAATAGATTGACTTATTTGCTCGCTAATAAAGTGCCACATTATTCTAATCCAATTGGTTTGTATTGGGCTAATTATGGTTGAAGACAGGATATATGAAGGTTGATTACGCTATTAACATTTAGTTTTTATATCAATTTGTAATTTCTGTTGGCTGGTACTTAGCCGCCAGTATGATCTGAGTTAAATTGATAAAGGTATGGTAAAAGGACGTAATAACTTCTTTGTTAGCTAAAAAGGTGGGCAAATTGCCTCCAGGATTGCCTCCTCCTTGGTAAGTGATCTCGGTTAAACCTTGGGCATTTACTTGAGCTTGCCAGACTCCCATGACACTGTGCATGCGAACGTACTTTTTGTGTGGTTCTATATGGGTGCTTTTGTCTGTAATGGTTATCTGAATTTTATCGTCTAAATATTGAGTATGAGACAATGTCACCATGTCACGATTTTTAACCGGCCATGGAGCAGAGAAAAATGTTTGCATAAGTTTCTCTGATGTTGAAAGCTGTTCAATTAGTTTTATGCCCAAACAGTTGTGGATCCAATCTGGACCTGCGCTAATGTCGTCTAATAAAGCCACCAAAGCTTTAGCAGGGGCCTTAACTGTGGTTTTTGCTAATACATTTTTATATCCAGATTCAGTTTGTTGACTATAAATCTGTACTTGGCCCTTTTGTTTTTCGAGTTTCCACTCTTGTGCATCCACTTGGTTTAAACATAGTGAGCCTAATAGAATCGTTAGGTAAATCAGGGTTTTTAGTTTACAGCATTGCATCAGCAATCCTTATCTCGTTATAATGCCGCCATTGCTCTGATAGTAGCAGAGCTCGTCTTTTTTTAAGCACCCTTTTTTGGGTGTTTTTTATTTTTTCTTTATCGGTAGTAGCGTAAGCCAAGCCGAAACTAAACATTCGCATGTGGCGCTTGGTAGGTGTCACCACTGCATAAGGATTTTGATATGCCAGTAATAACTCTTCCCGATGGTAGCAAACGTCAATTCGACCAAGCTGTTTCTGTATTTGATGTGGCCAGTGATATCGGCCCAGGTTTAGCTAAAGCCACCATAGCTGGCAAAGTGGACGGAAAGCGTGTTGATGCCCATGACTTAATAGAGCACGACGCCCAGTTGCAAATTATTACCGCCAAAGACGAAGATGGACTTGAGATAATCCGCCATTCTTGTGCGCATTTAATTGGTCACGCCATTAAACAATTATACCCAGATGTAAAAATGGCCATTGGCCCCACAATCGATAATGGCTTCTATTACGATATCGACATGGAGCATTCGTTAAACGAAGACGACCTAGTTAAAATTGAAAAACGTATGTTGGAATTGGCTAAGACTAATTACGACGTAGTAAAAAAAGTGGTGAGCTGGCAAGAAGCCAGAGACACCTTCGAAGCACGTGGTGAAACTTACAAAGTCCAAATTTTGGATGAGAATATCGCCAAAGATGATCAGCCTGGTTTGTATCATCACCAAGAATACATTGATATGTGTCGTGGCCCGCATGTACCTAATATGCGTTTTTGTCAGCATTTTAAATTAATGAAAGTGGCAGGGGCGTATTGGCGTGGCGACAGTGACAACAAAATGTTGCAACGCATTTATGGCACAGCTTGGGCTGATAAAAAACAATTAAAAGCCTATTTAAACCGTTTAGAAGAAGCAGAAAAACGTGACCACCGTAAAATCGGTAAAGCCTTAGATTTATTTCATTGGCAAGAAGAAGCGCCAGGCATGGTGTTTTGGCATAACGATGGTTGGAGCATTTATACCGAATTAGAATCTTTTGTTCGTAGTAAGTTGCGTGAATACGACTATCAAGAAGTTAAAGCGCCGTTAATGATGGACAGAAGCTTATGGGAAAAATCAGGTCATTGGGATAAATATGCAGAAAACATGTTTACCACTGAATCTGAAAAGCGTGAATATGCCATTAAGCCAATGAACTGTCCTGGCCACGTACAGATATTTAACCAAGGCTTAAAGTCATATCGCGATTTGCCTTTGCGTATGGCTGAATTTGGATGTTGCCACAGAAACGAACCTTCTGGCGCGCTACATGGACTAATGCGCGTACGTGGTTTTACCCAAGACGATGCACACATCTTCTGTACCGAAGAGCAAATATTGTCTGAAGTGGGCGGCTGTATTGATTCTGTATACGAAATTTACAAAATTTTTGGTTTCGAAAACATTTCAGTCAAACTATCTACACGCCCAGAAAAACGCGTAGGCAGTGAAGAAATGTGGGATAAAGCCGAAAAAGAACTGGCTGAAGCATTAACTTCTAAAGGTATTGAGTTTCAATACTTGCCGGGTGAAGGGGCGTTTTATGGCCCTAAAATTGAATTTACCTTGCACGATTGTTTAGACCGCGCTTGGCAATGCGGTACAGTGCAATTAGATTTTTCTATGCCAGGCCGTTTAGGTTCAACTTATGTGGCTGAAGATGGCGAAAGAAAAGTACCAGTGATGATCCACAGAGCCATTTTAGGATCGCTAGAGCGTTTTATTGGTATTTTGATAGAAGAATATTCTGGACTGTTTCCACTTTGGTTGGCTCCAACTCAAGCCGTTGTGATGAATATTACCGACAAACAGGCCGATTATTCGCAAAAAGTAGTAGAAAAACTAAAAGAAAGTGGATTTAGAGCAAAGTCTGACTTGAGAAATGAGAAGATAGGCTTTAAAATCCGCGAGCACACGCTAAGGCGTGTCCCATATTTGCTTGTTGTTGGCGATAAAGAAATGGAAGCTGGGGAAATTGCTGTACGTTCGCGTAAAGGTGATGACCTTGGAAAAATGTCAGTTGACGAATTTATTCAATTGGCCCAATCAGAAGTCGACAGCAAACAACTTTGATTAATTTTTTGGAGGATTAACATATTAAAGGCGCTAACATTAAGGCTAAAGATTCGAATAAAGCTCGGATCAACGAAGAAATTACGGTAAATGAAGTACGTTTAGTAGGTAAAGACGGCGAACAGTTAGGAATAGTATCTTTAGCTGAAGCGATGAATACTGCTGAGCAAGCAAATTTAGATTTGGTTGAAATTAGCCCTAATGCTGAGCCGCCAGTATGTAAGGTAATGGATTACGGTAAGTTCTTGTTTGAAAAAAGCAAGACACTTAAAGAGCAAAAGAAAAAGCAAAAGCAAATTCAGGTCAAGGAGATTAAATTTCGCCCTGGCACTGATGAAGGCGATTACCAGGTAAAACTGCGCAACCTGCGTCGCTTTCTAGAAGCGGGTGACAAGGCCAAAGTAACGATCCGTTTCCGCGGACGTGAAATGGCACACCAAGAGATAGGCATTGAACAACTAAAACGTGTTCGCACAGATTTAGAAGACATTGCCAACTGCGAATCTTTCCCTAATAGGGTAGAGGGTCGTCAGATGATCATGGTACTTGCCCCAATTAAGAAGTAGTTAAGGTCTACAAGTAGTATGGATTCTGCCCCCATTCTCACCTTGCTGCTAAATATGTAACTTAGACTTTGAGTTTCTGCAAAACGATAAGTCATTAACAATGCGGAGTTTTAGCAATGCCTAAAATGAAATCCAACAGTGGAGCAGCCAAGCGTTTTAGAAAAACCGCTTCTGGTCGTTTCAAAAGTAAACAGTCTCACTTACGTCACATTTTGACTAAGAAGAGTTCTAAGCGTAAACGTCACTTACGTGGCAAAAAACTAGCCCATGTGGCTGACACTGCGTTAATCCAACGCATGTTACCTTACGTTTAAGACAGGAGACTAGAGAATGGCAAGAGTAAAACGTGGTGTTGTTGCACGTGCCCGTCACAAAAAGGTACTAAAGCAAGCCAAAGGTTATTATGGAGCTCGTAGTCGAGTTTATCGCGTTGCTGTACAAGCAGTAACTAAAGCTGGTCAATATGCATACCGTGACCGTCGTCAACGTAAGCGTCAATTCCGTCAATTGTGGATTGCACGTATTAACGCTGCCGCGCGTCAAAATGGCATGTCTTACAGCCGTTTCATCAATGGTTTGAAAAAAGCCTCTGTTGAAATCGATCGTAAGATTTTAGCCGATATTGCGGTACATGATAAAAACGCATTTAGCGCATTAGTAAATGCTGCTAAAGGTGCATTAGCTTAATTTTTTAACAATTAAGTTTAAGTTCTTTCAGGAAACGGCGAGCATGATGCTCGCCGTTTTTCTTTGTGGCAGATTTTCCTTAAGCCCAACCTCCAGATAATTTTACGCAAAACATTCCTTTGTCATTTACTTTGGTTATAAAAGCATCAAGCATAGCTAAGTTGTAGATATTTTTATGTCATTCATAGCTAACAACTTGTTAACATATGGCTTTAAGTTTTTGGAGTAGATGATGACTCAGCATCATAAAATTAACTATATTGAAATTCCGGTCAAAGCGTTGGCATCGAGTAAAGCGTTTTTTAACCGCGTGTTTGCATGGGATTTTGTCGATTATGGTGATGATTATGCCGGCATAGTAGGAGCAGGCATAGACGGTGGCTTATTTGTTTCAGAACACAATGTTAATGCAGACAATGGCAGTGTTTTGGTGGTGCTATACAGCGATAACTTAGCAGAAACTCAAGCTAAAATAGAAGAGGCTGGCGGTTACATTAAAACCCCAACGTTTGAATTTCCTGGCGGTAAAAGGTTTCATTTTTGTGACGGTAACGATAACGAATATGCCGTTTGGAGTGATAAGTAACTGCTAGTTACTTATCTCCAAAATAATTAGTTTAGCCATTAAACCCCGTATCTTCTAATAGGTTCTGGCCTTCTGCAGCTTGACGGGCAAGTTGATCACAAGCTTCGTTTTCGGGGTGGCCAGAATGCCCTTTGACCCAAAACCAACTGACATTGTGGCGGTTGACTTGCTCATCTAATCGTTTCCATAAATCCACATTTTTAACTGGTTTTTTATCTGAGGTGCGCCAGCCGTTTTTACGCCAATTTTTAATCCATTGGTTAATGCCATTTTTAACGTATTGACTATCTGTGGTTAGGTTAACCGCACAACTTTCGGTTAGGGTTGCCAGTGCTTCAATTGTGGCAAGTAATTCCATACGATTGTTAGTGGTATGCTTAAATCCTTGGCTTAATTCTTTACGGTGTTTATCAAACTTTAATACTGCACCATATCCACCTGGTCCTGGGTTTCCTAGACAAGAACCATCGGTAAAAATTTCTACTTGTTTCATATCAACCTTATTTAACGCATATTAGTCAGGATTTTATAATTCAGCGCAGTATAATATCCTGAAATAATATTACTAACATTATTAAGAGTGTGCGATGCGTCAAATAGTTTTAGATACAGAAACCACCGGCTTAGATCCCAAGCAGGGGCATAGGATCATTGAAATTGGCTGTGTAGAGCTGCTAAACCGCAAACTTACCGGCAACACTTACCATGTGTATATCAATCCGCAACGTTTAGTAGAGCAAGAAGCCATAGAAGTACACGGTATTACCAATGAGTACCTTGCCGATAAGCCTTATTTTAAAGACATTGCTCATGATTTTATCGATTTTATTCGTGGGGCCCAGTTAGTTATTCATAATGCGCCATTTGATATTGGCTTTATGGATAGTGAATTTGGCAAGTTGCCTGGTTTTCCTATTGCTAAAACCTCAGAAATTTGTAGCGTGCTTGATACCTTAGATCTAGCTAGGCAAATTCATCCTGGCCAAAAGAATAATCTAGATGCCTTATGTAAACGTTATGCCATAGATAACTCTCATCGCGAAAAGCACGGCGCGTTACTCGATTCAGAAATTCTCGCCGATGTTTATTTAATGATGACAGGTGGGCAAACTGATTTAAACCTAAGCGGTAAAGCGAGTGGTGAAGGCGGAGTGCAAAAAGAGGTGATTCGTCGTTTAAGTGCTGACCGAAAACCGTTAAAGGTTGTTAGGGCTACGGCCGATGAATTAACACAGCATGAAAGTCGTTTAGATTTAGTTGCTGAAAAAGGCGGCAGTTGTTTGTGGCGTCAGTAACTTAAGAGGGTGGTTTAAGTAAAATATGTCTAAATTATCTGGATCAGCGCTAGCTTACGCTTTTGCTTGGTTAATGTTGTGTTGCCACTTATCGGTGACGGCACAAACATCAAGCACCTCTAACTTGGCGATTCCAGATGCTAGCCAAGTCGATCCAGACTCTCCCATCAGGCAGTTAGGCTCTAAATACCATAACAGCATAGAACTATTACAAAATCGCTTTAGAATCGATTATGCAGTTGAAGAAATCACTATGGTGTTTTTTCGTGAGTTTGGTTCGGCGCCTATTGTGTTAGTACGACCAGATGGCTCCAAAATTTATCAAGATAGTGCCGATGGCGAAACTGTGTTTTGGTTTGACACCTCAACCTACGACATGGTTAGCATAAAAAATCCCACGCCAGGTCCTTGGCAAGCTGTGGGGCAAATCATTCCTAATAGCCGAGTGATGGTAATAAGCGAACTAGCGCTGCATGCAGACCCTTTGCCGAGCACCATTTTTTCTGGCGAAATACTTAAACTCACCGCTTATTTAACTAATGCAGGTAAACCTATTAATTATCGTGAGTTTAGGGATGTAGTAGAAGTTAATGTGACTTTATCGAGCACTAATAATCCAAACTATAACAATTTTGGTGCCAATGCTCAGGTTGTGGCAACCTTTGAAGACAATGGCAAAGGTATGGACGAAGTACCATTAGATGGTGTATTTACTGGGCAATTTAACTTAGCCATTGCCGATGGTGAATGGATCCCGACTTTTTCTGTGCATACCCCTATGTTTAGCCGTGAGCAAGTTGATCCCACTATTATGTTATTGCCTAATCCTATTTTAATTGATGTGGAGTTAGCAGATGACGGCGACGGCTATCACAAGCTTAAGGTAGATGCCGAGCGTAATCACGTTGATATGTCGACTTTGTTAATAGATGGCAAAGTACGTTTTCCAAATGGCGATATTCAAAATTTTTCAATTACAGACATGTCTACTGATGTACGCGAGTATTTAATAGTTAATTACGACTATGGCGTATACAGAGTGAAGTTAACCGCCTATGGCAATACTTTAGATGGCCGAGAATTTATTCTTGATGTGCCTGAATACAGCTTTTTAGCAGAAGAGCCCATAGCGCCCATACAAAACGTCAATAGCACTAAAGAAGGTTCAAACACATCAACCAATGATTTAACCTCTGGTGTAGATGCAGTTGCCCAAGTAGAAGAAGAAATAATGGCCACTTCTACCTTAATTGGCATAATAGTCAGCATTAATTTAATTATATTAATTGTTGGCGGCGGCCTTATTTGGTGGATGACTAAAGCAAATAAAGGCAGTGTGGCAAAACCAAAGCCATTAACTGCCTCTAATGACAGTAATAATCAATCGTCAGCCACTGAAAAAGCCCCTGGCTTTTTCGCTAAAATGTTTAAATCTAAAGCTAAACAAGTTGCAGAGCCCAAAGCACCGGATAACAAGCCAAAACCAGAAGCTGAATTCAAAGAGCTTAGTGTTCCAAAAGAGTAATGAATTGCTGTTATTACAGTCAATTTGTTTAATACATCGTCGATCGAGCAGAATTAGCTAAATTCCTACTAAAAAGCAGTTGACTACTAGTATGTGAAGCCGTATTATCTGCGCCGCAGTTGGGAGCGGGTATATCTACTTTGCAACCTAACTGTTTGATATTATTAAAGATTGTGGAGTGGTAGTTCAGTTGGTTAGAATACCGGCCTGTCACGCCGGGGGTCGCGGGTTCGAGTCCCGTCCACTCCGCCAACTTTAATATGTCAGTTTTGATTACGGCTGGAGTGGTAGTTCAGTTGGTTAGAATACCGGCCTGTCACGCCGGGGGTCGCGGGTTCGAGTCCCGTCCACTCCGCCAACATCAAAACAAAATAGCGATTTATATGCGGAGTGGTAGTTCAGTTGGTTAGAATACCGGCCTGTCACGCCGGGGGTCGCGGGTTCGAGTCCCGTCCACTCCGCCATTAAATTGCACAGTCTGTGGCATCCCATCTTTTTCATGCATTAATAAATCTCTTTTATTCTCTACGTTTCAGCCAAATGTTTTGTTAAGCTAAGTTAAATTCATAAGCTTCATATCAAAGATACTATTTTTCGAGTTCAAACCTGAATGATTTTGTTATTAATTTATATTTTTGTAGCGCTTGGTTTTTCGTTTATTTGTTCAATAGCCGAAGCGGTTATTTTGAGTGTGTCTTCTGCTTATATTTCGGTATTAGAGAGTAGCGGTAAACCTTCGGGTAAATTACTGCGAGAGCAAGTTTCTGATATTAACCAACCCTTAGCAGCAATCTTAAGCTTAAATACTATTGCCCATACTATGGGGGCGGCTGGGGCAGGTGCACAGGCAGCAGTGGTTTTTGGTGATGCTTATTTGGGTATAGCCTCTGCAATTTTAACTTTACTGATTTTAGTTTTTTCAGAAATCATTCCCAAAACACTAGGTGCAACTTACTGGCGTAAACTGGCTCCCGCTACTGCGTATTTTTTAAAGTACCTCATTATTATACTTTGGCCCTTAGTTAAAATGGCTCATAAAATTACCGTTAACATGCACGATGAATCGCCTCTTAAAGGCTTAAACCGTGATGAATTATCGGCCATGGCCACCTTATCTCTTGAAGAAGGGCATATTGTTAGTCAAGAAGCCACTGTGATGCAGAATTTGTTAAATCTACAGCAAATTCAGGTTAAACAAGCTATGACTCACAGAACTGTGGTGTTTTCGGTGCCAGATAGCATGACAGTCGCTGATTTTGTCACTAGCCATGCAGAAGTAACCTTTTCACGTATTCCTATTTACGAAGATCTGGATCCAGAAAAAATCAGTGGTTATGTATTAAAAACCGACATTTTAATCGCCCATGCCCGCGGCGCCGGAGAAAAGCAATTAAAAGAGTTTCATCGAGACATGGTGACAATTTTAAGCTCTATGCCTTTAGCCAAAGCGTTTAAGCCACTGCATTCACAACGAGGCAATATGTTATTGATTGTGGATGAGTATGGTGGCATAGAGGGCATATTGACGGTAGAAGACCTAGTAGAGAGCCTTTTTGGTATTGATATTATTGATGAAAGTGATCAAGTAGTGAGTATGCGTAAATTAGCTCATATTATGGCCAAAAGACGTGAGAAAAAGCGGCTTAAAAATCAAACTCCCAATATCACCGAGTAGTGACTAAGGCAAACACCTAGGATGAGTGAATTATTAAAATGCGTGAATTTATCAAAAACCTATAGTGACGGTAAAAATAGCGTAGAAGTTTTAAAAGACATTAGCTTTAGTATTAACAAAGCAGAGCAAGTGGCCATAGTGGGCAGTTCGGGCTCAGGCAAAAGTACTTTATTACATATATTAGGCGCCTTAGATCAGCCTAGCGCAGGCAAGGTATTGTTTGAGCAACAAGATATCTTTAGTTTTTCAAGCGATCAACAAGCGCAATTTCGTAACCAATCTTTAGGTTTTGTTTATCAATTTCATCATTTATTGCCTGAGTTTAGTGCCTTAGAAAATGTCGCTATGCCGCTAATGATTGCTAAGTTAGCGACTAAGCAAGCTAAAGCCTTAGCTTTAGAGATGTTAGATAAAGTTGGTTTGGCCCATAGGCAAGAGCATAAACCATCAGAGTTATCTGGAGGAGAAAGGCAAAGAGTGGCTATTGCCAGGGCTTTGGTCACTGAGCCTAAGTTAATTTTGGCTGACGAGCCAACCGGTAATTTAGATCAAAAAACCGGAGAAAGTATTTATCAATTATTAAGTGACTTAAGAGAACAGTTGCACACCAGTTTTGTGGTGGTCACCCATGATAGAGAATTAGCCAAACGCTTAGACAGATCATTAAATTTAGTTGATGGTCAGCTCATAGAAACAGGGCAAAGTTAATGTACCTAATGAGTCTACTGGCTTGGCGTTTTCGTTCAGATAAGCGTCAAAGTGGTTTTATCTCCTTTATCTCAGCTTCTTCTACTTTTGGCATAGGTTTAGGTTGCTTAGTATTAATTTTGTTGTTGTCAGTGATGAATGGCTTTGAACGTGAGCTAAAAGACAAACTATTAGCGGTTATTCCCCATGCTGAATTTAAGTCTGTGTATGCTAGCGGCATTGAAAACTGGCCAGCAGAAGTACAGCAACTCAAAAGCCATCCACAAGTTAGCTTTGTAGAGCCTTATGTACAAGGCACTGGCATGTTGCAAAAAGGCAATGTGATGAAAGCGGTGGAAATGACAGGTATTGATCTGAAATATGCCGAGCAGGGCATTTTACCCAGTTTGATTAGCCCAGCAGTGTGGCAGCAGTTTAAAGATAAACCTAATGGAGTGATCTTAGGCAAAGGGGTATTAACTAAGCTAGGCTTGACGCCAGGCGACAAAGTACAGCTATTGTTACCTCAACTCACCCAAGACCTAAGTTTGGCTGCTCCTGTCACTATTACAGTTGAGGTGGTGGCTGCCCTAGATTTAGCTGGTGAATTAAGTAATCATCTTGGCTATATGCATATGGCTTTAGCCGCTCAAGCGCAAAATATTGATTTTGGCGCCCAAGGTATAAGGCTACGTTTTAAGGATGCCTTTAGTGCACCTGAGCTAACCCGAGAAATAGGCTTTGCACTTACCCCCGAAGTTTTTATGTCAGATTGGACCCGTCAAAACGGCAACTTATATCAAGATATACAATTAGTCCGTGCTGTGGTGTATATCGCTTTAATTTTAGTGATTGGGGTAGCGTGTTTTAATATAGTTTCGACCTTAGTGATGGCGGTTAACGAAAAACAAAGCGAAATTGCTATGTTAAAAAGCATGGGTGCAACCAATGGATTAATTATTGGGGTGTTTATGCTACAAGGCACTTTTAATGGGTTAATAGGCACTTTAATTGGTGTCAGTTTAGGGGTGATTATGGCGCTTAATTTGGCCGATATTGCCTATTTCTTTGAGTCTTTGCTGAATGTGAAGTTTTTGTCGGGGGACGTTTATTTTATAGACTTTTTACCTTCGCAATTAAACTGGCACGAAGTGTATATTACTGGCCTAATTGCCATATGTTTAAGCGTATTGGCAACCCTTTATCCAGCGGTGAAAGCAGCGAGAGTAAACCCAGCTCAAGTGTTAGGTCATTAACCTAAAACAAAGCCATAGCGCTGATTAAACTGGCTATGGCTTGCTAGATAAATTTTTAGTCTTGTTGGTTGTCGTCTAGTGGCAGCTTGGCTCGTGGCTTACGTTTTAAAGGTAAATCTCCAACATCTTTACCCTGCATAGCATTTACCCGTTTTGGTGCACTTTGGGTTTTGTTGGCTTTAGTGACCTTTTTATTGTTGGTCTTTTTAGCTGTGATGTTTTTGGCTTTAGCAGGCTTTAGGCCAGTAAATTTAGCTGGCAGCTCTGCTATTTGACTAAATTCGATTTGCTGCTGCAAGAACGCCTTTATGGCCACAAAACTAAACCAATCTTTAGGTCCAACAAAAGACACCGCTTGGCCTTTGTTGCCAGCTCGACCTGTACGTCCTACTCTGTGTACGTATTCGTCGGCCAACTTGGGCAGATCAAAATTCACTACTAAAGATACATTTAATAAGTCTAAACCACGAGAAGCAATGTCTGTGGTAACCAGAATATGGTGTTGTCCACGACCAAACTCGCTCATAATGTTGTTACGTTGACCTTGGGTTAAATCACCACTTAAGGCTACAGCATGCTGACCTTGCTCACATAACAAACCAGTTAGCCTTTGGGTATCTACCCGAGTGGCAGTAAAAACAATGATTTGACGATATTCTTGGGCATTGATTATGTGGCTTAACAAAGCTTCTTTGTGACTCACATTGTCAGCAAGATAAAAGGTTTGTTGAATATCTTTATGTTCTTCACTGGACGAGCCAACACTGATACGTTGTGGGCTTTTTAACAGGGTTTGGGTTAACTGATGTAATTCTGCACTGTCTAAGGTAGCCGAAAACATCATAGATTGACGTTTACGATGATCAGCTGCCTGATTAATTAAACGCAACTGAGAAGCAAAACCCAAATCTAACATGCGGTCGGCTTCGTCTAAAATAAGCAACTCTAGACCATTTAAAAATAACGACTTTCCAGCTAAATGATCGGCAACTCGGCCGGCTGTTCCCACTATAAATTGCGGGTGATGTTTTAAGGTTTTTACTTGATCGTTAAAGTTTTCACCACCTAGGATTAAGGCCGCTTTAAGTGGTTGTTTGGCAATTAACCACTTAAGTTGCAAAAATACTTGTTTTGCCAATTCACGGGTTGGCGCCAAAATTAAAACGCGTGGATCACGCCGACTTAAAGGCTGTTTAGTTAATACTCTATGCACAGCAGGCAATAAAAAGGCTAAAGTTTTACCCGAGCCAGTTTTAGATGACGCGATCAAATCTTTACCTAGCAGGCCATAGGGAATGGCTTGACTTTGAATTTTGGTAGGAGAAGAAAGCCCTTTAACTTCAAGGGCTTTTAATAAATTGTGATGTAAGGGTAGTTCGTTAAATTGCAAAAACGGTATTCTCAAGTTAGGTATTGATGCAATTATACAAGGGCTAACCAAATTTTGTGGGTTTATTTCACACTAACATTTCAGGAACATTATCTGGCACTATTAATTTACCCGCGGTTTTGGCTTTAATTTCTTCAACCGATACCCCAGGGGCGCGCTCTACCAAATGAAATGCGCCGTCTTTTACTTCTAACACAGCCAAGTCAGTGATAATGCGGTTAATACAATTTACCCCGGTTAATGGTAAAGTACAGGCTTCTAATAATTTAGAATTACCGTGTTTATCTGCGTGAGTCATAGTCACAATAATATTTTGTGCGCCCGCCACTAAGTCCATGGCTCCGCCCATACCTTTAATTAGTTTGCCCGGGATCATCCAAGAGGCAATATTCCCCTGGCAATCTACTTCGAAAGCGCCTAAAACGGTTAGATCTACGTGTCCACCACGGATCATGGCAAAGCTTTCGGCCGAACTAAAAATCGATGCACCTGTTGCAGCGGTAACGGTTTCTTTACCCGCATTAATCATATCTGCATCAAGTTGATCTTCAGTGGGATAAGGCCCCATGCCTAACAAGCCGTTTTCAGATTGCAGCATAACTTCAATATCGTCAGCCACATAATTGGCCGCTAGGGTAGGGATGCCAATACCTAAATTAATATAGTGTCCATCACCAAATTCTTGTGCCACACGCATGGCAATTTGTTCTCTGCTTAATGACATATTTATGGCCTATTGATTGGTTGCGGTTGAAAGAATTTTACGTTCGATGCGTTTTTCAAAACTACCTACAATAACGCGATCGACATAAATGCCTGGAGTATGAATTTCACTTGGTGCTAATTCACCTGGCTCAACTAACTCTTCGACTTCAAGTACCGTAATTTTACCGGCAGTGGCGGCCATAGGATTAAAGTTTTGCGAAGTATGACGATATATACAGTTGCCGTACCTGTCTGCTTTATAGGCTTTAACTATGGCAAAATCACCGGTAATAGACTCTTCTAAGATGTAATTACGGCCATTAAATTCTCTTGATTCTTTGCCTTCACCGACTGGAGTACCGTAACCCGTTGCTGTGTAAAACGCTGGAATACCGGCACCGCCAGCACGCATTTTTTCGGCTAATGTACCTTGAGGCGTGAGTTCAACTTCAAGTTCACCATTTAACAGTTGTTGTTCAAAAAGTGCATTTTCGCCCACATAAGAAGACACCATTTTTTTAATTTGTTTGTCTTCTAGCAATAGACCTAAACCAAAACCATCTACGCCACAGTTATTTGACACAACAGTTAAGCCTTTAACCTGCATCTTTTTCATTTGTGCAATCAATCCTTCAGGAATGCCACACAAACCAAAACCACCGGCTATTACTGTCATATTATCTTCTAGCCCAGCCATTGCGGCTTCGTAGCTATCTACAACCTTATTAAACCCTGCCATATTTTGCTCTCATTTTTAATTAAACAACTTGAGTGTAAAAGATAGAGATAAATAGTAAAATTAATTTAATATCAACTTTAATAAGTTTAATTTATCAATTGATAATCTTAGCTTGAGCCCTTCTATGCCAAATATTACCTATAAACAGTTGCAGATATTTGTTTGTATTGCCCAGTCGCACACCTTTGCTCAGGCAGCCGATAAAATGTGCTTGTCGCAACCGGCTTTATCTTCAGCGCTAAAAAAGATGGAGATGCAATTGGGGGGGAGTTTGTTTTCGCGTACTACCCGTAAAGTGGAATTAAGCCCAGAAGGGCAACAGTTTTTGCCTGTTGCCGAGCGCTTAATTGCTGATTGGCAAGAAGCCTTTGCCGATTTACACAACTTGTTTTCTTTAGGCCGCGGAAAGCTGTCAATCGCGGCTATGCCATCATTCGCCTCTGGTGGGCTTCCTGGAATTTTACAGAGATATAAATCTGCTTATCCGAATATTAAATTATCGGTCAACGATGTAGTGATGGAGTCTGTAATCAAAGCCGTGCAAGCGGGTAGAGCGGAGATTGGATTTTCATTTGAAAACGAGCATCTTGAAGGGCTAGAGTTCTATCCGATTTTTACTGACAATTTTATTGCAGTGCTGCCACCTGAGCATCCTTTAAATAAAAACAGTCAGGTGAGTTGGGCTGAGTTGTCGAACTATCCCTTTGTGGCTATGAATAAAGGCTCGGGCATAAGGCATTGGATAGACAACTACACAGAACAAAATGCCTTGAACTTAGATGTAGTAGTAGAGGCCAGTCAATTGGCTACATTAGGACAATTTGTAAAGCACGGCTTAGGTGTGTCTGTGGTGCCCTTTTTGTGCCAAGAACAAATGCAGAATAAAGGCTTAGTATGTTTAGAAATACAGCACAGTGCTTTGTCTAAACGTGTAGGTATGATCAAACAAAAGGGCGAAAATTTATCTTCAGTGGCTAAGTCGTTTTGGGATTGGGCGGTAGACAATATTGCCACAAATCAGGTTTGATATAGGCTTTATGCCGAGTAACTTGTGTTGGTTATAGGTATGTAGCTTGTACCACTTGGTTATTTGTATCTAGTTCAATAACGCATTGAAAAAGATTAACATTAAATTTGCTACTAAAGGTAATAATGGAGCCGGTTTCTGTACTTTGCTGTGAATACTCAGCGAGATTGGCGGTATCTAATTGTTTGATTACCGAAGCCTGCTTGACTCCAGATGAGAAGTTTCCACAAAGGTAAAATACTTCCTTTCTGGCGCTTTCCCAAATAAATGCATACACAATTATTGCTAGCAAACAAAGGACGCTCAGAATAGTAAATAAAGCTAGACGATATGGATGGTTAGTTGTCATGGGTTATTTCTTTGGCGAGCATAAGGTAAATATAGTGCAATTCAGCTAAACCTAAGTCAATCTAAAAAGGCTAGCGCTACAACAGCTAAATGTTCTTTAGCAAAACAGTGTCTTATCAAACTCTCACTACCATGAATGGCTAGACTCTTAATTGCAACAAATAGCATTTAATGGCGTAACTAAATATAAAAGGCACTGGGTTTTTTAATAGGCTTTTTGGGCCAATAATTTTAATGCTATTGGCTTGATAACTAAGTGTACAAGTATTCTAAATAATAAGTGAAACCTAAAGTGCTCAAAATAAAAAAGCTATTAATTAACGCCCGTATTGGCCAAGTAAAACCTGGGTAAGATAGCCCAAATTTACTAGAAATAATCACTATTAAGCCCATTAATGCAAACCATGGGGTGAAAAATACTAGAAGCTCCCACTTAACTAGGGTTACAGCTAGATCGTGCAGCGCACCACTAACTACAAATGTCATAAAAATCGCAACAGGAAGCGGCAAAAAAGTACCTAGAGGACGCATGACATTTCGCGATAAATAATAGCTCCATATGGGGTTCCAATAATGCCAAAAAATTGGGAAAGACTTAGCCCCAAAAGCGCGTAAAAGCATATTTCTCATAGAATGGCTGGCACCTAAAGGTACCCCATTTCGCCTTTTTACGTATTGAGAAAGTGATAATGAATTTTGCATGAAAAATCTCTAAAACTAATGCATCTTGTTCATAGTGCCTTGGCTGAATGCTTTGTGTAAAGCTTGCATAAGCTAAAAGGTGTTTAAACTTGTAATACTTTGTGTAGTCATACGTTTAAATACTTTAATAGGGTAGAGGCATAGTATGCGAAGTCATAGTAGCGAAAGTTAAAGAATGCTTTTTGCATTTTTGAAGTACCTTTTGAATGGGGAGTAATAGCAGATAGCGGTCATTGGGCTTGGCTTAAATTTAAAAGCACGCTTCGCGCATCATCCTTGATGTTTTTCACACAGAATCCCTTCTGTGCGACTTACTTTTTGTCTACAGCCACAAAAACTA
>NZ_JBRKBA010000008.1:0-163539 GCF_052983255.1 Paraglaciecola aestuariivivens | reverse complement strand
AATGGTAATGCCTGGCGACAACTTGAAATTCAAAGTTGAGCTAATTCACCCAATCGCGATGGACGAAGGTTTACGCTTCGCAATCCGCGAAGGTGGCCGTACAGTAGGTGCTGGCGTAGTAGCGAAAATTATCGCTTAATGGTCAACCATTAACTGATTCAAGAAAGGTCACTTAGGTGGCCTTTTTTTATGAACTAGATTCAGAATCTCCAAAAGCCAACAGCAAGCCCCATCATTCTCGCGAAAGTGAGAACCCCCAACAAACTTCCGAAGAATTAAACAAGTTGGTAAAGTCAGTGTTATTAGTTTTTGCTCAGCCCCCTGACTACACCCAAAAGCATGGTGATTTGCCAAGTGACTGACATCATGTAAATGAAACGCCCAACAGTTAACTAAAATCTGGCGTTAAAGCCAAAAAAAGGCCACCTAAGTGACCTTTTTATTGCCTAAAGTTTAAACATGCTTAGTCAGGTTTACATTGATCCTTATTGGTCTCTTCTGCACCCACAGTAAAAGCAAAGATTAACTGCCCGGCTAATTCCAAGGTTTCCTGAGAAGGCACATGGCGCGCGCCTATAATTTCTATTTGATAGTCACCAAAGTTAAAAATATTTAATAACAAATACATTATCCCTTGTGGACGCAAAATCACTTCTTCAGTGATCACCTGGCCGTCAGGTAAGGTTGCTTGCAAGGTTACTGCTATATCAGTAAAGGCAAAACTGCCATTGGTAATCGCAGTTAACAACCACTCCAAGATACTGGGTGAGCTTTGACCATGATCTGTATGGTTTACACAATTGAGATAGTTACTAGAAAAACTTATTTGCTCAGGTAAGCCAAATTTCTCCTCTGCTGCTATGGTGTATCCCAATCTTTTATGCTCAGCATTGGTGAATTCTATACGCAGTTCTTCTTCTGGTACTGCTCCTTCAACGGCTATGGTAATCACTAACTCGTCGGGAATAGGGTTTTCACTAAAGACTCTAATTCCTCCTGGAATCTCTTCTATTTGCAAGCCTTCTGGTAAACCATCTGGAAAGCTAACATTTGTCCAGCGTGGTTTTTGTAGACCAAAGATGAACTCAAAGTCATATATTTGGCCAACTAAATCGTCGGGCAAATCTAGTAGCAAATCGTGTTCACCTGCGCCAGCAGTGTCAAACACACTACCAGTTTCAAATCGAGTGGTTTGCTCATGTACATGTATATTTTTGGTGGCTTTTTGCTCTTCAGCCAGTTTGTCGTCTGCAGCAGTGGCTGCGGCTGCGGCAGCATTCCAGCTGTCGGTATCTATACCAACTAGGTTGTCTAGAAAAGCCATTTCGTCTATGGCGACATATTGTCCATCTGCACCTACACGGTTGTAGTGTTTAGTATCTTCACTTGAACCAGTGTAAATGTTTTCCACTAAGTCTTTAACATTTGGAACAAAGCCACCGCTAAAGCAAGACACCATTTCCATCATGATGTGAACACCATTATCCGAAAGTGGTTTGAGTAAATCTCTAAAGGCATCATCCCATAAGACTTCGTTTCCCCACAGGTTTATGCCTTCGTGGAATCCGATTTTATCGGCCTTATCGCCATCTAAATTCCAGTCTACCCCACCATCAATAATATCAATTACAAAATCACCGTTTGTGTCGCGTCCCATTTCTTTCCATTCGTTCTCGACCAATCGCTCAACGACATAGCGACTGCCATCCCAACGCAAGCGAATATCGTCTTTACCATTTCCGTCAGTGTCCCAACTGTTGTTAAAATAGATACGGTTTCCCAAGTCTTTAGCTGTTAACCAAGCTACAGAAATACCATAGTCACTATCTGTGGTGTCTCCGTCTCCATTAATATCTTCTCCACCCAATTCAGTTTCACTAACAATATTGTCGCCATTATCGTTGCTACCTTTGAATACCCACTTATCTTCGACCCATTTAAATAGATATACCTGACCATTTTCGTCTTTTCTTACAAACCATTGGTTCCCTCTAAAAACAAAAGAGTCAGAGCGCACTACGGTTTTAGCTCTAGCATCAAAGATGAAGGTATTCTCGTCAAACAATTTGCCACTTGTGGCTTCATCGCCATTTAATGCGGGGCGGGCGCCGCTATAGCCTTGTTCTTGGTTATAGCCTGTTCCGTGATCGGTAACAAAGATCGTGAGCGTGCAGCTACCGGGCATATCCTGTGCTAGCTTTTCAAAATGTGCTTTAAGTTTTTCTAAGCTGGTTTTTTCATCGACAATATTGCTGCCATTTACGTTAATTTCGCCACCGTCGTTATAAAACACTTCGATTTGGTCATCGCCAAAACCTAACTCTTTCATTTTATTAAATTTAGCCACCACATTGTCTTTATAACGTTTGTGATTATTAGACTGATCTACCCCTCCACTAATAATCACTGAGCGATCGCAATCTTGGGCTTGGGTACCTGTGACTAAACTTTTGTTGATTGGATTGCTGTAATACTGAGTTGGGGCAAAGTCTTCTACGCTTTTTGCGGATTTCTCAACAGCGTTTTCAGGGGCCACATCTGGTTTTAAAAAGATATTTTGCCAGTCATTGTTTTGCTCAAAGGGCTTAACCAAAGTAAATTTTTCTACTGTAATAAGTGGAGTAGGGGTTATGCTGGGTTGACCTGTTTCGGTGGCGTAATCTTTAATTTCACCATACACCAAAACCAAGTCGCCTTGCCAAGAGTCGGGCGGCACAGCGCCATCTAAGCGAGTAAAAGTATGGTGAGGAAAGGCTTCGTCTACCTCAAGGCGCAACATATTATCAACTAAAAAACTGGCGCCATCTTGGTTAATATCGCTATTGCCAAAAAAGCCCATGACCCAAACTTTATCACCAAGGCGATGGTTATATTCATAGTACAATTCATTAATTAAAAGTGAATCTTCTAATAAAGTATTATCTACATGATTATCGGCTATAGGTGTGACTTGCACTTGAGTGGTGGCGCTATCTGTGGCTCCTCTGTCATCTGTGACTTGAAGCTCAAAGATTAAGCTTTGGGTGGTGTCTACCTCGGGTGCAGTAAAACTAGGCATAGACGCGCTAGTATCACTTAATGTCACACTAGGGCCAGCAGTTTGTTGCCATAAATAGTCCACTATACTGCCATCAGAATCACTACTTAGCTCGGCATTTAAAGTCACAAGGCTATTTTCATCCACTGTTTGGTCGTTGCCAGCATGTGCGGTAGGTGGCACATTGCTTTTTAGCACTAAGATATTCACTGTGGCAGTTGCCGTTGCCCCATCATCGTCTGTAACCACCACTTGAAAGGTTAAGGTTTCGTCAGCGCTTAGCGAAGGGGCGGTAAAGGTTGGCATAGCCACACTGCTGTTGGAAATGGCCACTGCAGTACCGGCGGTTTGTGTCCATTGATAGCTATTAATGCTGCCATCTGAGTCACTACTGGCACTGGCATCTAAGGTGACTAATGTATTTTCTTCAACACTTTGATCTGCACCCGCATTAGCCACAGGTGGACTGTTAGTAACATTTGCAGGTGGGGTGTTGTTAGTATTTGACCCGCCACCCCCACAAGCAAATAAGGTGAGGGCTGCTAGCAGAGCTAAGCAGGGTACTAGAGAGATATTGTCAGCTTTCATAAGTTCCTTCCTAACAAGCTAAAACTTGTTGTCATCTAAATTGTTGCCTTATGGCCTAGTAAGCTATAGACCAGGCTCACAAATTTATTTTGGAAAGCTTTTGAAGTGTTTTGAAAGTGTTTTAAATCAAGGTGTTACAGAGTTATCTGGTTGAGCTTGGGGAAAATAAGGTAAAACTAGTTGGTAAAGTTTATTCGCTTCTACTGCCACACCTTGCCCTTGATATTGAGTCAAAATATCTTGCTGAGCTTGGGTCAGAACTATGGTGTACATCACAAAAGGTGTGAGGTCGTTTTTGTCTCTTAGGGCTTTTAATAAATTTAATCCTGCTAGCACTTCGTCATCTCTGCCCATATCAGAGATCACCACATTAAAGTCATAAAGCTCTAAACTGGTTAAGGCCTCTTCAGTGCTTTTTACTTGATAAACGGTAATCTTGTGTGATTCTAAATAAGCTTTTTCTACTTGGTTGTTGTCGGGGTTATCGTCTACCCATAACAAGCGGCCTATTGAGTCTGGGGCCTGACTTTTTTGTATATCTGGTGAGCTGAATTTAAATAAGTTGCTGATAAAAGCTAGGCCAATAAGACAAAAAGCTAGGCCTAGGGGCAGCACTATTTTGCTTACTAAAAAGCTAAATTTGCTTGGGCTATTATCAGAGCGAAGTGGAGTTGGATCAGAAACTTTAGTTAGTTTGTCACCTAAGTGGCTGGCTAATCTGTAGCCTCGACCGTGCAAGGTTTGGATCACTTCTGCCTGATAGCCTAACTTTTTGAACTCTTGGCGTGCATCAGACACCAGCTTAGAAATAGACCACTCTGAGACTACCGTTTCTGGCCACAAATGGGTTAACAAATAATGTTTGTCACAGTGTTTGGGGTAATGGCTAACTAGCGCGATCACTAAATCTACCACTCGTTGGTCGGCGTTCACCAAATTAGATTTAAAATACAATTGCTTCTTTTGGGTGTTTATCGCAAATTCAGAGAATTCAAATAGCATAGTGTTCAATTTAGCCAAAATACCTATTCAGCATAGACCTAGAAACGAGCTAAATCTATGTGCTTTAGTTTGATTAAATTTAAGATATATTGAGCTAAGTCTTGGTCTTAAACAGGGTTTAGGTACAATAGTTAAACAGGCTAATTGGCGCTAAAATGGTTAACTCAAAGCTAAGCAGCACAATTAAACTAGCAAACTAATTTTGCTGAGAAAACAGGGTTTCAAAGGCCAAACTTTTAACTCATACAGGCCACTAAACTAAGTAAATTGGGGAAACACAAGATGCAATATAGCGTACTAGGAAGTAGTGGTGTAGAAGTGTCGCGAGTATGCTTAGGAAGCATGACCTGGGGAGTACAAAACACCCAAGAAGACGCAGAACAACAAATAGAGTTTGCCTTAAATCAAGGGGTGAACTTTATAGATACCGCTGAGCTCTACCCTGTTCCACCAACAGGTGATAAGTATGGCGATACCGAAACCATTATTGGACATTGGTTAGGAAAAAACCAAGCCAAAAGGCAAGAGCTTATATTGGCCAGTAAAGTGGCTGGGCCGGGTTTGCCTTATATTCGCGAAGGGGCAAAAATCACTGGCGAATCAGTAATTGAAGCGGTTGATGCGTCGCTTAAACGCTTACAAACTGATTACATCGACTTATTTCAAATTCACTGGCCAAATCGAACTTCGCCACATTTTGCTAAACATTGGCCTGGCGATTTGCAATTTTCGCGAGCCGATGCCAAGCAAGAACGCCAACAAATGTTAGAAATATTGCAAGCCCTGCAATTGTGCGTAACAGCGGGTAAAATTCGTTTTTGTGGCTTGTCAGACGAAACGCCGTGGGGCATAAACACTTACTTGCAACTTAGTGAGCAACACGCACTTCCTAGAATGGTGGCCATCCAGAATGAATTTAGTTTAGTGCATGGTAAAGATTGGCCTTATCTCATCGAAAATTGTATCCATGAAAACGTGGCGTATTTACCTTGGTCTCCTTTAGCTGGTGGGGTGTTAAGTGGTAAGTATTTAGGTGGACAGTTACCTAAAGGCAGCCGTTGGACCTTTGAACAGAGAAACGGCCTGTTTAGAGATACGCCTGCCACTCATGCTGCTACCGCGCAATATGTTGACTTGGCAAAACAGTTTGATATCACCCCTTCACAATTGGCTTTAGCTTGGTGTAATCAAGTAGACGGCGTTACCTCAAGCATAATTGGGGCCACTACTATGGCTCAATTATCAGAAAATATTGACGCCTTTAATATCACTTTAAGCCCAGAACAACTGGCGGCAATAGGGCAGGTATATAAGGCTTATCCTGTGCCTTTTTAATTTAGTTAAATTTTGCAGCTTACTTTTGGTTTAATTACAAAATGACACAAAAGTAAGCGCTTGATTGATTTAGACTAGTGCTTTCACCCAACTTTAGAAGATCCTATTTATTATGTTTAAAAAAAGCTCACTGTTAATTTGTAGCGCATTTATTTTGCTGTGTTGTTCGTTTTCGTTGCGTGCCACTGTAGTGGAAATACGTACCTCTGAAGGCACAATAGTGGTTAATCTATTTGATCAAACTACACCCAAAACCGTAGAAAACTTTTTAAGTTATGTTAATGCCGGTGCTTATGCCAATAGTGTAGTGCACAGATCGGTGAGCAACTTTGTTATTCAAGGTGGAGGATACAGTTATACCGGGCCGGTAGAAGTGAATAACTTTAGTTTAGATCGTATTCCCACAGGTACACCTGTAGAAAATGAACCCAAATTATCTAATGTGCGTGGGACCATAGCTATGGCAAAAGGTAGCAACCCAGATAGTGCTACCTCTCAATGGTTTATTAACTTAGAAGATAATTCTAGCAGTTTAGATGTGGCCACTAATGCGGGTGGTTTTACGGTTTTTGGTCAGGTAATAGGAGATGGCATGCAAGTAGTAGATTCTATTGCTTCAGCCATTACCCTTAATGCTGGCGGTGCCTTTGCTGAAATTCCAATCCAAAACTATACTCAAACCGACGTAGACAATGAGGTGCCTATTACTGATGAGCACTTGTTTGTTGTCACAGACATAGTAGTCACAGATCAAAATGAAGACAGCGCCGCAAATTTACAACCTAAAGCCAATACCTTAGTGAATCAGCAAAGCCCAACCCCAAGCACAGAGTCTGACTCTGGTGGTAGCATGGGGTGGATGTTGTTAGCAGCTTTATTGTTGTTAGGTAGAAGAACTAAATAACTAGTTTAGGGTTAGTAGCTTGGCCAGTTAGGCCCTCAATTTATGGGGGCCTAGAGTTTAGTAAGAGATTAGATATCAATGATATTCCAAATGTCTTTATGCATTTTCCACATCCCACGCTCTTTTTTCCAAACCACCAAATAATGGCAATCTTCAGGTAAATCCCCAGCAGAGTTTGCTACTTTGGCGCGGCCAACTTCATAGGTTATGTCTTGGATCTGCTATTCAATGGCTTGGGATTTTGCAGTGTCTATTGTCGCATGATGTTTTTTGATTTCTTTATCTGAAAATCTAAAGAACCGCGCTGCATTGTTATAAAAAATATCAGCCTTTTGTTCTAGGCTTAAAAAGTCGGCTGATTGGATATCCGCAATCGCTTTATCAATAACATCTACAAACACCATTTGGTCAGATCCAAACATGATGCGCTTAGCATAACCAGCCGTAATCATTTGTCTTAGAAACTCATGCACTTCTGAGGTTGGTAACGCCAAACTAAGTACACCAGTATCAACATAAACCTGTGGGTGGGCATACATGAGGGCTTTCATATCTTCAATATAAGGCCAACCTGCATGCATGATATAAATTCGCATGTTAGGCCGTTTTAATAGAAGATCTTCCAACTCAAGGGGTTTAACATGTCGAGCTCTAGTCTTAGGAAATGTGCTGTATGCCCCACCCGATTGCCCCCCTGGGAACATATGATAAGCAATAGGAACATCAAGCTCATTTGCAAGATCAAAATAAGGCAGTACTGCCGGATCATTGGGCATTAAATCTTGATAATTAGGGGCGATTTCTCCGATTACCTGTAACTTGCCTTGACTATGCTTCTGGCGCATCGTTTCAATGTCAACCGCAAAACCATAGCCGTGCAAGATTAAATCGGGGTGCTCTGCAAGCCAGTCTTCATTGGTAGAGAGCATGACTTTGACTATATTGTAGCGTTTGATGCGTTCAAATGTTTGCTGTTTATGTTCACTTGCAGACATTGAACCCTGATAAATTTTGCCACTATGTGGATCGGTATGTTGCACCCCATACATTGGATTTTTACCGCTATAAGCATGCATGTGTACATCAACAATTGGTCCACGGTAAGTCTCATTGGCATGAACAATATGCAAAATACTAATAAGGCCGATAAAAACTAAACGGAACAATGTAAGCATAAGATTTCCTTAGGTCACTTTTGTTTTTAGAAGGTTAAGCATAGTGCTTTTTACTATTAATTTATGTAAAAACACCCAACAAACTGCGCTAAACCCTTGAAATAGCCTAACTTTCTATTACTGAAAAAATACTTTACACTGGTTAAAAAATAAACATTCACGGAAGGTGTTACTATGCTAAAGCTAAAGTTCATATCTAGATTTCGTTGGTTTTTTGTAACTTTGCTGATGACTTCATCGATTATTTTCTCTGTGTATGCTGCAGAACAAGCTTCCCAAGGCCTAGCTGTTAATTCAACCCAGTCAAGTATGTCTGCAAATGATTTACAAGCACTTGAGCATTTTATTGATGGTTATGTTACTTCTATGACCAATGATTTTGACCCACCAGGCGTGATGGTGTCGGTAGTGCTAGGCGATCAACAAATCACCAAAGGTTATGGATTAGCCAACGCTGAAACGGGTGAACTAAACAATGAACATAGCCTGTTTCGCATTGGTTCTATCTCTAAGTTATTTGTTTGGTTATCAGCCCACATGCTAGCCGATCAGGGAAAATTGGATTTAGATGCAGATATTAATCATTACTTAAATGGGTTTAGTATCCCAGAAGCATTTGATCGCCCCATTACTATGCGCGATCTGATGGCACACCGACCTGGCTTTGACGACAACCTAAGAGATTTTATTGATCCAGATAGAGATGTCTCTATAGCAGAAGCAGTTAAGCGCAATATTCCACTGCGAGTTGCCCCGGCCGGTGAAAGAACGAGTTATTCCAATACAGGCACTAATATTGCAGCTTATGTAGTGGAGCAAGTTTCTGGCATGCCTTACAGTGAGTTTGTGCAAACCAATATTTTACAGCCAGTTGGGATGCAGTCTACAACTCTACATGATCCTAACATTGGACGTAATCCTGAAGCCTTAGAGGCGCGCATGGCAAAACCACATAAAATTAAAGATGGTGTTGCTAAAGTATCTGGGTACATGGCAGTGAGGCCACAAGAGCCAGTTGGGGCTGCAGCCCTAGACGCCCTAGACGCCGCGACTTTCATGCGTTTGTTACTAAACAAAACTCATTATCAAGGAGGGCAATTATTATCAGATAAAGCTTGGGCACTAATTACTACCCCAGCATTTGAAGATGCCATTGGTGGTGATGACATGGGCTGGGGGTTTATGCTTAGTAATGTTGACGGATTGACAGCTATTGGTCATGGCGGAGCAACCCAATTTTTAAGTTGGATGTTTGTGATCCCTGAAATTAACGCTGGGGTATTTATTTCGACAAACATGATTTCCCCAGATTCTAGAGCCGAAGGCCTAGCATGGGCCATTGCACGTAGACTAACGAATACTGGTTCTCTACAGGCATTTTTACAGCTTAAAGGCAATGTTGAAGCGGCCAAACAAGTCGCCGGAACCTATCTAAATAATCGTCGTCCACAAAACCACGGCGTGGCGCTATATGGTATGGGAAATGATATTAAAATTCGTGCTACCGATGATGGATATTTAGTTTTGCCAGGCAGCAAAGAAGCCCGTTATGCACCACTTTCTAAAGACGTTTGGACCAACAAGTTGGGCATGCGCTTAAGGGTAGTGCGAGATGATTCAGGTGAGGTTTTGCGTTTACATACATACTTTGGCTCATCCACTTTAGAACGAATAGGTTTTATTTCTAGCACTCAAGCCCTTGTGATGGGGGTTGGTGGGGTAGTGTTGTTATCACTCACTAGTTTAATTGGTATGTGTCTGCGCTATGGTCGTCAATTAGCGGTAACAAGTGTGGGTCAAAAACTCGGTTGGGTGACTGTGCTCTCTGTATTGGGTTGGTTGACATTTGTGTTTGCCATTGCATTTTTAGCTATAGAAATGCAGAGCTTTGACATTAGTAAAGTAGACGAATCTGTCTATCCGCCTTTGTCTGTAAAATGGTTTTTTGTAGTGACTATATTAGTCAGTGTAATTACCGTGATTCATCTTCTAAGCCTAATAGCTGTATGGACTAAATCTGGATGGTCTCTATGGAGACAGATTCATTTTACCGTATATGGATTGTTCGCATTTTTTGTTGTTTATTTAATGTACCACTGGAACCTGATAGGTGGGTCTATATATGGCTTGTGAGTGACAAACCAAAAAGTTAACAGCCCGATTAACTAAGTTGAAATTGGCATAAAAGGCGTAATGGATTGTGCCTGCCATTGTAGATTGAATTTTAATCAATTCGTTGTGATACTGGTTGCTAATTAAACAGTTTCTAACTGCTCGAAATTAAACAGTAATTTCACTAGAGGTAGCAATGGAGTTTTTCTCAGAGCTTAAACGTAGAAATGTTATACGTGTATCCATTTCTTACCTAGTGGTGTCTTGGTTGTTGTTGCAGGTGGTTGGTGCGTTGGCTGAGGGCTTAGAACTGCCTGCAGTTGTTTCTAAAGTACTGATCATTATTTTGCTGGTGGGATATATTCCAGTAGTGATATTTTCATGGGCATTTGAGTTAACCCCTGATGGCATAAAGCGCGATACAGGCCAAGCTAGCAGCACTGAGGTGGTTAAAAAGCTTGATTACATCACCATTGGCGCGCTGATCTTAGTCTTGCTTACAACTGCCTACACTTGGTTTAATCCTAATGCTGCCAGCCATTCAGCAACTAATGTAAACACAGATAGTCAACAAGCCCCAACAGCTAGCTCACTTACCACTGGTATAGCGGTTTTGCCATTACAAAACCTGTCAGCCGATGCTGAAAACGCTTATTTTGCTGGTGGTGTGCACGAAGAAATTTTAACCCATTTATCGCGCATAAAAGATCTGCGGGTGATTTCGCGCACCTCTATGCTCAAACTTGCTGAGTCTAAGTTAACAGTATCTCAGCTGGGTAAACAATTAGATGTAAGCCATTTATTAGAAGGCAGTGTGCGCCGTTCTGGCAATAAAGTGCGGGTGACAGTGCAGCTTATCGACACCCAAACCGACCAGCACATTTGGTCGCAAAACTACGACCGCACTTTAGATGATATTTTTGCTATTCAAACCGATATTGCCGTGGCCATTGTTAAAAAGCTCAATGGCCATATTTCTGCCGATACTTTGTCTGAGCTCAATCACCAACCCACGCAGAATATGCAGGCTTATGAGTTGTACATGCAAGCCATTGAGTTTATGAGTCGGGGAGTTTCTGAAGAGGCAGCGAGTTTAGCCAAGCCGTTACTTGAGCAAGCTATTGAACTCGACCCAGATTTTCGCTTGGCTTATCTCAAACTGACAGAAGCTTACAGTTGGTTTATTCCATATTTTAAAATGGAGTATTTAGACGATATTCAAGAAGTGACAAAACAAATGCAAAGCCGTTGGCCTGATCATCCAGATACACAACTTGGACAGGCAATAGTGGCATTGTTGGTCGAGGTTGAACATGACGAATCCATTGAAAACAAACTATTATATGCGCAATCGTCACGACCAGGTGATCCTTTAATTTATGACTATTTGGCATTTTATTATCAATTGACTGGGCAGCCAAACAAGGTTTACCAGGCCAGTCAAACTTACCTTGAGTTAGACCCAGAGTCTGCGGATGCTCAATGGACTTGGGTGCAGGCGTTGTGGTACAGCGGCAAAATCGAGCAAGCTATAAATGCAAGTTTAACCCACCTGCAACGATTCCCAAGGCTACAAGAACATCGATGCACTATTGTTAATAATTTATCAGATGTGGGTAGGGATACACTTGCTTACAGTATACTCGAACAACACGGCGGGCCAGCAAACGCTTGTAAATTAACCCACTGGGTTATTGATGTAGTCTACGAAGAAAAAGGCGTAGACGCGGCGCTTGCTGCTTATCAAGAATCCCTGTCAAAACTTGAAGGCTGGCAAACTGTATATCATTCAAATATGGCGTTAATTTTGCGAGCTGCAGGACGTTATGCCGAGGCTGAGCAGCTAATCGATCAAGCCTTGAATCAGTTTCAACAAGAGTTAGCTGACCCATTTCATCAAAATAGGTTTAAACAAATGCCCGCCAAACGCGCGGCACAGGTATTTTCTTGGCAGACATCATTACCGGCTTTAAAAGGCGATAAGTCTCTGTACTATGAATATCGGCAAAAAGCACTGAATGCTTCCTCTGTAAACAAAGCCTTTATCACAAATTTAATTGAAGCTGATGCATATATGGGATATCGAGATCAAGCATGGGCTATGCGCAAAAGTTTGGGTTATATGGCACCAACACAGCGCTTTAGCCTTACTCGAATGGCTAATGCTCGGTGGTTATACGACCAGATGTTTGGCGATTATCCGCCTTATCTACAAGCCTTAGCCGAGTACGAGCAAGCTCAAACTGTTAATAAACAATAGCCTCTTAAATACTACTAAGGAATAAGGAAAAATATGAGCGTTTCGTTTTTTAAAGAATTAAAACGCCGCAATGTATTTAAGGTGGCCAGTGTTTATTTGATTACGGCATGGTTGGTGTTGCAGATTATTTCTGTGCTGGTGCCTTACCTTAAATTACCTGAACAATTTGGCAGTATTGTGACTGTTATTTTGATTATTGGGTTTCCCTTTGTTTGTATCTTTGCTTGGGCATTTGAGTTAACCCCAGAGGGCGTCAAGCTAAGTAAAGATGTGGAATATCACGAGTCCATCACCCATGAAACCGGCAGTAAAATCAATGTGGCCTTAGTGGTGAGTTTACTACTGGCATTAGCTTATATTGGCTACGATAAACTCTTTACCTACCAGATAGACGAAAGCAAAGCTTTGTCTATAGCGGTTTTACCTTTTGCGGATATGAGTCCTGATAAATCTCAGGAATACTTTTCTGATGGCATAGCTGAAGAGATTCTTAATTCCTTAGCGCGTTTAAAACAATTACAAGTGATAGCCCGCACCTCGTCTTTTCAGTTTAAAGATAAACAGCAAGATATTCGCAAAATTGCGCAAACTTTAGGGGCTAACTATGTGCTTGAAGGCAGTGTGCGCAAAGACAAAAACCAACTCAGAGTCACTGCTCAGTTAATTGAAGCCGAGTCGGGCATTCATTTATGGTCACAAACCTACGACCGCCAACTAAGCGATATATTCTCCCTGCAAGACGAACTCACTTACGCCATTACCCAAGCGCTAAAACTCAACTTACTGCCCGAGCAAGTTAAAGCCGAACAAGGTATGACAAGCAACCAGCAAGCCTATGATTTGTTTTTAAAAGGGCGCGACCTAGGGTATCAGCGTAACGCAAGTGCGCTCAATCAAGCGCGAGATTACCTTGAACAAGCCATTGAATTAGACCCTGATTTTGCGCTGGCCAAAGCGCAGCTTTATATAGTCTATTCATTGGGCGCTTCTCATGGTGACATGAATAGGCAAAAAGCTAATCAGTCAATGCGAGAATTATTTCAGCAACTTTTAGCAACAGAGCAAGAATTCCCGCTAAAATTATTGGTTTTTGCTGAATTTCTAAATGTTGATGAAAGCCAACCAAAACTGGCTCGTGAACTTTACGACCGCGCTGTTCAAATGGATCCCTCTGATACTATTATTCAAAATTGGCGATTACTAAACTTGGTGCGAGATGGCGTTAGCGAGATGATTGAGGCACGTGAAGCACTGTTTAAAGTCAACCCTTTAGATCAGTTCAATTTATTTACGTTAATTAGATACCACACTTGGTTAAACCAAAATAAACAAGCTAATTTTTACACACAAAAATTGCGTGAATCCTCACCCGAACACTCACTTACTGCGTTGGCAGTAGTAGATATGCTGTTCTGGCGCGACCACCAGCCACAACTTGCTTTAGATTACTTAGAAGCATTTAAGGGTGAAATGAATACCCGAACTCAACAATATCACGTTGAATTGTTATTAGTCACAGGCAATATCGACAAAGCCATTAATAAACTAAAAGAATATATGGGAGAAAACCCTAACCGACAGCAACGGTTTGCCGCAAATTTAGTTAATTTGATTCATCTCTTAAAAAAGCAAGCTAAAGGTGGGGTGAAGCTAATTGATTTACAACAAAAATTAAATATTAGCGACCAATATTACACAGAATTACTTTTACATGAAAAAGCGATGACAGGCGACTGGCAAGATTTTGTGACTTATTGGGATGAGAAATTTACGTCATTAGAATTCTTCAAACATTTTCCAAATACTACAGCCAAAACGACTTATGCCATGTTGAAATTTCAAATGGGTGATCCGCAATATATAGATCAAGACACATTTTCGCGATTTAACATCACTTTGTGTAAAGAGTCAGTTGGTCGCCGTGGTGGACGTTGTGCTTTAGGGTTATACCTTGACGGAGAGAGAAACTCTGAAACTTTAATAAGCTATGTGAAGAACCATTTGGAAAATGGCATTGAACACGGCTTTGTAGGGGTTAAACGCTATACTTTAACTGGTCCTCATTTATTTATGCTGCACGACCTCCCCGAATTTAAAGCCATGGCCAATGAATATTTAGATAACACCTACCGAAAATGGGAAAAAGAGTTTGGTACTAATAGTGCCAATTTGTTTGTTCCCGTAAAAAGTACAAAAAATGATTAATAACAAAAATAAAGGGCGTGTTAATGAGCGTTTCGTTTTTTAAAGAATTAAAACGCCGCAATGTATTTAAGGTGGCCAGTGTTTATTTGATTACGGCATGGTTGGTGTTGCAGATTATTTCTGTGCTGGTGCCTTACCTTAAATTACCTGAACAATTTGGCAGTATTGTGACTGTTATTTTGATTATTGGGTTTCCCTTTGTTTGTATCTTTGCTTGGGCATTTGAGTTAACCCCAGAGGGCGTCAAGCTAAGTAAAGATGTGGAATATCACGAGTCCATCACCCATGAAACCGGCAGTAAAATCAATGTGGCCTTAGTGGTGAGTTTACTACTGGCATTAGCTTATATTGGCTACGATAAACTCTTTACCTACCAGATAGACGAAAGCAAAGCTTTGTCTATAGCGGTTTTACCTTTTGCGGATATGAGTCCTGATAAATCTCAGGAATACTTTTCTGATGGCATAGCTGAAGAGATTCTTAATTCCTTAGCGCGTTTAAAACAATTACAAGTGATAGCCCGCACCTCGTCTTTTCAGTTTAAAGATAAACAGCAAGATATTCGCAAAATTGCGCAAACTTTAGGGGCTAACTATGTGCTTGAAGGCAGTGTGCGCAAAGACAAAAACCAACTCAGAGTCACTGCTCAGTTAATTGAAGCCGAGTCGGGCATTCATTTATGGTCACAAACCTACGACCGCCAACTAAGCGATATATTCTCCCTGCAAGACGAACTCACTTACGCCATTACCCAAGCGCTAAAACTCAACTTACTGCCCGAGCAAGTTAAAGCCGAACAAGGTATGACAAGCAACCAGCAAGCCTATGATTTGTTTTTAAAAGGGCGCGACCTAGGGTATCAGCGTAACGCAAGTGCGCTCAATCAAGCGCGAGATTACCTTGAACAAGCCATTGAATTAGATCCTGATTTTGCTCTGGCCAAAGCGCAGCTTTATGTGGTGTATGTTTTAGCTATGGAGCATGGTGATATGGATTATCAAAAGGGAGTGGCTGCAGGTAAAGAGCTGTATTGGGAACTACTGGCCAGCAAGCAGGAGTTTCCCCTAAAATTTATTGTATTTGGCCATCAAGTTGCGCAAGTTCAAAACAAAAATCAGTTAGTCAGAAAGTTATACAAAAGGGCAGCAGATCTTGCTCCCTCAGATCCCCTTATTCAAAACTGGTACCTTTTAGCGATGATGGAAACTGATGGGATAGAGGCTGCCATTAAAGGGCGCGAAGCATTTTTTAAAGTTAATCCCTTGGATCAACTTAATATGCATAACTTACTTATTTATTACTACTGGTTGGGCAACCAAACTAAATATCAGTTTTATATAGATAAGTTGCTTAAGGATTCTCCTGATCATTCAGTGACTGCCGAGGCTGTGGTCAATCACTTTTTTATTGCAAAAAACCAGCCTCAACAAGCGTTAGATTATTTAGCCTCTTTCAAAGGTGAAATGAATACCGACACAAAAAAACTCTATATCGAATTATTATTGGTTTCGGGCAAGACCGAGCAAGCCATTAACACCTTAAAAACTTACCTAGGTGAAAATGCTCAGAACCATGAAATATACGTTAGTTCAATTTTGAGCTTATTGACCCAAGTACGTATCAACGCAGCCTCAACTTTTGCTTTGCTTGATATACAAAAACAATTAAATCTTGATGACAAAACCTTTGAATATTACAGCTTGGTTGAAAGGGCCTTGAGTGGTGACCAAGCTCCTTTTGTAAATTACATGGAGCAACAATTTAACGATGCTGATGCCTTTGTTGAGCTCGAAAAGGAAATTCCCTATATGGGGATGCTTGCAATCATTAAGTTTAATCTAGGAGATAAGCGTTACAAGGATAGGTACTCTTTAGGTTCAAGTGTAGAAAAGTGTTTAAAAACCCAAGGGAGATCTTGGCAACATTGTGATTTGGCACTTGCGTACAGTGGAGAAACTAATATTAAAACGCTGCTTAATTTGGCAAAAAATGGCTTTAACGTAATAGATTCAGATACAGTTGGGTTAGGTCGCTATGTATTAACTTATCCCCGTATCACCATGCTACAAAATAACCCCGAATTTAAAGCCATGGCCAATGAATATTTAGATAAGACCTATAAAAAATGGGAAAAAGAGTTTGGGGTGAAACTGCTACCAAATGTTCAAGAATAATTAAACCTAAAATAAGGAAGAGGTGCTATGTCAATCGAACCCACTGATTCGCACAATATAAAAATAGAAGCGATAAAAGCCATTGCTATTTTTCTGGCTATTACTGGTTTATTTAGCGCTGCAACGCTGTGGTTAATTTCTCTATCAGGCAAAATGCATATCATTTTAGTTACTATGATTATGTGGGCGCCTGGCCTTGCCGCTATTTTAACTTGTAAGCTACTGGGGCGTAGTATTAGCAGTATGCCTTGGCAATGGGGAGCCTGGAAGTGGAACTGGCAGTCTTTATGGGTGCCTTTGGTGTATGCCGCCATTATGTATCTGCCAGTATGGTTTTTAGGTTGGGGTGGTAGCGGATTTCCTAATCAAGCCACCCTCAATGATTGGTCTATGCAACTGTTAGGTAGCAGTGAATATCAGGCCGCTGCTGCTATAGGTTTTGGTTTGTTGATTGCCACTTTGGGGATTATCGATAAAGCTTCGCGCGCCTTAGGTGAAGAAATTGGCTGGCGTGGCTTGTTAGTTTGGGAGCTAAAAAAGTTAATGCCTTTTTGGGCGGTGGCTGTAGTGTCTGGGCTTATTTGGGGGCTGTGGCATGTTCCTGTCATTATGATGAGTGATTACAATGCCGGAGAAGGAAACCTGTGGCTACAATCTGTGTTGTTTCTGATTAATACCATAGCCATGAGTTTAATTATGGCCTATTACACCTTTAAATCTAACAGTTTATGGCCAGCCGTGATTATGCACGCTAGCCATAATTTATATATTCAACGGATTTTTACGCCCTTAACCGTTAGAGGTGAAACCACCCATTTATATGTAGATGAATTTGGCGTGATGATGCCCTTAGTGCTAGGTATTTTTGCAATTTATTTTTACCTTAAAGCGCGGCGAGAAGGGTTAGCTTGATTATGCCCAAAAGCAAGGGAGCCAGCATGGTACTTGAAAAATTCACTCACATAATTAAGCGCGGCCTGCCATCCGCCTTGTTCGAAATCATGTTGATATTTCTGGGTATTTCATTGGCTCTGGCGTTTGATAATTGGAATAACGAACGCGGTGCTCGGGCCCTTGAACGTGAATATTTACAGTCTATCTACACCAATCTGAATAATAACTTTAAACAGATTGATGAGAACATGAGCTTTAATGCCACCGGCTATTTAAAAGCCGCATGGAATGTGGGCAATTTTGTTAAAGGTGAGCCCTATGATGAAGAAACAATTATTGCGGATTTCCCCAAAGTTGGAAGTTATACAACATTGTCACTGGAAACTTCAGGCTATACCAGTATCCGGAGCTACGGATTACATATTATCAAGTCACCAAAGCTTAGAGTAGATATCATTGAATTACACGACCGACATTTTGATCGTTTGATTACTGTTTGGGAAGGATTAATGGTTCGAAAGCAAAATACCGAGCTATTTTCCCATGCGCGTTTAGAATACGGTGACTTTACCCGTAAATTTAGCTCGGCAGAAGAGTGGCGCGAGTATCTAAAAGACAAAAGACCGCTAAGGAATATGTATGTGCAAGTTGGCTATAACTTTTTTGGGGCATTTAGTAATACCGCCCCTTACTTAGGGCATATTCACGAGGTGATGGTGCAACTTGAACAAACACTTAAGATTAAAAGCTTGGCAAGTGAGCGCTTAGCACGTATTGAGTTTTGGCAAGAGCAAGCTGAAAACGGTTGGCCGCTAATTGATCCTTTACATCAACCAAAAGACAACTAAGGCAACACTAATAAGGGCCTAATATGCATGCGTTTAAAGCGGTTTTTTTAATATGGATCTTGCTAATGACCTTGCCAATCAATGCAAAAGACCAAAGATGGCCAATGTTTAATGACCCGGCTTTTGCACCTAAAGTTACTAACCCTGCATTTGAAAAAGCCACTGGTCCGGTTATTTTAATCGATGGAGCACATCATAACTTTTTTGTGCAGTGGGGGTACCTAGACCCTTTTATTGCTTTGGCCAAAGCTGATGGTTTTCAAGTTGTGATTTCTAATAAGCCATTTAGTGACAAAGGGTTGCAAGGGGTGGATGTAGTGATGATTATTACCGCCCTGCCTTTTAATTTTACTGAAAAAAATTCTGTCACCACAGAACAGACCTTTACTAAGGGCGAGCTTGATGCTCTTGAAGCTTGGGTAGCAAAAGGCGGAGCCCTTTTAGCATTTAGCGAACACGCACCCTTCGACCAGGCCATTAACCCACTTTTGGCGCGTTTTAACACGCATTCATCTGTTGGCTACATAGAAGATACTAACCCCGCATATTATGCTCACAAAGCATCATGGTTGCGTTTTTCAGCGGCCAATGGCTTGCTTAATACTAGGCATCCCATTACTCAGGGCAGAAACGCGTCTGAGGCGATTAACGTTATTCAATCTTATGGTGGCAGTGCAGTGAATACCAATAGCCAATTTACTAATATTCTCGCGCTTAGCTCGAGTGCCATAAATGTCATTCACCCAACTGGAGTGGGGCCAAGTGGGGCGGGAGATTCGCAAGCCATAGCCGGAAATTTTGGTTTAGGCCGACTGGTAATATTTGGCGACTCTAATGGGTTTACTGCCATGATTTTTAACAATGATGATGGTAGTCAATCTATAGCAGGATTTACAGCGCCTAACTCGCAATGGCAGCAAATGGCTTTAAATACCTTGCGCTGGTTAACTAAGGTGATTTAGAGAGCTTATAAGGGTAGATAAGTCGTGAATGTATAGAATAATTAAATGTTTTGTTTAAGCTATATCAGCAAACAAAAAAGCCTTGCAAAAACTTGCAAGGCTTTGATTTTTATAAGTTAACTTATTTGATTTCTAATAGCTCTACTTCAAAGACTAAAGTAGCATCAGGGCCAATTTGAGGGCCGCTGCCTCTTTGGCCGTAGGCTAGGTCTGAAGGAATAGTGAGTTCAAACTTGTCACCCACGTTCATAAGTTGTAAGGCTTCAACCCAACCTTGAATCACGCCAGTAACCGGGAACTCAGCAGGCTCGCCACGTGAATAAGAGCTGTCAAATTCAGTGCCGTCAATTAGTGTGCCTTTATAGTGCACTACTACTGTGTTGTCGGCAGTTGGCATTTCACCGTCACCAGCTACTATCTCTTTGTATTGTAAGCCACTTTCAGTAACTACAACGCCGTCTTTTTTAGCATTTTCTGCTAAATAGGCCATGCCTTCGGTCTTGTTCTTTTCGCTGATAGCCATTTGTGCTTGTTGTTTTTTCTCTTGAGCTTGCTGTTGTACAGTGGCAACGGCTTGTTGAATTTGCTCTTGAGTTAAGCGTGATTCTGTACCAGCAAACACATCGGCTACCGCTAGATTAAAAGCATCAACATTTAAGGTTAGTTCATCGCGCTTAAATTGAGTGGCTAGGTTAGTTCCCACTATGTAACTAAGCTTTTGTTCTAGACTAGCTAGTTCTGAGTCTGAAGAGGCTGTAGCGCTGTTCTCTTTAACTTCTGCATTGGTGTCTGTTTTATTGGTTTGTTCGTTGCCACAAGCAGCAAGAAATAATGACGATGCCGTTAACAAGGCAAGAGATTTCAATTTCATGTATGTTCCTAAAATTTTTTAGATAAGATATTGAGGATATGTAAACCAGTCTGTCGAACACTTAGTGTTAAAAGAAGGAAAACCCTGTAGTTACAATAAGTCTCTCGCAACAGGTATTCAACCCTCTAACTAAATTTATCCACAAAAAAGCCCCGTTAATTTGCACTAACGGGGCTTTTTAATGATTTCGAAGTGTTACTTCTTAGCAGCGTTACGCTCTTTGGTTTCTGCGATTACTTTCTCAGCCACATTTTGTGGACAAGGGTTGTAATGTGAGAATTCCATAGAGAACTGACCACGACCAGAAGTCATAGTACGTAAGCTTCCGATATAACCAAACATTTCTGAAAGAGGTACATCAGCTTTAACACGTACACCAGTTACGCCAGCTTCTTGATCTTTGATCATGCCACGACGACGGTTCAAATCACCAATAACGTCACCAACGTGATCATCTGGCGTGTAAACGTCAACTTTCATGATAGGTTCAATTAACTGAGGGCCAGCCTTAGGAATTGATTGACGGAAAGCACCTTTTGCAGCGATTTCGAAAGCAACCGCTGATGAATCAACTGCGTGGAATCCACCGTCGTATAATTCAACTTCAACGTCAAGCACAGGGAAACCAGCTAATACGCCGTGATCCATCATGCCTTTAAAGCCTTTTTCAATGGCTGGGAAGAATTCTTTAGGTACGTTACCGCCAACAACAGTAGAAGTGAAGGTAAAGCCTGAATTTGGCTCACCAGGTCTAATGCGGTAATCGATTTTACCAAACTGACCAGAACCACCAGATTGTTTCTTATGAGTATAAGAATCTTCAACAGCTTGAGTGATAGTTTCACGGTAAGCAACTTGAGGTTCACCAACAATAAGGTCAACACCGTAAGTACGCTTAAGGATGTCTACTTTAATGTCTAGGTGTAATTCACCCATACCTTTAAGAATGGTTTCGCCTGAATCTTCGTCAGTTTCAACACGGAAAGATGGATCTTCTGCCACCATTTTACCAATAGCGATACCCATTTTCTCAGAACCACCTTTATCTTTAGGTGCAACAGCAATAGAGATTACTGGTTCTGGGAATACCATGGCTTCAAGTGTACAAGGGTGCTTAGGATCACAAAGAGTGTGACCAGTTTGTACGTTTTTCATACCTACAATGGCGATGATATCACCGGCTTGGGCACTGTCTAATTCGTTACGTTCGTCAGCTTGCATTTCAACCATGCGGCCTACACGCTCTGTTTTACCAGTAAACGAGTTAAGTACAGTGTCACCTTTGTTTAATTTACCAGAGTAAATACGAACAAAGGTTAAAGCGCCAAATCTGTCATCCATGATTTTGAATGCTAGTGCGCGAAGTGGCTCATCTGCAGAAACAATAGCGTGCTCGCCAGTTTCGTTACCTTCTTCATCAGTAAGAGGCTGAGGATCAACTTCTTGAGGTGCAGGCAAGTAATCAACAACAGCGTCAAGTACGTTTTGAACACCTTTGTTTTTGAAAGCAGAACCACAGTAAGTTGGGAAGAACGCCATAGTACGTGTACCTTTACGGATACAACGCTTAAGGTCTTCAATAGAAGGCTCTTCGCCGTCCATGTAAGCCATCATTAGGTCGTCGTCTTGTTCAACAGCAGTTTCAACTAGCATTTCGTGATATTCGTTAACTTTGTCAACCATATCAGCAGGCACGTCTTCAATTTTGTAGTTTTCTGGTAAACCTGTGTCATCCCAGATGTAAGCTTGTTTAGTTAATACATCTACAACACCAACAAAATCATCTTCGATTCCGATTGGTAAAGTCATTACTAGCGGGTTAGCTGCTAGTACGGTTTTAACTTGGTTAACTACACGGTAAAAATCAGCACCCATACGGTCAAGTTTGTTTACAAAAATAACACGGGCAACTTCTGATTCGTTAGCATAACGCCAGTTAGTTTCTGATTGAGGCTCAACACCACCAGAACCACAGAATACGCCTATGCCGCCGTCTAATACTTTAAGTGAACGATATACTTCAACTGTGAAGTCAACGTGCCCAGGAGTATCGATAACGTTAAAGCGGTGATCTTTCCAAAAACAGCTTACTGCTGCTGATTGAATAGTAATACCACGCTCGGCTTCTTGTTCCATGAAATCTGTGGTTGATTCACCGTCGTGTACTTCACCCGTTTTATGGATTTTTCCGGTAAGTTTAAGGATACGTTCTGTTGTAGTTGTTTTACCCGCGTCAACGTGGGCAAAAATACCTATGTTTCTGTACTTTGCTAAATCTGTCATTGTTCCAACTTCAGTCTGAGTAAAAATTGCGCGGGATTATACAAGAAATTTCGCTTGGATGCCGAATTTCTTTTGTATAAAAATCAAATAATTAAAATCTTAATTTAAAATATTGGTTAGGAGTTAGCTGGTTTAGGTAAAAATAGCCTGTGGCTGAGGGGAAATTGTAATTATTCGCTATTCAAAAATAAATGTTGCAATATTGTTAACGAATTGGATTGAGTATGCAGTGTTATGCTCAGACTTTAGAATTGGGAGAAAAATATGACAGTAGATGTAATGCAACTTTGGTTGCCTATTTTATTAAGTGGTATGTTTGCTTGGTTGGCCAGCAGTGTGATCCATATGGTCTTGAAATATCATAGTTATGATTACAAAAAATTGGAAAATGAAGATCAAGTATTAGCGGCTTTAGGCCAAAACCAACCTGCACCGGGTATTTATACTATGCCTCACTGCAGTGATATGAAAGAAATGGGCGATGAAGCTCTACAGAAAAAGTTTAATGACGGACCAGTGGCCATGATCAGTGTGCTTGAAAACGGCATGCCACCAATGGGCAAGTTATTGGGCTTACAGTTTCTTTATTTTGTATTAGGCAGTGCGCTTGTAGCCTATATGGCAACCCTTGCTTTGCCAGTTGGTGCAGAGTTTCAGCAGGTTATGGTTTTTGCCGCTAAATTAGGCTTTTTAGCCTTTGGATTTGCAACTATTCCTTACAGTATTTGGTATGGCCACCCATGGGCGGTGACAGGGCGTTTTTTAATTGATGCGCTGATTTATGCCTTAGTTATCGCTGCAACCTTGGCTTGGTTGTGGCCTAGTGTAAGTTAACCCTCAACAAAATAATACGGCCCTTAACGGGCCGTTTTTGTATAAAAGTTAGTACCAAGTGAACTTGTTGGTTTAACTTGAATTGGTCTTTTTATGGACTTTGTCTATTGCATCCATCACTTTATCAAAGGCTATGGGTTTAGATATATAGTCATTCATACCGGCGGCGATACATTGATCTCTATCACTACTCATGGCATTGGCTGTCATGGCTATTATGGCAATGTCATTATAATACTCACTTGCATCTCCAGCTCGAATTCTTTGAGTGGCTTCGTAACCATCCATGACTGGCATCTGACAGTCCATAAAAATCAGGTCAAATTTTTGGTTGTTGCCTTTTAAAGAGTTTTTCAAAGTAGTCATGGCCTCTAAGCCGTTATTGGCGCATTGGTAACTCGCTACACAGTCTTCTAAAAGGCACTCTACAACAGTTTGGTTAATTTGATTGTCCTCTACTATGAGAACATTTAATGGGTATTTAGGCTTTTTATCGCCCTCATTCATAGACGACTTGACCAAAGCGGGTAGCTCTATTTGATCCATAGCTTTAAATAATTCTATGGGAGAAAGGGGTTTATCAATAAAGCCAGATATTTCTAGATGCGGAGAAGTAAATTTTTTCTTACTGTCGTAATCTAAAATCCAAATGCTGTTTATTTGCGGATATTGCTGCTTAAAATCGACCAACTCGCTGGCATTTTGCGCATGTAAAAGTTCCGCATCTATCACAATAGTTTGTATAGCGCTGGCTTGATTAGTTTTAAGGGCTTTTAGATGTTCAATGCTTTCACAGCTTAACACTTGATAATTAGCCTTTTGTAAGTAGCCGCTATAAATATCAGTAGCTGACTGACTAGGGGTGACTAATAAAACTGTATGTTCGCGATCACTTTGTGCATAAAAGCTAGCTAAGGAATTTTTATCTTGCGTTTGCATTTCAATCAGTGGCAAGTCTACTGGGATCACAAAACTAAAAATACTACCTTTATTTGGCTCGCTAGAAACCTCTAGGTTGCCGCCCATGAGTTGGGTTAATTGATTACAAATGGCCAAACCTAATCCGGTTCCACCATATTTACGCGTAGTAGATGTGTCTGCTTGTGAAAAAGGGTTAAATAACATGCCTAATTTATCTTTTTCAATGCCAATGCCGGTATCTTGTACCTGACAAGACAATTCATATCCCCCAGAATTAGCTTGGTTCACTTTAGCTACAACTTTAATTTCGCCAGCATCAGTAAATTTCACTGCATTGCTAATTAAATTATTTAATATTTGCCTAATGCGCCCAGGATCACCCACTATAAAGTCGGTTTCTACTTCTCTGGCGTCTAACAATAAATCTACATTTTTATCGTGGTAGCAAAACGAAAATCCTTTCACAGTATCCGCTAACATTTCGCTAATATTAAAAGGTACCTTTTCAATTTCGAGTTTGCCTGCTTCTACTTTTGAAAAATCGATAATGTCGTTAATGATGGCTAATAAAGACTCAGCACTTTTTTTGGCAATAGATAATTTTTTAGCTTGCTCTGGGTCGGTTTCATTATTAATGGTTAAATTGAGCATCCCCATTACCCCGTTGATAGGGGTACGAATTTCATGACTCATACAGGCTAAAAAGTTGCGTTTGGCTTGATTGGCTTCTTTTGCTTCTTCTAAAGCGAGTTCTAATTGATAGGCGGTGGGAATACGCACTAGCGCTTCTCTATTGATAAAGAGTGCCCAAACCGTTAACACAGATACGATAGCGGTAATAAGTTTGCTTATACCGTGCCAGCCGTAAGAGCCGTTCCAAACCGTATAAATAGCAAAGAGGTGAGATATGCCACACATAAGAATAAAGGCGGCAAATAATAAAAAAATGCCTTTAAACTTAATATCTTTGCGCTTGTTTACCACTACTATCAGTAAAACTGGGATAGAAAAATACGCGATTGCAATAAGTAAATCAGATATGACATTTACCCACAAGATACTGGGTAACCATAAATAGCAGTGCCCGTGGGGCATATAATCATTGCTAAAAAACTGTAATATCTGATCCATAATAACTCACACCTATCTTCATTAAATGCTAATTAAATCTAGAGTAGTACGATTAGAAAGGCAAAACAATGTTCGAATTTTGAACAACTTAGCTTAGTGGTGTATTTTATTCATACAGCTAAATCATCTGAAGGTTTAAAGACTTAAATCATGTAAAGTGGCATTTAGCACCTGCCAGTTTTTTAAGTGGTGGTAACCTTAGTTAATAAATATGAATACAGCACTTTTTCGCGATTCTTTATTTAGTGAAGCGAGCACTGAAAACATTAATGAATACCTAGCAAAAATTTTGTCGGTAATTCGTAAACATTTAAAAATGGACGTGGCTTTTATTGCTGAGTTTAAAAATGGCAATCGTGTATTTAAATTTGTTGACTCAACTAGCCACTCTTCCTGCATTGCTGTAAATGATGCCGATCCATTAGAACAGAGTTATTGCAAAAAAATTGTCGATAAAGATCTACCCAATGTTATTCCTAATACCCTTAAAAATCCCATCACTAAAAACATGGCAGTGACTCAAGCTTTATCAATAGGGTCATATATGGGCGTGCCAATTTGTTTAAGTAATGGTGTGACTTACGGCACTTTTTGTTGTTTTAAACATCAGGCTGATAATTCTTTAAATGATAGGGATTTATCCTTTATGAGTGCCATTGCCGATATTGCCAGAGAGGTCATTGAGGGAGATATCGAACTAAAGCTTTTTAGTTTAGAAAAACAAAAGCGTATTCAGCAAGCCATCGAAAACAATATTATTCAGGTGCATTATCAGCCCATTTATAGTTTGCTGACTAACCAAGTGGCCGGGTTTGAGTCTTTATCACGATTCGATTCTGCATCCTATATCTCCCCAGACAAATGGTTTAACGATGCCGCCCAAGTGGGCTTAGGCGAAATGTTAGAAATGCTAGCGGTGAAAAATGCACTTAGTAAAATTTGTGATTTTAGTCAGCAATCGTATATTTCAATTAATACTTCGCCAGAATATATTTTAAATGGCGCAATTGTTAAGGTGTTAGAAGGCATTGATTTAAGCCGCGTTGTACTAGAAGTCACAGAGCATTCGCCTATTAGTGACTATGCTAAATTTACACAGGTTTTGGCGCCTTTACGTGCTAGAGGGATTCGTTTGGCTATTGATGACGCTGGAGCGGGTTACGCGAGCTTTCAGCACATAATAGAGTTAGAAGCTGAGATCATTAAACTAGATATAAGTTTGACCCAAAATATTCAATCCGACCAACGTAGATATTTGTTAGCTAAGGCCCTGTGTGCTTATGCTAAATCCATTGATTGCACTATTATTGCCGAGGGAATCGAAACACTAGAGCAATTGGCTACATTAAGAGAATTAGGCGTTGATAAAGTACAAGGTTATTTATTAGGTCGGCCTTCACCTTTATCTGATGCATTAAACCATGAGTCAATTAGGCTAAATTAATTTAGCCTGAGTTGGTTTTCATTATAGGCATCACTCGGTTTCTGCCTAAGCGTTTAGCTTCATATAATTGTTGATCAGCTTTTTCTATTAAAGAGCTAGCAGGCTGTTTTGCAGTATGTTCGGCTAAACCTATAGAAGCGGTGATATCGCCCACTGCTTCACCTGTTTTTTTATCTTTTACCCGAATTTTTTGAACTGCTTTGCGAATACTTTCAGCCAGACCTCTGGCTTTTGAAAAGTTTGAGTTAGGCACAATGACAGCAAACTCTTCGCCGCCAAATCGAAATGCTTGGGCGCCATCTCTGCAGCAGTCTTGTAACTTTTTGGCTGTAGCTTTAAGCACCATGTCACCCATTACATGCCCATAGTTATCATTGATTTTTTTAAAGTGATCTAAATCAATTAGCAATAAAAACAGATTAGGCTGAGAAGCATAGGCAGCCAGTTCGTCATCAAAAAATCGCCTATTGCACAAACCTGTTAACGAGTCGTACAAGGCAGCTTGTTGGCTTTGTTCAAGCTGGGCTCTTAAGGCGCTAATTTCTTTTTGTGCGTCGGTTAAGGTGGCATTAAAACTAATGGTACTGCGCCTAATATTCTGGGTGTCTTTTACTAAGGCCCGTACTAACGCCATAACTTCTTCAACCGATAAGCCTTCTTTTTCAACTTTAGCTAGGTCATCGATACAGGTATCCATAGTGCTTTTAAAATTGACTGTTTCACTATGGGTATCTTTTAACGATTGAGACAACTCAACTAACATGGCCTCTATGGATTGGCGTAATTGCCATGCGTTGACTTCTTCAGTTTCAGCTAAATAATCACGATATAAGGCCTTGCTTCGAGTTTCAGACAGCGGCAAATTAAAATCTATAGCGCGTTCTAGCGCTTCGTTTAGCTCTGGAGATTTATTGCTTACATAGGTATACCAAAGCGCATAGTTGCTTGGAATAGCAGATATTTTATGCTTGAGCATAAGAGGGATGGTTTGCTTTAAGGTCGAGAAAGATTTTTCAATATCGTTATTCGCCATACTTAAACCTTTTAATCCTAAGCTTGTAGTGAAAGACCTAACTAACATACTAAGAGCTTTTTAACTTTACCCCAAATTTGTTGGCTATTTTTTTATGCTTGAACAGCCCAACTATATGTTATGTGCTGATTGCATGGCACTAAGCTAAGCCCTATGATAGAGAAAAACACCACTACTACAGGTAGCTTTACCTGATGAAAGGAGTAAAAATGAAAAAAATCTTGATGGCGATGACTTGCGTATCAGTACTTGGAACTTTTTCGGTGATGGCTGAGCCGGCTAAATCAGCTAAGCATGCCAAAGATGCGACCCAATACAGACAAGCTGTATTACAACTGATTAAAAGTAATGTAGGGGCATTAGGCGCTATGAATAAAGGTGCAATCCCTATGAATGCCGAAACTCTGCAAACCAATGCCACTCGCATTGAGCAGTTATCTATGATGTTAGGTGATTATTTTGCCACTGATACCACAGGTTTTGATGTTGAAACCGCAGCTTTGGCTAAAATTTGGCAAAACCAAGCTGACTTTTCAGAAAAAATTAATAACTTAACCTTAGCCGCAAAAAACTTAAATCAGGTAGCAAAATCAGGGGACGAGTCAAAGTTTAAACCTGCGATAGGCCAGGTATTTAAAAGTTGTAAAGCTTGCCATGATGATTATAAAGCGGATTAATTTAGATTAGAAAATTAATAGTAATACTCTTCTATTGGTGGTGGGTTAATTCCCACCAACCAATACATAAACACTCCCACTAATATGGCTAACAATAGCGCCAATCCTAATTTAGAATGTTTAATGCCCTGACTTTTATCTACTGGCTTTTTACCATTTAACATTGCTAATGTCAGAGGTAAGTGTAGAAACCACTTATAGCTTAATATTGCCAATATATGCACCCCAGCTAGCCCTAAAATTATGTAATAGGTATTAGCATGTAGCCATTGCAAAGTGTTTTGCCATGTTTGATCGACTACAGAGTAATAGGGGCCTTGAGTAAGAATGTCATCTGTGGCAAATAGCCCACTTACCCCTTGAATGCCGACTAACAAAAGCGTGCTAGGTAACATCCAACCACCAAGGGGGTTATGCCCTGCCCAAAGTTTTGTTTGGCCAGAGAATAAGGCTTTTAAGTAACCGAAAATGGCTTTTGGGCCTGCAATAAATTGGCTAAATTTTGCATATTTGGTGCCCCATATACCCCACAGTATCCTGAATACAACTAAACCTAAGGTAAAGTAACCAATATAAGCATGCAGCCATAAGGCATCATCTAGTACTTTAACTGTTATCCATTGTGCTAAAAGCGCCATCACTAAAAGCCAATGAAATAATCTTGTGGGCAAATCCCAGACTAAATACTTGTTCATGTGAGAGGTCAAAACCTAGTCAAAGTTGATCAATGTCCAATATTAAGAGGTTTTAGCAAAGTGGCTAAGGTTTTGTTGTAAATCATACAAGCTTTCTTGCTTGACTTTAATAATGCCGCGCTTAGGTCTATCAAGATCAATAATGATAAACACCACTAATACAATTAGGGCAGACATAATTAAGGTAGGGAATTTGGGGCGCTTTCTACCTAATCCACTGGAATAACCTAAAATGCCACCTGCGGTTATAAATACGGTAAACAGCAAAAATATCACAGGCTCGGGTACGTGCAATTGCAACATGGCACTGCGCTTACCTTCGATTTGCACTAGGGCGGTGAGGGCTTGTAAAAATGCGCCACTGGTTAAAGGGCGTTGATCGATTTCTGCCGCTTGAGTGGCAATGTCAAACAATTGCTTTTGTATATCTGTTATTCGAACATTTAAGGCTCGACGTTTGTCTTGTTTAGATAAGTCAATGCTGCTTAATTCTATGCGTTCATGCAGATATAGCCGCAGTAAATCTAGCGCCGGTTGTTTAAATTGTTCGGGTAACATAGTGGCACGCATAACGGCATTTGATATCACCCCAGTTTCTTCTATGACAACATGGCTACGGGCATCGTATCTTTGTAGCGACATATTAAAAGTAAAACCAAGCAAGAGTGCCAACAAACCCATAATGCCCGCTTGAATAGCGGTGGTTTGGCTTTTTAATTCACTGTTATCATCTGCCACAGACTTAGAGCCAAGACGATAACCCAGTTGATTAGCGATCAACATAGCGGCAAATAATCCCAAAGCAATGAGCATGCTATTTTGATCGTACATGATTTCTTTTCCAAACATATTTTAGGCCTAAAAGTATTCGGCACCATTAAATGGTGCCGAAGTATGCATGAAGCTTTAATGAAAGATAATATTATATCGGACTAATGTATCCAATTATGTTGTTTAGCTTTCGCATCTATCGCATTTTGTGTTTCTGTAGGCATAAACAACTGATTATTCTGTTCAAAGAAAAACCCTTGGCGCGATGCCTTTTGATCTAGCTGATTCATAGTGGCTGTATCGTAAATACGTCCGTTAATCACAGTGTAGGTCACGTATTCACTAAGGCGAATATCGTTTAAAACATCTCCGTCTACCACCATTAAGTCGGCCAGCTTGCCTTCTTCAATGCTACCTATGTGTTTGTCCATGCCTAAGTGAGTCGCGCCATCTATGGTACCGCCGCGTAATGCTTCCCAAGGCGTAAAACCACCTTGTTGCATTATCCATAGCTCCCAATGCGAGGCTAAGCCTTCACGTTGGCCATGTGCGCCTATATGCACACTCACACCCTGATCTCTTAGGGTTTTTGCATATTCAGCTACAGCCACATGATTGTATTGATTATCTGGCGCTGTGGGGCGACGAATTGAGCGTCTGTCTACTAAAAAGTGCGGGGTATAGCGCATTAAGCGCTCGTTTTTCCATACTTCGGTACGGTCGTAAAAATACTCTTCGCCCATCATGCCGCCATAAGACACCACAAAAGTAGGAGTGTAACCAAATTTAGTGGCCGACCATAAAGTGGTTAAATCATCATAACCTTTAGCTATAGGCAAAGAGTGCTCTAAGCCTGTATGCCCATCAACTAACATAGACACATTTTGCTGAAACTTACCGCCACCTTCTGGCACTACCATCATGCCTAGTTTTTTCGCAGCAGCTAAAATTTGCTGACGGGTATCACGTCTGGGCTGGTTGTAACTTTTAACCGAAATAGCACCTGTGTCTTTTAATCTTTGCATATGAAACTCAGCGTCTTCATAGCTATTGATTACAGCTTTATAACCTAAGCCTTCCGCGCCGTATAAAATGGTGCCTGTTGAATAAATGCGTGGGGCTACGATTTTGCCCGCTTTTTGTAACTCGGCTGCTGAAAATATTTCAGTGGTATCGTTAGAAGGGTCGTGAATAGTGGTCACCCCAAAGGCTAAATTAGAATACATTGCCCAGTTTTGCTGAGGAATGATTTCGTTATTTCCTTGCGAGCCGTGGGCATGGGTGTCTATTAAGCCAGGCAAAATAGTTTTGCCTTTAGTGTCGACTTTTAGTGCGTCATCAGGGATAACGACCTCAGAAGCTTTACCTACTTTAACTATTTTATTGTCTTTGATTAACACCACACCATTTTCAATCACTTCTCTTTGTCTATTGGCATCGCGCATGGTCACTACAGTGCCACCCACTAAGGCTTTATACCCTTTAGGTTTGTCGGCTTTGTGCTCAAATGACAGACTAATACCTTGGTCGACAGGTTCTGGCAGGGTCTCAGGTGAACCGGCTAAAAAGGCAAAGGCATCTTTTAGATCTCTTTGATAAAAAGTAGAACCATGGTACCAACTCACAGATTGGTTATCGGCGCGCCAAGTCAGGCTTTCGCCAGCGCGGCTAGAAATTTGTGCTACCGGCAGTGAGGTCATTTTAGGGCCAATGTTGATACGTTTGCCAGTATCTACAAAAGGTGCAACATAGGCATTATATTGATGAACAAAAGCAACCCACTTTTTATCATGCGAGAGTCGATACTCAGTGACTTTAGTGGCTCCGTATAGATGTTCACGTCTATCTTCACCTTGCAAGTCGTAGCTAATTAATTGAGTTTCAGAGTAACTCGTGCCAGGTACTGAGGTGGTGAGATAGACACGTTTGTTGTCACCGGCAAAATGCGGGGCATAGCCGCTCTTGCTAATGCGATTGGCTTTACGGGTTTTAACATCCATCACGTAAATACCAGGATCTACTGAATATTCTGGACTAAGCAAATACCCGCCAGTGATTTTTTTGTAGGTAATAAGTTTTCCATCGGTAGAAAAAGCCGGCTGAATATAATGCCCTGGTGTGGTTGTAAGGGTTTTGCCCTTACCGCCTTTGGCGCGCACTACTTTAATGCTACCTAATTTTTGATCGTGCCAAGTGGTATAAACAATGCTTTTACCGTCATTGCTGTAGCGTGGGTAAAGTTCTTCATGCTCGTTTTGCTTGGTTAGCCTAGAGATTTTGCCCGACTTAATATCTTTTACATATAGTTTGCCAAGGGCCTGAAACAAGATAGAGCGGCCATCTGGAGATTGTTGCGCCCATCGCGTCATTTTAATTGGGAAACTTTCTGCGGCTACATCTACCTCAAAGCGTACTGCATTGGCATATTGTAATTCTGTTGTGACTTGCACAGGAATAGTGCTAACTGATTGATCTTTTAAATTTAATTTATGAAATTTACCCGCAGTCCAAAACACCAAGGCTTTTGAGTCTGGCGTCCAATCAAAATAGGCAAAATAACCTTCAGAACCAAAACCTTCTTGCATGTCGCGTTCTAAGTCTAGGTAAACAGGTTTTTCTAATCCAGTGGCTAAGTCTTTGATAAAGAGTGCAGTTTGGTTCTTAACTCTGCGGATAAAGGCTAAGTGTTTGCCATCTGGCGAAGGGGTTGGCACTACAGCCCCACCTGTGCCACTGACAAAGCGTTCTTCTTCACCTGTGTGCATATCGTAGCGAGTGATGGCAAAGATACCTTTTAACGGATCGCGGTTGTAACTAAAAGTACTGCCGCCGGTAATGTCTTGAGTAAAATAAAGGTATTGGCCATCGGGAGAAAAAGCCGGATCAGCAATGTTTTTTTGGTCTTTTTTACCGTTAACTCTTTCTTTAAGGGCTAAACCTTCACCACCTGCATGATGGTATAACCAAATTTCTCCAGCAGGAATACTACGGCTCGACATTATCCCTTTGCTTACCGCTATATATTGACCATCTGGGGTCCATTTGGGTGAATGAATTAGGTTATGTTTTTCTTGGCTAAGTTGCTTTAGGTTAGTGCCATCTTTGTCCATTACCCACAAGTTAGACAAACCACCACGGTCAGAAATAAATGCAATTTTTTCACCATCTGGGCTGACAGCTGGGTGAATGTTCCAGGCAAAATCTTGAGTTAGGGCTTGGGCTTTACCGCCATTAATACTGATAGTATAAATATCGCCCAACATATCAAAAACGATGTTTTTGCCATCTGGGGTGACATCTAAACTGGCCCAAGTCGTTTGATCTGTATCTATTTTTACGCTGTTTAAGTCAAAAGGAGGATTGAGCACATCCCACTTTTGGCTGTTTTCGTTTTGGTTAGTCAATTCTGATTGTTCGTCGCTCTCTGATTGGCTCAAAGATAATGGCGAAAAACAAAGCACAGACAATAAGCCCGCTGCACGCAGCAAGTCTTGATTAAGGCGTGTCATAGTGATTCCCTAAGTTATATTTTATTTTTAGAATGGCGTTTTGAAAAACATCAGCAAAACACATTATCACTGTGGGCAAATACTGCAAGTTGTGCCCGTGATAAAAGCTAGCGCCGAGCGGAGCTAGCTGTATAAGATTTTTCACAGCTAGAAAGCTAGCGTTAGCCAGAGCCGCTTATGATTTGTACTTGGGCTATGTCGGTATCGCCCTTGAGCACCTTTAAAATGCCGTCTTGGGTTAGGGTGCGCATACCATCCGACATAGCTTGGGCTTTCATTTCGTGTACCGAGGCTTCTTTATAAATAAGCGCCCTTAGCTCTCCAGACATGGCAAGTAATTCGTGTACCCCAGTTCGACCTCGATAGCCGGTGTCTCCGCATTCATCACAGCCTTTACCTTTGTGCAGCATTAACGGTTCGGTTAGATTAAGTTCGTCTAGGTATTCTTCGCCGTATTGTCTACGGATAAAAGCCAAATCGCTTTCACTGGCTGGATATTTTTCTTTGCAATTGGGGCAAATGGTTCGAATTAAGCGTTGTGCCAATATACCTACACAGGCATCAGAAAAGTTAACTGGGTCTAACCCTAAGTCGAGCAAACGAGAAATGGTTTCTGGCGCCGAGTTGGTATGTAAAGTGGAAAACACTAAGTGACCGGTTAACGAGGCTTCTATACCCGCATGAGCAGTTTCTTTGTCACGCATTTCACCAATTAGAATGACATCTGGGTCGGCACGTAAGAATGCCCGTAAGGCATTGGCAAAGGTAAAACCTATTTTGGCGCTCACTTGTACTTGTTGTAGGCCAGGTTGAGTAATTTCTACTGGATCTTCGGCCGTCCAGATTTTTTTCTCGGGTGTATTAATATGTCCAAGCACAGCATGTAAGGTAGTGGTTTTACCCGAGCCTGTGGGCCCTACTACTAACATTATGCCATGGGGCTTTTGTACTAAGTCTAAAATCTTCTCGTGGTTTTTGGGGGCCAAATTTAATTTGCTCATAGGCATGGCACCACCGGCAGCTAGTATCCGCATGACCACACCTTCACCAGCTACAGTGGGTATAGTGGCCACCCGTACTTCTATAAGTTGGCCTGACATACGAAAAGATAATTTACCATCTTGCGGCACCCGCTTTTCAGCAATATTTAGGTTGGCCATGATTTTTATGCGAGCAATGACCGCACTGTGATGTGAGGCGGGCACTTGGGTAATATCGCGACATACCCCATCAATACGCATACGCACTCGAGTAGGGGCATTTTTTTCTGGATCAACATGGATATCAGAAGCATTTAAGCGTTTAGCATCGTGTAATACTCGACTCACTAGCCTAACCACAGCAGGGGCATCGTCCGACATTTCGTCGGTTTGTTCATCTAGCTCGTCGGCGCTGGAGCCAATTTCGTCTAAGATTTCATCCATAGCACCCGGGCCGCTGCCACCACTGGCTGCTTCGCCTAGATACTGCAAAATGATATTAGGTAGACTGACGGAAATTTCGTAGCTATCAATGCCTAAGGCACTTTCAATTTCCATTAATAAGGTCGCGTTATTGGGTTCAGCCATTAACACTATAGGGTTGTCTTTTACGTCGGCTAATACAGCAACAAAATTACGCTTTAAATAAGATAGGTTTAACTTACTGTCACTTTGAAATAAGTGATACTTGTCTGGCAAGTAGGCTAGATAAGGCACTTGATAATGTACCGACAAGGCATTGCCTAAGTCGTCTTCTGGCACTCTATGTTCTGAAGTAAGCCTTTGCACCAGTTGGCGAGTATCGTGAGAAGACTCTTGTAGTTTTTTAAGTTCTTTTTCTGAAATTAAGTCGCGGTGTACTAAATAATCAAAGGGCTCGCTGGTGCCACCTAATTCATAACGAAACTTTTTACCCATAATCTCGGCAATGGCATTTGCCAAAGCCAGATCATCATCATTAAAGGTAGTGTCTTGCTTATTGATGATTTGCATGACACCCATTAACACCCCTGAATCAAGAATAGGAATGCACATAATGTTGCGGGTTTTAAAGGTTGAGTCTTTATCGAACTGGTCGGCAAAATTAAGGCGCTTATGAATACTGGCTAGCTCTTCCTTATTATAGGGATCGTTAATTATTAGCGGTAACTGACTTAATGCCACATACCCAGCAATAGACATAGGGCTAATAGGGACTTTGATCTCGCGGGTTTCTTTACCGGTTTTAAAACGCGCGACTAAATCTTGATGTTGGCGACGGCGCTGAAAAATACTCATTCTTTCTGCACCAAACAAACTTAAAACAAAAGGTTCAAGTTTATGATAAGCATCCATCAAAGAAGGATAGGTTTTAAGCAACTGGTGGATACGGTCAAGGTGATTCTGATTTATGTCTGCATTCATAGTGTGCTTAATCGGCTTCTTTGAGTTTATTTTATTAGTATTCAGAACTTTACTATAACTGACCCATGACAGACAGCAAATAGCTATTGTTTTTTGACTGAACTCTTATCGATGAGCCTAAGGCTGTGCTTAGGATGCCGGGTAACACGAAATGGTAAAGACTCATTTATAATACTGTCGCCATGGTTAACGCCTTTGGAACAAGCATTTTCGTTTTAGTAATAAGAGGCAATATTACTCAGCCAATTTTGTATATTTTGCGCCTACCCATCTTATTCTTAGTGTTAAAAATCCTTAAATTAGATTGACTCTCTGTTTTATTTGGATATTTTTATTACCTGTAGTGTTTGGAGCTCAGCCATCCACTTGTTTTATCTATAACAAGGAAAAAGGAATTTATATGTTAAATAAATTAGCAAGTATGGGACTATTGGTTTGCTCACTGATTTTTCTCTTTTATTCTAATGCAGTAAAAGCTAAAACATTATACGGTGAATGTTATGGGTGTTCAGAAAACGCATCTATAGGTGTTGCAGTGGGGCTCGCTCGGGAACATGCTGATGAGTCGCCTCTTTTTACTGTTCATATTGCTAACATAAAACACATGTTGGTTTATTCATTCAAAGTGGTTGATCGAGATGGCGAAATAACCATAAACTCAATATCCACTCCTTCGGATATTGAAAGTAAGATGAAGGACGTAGTGGAGGCTTATAGCCTTCTACGCGAAAGGGCGACTAGCACACAAATTCCTAAAACTATAATGTCCTCCGCTTGGGAATACGTGAATTGTTTATACTGTAAAAATAATATTACTGATTATTTGGCCAGTACACTGCATGGGCAAATCCTGCGAGCTGGCCAAACAGTTAATACTATAGCCGAACTTTTTGGTTTAGTTAAAACCAATGTCCCCAATCAATTTAATATACCTTTAGAGGCGGGGGGAAAAGTTATCATAAAATTAGAGGTTGATGCTCAGGCAAACCTCTATATTGAAGTAGTAGACGTTGTTGACTCAGATAACAATAGTATACCTTTTGAAGCGTCAAAATTGCATAACGCTAGAATTGTAGTGAGCTCTTATGCAAATGCTCAAGCAATTAATTCTTTTATTAACAGATTTAATTTTTATGTACCTAAGGGAATGACGGGTAAAGTAACTATTACAGACAACCCATGATATACCTAAACTAGTGAGCTTTTTAGCTCACTAGGTTTTTATACCAAGCCTTTGTAAAATTACAGTATCTCAAATCTCTATTAGCTCCCACTAAATTTTAGCCCATTCCGATATATAGAAAGCCCATCTGCCTGAAATATACCTGCCTCATCATACAGAGATGAAACTGAGCTCTATAAAAGGCAAAGCAAAACCATTTTAGAATAGGCAACATTCAAGCCTCTTAAATACTAGATTTGAGAATTAAATGATTAGCGGCTGCTACAAATTCATTAGTAAATAGCAGAAGCATTAAAAAGCAGCACTTATTTAAAACTATCGGATAAGTCGGCTTGCAATCTAATCTAGCTTATGTATAATTCGCGCCCACTCGTTCTTCGGAACAAGTGAATTTGGTTAGAATTGAGGTGCTTTTACTGATATTCAACATATAGCCATAGAATAAAACAGGACCCCAATTGTGGGTTAGCGGTTTACATGCATCCTCCTACCAAAATTAAATGGTGGTGTGGATGGTTTTTTTTGTTCTTTCGATTGGAGCTTAATCGATGCCAAATCAAAGAATTCGTATTCGTTTGAAAGCGTTTGATCACAAGTTGATCGATCAGTCTACGGCTGAAATCGTTGAAACTGCGAAGCGTACAGGTGCTCAGGTTAGCGGTCCTATTCCACTACCTACACGTAAAGAGCGTTACACAGTACTTACTTCACCTCACGTAAATAAAGATGCACGTGATCAGTATGAGATTCGTACACATAAGCGTTTGGTGGATATCATTGAACCTACTGATAAAACAGTAGATGCATTAATGAGATTGGACTTGGCTGCCGGTGTTGATGTTCAAATCAGCCTGGGCTAACAAGAGAGGGTTTTAACATGGCGATTGGTCTTATCGGTCGTAAAGTAGGTATGACTCGCATCTTCACTGAAGATGGTGTGTCTATTCCTGTGACTGTTATCGAAGCCACTCCGAACCGTGTTACTCAGTTATTAACTGATGACACCAACGGATATAAAGCGCTTCAAGTCACCGCTGGCGAGAAAAAAGCAAGCCGCGTTAATAAAGCTGAAGCAGGTCATTTTGCTAAAGCTGGCGTGGAAGCAGGCCGCGGTTTATGGGAGTTCCGTTTAGACAGCAATGAAGGTGAAGGTATTGAAGTAGGCAGTGAAATTACTGTTGAAATCTTTACTGAAACTAAAGTCGTTGACGTTGTCGGTACTTCAAAAGGTAAAGGTTTCCAAGGTGCTATTAAGCGCTGGAACTTTAGCCACCAACGTAATACACATGGTAACTCATTGTCGCACCGTGCACCTGGTTCGATTGGTCAAAACCAATCACCTGGTAAAGTTTTCAAAGGTAAGAAAATGGCCGGGCAAATGGGTAACAAGCGTGCAACAGTGCAGTCTTTGGACTTAGTGCGAGTTGATGCTGAGAACAACCTTTTATTAGTAAAAGGTACAGTTCCTGGTGCAGCTGGTGGCGATGTCATTATCAAAGCTGCAGTTAAAGCGTAACGTCTGGGGAGTTAAGTGATGGAATTAGTATTGAAAGACGCCAAAGGCGGTCTTGAAGTATCCGAAGCAACCTTTGGACGTGATTTTAACGAAGCACTAGTACATCAAGTAGTAGTTGCCTTCGGTGCAGGAGCTCGTCAGGGTTCTCGCGCACAAAAAACACGCTCTGAAGTACGCGGTGGTGGTGCCAAACCTTGGCGTCAAAAAGGAACAGGTCGTGCCCGTGCTGGTACTATCCGTAGTCCTATCTGGCGTTCTGGTGGTGTAACATTTGCTGCCAAGCCACAGGATCACAGCCAAAAGGTTAACAAAAAGATGTACCGTGGTGCTATTCAAAGCATCCTTTCAGAATTGGTACGTCAAGAACGTTTAATCGTGGTTGAAAAATTTGCAGTTGAGACTCCAAAAACTAAAGAACTAGTTTCTAAGTTAGCCGAGTTTGAACTTAAAGATGTACTTATCGTGACATCAGATGTTGATGAGAACTTGTTCTTGTCTGCACGTAACTTATATAAAGTTGACGTTCGCGATGTTCAGGGTATTGACCCAGTAAGTCTTATAGCATTCGAAAAAGTATTGATGACTGCTGATGCAGTTAAACAATTAGAGGAGTCGCTAGCATGATAAATGAAGAGCGTCTACTTAAGGTGCTATTAGCACCACATGTTTCTGAAAAAGCTACGCTTTCTGCTGAGACAAACAACACTGTTGTTTTGAAAGTAGTGAAAGATGCGAACAAAGAAGAAATTAAAGCTGCAGTTGAAAAATTGTTTGAAGTTGAAGTTGATTCTGTTCGTACCTTAAACGTTAAGGGTAAAACCAAGCGTCACGGTGCATCTTTCGGTAAGCGTAAAGACTGGAAAAAAGCTTACGTTGTGCTTAAAGAAGGTCAAGACATCGACTTTGCTGGCAGCGAAGGCTAAGAAGGGGATTAGATATGCCATTATTGAAAGCTAAGCCGACTTCAGCTGGTCGTCGTCACGTAGTTCAGGTTGTTAACCCTGACCTACACAAAGGCGCACCTTATGCACCTTTGCTTGAAAAGAACAGCAAATCTGGTGGTCGTAACAACAATGGTCGCATTACCGTGCGTCATATTGGTGGCGGTCACAAGCATCACTATCGTGTTATCGATTTTAAACGTAACAAAGACGGCATCCCTGCTAAAATTGAACGTTTAGAATATGATCCGAACCGTTCTGCTAACATTTGTTTAGTGTTATACGCAGATGGTGAGCGTCGTTATATTTTGGCTCCTAAAGGTGCTAAAGCAGGCGATGCAATCCAGTCAGGTTCTGATGCGCCAATTAAAGCAGGTAATACTTTGCCAATGCGTAACATTCCAGTAGGTACTACGGTACACGCTATTGAAATGAAGCCTGGTAAAGGTGCCCAAATTGCTCGTTCTGCAGGTGCTTACGCACAGATCCTAGCGCGTGCCGAAGGTTATGTAACTCTTCGTTTGCGTTCTGGTGAAGTTCGTCGAGTATTGGCAGATTGCCGTGCCACCATTGGTGAAATCGGTAATGCAGAACACATGCTACGTTCACTTGGTAAAGCCGGTGCGAACAGATGGCGCGGTATCCGCCCAACTGTACGTGGTGTAGCCATGAACCCTGTTGATCACCCACACGGTGGTGGTGAAGGTCGTACCTCTGGTGGCCGTCATCCTGTTTCACCTTGGGGCGTTCCAACTAAGGGTAAGAAAACACGTAGTAACAAGCGTACTGATAAATTAATCGTACGTCGTCGTAATAAGTAACAGCGAGGATTCACCATGCCACGTTCTCTCAAGAAGGGTCCATTCATAGACCTACACTTGCTGAAGAAGGTCGAGGCTGCAGTGGAGAAAGGCGAGAAAAAACCAATTAAGACTTGGTCACGCCGCTCTATGATCATCCCAGATATGATTGGGTTGACCATTGCAGTCCATAACGGTCGCCAACACGTTCCTGTATTTGTCAGTGACGAAATGGTCGGCCATAAATTGGGCGAATTTGCTCCAACGCGTACTTACCGTGGCCATGTCGCGGATAAGAAAGCCAAGAGATAGGAATTAGATTATGGAAGCTTTTGCTAAACATCGTCATGCTCGTACCTCTGCTCAAAAGGCACGCTTGGTAGCAGATCAAATTCGTGGTTTACACGTTGAAAAGGCCCTTGAAGTTCTGTCTTATAGTCAGAAGAAAGGCGCCGATCTAATCAAAAAAGTATTAGAATCAGCGATTGCGAACGCCGAACATAACGAAGGTGCAGATATCGACGAATTGTCAGTATCAAAAATCTTTGTTGACGAAGGTCCAACTATGAAGCGTATCAAGCCTAGAGCCAAAGGCCGTGCTGATCGTATTTTTAAGCGTAGCAGTCACATCACTGTTGTTGTGTCTGATAACTAGGAGAAGATAATGGGACAGAAGGTACATCCTACAGGTATACGCCTGGGTATCAGCAAACCATGGACATCTACCTGGTACGCTAATACTGCAGATTATGCAGACAACCTGTTTAATGATCATCAGGTACGTCAGTTCCTGACTAAGGCACTTAAAAGTGCTTCACTTTCAAAGATCGTTATCGAACGTCCAGCGAAAAGCATTCGTGTGACTATTCACACTGCTCGCCCTGGTGTAGTTATCGGTAAAAAAGGTGAAGACGTTGAGAAGCTACGTAAGCATGTATCTAAGCTAGCCGGTGTGCCAGCTCAGATCAACATCGCTGAAGTACGCAAGCCAGAATTAGACGGTCAACTTGTTGCAGACAGTATCGCTAGCCAACTAGAGCGTCGGGTTATGTTCCGTCGTGCTATGAAGCGTGCAGTACAAAATGCAATGCGAATTGGTGCTAAAGGTATCAAAGTTGAAGTAAGCGGTCGTTTAGGCGGCGCTGAAATTGCTCGTTCAGAGTGGTATCGTGAAGGACGTGTGCCATTGCATACATTCCGTGCTGATATCGACTATGCAACATCAGAAGCAGCAACTCAATATGGTATCATTGGCGTAAAAGTATGGATCTTCAAAGGTGAAGTATTAGGTGGCATGCCACTTACTCACGAGCAGCCAGCTGCCGCACCTAAGAAGAAGGGCCGTGCTCCTAAGCGTGAGGGCTAATAATTATGTTACAACCTAAACGTATGAAGTTTCGTAAAATGCACAAAGGTCGCAACCGTGGTTTTGCTGCGGGTGACAGTGTAAGTTTCGGAACTTACGGACTAAAATCTGTAGGACGTGGTCGAATGACTGCGCGCCAAATCGAAGCAGCTCGTCGTGCTATGACGCGTGCCGTAAAACGTCAAGGTAAAATTTGGATTCGAGTTTTCCCTGACAAGCCAATTACTGAGAAGCCTCTAGAAGTGCGTCAAGGTAAAGGTAAAGGTAACGTTGAATACTGGGTATGCCAAATTCAACCGGGCCGTGTGTTATATGAGATGGAAGGTGTTCCTGAAGATGTAGCACGTGAAGCGTTTGAATTAGCCGCGTCTAAGTTGCCCTTTAAAACAACTTTCGTAACTCGGACGGTGATGTAATGAAAGCCACAGAACTGAAAGAAAAAAGCGTAGAAGAATTGAACGCAGAGTTATTAAACTTGCTTCGCGAACAATTCAACTTGCGTATGCAAGCGAGCACTGGTCAGCTTGAAAAAACTGACGGTCTTCGTAAAGTGCGTCGCAATATTGCGCGTGTTAAAACCATTCTGACTGAAAAGGCTGCTGCATAATGACTGAACAAACAAGTCGTACAGTACAAGGTCGTGTGGTCAGCAACAAAATGGATAAGTCCATTACTGTTGCAGTAGAACGTAAAGTGAAGCACCCAATCTATGGGAAATTCATCAAACGCACTACTAAGCTACACGCACATGACGAAACTAACCAATGTAACGAAGGTGACGTAGTAACAGTACGTGAATGTCGTCCTTTGTCTAAGTCCAAAAACTGGATGTTAGTAGACGTTGTGACTAAAGCTTAATTTAAGCTTTAGTAAGCAAATACAAAAAGCGCGGCCCTCTGGGGACGCGCTTTTTTTATGTCTGCTACAACGTCATCTGTTTAACCTAACAATTGGTCGAATTTTAACCTTAATGGTTGACCAGTGTTGTTTTCACAACTATCTTAGATAGCTTCAATAAATAATAAAATATTAAATATCAATAAATTAGCCTATGGTCTAAAGCCATTATTAGGGTGAATGCATATGATTAAGTTATATCAGCTAATCTATTCAAGTATGTGCAAAACACAGCTCTGTGTTGAAGATTTAGACTATATTTTAAAAGTTTCGCGTATTAACAATGTGCAGGTGGATATTACTGGCATGTTGCTGTACCAACAGGGTAGCTTTATTCAAGTTTTAGAAGGGCCGCAAAAAGCCGTTCAAGCGACATTTACTAAAATTGAGAAAGACCCCAGACATCACTCAGTGACAGTTTTGTATCAAGATCATTGTGAACAGCGTGATTTCCCAACTTGGGCCATGGCTTTTCACGGCTTTGATTCAAACGAAAGCGAAGGGTTATCAGATTTTTTACACCCCTATAAATCCAAAGATGAAGCCAATATTTCTGAAGGGGCCGCCAAACAATTATTGAGTCGATTTAAGCAGATCAATCAACGCTGAATAACCTAATAACTTTCTTTAATTATGCCCTACAGAAGGATAAAAAATGAGTAAACTGGCAGCCACTATCATGCACAAGCGAAGTATGGTGTATTTGGCACTCGGGTTTACCTTTTGTTATGCCTTAGTTGTAAGTTTAGGTTGGTTAGCTACAAGCTCTGCTATGATGCAATTTGGCACTGCCGGGCAAACTATGTTATTTACCAGTGCTTTAGGTTTTTTAGGTTTATCTAGTGCCGCCTTATCCTATTTACGCGATAAAAATAGTCTGGCAATTGGACTTTCAACCGCCACTTTTTTGTTAGCTGGGTTAAATCTAGCTGAGCTGACTTTTACTTTAGGTTTTTCTATAGACCAACTTATTGCTGGTTTGCAATCTAGTGCTGTGACCATGCCTGCGACAGAGGCCAGCCTGCTAATCAATTTAATATTTATATTATCTACAGTCTGTATCTTTTGGTTAGCCAATCAAAACGGCCAAAAGCAAGAACTAACCGCAGTTGCTGGTATTATTTGCCTTGTTTTTGCCTTTAGTGTTGTGTCTTTGCTGGCCTATCTATTCCAAAGTGAAACTGCCCAGAGCTTAGGCCCAATAGTGTATTTACCCTTTCCCACGGCAATAGGATTTTTGGGTTTTTCATTAGGCATGATCTGCTTGCTGATATTGCGCATTCAACAAAATCAGCATGGTTTGTATTATATTCCACTGTTAATTGGGATGTTATTTTTAACCATAACCCTGTTATTTACTAATGTGTTAAATGAAAAATTCAGCACAAACACAGATCCTATAGTTGAGTTAAAGCGTGAGCTAGTTCACAACCATGCAAGACTTAGTTGGAATAACGAACTACTCAAACTTGCTACCCATGTAAAACAAGCTAAGCAAGCTTCATCTATTCAATATACTAATTATCAATTGCCGATATTCTTTAGGGCCTTGTATGTAGAAGGTAAAAACACACTAAATATAGTATTAGCTCAAGCTGATGATTTACTAAAAACTACGCCAACGCTTGCTTACCATGATTTTTATCCAGCTATTAATAACCCCACTGCCGAGGCTTTAGGAATAGAATCTACTCCCTTGTTTTTGGTGGGAGATAGACAGCAGTTTTTAATACGTATGCCTTTATCTTCAGTGGTGTTAGAGCAAACACAGCAAGAAACAGCTGTACTTGTACGGGTAGATTTAGGCTTATTTTTAGATAATGTAGTGAAGTCTAAGTTAGCCGCACAGGATATAGTTCGCTTTGCCCCTGCGGGAGATGAGCTACACCATTTTGATGATCTGCTAGTTTTGCCTTTTTATATTGAAAGCGGCTCAGTGCTATTAGAATTTAACGTTAAGCCTTTAATCGAATCGCATAATCAACTGGTTTTAGTTGTGTTTTGTTTTGGTACAATTTTGACCTTTGCCATAGCTTTTGCTGCTTATTATGCCCAGCGTTCTAACATGCAAAGCCAAAAGTTACTCCATCAGGCTAACGCCAGAAATCAATACGAAGCTGAATTACAACAATCACATATGTCTCTAAAATTGGCTGCTGATATAGCCAACTTAGGTATATGGCGCTGGGATGTACAAACAGGCCAGTTGACCTGGAATGATAAAATGTATGAGATTTATCAAACCCCAGAAGAAGTCAAACAAAATGGCTTAATTTACGAATATTGGTATGAATCTTTACATGAAGACGATCGCGAAAGAGTAACCAGCAAACTGCAATTAGCCATAGACAATGGCAAAAATTGGGAAGATGAATTTAGGCTACATTTGCCAGATGGAAAGATCAAATACATTAAAGCCACAGCGAGAAGCTTTACTGATACTAAAACTGGCCAAGTAGTGATGATTGGCGGAAACTTTGACATCAGTAAAGAGCGAGAGTTACAGCAAGAGCTAGAGCAAAAATCTAAACAGGCGCAAAACAGCATAGTGGCCAAAAGTCGATTTTTGGTCAATATTAGCCACGAATTAAGAACCCCTATGAATGGCATTTTAGGCATAGGTGATTTATTTTCTGCCACTAATTTAAATGTTAAACAAAGGCAGTATCTGTCTGTGATGCAATCATCTGCAGAAAAATTGTTGGCCTTATTAAATGACATATTAGATTTATCAAAAATAGAAGCAGGGGAAATGCACATAGAGATGATTTGTGTGCCTTTAGAAGAAGTGGTAGGTGATGCTCTTAAGTCTATGTCAACCAATGCACACCAAAAGGGCTTAGATTATCACTATCATAAACATCAAGATGTGCCAGATTGGGTGTTTACCGACCCTGTTAGACTCAGGCAAATTCTTACAAATATAGTTAGCAATGCGATTAAATTCACCGAGCAAGGCAGCATAACAGTAAGCATTAATTTGGCGCAAAAGCGCTTATCTAAACATGATTCAACATTAATTGAATTTCAAATTAGAGATACCGGCATTGGGCTAACCAAAGAGGAAATGAAGTCTTTATTTAATCCATTTGCCCAGCAAGATCAAAATATTACCAAGCTTTATGGTGGAGCCGGTTTGGGCTTATCTATTGTCAAACAGTTATTAGAATTGTTAGATGGCTCAATTAAAGTTGAAAGTGAACCTTACAAAGGAACAACAGTTAACTTTATTTTGCCAGTAAAAGTGGGTTCACGAGCTGACGGTAATGCTAATAGCAACCAAGACTATGATTTTTACCTGCAAAATCAGCATAGTGGTCTTGATTCCAAAAGCTGCTTAGTAGTTGACAGTAACGAAATAAACCGTAAATGGTTAAAAGATATGCTGCACTCATGGCAATGTAATGCCACAGTTTGCCAAGATGCAACAGAAGCGCAAAGTGCATGGGAACATAGTTTAGACAGTGGATTTCATTTTGATTTAATCATTATTGATAGGCAATTAAATGGTTTAGACGCCTTTGAATTTGTCCGTGCAATTAAGCAGCAATGTGAATCTAAAATCCTTGAATGTCCAGCCATTATTTTTGTATTAACTACCAATAATCTAGATGCCGATCTTAGTATTTGTGAAGAGCTAGATATTGGTCTGCAAATCATTAAACCTATAAAACAGTCAGAAGTCTTTAACGCCATGATGACGGCTTTAGGTAAAAAACAAGCCGAAATCAATACTACAAGTGGCATTCAAAAAATCGATGGGGCGAATAGACTAAAAGTGTTGCTGGCAGAAGACCATCCAGTTAATCAATTATTAGTGGAAGAAATCTTGCGTGCTAGAGGGCATAAGCTCACTACAGTAGAAAATGGGCGATTGGCCGTTGAAGCGATAAAAAATGAAAACTTTGATGCGGTTTTGATGGATGTACAAATGCCAGTTATGGATGGCATTACCGCGACTAAATTAATTAGAAAAGCACCCGAAAACTCAGATATTTGTATTATTGGGTTAACCGCCAAAGCCTTAAAAGAAGACAGAAATATTTGTTTAGAAGCCGGCATGAATTATTACTTAACCAAGCCGATTAAACCAAAAGCCTTATTATCGGTGCTAGAAAACAAACAAATTCGAGAGTCACGTAAAATGAGTTTAGCGGCTATATCAATATTAGATGATGCTAGTGGAGCAGAATTACATGCTTATACCTTATTAGATATTGAGCGAAGCTTACTTACTACTGGCGAAGATTTAGACCTGTTAAAACGCATGTTGTTGTTAACTTTAGAAAATACCCAGCCTATTTTAGATGACATTTTTCACTGTGAGTCACAACAAGATTGGTTAAAATTGGCTAAAGTGATACATAAGGGAAAAGGCATGTTAGCTAATTTTTGTGAATTGTCCTTTATGAAATCAATGGAAGAATTGATTGATGAAGCAGAACATAAGAACGTAGAAGAAATAGAAAAACAGTTGCCTGTTATAGTAGAAAAAATTATTCAATTTACTGCCGAACTCAAAGACTTTATTGCTAAAACGCAACAAGGAAAGCCGTTAAAATGAAAATAATTGTTGCCGAAGATGATCCTGTCACCCAATTACTCATATCTGAAACTTTAAAAAAGTGGGGGTATGAGGTATTGATTGCCCAAGATGGCTTAGAAGTATTAAACCTGCTAAAAGAACATAATGACGTGCAGTTGTTCTTATTAGATTGGCAAATGCCAGAGTTAGATGGCATAAAGCTTTGTCATCATCTTAAAAATAGAAAAGGCAACGATTTTTGTTACATAGTGATTTTAACCACTAAAAAAACCACTGTTAATTTAGTTCAAGCGCTGGAATCAGGTGCCGATGATTTTATCTCTAAGCCTTTTTATCCCGAAGAACTCAAAGTGCGGCTAAAAGTAGGTTGCCGTATTATTGAATCTGAAAATAACCTGTTATTTCAAGCACAACACGACCCACTAACCAATACTCTAAACCATCGCGCCATAGTAGATTTGCTAGGTCAATTGTGGTCGCGCTCAGTTCGTGATAAATCAGACTTAGCTGTGTTGATGTTAGATATCGATTTTTTTAAACGGATCAACGACACTCATGGGCATCAGGCTGGAGATTTTGCTTTAAAGCACTTTTGTCGTTTAGTAAAAATGGAATTACGCCCTTATGATTCCTTCGGGCGCTATGGCGGTGAAGAGTTTACTATTTGCTTGCCAGCAACAGATGCCGACCAAGCAATATCCGCTGCTCAAAGGATCCGTAAGCGTATTGAAAACACCCCAGTTGAAATGGAAAAACTTCGCTTTAATATGACAGTTAGCATAGGGGTAGCGACCTTTTCAGAAAATCAGCATTCCTATAAAGAGTTATTATTACACGCAGATAAAGCGGTTTATGCAGCCAAAAGGAATGGCAGAAACTGCGTGGTATATGAAGCTTCCTAGTTATTACTAGGAAGCTTGTTGTTAGGGTTTAGTTTGCATTCAAGCTCAGCCAACAACAACATTTTGTTAGACTGATCATGTCGCAACCAACATTGCCCTTGTTTGATTAGTAGTGAAATCGAATCCACCGGCTTGATACCCATTTCTCTTTCCTGTCTATTGGCCCTTTCTATTAAAATACTACTGTTAACAGTAAAGGCAGAGTCAGCAATTTGGATAGGCGCACTGTTAAACAGCTCGCCTAGACCCTGTTGTAAAATCAAACGACTTTGTGCACTTGGATTAGCCACTATAGCCGCTTGAGCTGCGCTGCTTGAGTTAGTCTGGCAGGCGCTGGTGAGCATAGCTGCCATGATTAACCAAGACTTACTGAATAGGTTTTTATTCATGATTTTGGCTCAGCTAGTGGCGTGTAAATTTTATTGTTAAGCAACATCATTTCTAACTGGCTATTGGGGTCTTTAATGGCCAAGCCTGTATTGCTTTGTTGTTTAGGCGCTTTATTCGCTGGTTTGTTTTGTACAGGGCATTGACCTTGTTCAGCATAAGTTACAGCGGCATTAAATAACGCCTCTTGGCTGTCACCTAAGGCTTGAGAAAAGTCATCTTCGATGGCACAACCAGGTAATTCATCATCAAATACTGGGCTATCCACAGGTTTAAAGCCATCGGCATAATCACCAAACCCTTTGTTATTAACCCCTTGAAATTGAATGGTGAAATAAGTCGTACTGCAATTGTCAGTGGCATAAAAACCATAGGGTTTACCACAAGTTCTATCACCTATTAATACCACTTCCACGTCTATACCACGTAAGCCATTAATCACAGCTTCACTGGCTGAACAGGTGCCCTGTGTGGCTAAAATATACACGCGAGTAAGGTCTAAGCTTGGTAATTTGCTGCCTTCGACAAAACGTCCTGTAGTCCAATTAATCTCTTGATCGTAAAAAGGAGTAGGCTGAATACTGCGCCCTGTAACTGGATCAACACTTGGGTGTTTATCGTTAAATTGTAAGGTTTCAAAATTACGCCCATCGGTTTGGCTGCCAGCAATCATATAAGCTAATTGTGAAGCCATGGCTAATAAGCCACCACCGTTGTAACGTAAGTCTAAAACCAGTTGGGTTACGCCTTGATCAACAAAGGTCTGAAAACCGTCAATTAAGCCTGACTGGCCAGTACGTATAAAAGTATTAAATTGCATGTAGCCCATTGTTCCTGCGTCAGTATCTAATACTGAGACATTTTGCACAGGCTGAATTTCAATATTGGCCGAGGTCAAAGTGGTTTGTAATACGCTTTCACCTTGGGCGTTGGCAAATTCAAACTCAAAGCTTTGTTCGGGTTGATCGGGGAATATAGCCGCGTTAATTTTATCAATGTCAGAGGCGCTGCTGGTATTAACAAAATCTATACCGTCTATAGACTTTAACTCGTAACCTCTTTGTACACCCGCTAAATTAGCCGGAGAATCAGGCTCGGTGTAACGCACAATTAACTTTCTAGGTGCGGTATTACTAACAAATTCCCAACTTATGCCATATCCCGAGGCTAGGCCACTTTGAGTACGTTTATTGTAATCTTCGGTTGATTGAGAAAAGTGAAAGTTATCTTTTAATGCCCCAGAAGCAGTACGCTCATCGGTTTTTAACTGAGCAAAGTAATTGGCCACAGAATAATTAGTGGGATCATTGTCTGCCACTTCGCTATACCAAAGGTAAGTGTCGTTGTTCCAAGAGCGTAGCCACATTTTTTCGTGCATGGCGGTGCCTTGCGTATCCGAAAAAGTATCACCATTGCTATCTGGTCCAACTCTGGGCACTTCACACTTATTTTTAAAGGTAGAGGCGTTGGCAAACACACCAGGTGTCCAAGTAGGGGCATTATTAGTTGGGGTAGTGGGAGCGGGTCGCACAAAAGATGGAGCTGAGTCTCCGCCTCCTCCACATGCACTTAACATTGAGCAAGCTAATAAAAGCGCAGTGGTCGAATAAATTGATTTAGTCATATTATTACTACTTTATTTATATGGATAAAAGTTAAATTGATTACGCAGAGATCGTCAATACAGATCCTAGTTAGAGTCAGCAACACGCTGTTTTACTGCAGAATGCGCTAAATGGGTACCAAGCAAAGATACCAAGCAATAGGCTAAAAAATAATAAAAGCCTTGGCCTGCATTCGAAAGGGTTTGACTACTAATATCTATCGATAAAGAAAAGCCAAAAACACTAAATTGTTCGGTATTTTGGGTCTGGGCGTGGTTAGTGGATAACACAGCCAAAAAGATGGCAACCACAAATACATCGGCCATAGACCACTTACCTATAGTACTGACAAAAGCTAACAGACGCTTTTCCCATGCTAATGATTGACAAAAATATGAAATGGCTACTAACAAAGATTTTAATAGTGGGATAGCCACAGAAAAAACAAAGATGGCCATGGCGACTATTATTCTTTGGTCTTGCCATAATTCTTTGACCGTTGCCATGATAGAGAGTTCTTTGTTCACTAATGTAGAGGTAAAGCTCGAACTACTTAAATTCGCCATCATTTCCATATTAAAACTAAACATGGTCAACAAAATTCCAGGGAAAAATAACCCCAAGGCCAAGATATTAAGGCTAAAACCTAAGTGTTTTTTGTACATAGTGCTTAATAAATAATAAAAATTTAGCGCGAAGCTTAACCTGTATAAAACTCAACGGCAGCAACTAAATGGGCTTTTTTGTTGATAAATTGTCACAAAATTTAATTCTTTTGCATCCAAACTTAATAGCTAAGCGTTTTACTGTTAGCATGAGTTAACTTAATTATATATTTAGGTACCAATATGGATCATAGCCATAACTTGCAGTTGCTAGGCAAAGTCGCAGCGGGTGACCGCAAAGCCTTTGAACAATTATACGCGGCCACCAGTGCACAATTGTATGCGGTCAGTCTAAAAATATTAGGCAGAAAAGACCGTGCTGAAGATGCATTGCAAGAGGCCTTTATTCGTATTTGGCACAATGCCGGTGAGTATAGCCCCGGTAGAGGCACAGTGCTTACCTGGATGATTAGCATAGTGCGTTATCGCGCTTTTGATCTGATTCGTTATCACAAGGTTAGGGGCGAAGAAGACCTAGAAGAAGACGAGTTTTCAGCCGAGAACGAATTGCAAAGGTTATCGCCTGAACAGCAAAAACAGTTAGATTTTTGCTTAAAGGAGCTAGAAAGCCAGCAGCAACAAGCCATTCACTTGGCATTTTTTCGCGGCTTAACTCATCAAGAAGTTACTCAGCATATTAGTAGCCCGTTAGGCACCACTAAAAGCTTAATTAGGCGTGGCATGAAATCACTTAAGAGGTGTTTAGGATTATGAATTACCTGAATCAGGAACTACAACACGCATTAGCTGCTGAATATGTATTAGGTACCTTAAGGGGCCAAGCCAGAGTGCGCTTTCAAAAGTTACAGTTACGTCACCCAGAATTAAAACAAGTCACCCATCAATGGGAAGAGCATATTAACGCTTTAGGTGAGCAACTTAATCCAGTATCACCCGATCCTAGTGTGTGGAATAAAGTGGTGGCGCGACTAGATGGCGTGGCTCCGCAAACTGCCGCCTCTAATGTAATTAAGTTAGAAAAGCGAGCGAATTGGTGGCGTAATGCCAGTGTATTTGCCGCTGCCGCCTCGATTTTGATGGCAGTACTATTGTTGCAGCCGCAATCTGTAATTAGTGTGTCACCCAAGCAATTAACCGTGGTGCAAAACACTGAGCATAAACCTTTATGGTTAATCGAAGTGTTCGAGCAGAACCTTGCAGTGAAAGCCACAGAGTTGGTTCAGGCTAAAAGCCAAAATGATTATGAATTATGGATGGTACCTAGTAATGGTAATGCGCCTATTTCTTTAGGGCTTTTACCACAACAGGGAGAGAGAGCCTTGGACAAGGTTGAGCAATTTGACTCTTTGGATATTGCTGCAATAGCTGTCAGTATCGAACCATTAGGTGGTTCGCCAAATGGTGCACCAACTGAAGTCTTGTTTGTGTCTGAGTTAGTTTTATTGTAAAAATTATTTTAAATTTAATTTTTATCTATACAAAAAGCCCTTATCCCTTGTGGAGTAAGGGCTTTGTAGTTATTTGGCCGCTATTAATAATTAAAACTCACCATTAATTTTCATTTATTTAACTTATTTTCAAATTAATTGCATCCAAAAGACAGATTGACTCGTTAGTACCTTTGAAGAGTGAAAAATAACCAAAGGAACAATAATGAAAACTACCAACAAGACTTTTGCTTTAAGCTTAATCAGCTCAGTGATCATTGCTCAATCAGCTATGGCATCTAGCCACAGAGAAGCGCCAAATATCACAAGATTACCAACTTTAGATTCAACCGATTTTTATGCCTTTAATAGTTATGAAGAAGGACGTGGCGATTATGTCACCCTTATTGCTAACTATATTCCATTACAAGATGCATACGGTGGCCCTAATTATTTTGCTATGGATCCTGCTGCGGTTTACAGCATCCATATAGATAATGATGGGGATGCAGTCGAAGATATGACCTTTCAATTCAGGTTTGAATCTAGCTTACCCAACGACAACCAAGGTGTAGCTTTGATGATTGGTCCTGAAGGGGATCAGCGCAGTGTTAAAGTGCCGTTAAAAAATATTGGTGGCATTAGTGCGGCCAATCAAGGTGCGGCAAACTTTAGCGAAAGTTACAGTATGAGTTTAGTCACTGGTGCTCAAACATCAGGTAGCAGTGTACAACTGACTAATGCCACAACCAGCGGCGCCACTTTTGGCAAGCCGTTAGATTATATAGGTAATAAAACTTTTACAGATGCAGCGACTTACGCCGAATATGCCAATAGTTTTATTTATGACTTTGCCATTCCAGGATGCGATAGCATGGGTAAAGTTTTTGTGGGACAACGTAAAGACCCCTTCACAGTAAACTTAGGTAAAACCTTTGACTTAGTTAACTATGTGCCAGTAGAAGGCGATAGTTCGCCAGGTGCAGGCGACGGTGACGGGTTTCCAGGTGGAATCACCCAAGATACAGCAAACGATGATTTAGCCGATAAAAATGTCACAGCTATCTCAATAGAAATTCCTAAAGCCTGCGCCACGGGTTCAGGCAATGGCACTATTGGTGCATGGACAACAGCTAGTTTGCCACAAGCTCGGATCTTGAATCCTAATGCCAGCTTTAATAATACCGAAGTAAACGGTGGTGCCTTAACTCAGGTGTCGCGCTTAGGTAATCCACTAGTGAATGAATTAGTGATTGGTTTAGCCGATAAAGATACCTTCTCTAGCGCTCACCCTATGAACGATGGTCAATTTGCCGACTATGTCACTCATCCGTCTTTACCAGAATTACTGAATATTTTGTTCAGAGATGCGGTGAACAGTACTTTAGGTGCCAACATAGAAACCTTAGCGCCAACTAATTTTCCTCGTGTGGATTTAGTGACGGCCTTTTTAACCGGCTTCCCTGGGGTTAACCAACTGGCCACAGTGACACCTTCAGAGATGTTACGTTTAAATACGGGTATTGCGGCCACCGCTGCTGCTGAGCAATCACCTTTTGGTGTGGCAGGTGATGATTTAGCCGGCTTCCCAAATGGTCGTCGTCCTGGTGATGATGTGGTGGATATTGCCCTTCGTGTTGTAATGGGACGCTTGTGTTACCCCATTCCAGTCAATGGAACAGACACCGACCTAGGCTTATGTACACCAGAAGACGCCAGTGTGGGTAATGTACCATTTACCGATGGCGCACCAGCTAATGCGTCTATGATGATGAGCCATTTCCCTTACCTTGCTATGCCTATTGCTGGCTCTGAATAAGGAGAATCACATGCAACATTTACCTATCAAAAATATTGCTAGCCTGTCAGTGGTCATTGCGCTAATGGGATGTGGCTCTGATGATGATTATCAAATACCGGTGAATACTCCACCTGTTGCGGTATCGGTTAATTTAATCACTCAAGCCGATGTACCAATTAACGACCAAGTCTCGGGTACCGATGCCGATGGCGATCCACTTAGCTACTCAGTAGCCAGTGAGCCTACTCTAGGTAGCTTAACTTTAAACGCTAATGGTGATTTTACTTATCAGCCAAATGAAACAGTAACTGGCACAGATAGTTTTAGCTTTACTGTGTCTGATAATGCTTTTGGCTCTGATACGGCAACAGTATTTATTACTATTGAAAAGCAGCAAGTGAGCTTTGCTAGTTATAGTCGTAATGCTTATGCGCAAAGTGAGACTGATAAACCTCTGCCAACCAATGGCCGTGAATTTACGCAAGATGTCACCGACCCAAATGCTTATGATGATTTATTAGAAAATCCATAAGTGAGGTGATTGAGTAGGGGCTAACCCTAATACTAAAGAAATAAAGCCAAGGATGGCTTTTTGCGTGAAATCTAAGGGGAAGTAACAAATGAAGAGCATAACAAGATGGCCACAAAAAACCTCGGCCATATTTCTTTTTTTATTGTGGAGCTGCATTAGTTTACCCACCGCGGGTCAGGCTTATCAGCCAAGTAAAGAGCAAGTGGTTGCCAGTTGGGATAACCAACAAGCTTTGTCTAGCAGCCGTGCAAGTTTGCAAAATATAGCCTGGCATTTAGAACAATCTCAATATCCTGGTCAATCAAACTTACACCTGCGTCAGGCCAGTCAGATGTTGCACACTTTGGCTAATAGCCATAGCCAGCAACCCGAATATTGGTACTACCAAGCCCGCGTTTTAGAGCATCAACATCAATTTCAACAGGCCTTAGCCTCCTTAGATAAAGCCTTGGATCTAGACAGGCAATATGCCTCAGCCTGGTTAATGAAATCCAATGTACAAGTGTTAATGGGGCATAAGGCTCAAGCTAAAACCAGCTGCACTGAATTAATAGGTTTGGTGAATGTGGATATCGCATTAGCTTGTAGTCTGCAAACCGCACAAGGCAAAACTCAAGTGAAACAGGCGTATCAAAAGTTGTTGCCTATAGTTAAACGTTTAGATTTTAAAGCAGCAGAACAATCAAACACTCAAGTGTGGTTAATACAATTAGCGGCAGATATGGCCTTAGCATTAAATAAACCAGAGCAGGCGGTAAAGTGGTTAAGCGTGATGCCATTAGCACAAACTTCTATTAGTTATTTAAGCCAATGGGCTGACGCACAATTCGAATTAGGGAACCACCAAGAGGTGTATCAACAATTAGCGCAAATAGTTGAGGCTGCAGGGTTTAAAGATGATGCGTTGTTAATGCGCTTAGCTATAGCTGAAAAGCATCTAGCTAAATTAGATAATCTTCCTAATGACAATCAAAAAACATGGCAACTCGCCGCCGCCGAGCGGGTTGAACTAAGAGTGTTACGCCAAGATAAATTTCATGCCGCAGACTTAGGGCGATTTTTTATCTTTATTCAACCTAATCAAACTCAAGCCTTATATTGGGCTGAGCAAAACCTTAGCCAAAGCCAAACTTTTCACGATTATCAGTTGCTTGAACTGGCAAAAACTATGGGCAAGGGGAATTAAATGCGCATTTATATGATTTTCCTAGTGCTGTTATTTAGCGCTACTTTTAAGCTACAAGCGCATCAAATGAGCACCGCATATTTGCAATTAGATATGAGTCATGCCGAGCAAAGTCAGGTTGCAGGGCAATTTCAAATGCGTTGGTTTGATCTAGACAGTGAAGTCAAGCTAGATAAAAATTTAGATGGCCAACTACAGTGGCATGAAGTACTGGCGCAACAAGCAAATATTCAAGCTTATATCAGCAATCACCTTGTTTTTTCTACTCAGCAACAGCAATGCATTGTGGCTATGCCCCAAGGCTTGCAAGCTGACCAGCATTTTGATGAAGGGTATTTGTCAGTCATGCTGGCGATACAATGTGATACACAAAATATCTCCGAATTAAGGGTGAAATATTCAGCGGTATTCGAACAAGATCCAGAACATAAATTAGTGATTAATGTATCAGGTATAGGTAGCCAACAAGCGGGTATGGCTAGTCAAGTTATGACTCACTCGCAACAACAGGTCACCCTAAATCTCGCAACCAGTGATAGTGGCTCTGTAATAAAAAGTTATATTTATCAGGGCATAGTGCATATTTTTATTGGCACAGATCATATTTTGTTTTTAGTGGTGCTAGTTCTGGCAAGTGTGCTGATATATAGGGATGGTACATGGCTCCCTAAACAACAAAGCTCACAAGTGTTTAAAGACACGGCTTGGGTTGTTACTGCCTTTACCTTGGCTCATTCTCTGACCCTAAGTGCCACGGCTTTAGGTTGGATAGCCCCTTCAAGTCGCTGGGTAGAAGTGGGCATTGCCTTATCTATAGTGTTAACCGCACTCAATAATATTTGGCCTGTGGTATCGCGATTAGGTCTTATCACCTTTGCCTTTGGTTTGTTGCATGGCATGGGCTTTGCCAGTGTTTTAGGCGAACTAGGCTTGAGTCAGGACTACACTCTGTTATCGATTCTGGCTTTTAATATAGGGGTGGAATTGGGGCAGTTGGTCATTCTTGTGGTGCTTTTACCGGTGTTATTGTGGGGCCGAAAGTATGCTTGGTATCCTAGGTTTGGCTTGCAATTGCCATCTTTTGTTATTGCGCTCATAGCCATTAATTGGACTATTCAAAGACTCTAAAAAAAGAAGCGCCCTAGGGCGCTTCTAACTTTTAAGCGAATACAGTTTTAAGCTTATTTTATTGGAAATCCTCGGTCACGCATTAGGGCTTCAACTTTTGCATCTCGACCTCTAAATAATCGATAGGCTTCGGCTGGATCCATAGCATTACGAATTGAGAACAAGTGATCCACTAATTTTTGGCTTACTTCTTTATCGTAAAACCCACCAGGTGCTTCAGCAAAGGCTTCGGCTGCATCAGAAGTTAATACTTCAGCCCACATGTAGCCATAATAGCCAGAGGCATAACCTTCGCTAGAAAACACATGACCAAAGTGTGAACTACGATGACGCATCACAACTTCTTCTGGCATACCTAAGGCACTTAATTGAGCTTTTTCAAAAGCTTGTGGCTCAATTTGCGCAGGATCAGTAGTGTGATACAACAAATCCATAATGGCTGAGGCTAAGTATTCAGTAGTTTTAAAGCCTTCATTAAAGGTGGCGGCTTTTTTGATTTTCTGCACCAGCTCTTGCGGGATAGGCTCGCCTGTTTGATAGTGCACTAAATAGTTATTGATTACTTCGTCTGTGGTTAACCAACGCTCAAGCAATTGCGACTGAAATTCAGTGTAATCTCTTACCCCAGAATGCGAGGTTGGGTAGGCAACAGTGGCTGACAAAAAGTGTAAGGCATGGCCAAATTCATGGAAATAGGTTTCTGCATCGTCCCAAGAAATTAAACTAGGCTGACCTTCTGGACCTTTAACAAAGTTAGAGTTGTTAGACGACAGCACATTTTTTTCCCCATCAAAAGTCGTGTGGCTACGATAGGTGGTTGCCCATGCGCCAGAACGTTTACCTTTGCGGGCAAAAGGATCTAAGTACCATAGACCAATTAATTTTCCAGAACTTTTATCTGTGACTTCCCAGACTTTTACATCTTCATGGAAAACCGGAACTGTGCCTTCAGGAACTGGGCTGAAGTCAAAGTTAAATAAGCGACCGGCCACATAAAACATGGCTTCACGTAATTTGTCTAATTGTAGATATTGTTTCACTTCGTCAGAGTCTAAGGCATATTTTGCCTTACGCACTTTTTCAGCGTAATAGCGATAATCCCAAGGCGCAATATCAATATTCGCCCCTTCGGCGTCGGCAATGGCTTGCATATCAGCCACTTCTTCTTCTACTCGAGCAATGGCAGCTGGCCAGACTTTTTGCATTAAGGCCATGGCATTTTCTGGTGTTTTGGCCATTCTGTCTTCTAATCGCCATTGGGCATAATTGTCGTATCCCAGTAGCGCTACGCGTTCATCGCGTAAGGTCAGAATTTGTTTGATCAGCTGGTTGTTATCAAACTCATCGCCATTATTGCCGCGGTTGTAGTAGGTCTTCCAAACTTTTTCACGTAATGCTCGCTCGTCTGAATAAGTTAAAAACGGATCCATAGAAGAGCGCGAGTTAGTAATGGCATATTGCCCAGCTTTGCCAGCACTGGTAGCGGCATTGGCTGCGGCTTTAACAAAAGATTCAGGTAAACCAGACAATTGTTGTTCGGTAATAAACAGCACGTAGTTTTCTTCGTCTGCCAAAACGTTGTTGGCAAACTGAGTTTGCAATGCTGCTAATTCTTGATTGATTTGCGCATAACGCGCTTTGGCTTCGCCCGTTAGCGTGGCGCCATTGCGAGCAAAACTATTGTAAGTTAACCAAGTAACCCTTTGTTCTTCTGGGGTTAACTGGTCCATTTCCTCGCTTTCGTATACAGCTTTTACTCGCGCAAAAAGTTTTTCGTTACCAGTAATGCTCGAATTAAAAGCCGAAATTTTAGGCACCATGTCTTTTTGAATGGCTCTAAATTCTGGGCTACTTATATTAGAACTCCAAATTCCCCAGTAACGAAATACCCGGCTTAAGTCACTGCCAGACTTTTCTAATGCTGCAATGGTATTTTCAAAGGTAGCAGCCTGAGGATTATTGGCGATGGTTTCAATTTCAGCTAGGTTTAACGCCATGCCTTGTTCTAAAGCGGGCTTTAAATCACCTAATTGCATTTTGTCAAAGGCCGGCACCCCGCCATAAGGGCCTGTATATTCTGCCAATAGAGGATTAGTTGTTTGAGTCTTTACCTCAGTGGTTTGAACTTGTGGGTTTTCACTGCAAGCAGTTAGTGCAACAAGCAAGGCACTGCTTAGCAGTCTAGTTAAATTAGTTTTCATAAGGACCTGTTTGAATTGTTATGATTCAGCACACTTGCGTTTTTCTTATTATTTGAAGAACCATCTATGCTGTTGAGTTGCTTAGTTTAAATATTTGTTAATAAAGTACAAGTGGGCTGAGAGTTGTGGTGTTTTAGGGCTTAATGGGTATGTATTTTCATACACTACTGTTGTTCTTCATACGGTAAAACTTACTCAATTGGTTAAAGTATAACCATGTTGATACCCATGTTGAGCCGCGCAAATGAAATACTTTATTTGTTTAATTTTTTTAACCCTGTCCCAATTTAGCTGGGCTAGCCAAGATGTTATTGAAAACACTTTGGGCTGGTTCCAATCTTTGGCTCCGCAAAATATTGAATTTAAAGTAGAAAAATCAGCAATTAAATTTAGTGGTTGCAAGCAAAAAGAATATTTTGCTTTGTTTAACCAACCCATAAGCAACAAAATGGTGTTAGAAATGGGCCTAGGTTATGCCAAAGGTAAACACACTTTTGGTGCCTATAATCAAAAAGTATCGGTTAAACAGCTTTCTTTTATTCCTCGTTATCAAGTTAGTCATGCGATTAGTTTTGGCATAGGTTTAATTGCCCAGTCAAAAACAGAATTCAAAAATACTCAAGGTGTAGAGTTTGATTTACCTGAAAATACGCAGTGGGTGATGAATACCCGTATTCAAGGCTTTGCTAAAACTCATTATTGGGAGTGGACTGCTTCAAGTCAAAAATGGCGTGCGTCGCGAGATCTGTCTGGCACTTTTGCCAGAAGTGCAACCGACAATAAAATTGGCTTTAGTTATAACGGTTATTTTTAATATCAAACACCTAGCTAGTTTATGGCTAGCTTAATTCAAATGCTGGCAATCCCCACAACTTACTAGCATCTTAGCGTCTACACTGTCTACCTGAGTTATGCTGCAATTGGCTAGGTCAGTTATTTTAGGCATTGTTGTGGCGATTAAGTGTTGGCTGATTAACTCTCTAAGTACTAACCCATGGGTCACTATGACAATATTAGTATGTGGCTCGGCATAATCTTTAATAAGAGATTGCCAAACCTTAGCGACTCGTTTAGCAAAATCCGCATAAGATTCACCATTAGGCGGAATATAATCTGTAGCAAAAATATCTTGTGTTAGCTGCGCATAGGCTGTGCCGCGCAAAGCTCCAAAATTTCTTTCCCGTAACCTAGGTTCACGCACTACTGAGATGTTTTTCATTTGAGCTAAAGGGGCAGCGGTTTGCTCAGCCCTAACATGATCACTAGATAAAATATGGGTTAGCTTTATATGCTGAAACGCCTTGGCTAATAGCTGGGCTTGTTGCTGGCCTTTTGCAGATAATGGCGTATGAGGAAACTGTAAAACTTTATCTTTGTTGCCTTGGGTTTCACCGTGGCGAACTAAGTAGATGGCCACTAGGCAAAGACCACGGTTTTATTTTTATGAATGATCACTCGCCCTTCTAAGTGGTAACGTACCCCATTAGCTAAGGCGGTTTTTTCACAGTTTTTACCTTTGCGTACCATGTCATTAGCGGTATCACTGTGGCTAATTCGCATCACTTCTTGTTCAATAATGGGGCCTTCATCTAAGTCACTGGTCACATAATGACAAGTGGCACCTATAAGTTTTACCCCTCTATTGTAGGCTTGTTGATAAGGCTTAGCGCCTGCAAAAGACGGCAAAAAGCTATGGTGAATGTTAATGGCTTTGCCGGCTAACCTTTGGCACAGGTGATCGGGTAAAATTTGCATGAATCTAGCCAATACAGTGAGATCAACTTGGTACGCATGTAAAAGTTTTTCAATTTCAGCAAAGGCTTGTTCTTTACTTTGGTGTTTAAAGTCTACCCAATGAAAAGGAATGTTATGCCAATCGGCAAATTGTTTCATTTGTGGATGGTTGGCTATGATGCAAGGAATATCACAATATAACTCGCCACTGTGCCAGCGGTGCAAAATGTCCATTAAACAATGAGATTCATGACTAGCGAGTAGCGCTACTTTTTGTTTGGCTTTTGAGTCGGTCAAACGCCAGTTCATATCAAATTTTTCAGCTATAGGGGTAAAAGCCTGCTGCATATTTTCAAGACTCATATTCACTGAGTCAGCATTGAGTTCGTGGCGCATGAAAAAGCGACCGGTTTGTTGGTCGGTATGGTGACTGGCTTCTACTATAGTGGCATTTTCTTGCGCCAAAAATTGACTCACTGCGGCGACCAGCCCAACTTGATCAGGACAATCTATCACTAACCTAAAAGTTTGTTGCATAGGCTTAACTATCTATTTTGATAACGAAAAGTTTATTGTGACCTGTGCATGAGCTAAGGGTAAAGAATAAATTCTGCTATTTCAGAACCTTTACTGTTGCTGGGTTTGTTACGATTTTTTACAAAATCTTTAAGTTAAGGTAAATACTGGCCAAATAACGCCGTTTTTCTGTTAATTCACCGCATTTTGATTCTTATCAATTGATAAAGTGTTAGATAGCGAGCTACTATCGTGGGGTCTAAGTGTTTTGGTTGTACAGAAGGATTTAACAGCCCATTATACTTTTCAATAAGACTTGCCTATAGGCAGCATTAACCTTTCTATATGGGACACACATATGAACAACACATTGATTCAATCACTCAAAAAGCGGCCATTAGCGCATGCTGTTGGATTTGTCTTAGCGGCAAATACCGCAACAGTGTTTGCACAAGAGGCTGAGCCTACTGAAGAGCAAGCCGTTGAAGAAGAAAAAATTGTCATTACAGGGTCAAGAATTCGCAGTGGCGGATTTGATGAAGCGCGACCTGTTGACATTATTTTAGCCGATACGGCTATAGATCAAGGTATCACAGATTTAGGGGCATTATTACGTAGCTCTACAGTGGCATCTGGCTCACAACAAGTTACAGCTGCTTCTTCTACTGCTTTTGTACAAAATGGTGGTGAAGGTGCACAAACTCTTTCTTTACGTGGTTTAGGTGCTAACCGTACCTTAGTTCTGTTAAATGGTCGTCGTGCAGGACCTGCTGGAACACGTGGTGGGGTATCTTCATTCGACTTTAACGTTTTACCTATTTCTTTGGTAGAGCGTGTTGAAATTCTAAAAGATGGCGCATCTTCAGTTTATGGTTCTGATGCTGTTGCTGGTGTAGTTAACATTATTACCAAAAAAGGTGACGGTGGTAACGTAGACGTGTCTTACTCACAACCTACTGAAAGTGGTGGTGAGCAATTTAGAATTAACGGTACTTACGGTAAAAGCTTCGATAAAGGCTCATTCCGCGTAACTGCCGATTACCAAAAGCAATCTGAACTAGCTAAAGGTGATCGTGATTTCTTTAACTGTGGTGAGCAATTTATCTTTGATCCAAACACAGGTGAAAGAGCTGACACCCTAGATCCAAGAACAGGTAAAGCTTGGTGTAATGACTTATTGTGGGGCCATGTATGGCTTTATGATTATCAAGGTGAAGGCGGTAACGTACCTGGCGGCGCTAAAGCCCAGTACGATTACGATGGTGACCTAGCTAACTATATTCCTAGCATTGCCAGTGATCCTTCAAACCCTAGCTACCTAAGTGCTCCAGAAGGCTGGTTTTTAGTGAACTACGACAAGCGCTCAGATGGTGTGGCCAATGCTGACCATCCTTTCCAAGATGCCTCGTCATTGATCCCAGAAATCGAAATTGCTTCTGTTTACGCACAAGCCGATTATGAGCTAACCGACAGTATGATGGCTTACAGTGAGTTATTGGTCAGTCGTCGTCAGTCTGAAGCCAATGGTTATCGTCAATACTGGAGCTACATTTACAATGAAAATTTCTTTGCTGGTAACCCACTAAGCGAAGGATGGACAGGTGCTCAGTGGTTAAGCCCAACCGCTATTACCGATCACTCTGACTCTGGCCAAACTGTTGATTACAAACGTTTTGTTGTTGGACTTACGGGTGATGTAGGTGATTGGTATTATGATGTTTCATATCAAACCAGTCATTCAGACGGCGAATACCGCAATGACATTATTTATGATGATTCTATTACCGATCAAAACTGGTTAAGCGGCTCATGTGTGGGCAGCACTACTTCGGTACGTGGTGTACCATGTATCGATATTCCTTGGTTAGATCCACAATTGTTGGCGGGTAATGTTTCAAACGAAATCCGTAACTTTATGTTTGGTCAAGACGTAGGTCGTACTATCTACAAGCAAAGCACCTTAGAAGGCTTTGTTTCTGGTGATTTATTCGAATTACCAGCTGGACCTGTTGGTGCGGTATTTGGTGCAAGTTACCAAAAAGACGAAATTGAAGACACACCTGGCGAAAACGTATTAGCTCGTAACGTTTGGGGTTCTTCTGCTGCGGGTATCACTAAAGGTACAGATAAAACTACTGCATTGTTTACCGAACTTAAGATCCCATTATTGCAAGATGTATTCTTAGCGCAAAATGTAGAAATGGAATTATCTGGTCGTTACACAGACGTAGACTCTTTTGGTGACGACACAACTTATAAAGTTGGACTTAACTGGGCCCTAACCGAAGCATGGCGTGTTCGTGCATCTAAAGGCACCTCGTTCCGTTCTCCTGCATTGTTTGAGTTGTTCTTGGCCGATCAAACTAGCTTCCGTGGTCAACGTTCAATTGATCCTTGTATCAATTGGGGTGACAACTTAGCTAGTGGTTCTATTAGCCAAAACACTGCCGACAACTGTGCGGCCGATGGTATTGCATCAGACTTTACTGGTGGTGCAATCTCAGCCACAGTAGTAACAGGTGGTGGTGCAGGTGTACTTAAAGCTGAAACTTCAACCTCTAAAACTATTGGTTTGATCTGGACGCCAGACTTTGCTGATTTGGCTGTGTCTATTGATCACTTTGATTTTGAAATCTTAGGTGAAGTAACACAGTTAGGTGCGGCGAACATCTTAGGTCGTTGTTATTCTTCTGAATTCTTCGGCAATGATCCACTTTGTGATCAGTTCGACCGTGATCCTAATGACCAACGTATTGTTGAAGTACGAGACAGCTTTATTAATATCGCGTCTCAAACCAACAAAGGTTTTGACGTTGCTTTAAACTACACAGTTGAAGTAGACGGCGGTGACCTTCGCTTTGATACTCAACACACTTTCCAAGAAGAAGCTAAACAAGCCTTATTTGAAGATACTGTGATTGATACCAATGGCGAATTTGGAGATCCCAAACACGTTGCTACCTATAACTTAAGCTACTCGAAAAATGACTGGCGCATTAACTGGAATGTTAACTACGTTGGTGCAGTTTCTAACGAGCAAAGTTACTTCGACAGACGTGGTGTAGACACTGCAACTTATCGTGGCAACACTGTTGACGTGGTATTGCGTAGTGATAGCGTTATGTATCATTCATTCTCATTTACTTACGACTGGGCTGACGAAGGTCTAAATGCAGTGGTAGGTGTAGCGAATGCCTTTGATGAAGCGCCACCTCGCGTAACAACCTTGAACTTGGGTGAATTAAGCACTGAGGGTAACTCTGCTTTCTACAGCCAATATGACTGGTTAGGACGTCGCTTATTCGTTAACTTAAGCTATAACTTCTAAGTTAAACGCAAGCTAATAAAAGCCGACTTAGGTCGGCTTTTTTTATGTTATTTTAATTAAGTGAATATTTTTAAAACCATCAAAAGAGTGCGTTATGCCTAGAGTTGTGATTAAGCCCGATAACCTGAATAAATTAAATCAAGAGTTTGCTCAAACCCCGCTTACTCAACCGGTTTTTCTTAATTCTGTGCCAAAGTGTGGCACCCATTTAGTGCGCAATATATTTCGCATGTTTGTACCTGTTGAACAACAATATCACGACACTTTTGTACAAATTCCAGTGTTAAATCAACACCGTAAAGCCTTTGATCCCAGCCAACCTAAATTAAGTTGGGGGCATTTGTTGTTTTCAGATGAGTCGGCCATAGCCTTAAATGCGGCCAAACATATAGTGCTGGTACGAGACCCTTATTCTTGGGTATTAGCGCGGGCGAGGTTCTTTTTGTCAGATGCCTTCCAAGGCTCACTAGAGCATTTAAAAGGCGGCAAGGTATCCATAGAAGAAGTATTAAATATGATGATTTTTGGTATCTATCAAAAAGCTCCAACTATGAGTGAGATTTACACTCATAATTCTGTGGCTTGGTTAGGTACTGGGGTGAAGTTAATTCGATACGAAGACGTCATCAAGCATCTAAAGAATCTCGATAAACCTGAAGCGAAAGCCTATTTTACTGACTTATTGAGTGTATTAGGGCAAAGCGAATTACCTGAAGATTGGCAAGCGCGAATTAAAATTGGCTCAGATCGTGAGCAAAGTGGCACCGCTAGAGAAAACCTAAGTGGCCATATTGCCGAACTACCAGATGAGTTGCCAATGGCGCAAAAGCAGCTGGTGGAATATGCGGCTCCGGGCCTACGCAGAATCTTAGGCTATTTGTAAAGCGACAGTTTAGTGAGTAAAACATGAGTGAGAATAAACAACCCAGAAAGGTGTTGATTGTAGGTGGTGGTTCGGCAGGCTGGATGACAGCTGCTTACCTAAATGGGGCGTTAAATAAACGCGGCGAACAACAAAATGTGGATATCCATTTAGTTGAATCTCCCGACATTCCAAGGATTTCTGTGGGTGAAGCCACTATCCCTTCGATTCGACATTTGTTGTCTGTTGTTGGAGTGGACGAAATTGACTTTATGCGCGCCACAGACGCTACCTTTAAGCAATCAATCAAATACGCCAATTGGGTACACAATAACGATACCTTTTATCATCACCCATTTAGTCGCTTACAAATTCATCCTTTAGATTTTTCTGGGGAACGCTGGTTAAAAAGCGATCGTAGTATTCCCTTTATGGAAACCTGTTCAACCCAACCTATTATTTGTGAAATGGGTTTGTCGGCAAAAATGTTAGGTAAATGGGATATGGGGCAGCCGTTAAACTATGCCTATCACATGAATGCACAAAAATTTGCCGACTATTTACGGGATTTTTCGGTACCTAAAGGTGTGAAACATACTTTAGCTAATTTGGTTGATGTAGAAATGGATGAGGCTCAACACATAGCAGCCATCACTACTGATCAAGGGCAACGCATTGAAGCGGATTTATTTGTTGATTGCACCGGCTTCAAAGCCAAATTAATAGAAGAACAAATGCAAGTGGGATTTGAAGATTGCTCGCAATGGTTGTTGTGTGATCGCGCTATCACTATGCATATTCCCTACGATAAATTTTACCCGGGTATGATCCGCCCTTATACCACTGCCACAGCTTTATCTAACGGTTGGATTTGGGATATTCCAATGAAAACCCAACGTTCAGTGGGTTATGTGCATTCCAGTGCCTTTATTAGCGAAGCTGATGCAGAGCAAGAAATGCGTGCTTACCAAGGCTCAGGTTGTGAAGACTTACCCGCCCGAGTGGTGAATTTTAAAGTGGGTAGACGCGAACAAAATTGGTCAGGAAATTGTGTGGCCATTGGCTTGTCTGGCGGATTTATTGAGCCATTAGAGTCAACAGGTTTGTATTTAAGTGATTTAGGCGCTGTGATGTTAGCCGAGCATTTTCCTTATGAAGATGCACATATGCCTGTATTAGCCGAGCGTTATAATCGTATTTTATCTAATCGTTATTATGAAGTGTTAGACTTTATCAACATGCATTATTGTATGACCAAAAGAACCGATAGTGAATTTTGGCGTGAAGTACAAAAGTCTTCGCGGATCAATCCTAGATTAAAAGCCAAATTAGATTTTTGGCGAATTAAGCCCCCCAGCCCAGCTGACTTTGAAGATGCCAGCTTTAGTGGTCTTGGCGATGCGGCTAAACCGGCAACAGATACCGCAGCTTTATGGAACCACCAAAGTTATGAGTGCATTTTATATGGTATGGAATTCTTAGCTGAGGAATGTGACAAATGGTATGGCAAACAACGTCCACCCATGCAATTGCATCCGGCTATATTTCAACGATTACAAGCGGCAAAAGCTAAACTGCCTCCACACGCCTTTTGGTTAAAACAGGTAGTGGGCATGCAAGATTATCCAACCGCTGCTAAACCTGCTGGCTGGATTTAACACCGCATGCTTATTTTTACCATGCAAACTTGGGTGCAAGTGGCCAGGTTTTTCGGATCTGATAGCTTACACCTGTGGGGGTAGATACCGATTCAAATAAGTGAAAATGTGCCACTTGCCAGCTAAAATCTGGCTCAATTAATGCGGCAGGTGGGTTGCTTTGGCATTTTCGCGCTAAAGTTAAATGCGCAACATAATCTTGCTGTGGCATAACTAGCCCCGCCTTTTTACTGATAGCCTGCAGTTGCTTGGCTAATCTGCTATGCGCAGTATCAACTTGCTGACAGCCTAACCATAATGCTTTAGGTTTGGCCCAATAGCCTAAGTGAGTGAGTTGCACAGCAAAACTCTGAACCGCTGCCATGTTTTCGATACCTTGCTCTAAGCTATCTAAATGTTTATTGGTTACTTGCCCTAAAAAAGCCAAAGTAATATGAAAATTGCTGGCAGCAACTGGATGATCTAATGGAGGCAGGGCTTTGTCTCGCCAACTTTCAATGGCTAGTTTTACTTTGGGCTCGACCGATATAGCAAAAAATGCGCGCATACGGGTGTCCTGTTAATTTGTTATTATGCTTTATCTTAATGTTATTTTTCGCGCCAACCAATAGAGAAAACCTGTGTTACCCATAGAACATATTTTAGCTTCGCTAAGCCAGCAATTAAGTAGCGGCGATGCCATAGTTGTGGCGCCACCTGGCGCGGGAAAATCTACATTTTTACCTCTGCATTTACTTAAGTCGGCTGAGTTTGCCCACAAAAAAATCTTGATGTTGCAGCCAAGGCGAATTGCAGTGAGAAATATTGCAGAGTATTTGTCGCAACAACTAAATGAGTCTGTTGGTCAAACCATAGGTTACCGAATTAAAGGTGAGGCCAAAGTTAGCCAAAACACTAGGCTAGAAATTGTTACCGAAGGAATTTTAACTCGGATCTTACAAAACCAGCCTGAGTTACCTGATGTGGGGCTAGTGATATTTGATGAATTTCATGAACGCAACCTGCATGCTGACTTTTCTTTAGCCCTGTGTTTAGAAGTACAACAGGCTTTGCGTGAAGATTTAAGGCTACTGGTGATGTCTGCTACTTTAGATACGCAGCCATTATCGAAGCTTATGCCGCAAGCAAAAATATTGCACTCAAAGGGTAAAAGTTATCCGGTGGATATTATTTATCAAGCTGACAACTCAAAGCGCCCTTTAGCTGAAAAAGTTTATCAACTCATTAATGCTGTATTTAACCAGCACAAACAAGATTGTTTGGTGTTTTTACCTGGCGCCAGTGACATTAATAAAGTGGCAGCGTTGCTGGCTCAAGAGTTTGAACCAGCCAATTCTGTAAGCATTTGCCGACTATACGGAATTTTATCTAAGTCTGAGCAGCAACTAGCGTTACAGCCTCACCCAAAAGGCAAACGTAAAATAGTGTTGGCCACCAATATTGCCGAAACCAGTTTAACCATTCATGGCATAGACTGCGTGATAGACAGCGGCATAGAAAAGCGCGCAGTATTTCAACTTGCAAGTGGCATGACTCAGTTAAGCAGCCACAGAATTTCGCAAGCCTCAGCCACGCAAAGGGCGGGGCGCGCGGGACGGTTAGGACCAGGTCGTTGTTATAGGATGTGGAGTAAAGAACAACAAGACCGATTAATGGCGCAATCACCTGCGCAAATACTGCAAACTGATATGAGTAGTTTTATATTAGAAAGTGCTATTTGGGGCAGTCATATTTGTGACTTGCCACTGATAGACCGCCCCACTGAAGCACAAGTTAATCAAGGGGTTGAGTATTTACAAAAATTAGGTTTTTTTGATCAACAGCAAAAAGTCACCCCTATAGCTAAGCAAGCTCATAGTTTAGGTGGGCATCCCAGTTTGACTAACCTATTGTTAAAAAGTGCGCATATCAGCGTCGACCATCAAAATTTAGCCTGTTTACTGGTGGCTTTATTAGAAAGTAAAGACTTACTCAAACAAGCAAATAGTGTCAGCCTAAGTGAAAGAGTGACTTATGTTTTACAACATAAATCTCATGACATTTGGCGCAATATTGCCTTTTGGCAAAAAAAATTAGGTTGCGCATCCAACTCTTGGCCAATAGAAGATATTCCAACTCTATTAGCCTTAGCTTTTCCAGATTGGGTGGCCAAGCATAGTCAAAATGGACGCTACTTATTGGCGAATGGCACTGGCGCGCAACTTCCCGCGCACGACCCTTTAATGGGGCAGCCCTATTTAGTGATTGCCAATATGTATAGCAATGATCAACCCCATGCAGATAATCGCATTGCCTTAGCAGAAGCCTTGTCCTTGGAAAAAATAGAGGCACATTTTGCAGACTCTATCCTGCTACAGCAGCAAGTAAGCTGGGATACTACTAAACAGGCCATAGTCAGCCGACAAGTTAAGGGTTTGGGGGCCTTAGTGCTTGCGACTCAGCCCTTACCTAAACCAAACCAAGCCCAAGTGTTAGAGTTATGGCGGCAAGTCATTTTAGAAAAGGGACTCATGTCTTTGCCTTTTAATGACGCGGCTAAACAACTGATTTATCGCTGCCAAATCGCTCAGCAAGTGATGCCAGAACTGCCTTGGCCAGATATGAGCGAAGCGGGGTTGCATGCCACTTTAGAGCAGTGGTTATTGCCTTATCTTGACAATGTGCTGAGCTGGCAACAATTACAAAAGCTGGATTTTTACCAAGCATTAATGACAGGGGTAGATTGGGCTATACAAGGTCAGCTTAAACAGTATTTTCCAACAAGCTATAAAGTGCCTAGTGGCAGTGAAATTAAACTTAATTATCAAGCCGATGGTAAGGTAGTTCTGGCGGTGCGTATGCAAGAAATGTATGGGTTATCAACAACCCCAAGTATTGCCAACAATAGTTTAGCCCTAGAGTTGCAGTTATTGTCTCCTGCCGGACGTATTTTGCAAACCACCCAAGATTTAGCCGGCTTTTGGCAAGGCAGTTATAAAATGGTGCAAAAAGAAATGAAAGGTCGCTATCAAAAACACTTTTGGCCTGATGATCCAGCTCATGCCCCTGCCACCAATAAAACTAAAAAGAGAATGTAGTCAGGGCTAAGTATCGGTCTGTTCTAGTAATACATTGGAAAAAGAAAAAGCAATCTAGGTAAAATTTGGATAAGCTAGAGGCTAAAATTCACTGCCAATTTAGCCTTAAAACCAAAATACATGCCAAAAAAATCTGCCTCATCTTCCAAAGCTAAAAAAGCCCAACCCTCTTTGACCCTGTTGCAACGCCTTAATCCCTTTTTATGGTTTTTTAGGCATTGGGGTAAGTTGTTGGTGGTATTGAGTATGCTTGGTGCGGCTTATGCGTTTTATTTAGATACTCAAATAAGGCATAAGTTTGCAGGCAATAAATGGCAGGTTCCAGCTCAAATCTATGCACGGCCATTGTTTTTGCAGGTTAAACAGGAAATTAGCTTAAAGGAAATTGAAGAAGAATTGCAATTGCTCGGGTATCGCAGAGTGTCGCGAGCCGATAGTTCAGGTGAATACCAATTATTAAAAAATACCATTCGCATTCAAAGGCGTAAGTTTGATTTTCCGCATGGCACTGAAGAGCAAAGATATATCCAAATTACCTTAGCCAATCAACGAGTAAGCCAGATTACGGAGCTTAACACAGGTGAGTCGCTAAATAGTGTGCATCTTGAGCCTTGGTTAGTAACGCGTTTGGTTAGCAGTGGTCGAGAAGATCGTATGTTAGTGCAAATGCAAGATGTTCCGCCTATTCTGACTCAGGCCTTAGTTTCAGTTGAAGATAAAGACTTTTATCAGCACTTTGGTGTTGCCCCTTTGGCTATTGCACGAGCCTTAATGGCCAATATTGCAGCAGGGCGCACAGTTCAAGGAGGCAGCACCTTAACTCAGCAGTTAGTTAAAAACCTATTTTTAACTCGTGAAAAGTCTTTAGTGCGAAAAATTAATGAAGCGCTAATGGCGTTAATTATCGAATTGAGATATGACAAAGACACTATATTGGAAGCCTATCTAAACGAAGTGTTTTTAGGACAAAATGGCGATACTGGGGTATACGGTTTTGGCTTGGCCAGTTATTTTTATTTTGAGCGACCCCTTAACGAAATCAGCATAGATGAGTTAGCCACTTTAGTGGGCATGATTAAAGGCCCGTCTTATTATAATCCGCGTAAATACCCAGAACGCGTGAAAACTCGACGCAACTTAGTTTTACGCATGATGTTAGAAGATAACTTACTATCCCCAAACCAATATCAACTATTAGTTGAGCGTCCTATAGTAGTCGCTTCAAAAGGCAGCTTTCAAAAAGATAAACATCCGGCTTTTATGGATAAAGTGCGACGCGAATTACGCCAAGTATTAGACAACCCAAATATTCGCCAGTCTGGATTAAAAGTATTCACTACTCTAGATTCTAACGCGCAAATTAAAGCAGAACATGCGGTAGCTAATGGAGTGGCGGCGCAAGAGTCGCGTTTGAATAAACAAGACTTTCAGGCCGCTATGGTCGTCACAGATATAGCCACAGGGGAAATTCGCGCTATTGTTGGCGATAAAAATCAAGACTATGCAGGCTTTAACCGAGCATTAGACGCCAAACGTGCGATTGGCTCATTGATAAAACCGGCTATCTATTTAACCGCATTAGAACAATCAGCTGAATATAACCTAGCGACCCATTTGGTAGATGAGCCAATTAAGTTAAAAAGCACTTATGGCAAAATGTGGGAGCCACAAAACTCTGATAAAACCTTTAGGGGCAGCGTGCCTTTAATCACAGCTTTGAGCCGCTCGTTAAATGTGCCCACTGTTACTTTAGGTATGCAGTTAGGCTTAGCCAATATTGCCGATACAATATGGCGCTTAGGGGTGCAAGAAGAGGTCCATCTTTATCCAGCTTTAACCTTAGGTGCAGTGAACTTTTCACCTTTGCAAGTGAATCAAATGTACCAAACTATTGCCAACAACGGTCGTTATATTCCCTTACATAGTATTACTGCCATTATGTCAGCAGATAACAATTTATTGTGGCACTTCGATCAAAGGGCTGAGCAAAGAGTTGATGAACAAGCCACTTACCTGCTTAATTATGCGTTGCACAAAGTGACCCTTGAAGGCACGGCAAAAAGCGTAAAAGCGACTTTTCCTGAGATTAATATGGCGGGTAAAACCGGAACCACAGACGATTACCGCGACAGCTGGTTTAGTGGTTTTGACAAATACACTTTAGTGACAAGTTGGATAGGCAAAGACAACAACCAACCCGTAAACTTAAGTGGTGCCAGTGGTGCCATGCAATTGTTTATTCGCTATCAGCAAAAGCAAGAGCCTAAATCTTTAGTTAGACCTTTCCCTGAAGGCTTAGGTATTGCCCATTTTGATCTAGCTACGGGTAAGTTAAGTCGGGCAGGGTGCAAAGGTACTTATAGCCTACCAGTTATAACCGCAGCTTTACCTCAGCCACCTCGCAGTTGTTTTGGTGAGGCGATAGTGCCAGATAAACCAAAATCATTGTGGGAAAGAATTTTTGGGGACTAGCTAAAGCATTAAACCAATTGGGTAAGTTAATTGCTCTGAACTTTTGTTTACAATTTGTCCAAAAATTTATATTCCACCTCAAGTGCTATTGTTTTAAGATGCTATGCTTAACCTAACTTTGTAATACTTTTGCATTTTGGTGGTAGACAGCATGTCAAAACGATTAGCCTTATGCAGTATTTCTTTGACTTGCTTGTTTCATGCTTCGGTGCAATCAAAAGAATCCACTGATATCTATAGTTTTTCACTAGAAGAGCTGCTTAATGTGCCGGTTGCTATTGCATCGCGTAACGATAAATCCTTAACTCAAGCTCCATCCTCTGTTTCATTATTTACCCGCGAAGACATACAACGCTTAGGCCTTAGAACTTTGGGCGACTTGCTTACCAGAGTACCGGGCTTTTATAGCATGATGGACAGTGTTGAAGGTAATTTGTCACATATGGTGATGCGCGGGCACAGCCAAAACTATGCTAATACCTTGTTGGTTTTACTTAATGGCCAGCGAATTAATGACGATTATACCGGTGGGATAAATTATTTAATTCGTTATTTTAGTATTCAAAATGCCAGCAAAGTAGAAGTGATCCGTGGCCCAGGCTCAGCCTTGTATGGCTCAAATGCTTATTCTGGTGTGGTTAATATTATTACCGACTCGCTGCCGGAGTGGAAAGCAACAGTGGGTAATTTAAGTACCGCAGCTGTGTATTGGAGTCAACAACTGGCGACAGACGATTGGCTATTTGGCGCATCTATGAATCTTTATCGTGATGCTGGCGATACCTTCAATGATGTGTTTGATGCGAGCGGATTACAAACAACCACTAGTGATCCCAAACAAGTTCAACAAATTAATCTTAGTGCTAAAAGTGAGCGCAGTCGATTGGACTTTCAGTATTTGCATTCTAAGCGCGAAAATTATTACTTATTTAGACGACTTAGAGATGATGTTGCCGAGCTGGACTTAACCCATTTAAGCATTAATGGTAGTTATCAGTTGTTAGAGGGTGAACAATGGTCGGTTGAGGCATCAGCCGGATTTCAACATGCTAAACGAGAATCCCTATCGGCCTTAGTGGCAAAAGGTGCCGCCCCCTTTGATGCTGCCGATCTGTTGTTTGGTGTCGATTTTGAATACCAAAGTGCCAATATTGCTGTGGATGGAATTTATCACTATTCCGATAATTTATCCTTTAATTTAGGCGCTTTTATTTCTGATAGCCAAATTCCAAGAGCTTACTTAAAAAGTAATTATGCCATCCTTACCGATGAGCGTTACTTAGGCCAAGTACAAACTTTTGATCAATCTGAAGCAGATCGCACTGTACTAGATAATAACCGACATATTCATAGCGTATATGCACAATCTGAATGGCAAGTACAAGACAACATTTCCCTAACCGCAGGGCTAAGATACGATAGCTATAACGATATAGATAGTGCCACAACCCCGCGTTTATCTTGGGTTCACGCGCTCAATGAGCAGCAAGGCTATAAAGTGATTTATGCTGAAGCTTATCGCGCTCCATCATTGGGTGACTTATACGATGAAGAAAGTGGCTTAACCGTTGGCAATATGTCGTTAAAAGCCAATGAACTTAGCAGTATAGAGCTAGTGTATTATTGGAATACGGATAATACTGCAATGACTGCCACTTTATTTGAAAACAAACATGAAAATATAGTGGGGCGGTTTAACACCATTGAATTATCGTTTTTGGCTAATATAGGCAATAACCGTGCACGAGGCCTAGAGTGGCAATGGCAATGGCAACCTACTGAGCAATGGTTATTGCAAACCGATATTACCCACTTATTTAAAAATAGGACTGACTTTATTGAAGGTGCTGGGTTGTCGCCATCTGAGTTTATTAGTCCTAAAACCTATTTAAATTATGAAGTGCATTATGCCGCATCTAACTGGTCCCTTGGCTTTTCTGGCAACTGGCGAGCAAAAGTGCCCTCTCTGAGTTCACCGGCCTCTTTGTTATTAGTGAATGCCCAATATAGATACAGTATTAGCCCAGAGATGAGCTGGGAGCTGAATGTAAAAAATCTTAGTGATAAACAATATGCTACCTCTAGCTACTCCTTGTTGGGTATTACTGCCACAGGTCAAAATGTGCAAGAACTGCCAGCCAGAGGGCGGCAGCTTAGCCTGAGTTTTCATTATCAATTTTAAGTCAAAGACAGAATTAGGAATAAGTTCGGCTTTAGCCATAAGAGGAGCAAATGCAAAAATTAGCCAGTTCAAACTCCAATACTCATTTCAAGCTGTGTAAGCCTGGGCTGAGGCTATGGGATTTTGATACATCTATGGCAAAATTACTGTGACTATTAAGTTAGGGCTTCTATCTCGCGGCTTAATTTGGCTGTTTGGTTTTTGTTTGCTTAGTTTTCAAGTAGGCGCACAAAACATGTCAGATCAAAAGGCTCAGCTTACCGCTGCTTTTATCTATAGAATTACCAAATTTACCACTTGGCCAACTAGTGTTTTTTCAGCTGAGATGCCTAGTTTTAACATTTGTGTGATTGCTTCGCCCGAAGACAGTGTTACGCGATTTATTGCCGATTTAGATAATAAAACCACTCAGGGTTACCAGATTAATGTGGTGCAACTGCTTAATAAACAACAATTATTTGCTCAATATCCAGAACGTTGCCAAGTGATATACGCCTTAGAGGCGAATTGGTTAACTTTTACTCAGCAAGAAATGTCTGAATTGGCTAAAACCGCTTTAATGATAGGAACCAGTAAAAGATTTTTAAGAGAAGGTGGCATGTTAGCTTTGATCGTGGTGAGCAATAAAATGAAGATATATATAAATTTAGAAAACTTTGAAGACACCTCCATAAAACTAGAAACTCGGCTTAAAGCGCTCGCAAAAACCTTATAAGGACCTAGCATTGAATTTTTTGGATGGTGTTAAATCTTTTAAGTCAAAATTGATGGTAGTCATAGTTGGCATCACCTTTATCGTGCTGTTGTTGTCGAGCTTAGTCTTATCTTTTATTTTCAACAACAATGTAAAAAAGAACCTAGAAATAAGTAATCGCTCTAATTTAGCTATCTTAGCCTACAATTTGGCCCCTGCCATTGCCTTTGCAGATATTGATGAAGCGAACAAGCTTCTAGCATCATTTAAAACCTCGCCTGATGTGGTGTTAGCTAGTGTGCATTTGCTAGAGCCAGACGGCCAGCTTAGTACTCTAGTACATTATGCAACTGCGGTGAATATGGCCTTACCTCAAGACGTAAGAGAGTTTGAATCGGGGGAATTTAACGCAGAGCATTTTCAGCTGACGGTACCAATCACGGCCGACAATGAAGTAATAGGTTATTTGTATAGCTACTCTATCTTTTCGCAGTTAGTTGAATTTGAACGGCAAATGTTAGCCATTTTTACCGCCACATTATTAATTTGTTTATTATTTGGTACTTTAATCTCTTTGCGTTTTCAGCGCATCTTATTGGCGCCTTTATCAAATTTGGTGAATGCCACTAAAGTTATTAGCCAGCAAAAAGACTTTTCGGTTAGGGTTAAACAAGAAGGTGAAGACGAGTTTTCGGTGTTGTCACAAAGTTTTAATATTATGTTGGATGAAATAGAACAACATCACCGCAAACAATTAGAAGTAGAAGAACAAATTCGGCAATTAAATCTGAATTTAGAACACAAGGTAGTAGAACGTACTTCGCAATTAGAAGGAGCCAACCAATATCTTAAAAATGCGATGGCAGAGCTTGAACGTTCAAATATTCAATTAATAGAGCAAGAAAAAATGGCCTCTTTAGGCGGGTTGGTTGCGGGTATTGCCCACGAAATCAATACCCCAGTTGGCATAGGGGTAACGGCCATTAGCCATCTTAATCATCTACTTAAACAGCTTGATGAAAAATTCCAGCAAAATGCCATTACCAAAAGTTTCTTGCGTGATTTTATTGAAGATGCCACTAAAGGTACCGACATTAGTATGTTTAACCTAAACCGAGCGGCAGATATTATCAGTAGTTTTAAATTGATTGCTGTAGATCAATCTAGCGACCATCATAGAACAGTGTATTTGCATGCCTATTTAAACGAAATCATGGTGTCTTTGCAGCCTAAAATAAAAAAATATAAACACAGTATTGATATTCAATGTGATGAAAAACTACAGGTGCATTGTCGTACCGGCGCCTTGGTGCAAATCATCACAAACCTAGTGATGAACTCTATTATTCATGGGTTTGCCGACAAAGAAGCTGGGCAAATCAGCATTAAAGTTGAAGCTAAGAATAACAATGTTCAATTGTTTTACAAAGATGATGGCTGTGGGCTTAGCAAGCAAGCAATGAGTAAGCTATTTGATCCCTTTTATACCACTAAGCGAGGAGAGGGCGGCAGTGGATTAGGTACGCATCTAGTGTATAACTTAGTAGTAAAGGGGTTAGGTGGAAAAATCACCCCAAGCAGTGAGTTGGGCAAAGGTTTGGCGTACCATATTGAATTCCCCATTTATAGTAAAGCCTAGCCGAGTGAGGGTAGAGATTTAGTAACCTAATTAGCGGCACAATACCGTTGAATAAAGTCTGCATGGCTTGGCATGCCCGCCACAGCTTGCTGCATTGTTTGAGCTATTTGTCTCATCACTTGTTGTAACTGCTGGGGGGCAAGATTATCGGCTCTTGGGTGATAGCTTTTAGGTTGAATATTTTGTCCTAGTAATACAGCTAGCCAATTGGTTTCGATAAATAATTCATTATTGCAGGCGCGAATTTGCCCGGTTTCTTTAAATAATTCTATTCGACTAGCCAGAGAGTCTGGAATCGGCATATTTTGGCAATGGCGCCAAAATTCTGAATCTGTTCTTTGTGTGGCTTTATAATGCAAAATAATAAAATCTCGTACTTGAGTGAATTGTTTAGCCATTTCACTGTTGTATTCATCAATTTTGCATTGCGCCAAACTTTTGTTGGGAAACAATTGAATTAATTTCATGATGCCGGTTTGAATCAGATGAATGCTAGTTGATTCTAACGGCTCCACAAAGCCGCCAGATAAGCCAATCGCCACACAGTTTTTATGCCACTGTTTAGTACGCATGCCGGTTTGAAACTTGAGTTGTTGAGCGTCGGTTAAAGTGGGCGACTCTAGTTTGCTAAGCAATAGGTCATGGGCGCTACTATCATCCATAAAGTCAGTGCTATAAACCATGCCATTGCCTGTACGGTGTTGCAATGGAATACGCCACTGCCAACCACTGGGGTGCGCTATGGCTTGGGTAAAGGGCCGAATATTACCTTCTGGGCGTGCTGTAGGTACGGCTATTGCGCTATTGGCTGGTAACCATTTAGACCAGTCTTCAAAGTCGCTAGCTAAATTTTGCCCAATAAGTAAGGCTTTAAAACCCGAGCAGTCTATAAATAACTCGCCCTCTACCCTTTGTTGATTATCTAATAACAGTTCGCTAATCATGCCATCTTGGGTTTGTTTAACCTGTATGACTTTTCCTTCAATTCTTTTCACCCCTTCTTGTTGCGCAATGTCACGTAAAAAATTAGCGTATAGCCCTGCATCTAAGTGATAGGCATTAAAAAATGTAGATAACACTGAACGCGGATCGGAATTGGGCGGGGAAAATTTACCTTGCTCAGCGGCTATACAAGGTATGCAATAGTCAGCTAAGGCGCTGGTATCACCATGGGCTTGTTGTTTTAACCAATAATGATAAAAAGGCAAAGCATTTAGGTCGTGGCCATAGTTACCAAAAGGGTGTAAATATTTGTCACCTATAGCCGCCCAATCACTAAATTCTATCCCTAATTTTATACTGGCTTGGGTGGCCCGCATAAAGGCTTGTTCATCTATGCCTAACTGACGATTAAATTCTTTAATACCTGGAATGGTGGCTTCACCCACACCTACAGTGCCAATTGCATCAGACTCAACCAAGCAAATGTTCACCTCTGGATAACGAATATATTTAGCTAAAGCGGCGGCTGCCATCCAGCCTGCTGTGCCACCACCTAATATGACAATTTTTTTAATATGTTGTGGTGACATCTTATTCCTATACTCTACTTTTTACTTGGCCGACTAGCCTAGGTTACTGAATCAAGGCCCTGAAAACCATCACTGATTTTGGATCACAATAGACTGTGTCGGGTTTTTTACAGGCTCTGAATTCGAAACTGGCAAGACTTGTTTGTTTAAACGCTTTTGAATAAAACTATCAATGGGCGGTGGATTAGAGCAATCAAAAGCCCCTCCTAAAAGATTTAATAAAACCGCAGCGGTTCTTTTGGTTGCCGAACTACAATCGGCTTGTACTGTTAAGCTTTTCATTAAAACTTGCTCTTCGCTTAGAAACCTATTTTGATCGGTAGGCGCTTCAATAGCGGCATGTTTTTGTTGTTGAAACTCATTTGCGGCCAATTCAGCAAGTTGAGTTTGTTGCTGTTGTTGAAAATAACTTAAATGTTTTCTAGCCAAATTGGTGGCAGCACTTTGTAGTTTGGCTTGTGCCGATTGGGTCATAAAGTCATTATTAGCTTGGGGGCTTGGTTTATTTTCAAGTTCTGGCACAGGCTCGTCACTTTGCTTGGCTGTTGGCGCTGGGGCTTCTGCTATTGGCTCTATGTCAGTGGGTGCTGGCTCAATAGGTAATTCGGGTGGCATAGGAGTTTCGGGTTGAGGTTCTGGATCTACTTGTTCCTGTTCCTCCTCCTTTACTGCTGGTTCAGGCTTTGCTGCTTCGGCAAAAATCAGTTTGGCCTTAATCACCACTTGCTCGTCTGGGGGCGTCTGGCTAATTTCAGGGTGTTGGGTGGAGCGAGTCATCACATAGAAAATCAGCAGGTGAGCCAGCAGCGATACCCCAAAGGTATAAAGTATTATTTTATTATTTTGTAACACTGCTTTTGGGGCTTGGCCTTAGTCGATACTGAGTGATTATAGAGTCATTTTGGCTGTATTAGTTCAGTCTACTCAATGACAGATATAAGTATCTAGCCTTAAAGTACAGGACTCAAGTGTTATATTGTTTCAGCAAGTTTAAAGCTTTGGCTTTGGAGTCGGCAACCTCTAATTGAAGATCAGAGTCGATAAAAAGCTTTTCGCTTATTTGTTGAAGTATCTGTCGTTCATTATCTAATAGTGCTGCGACTATATGTGTAGCACTTGCATGTTCTAAGTCACTTTTTCCTATTAAGGTAATAGAAATCACATCCTCTTTGGTAAGGCTGATGCCAGTAATTTGCGTGTAATCAATCAGGATCTTTTTGTAGTTGTGGATAGCGGATTTGTACTCTGGGCTTTTAAACATCATTAACAAATCTAGTGCATTTAGGTTGCCTTCTAAAGTAAAGCAAGCTACGTCATGCTCAATTGAACTGCTGTACGGCATTGTTTTTCCTACTTCATTTTTCTACGTCCTAATAAGCATATGACAGGTTTTTAAAACCTGCCGAAAATCCCACTCATTTTTAAGGCTTTTTAAGGCTAAATGTCTTTAATTTGTGAGCGCACCAAATTGATCCTGCCACTAGAGTACGCACCAAAATAATGCATAAGAGTGGAATATTCAAAAAGCAATGCCGCTTAACTAACTGATTTTAAACATAAAAAAAATTGGCATAAGTTTTGTTGTGTGAGAGGTCACAACCTTAACAAAAAACCATAATCTGGGAGCAACACATGAAATTAGTCACAGCGATTATTAAGCCTTTTAAGCTTGATGATGTGCGAGAAGCCATTTCAGAAATCGGCATTGATGGATTAACCGTCACTGAGGTAAAAGGGTTTGGCCGTCAAAAAGGACATACCGAATTATACCGTGGTGCTGAATATCAAGTCGATTTTTTACCAAAAGTTAAGCTTGAGGTAGCGGTACAAGATGATCAAGTTGAACGTCTGGTTGAAGCCATAGTGGGCGCAGCTAAAACCGGCAAAATTGGTGATGGAAAAGTATTTGTTTATGACTTAGAGCATGCCGTTCGTATTCGTACTGGCGAAACCGATGGCGAAGCCATTTAGATAATAGGAGAGTTACTGTGAGCATTACCTTTGAATTAGGCTACGCCCTAGATACATTTTACTTTTTAATTTGTGGTGCACTGGTTATGTGGATGGCCGCTGGTTTTACCATGCTTGAAGCAGGTTTAGTGCGAGCAAAAAATACCACAGAAATTTTAACCAAAAACGTCGCGCTTTATTCAATCGCCTGCATTATGTACATGGTGTGTGGTTATTCAATCATGTATGGCGGTGGCGACTTTAGCCTGTTTTTAAGCGGCATAACAGCTGATGGAGCAACTGGGGTGGCAGAAGATCCAGCTACTTATGCACCTTCTGCTGATTTCTTTTTCCAAGTGGTATTTGTTGCTACGGCCATGTCTATAGTGTCGGGCGCCGTTGCTGAACGCATGAAGCTTTGGGCCTTTTTAGCCTTTACCGTAGTGCTGACTGGCTTTATCTATCCAATGGAGGGTGCTTGGACTTGGGGGGGAGAAGCCGTATTTGGTTTGTACAAATTAGGAGATTTAGGTTTCTCTGACTTTGCTGGTTCGGGCATTGTACATATGGCCGGCGCAGCTGCCGCTTTAGCTGGGGTGTTGTTGTTAGGTGCCCGAAAAGGCAAATACACAGCAGACGGAAAAGCTAATGCAATACCAGGTGCAAACTTACCTTTAGCTACTTTAGGAACCTTCATTTTATGGATGGGATGGTTTGGTTTTAACGGTGGTTCTGTTTTAGCAACCGCATCAGTTGAAAGCGCCAATAGTGTAGCTGTGGTCTTTCTAAACACTAACGCTGCTGCAGCGGGTGGTTTAGTTGCAGCGCTAATTTTAGCTAGAGTATTATTTAAGAAAGCTGATCTAACTATGGCCCTAAACGGTGCGTTGGCTGGATTAGTGGCCATTACTGCTGAGCCTTCTACTCCAACCCCTTTACAAGCCACATTGTTTGGTGCCTTAGGTGGCGTGTTAGTAGTATTTAGCATTATTGCTTTAGATAAATTAAAAATTGATGATCCTGTTGGGGCGATATCAGTTCACGGGGTAGTGGGTTTATTGGGCTTGTTATTGGTACCTTTTACTAACGATGGGTCTACTTTTGGTGGCCAGTTAATTGGCGCAGCCACTATTTTTATCTGGGTATTTGTTACTAGCTTTATTGTTTGGACCATACTTAAAGCTGTGATTGGCATTAGAGTCAGTGACGAAGAAGAGTTTGATGGGGTAGATATGAGCGAATGTGGCTTAGAAGCTTACCCAGATTTCAGCGTTTCACGTAAATAATACCTAAAAAGCTAATAAAAATAATAACAGCAGGTGTTTAAAAACACTTGTGTAGAACACACTTTAGCCCTGATTGATTCAGGGCTTTTTTGTTTTTCTAATCATCTATTTAAGGAATTGTCGTGAGACTATGCAAGAGCAGATAAAAACAGGTTATGCTAAGGCAAATTAGGTTTATTTAAGTTGGGTAAAATGAAAACGATACTTACCACAGTGCTAATGTATTTTGCGGCAATAGCCTCTAGCTCGGCTTTTGATCGTATTACTGGCCAACCTTTTGCGAGCCGCTCGGAAGTTATTGCACCTAATGTGATGGTGGCGACCAGTCAGCCCTTAGCTACACAAGTGGGGTTAGAGGTGTTACGTCAAGGTGGCAATGCCATTGATGCGGCTATTGCTGCCAATGCCATGTTAGGCTTAGTTGAACCCACAGGTAGCGGTATAGGCGGCGACCTTTTTGCCATAGTATGGGATGCCAAAACTCAAAAACTTTATGGTTTAAATGCTTCTGGCCGCTCTCCGCAATCTCTTACTCTTGAACACTTTAAGCTTCAAGGCTTAGATAAAATTCCTGCCTATGGTCCTTTACCTGTTTCGGTACCAGGTGCGGTTGATGGATGGTTTGAGTTACATAATAAATTTGGCCGCTTGCCCATGCGCGACATCCTAACGCCAAGCATCGAATATGCTAAAAATGGTTTTCCAGTCAGCGAGTTAATTGCGTATTACCTGAAACTAAGCCAAGCAAAATTTGAACAATACCCAGGCTTTAAAGAAACTTATATGCCTAATGGTAAGGTGCCTACTAAGGGGCAGCTATTTCGCAACCCAGACTTAGCTGTTACTTATGAAAAAATCGCCACAGGTGGCCGCGATGTGTTTTACAAAGGGGATATTGCCCGCGCAATTGCCGCTTATATGCAAGAACAAGGTGGGTTTTTAACCTATGAGGATTTGGCTTCGCATACCTCAGACTGGGTCACCCCAGTTTCAACTAACTACAAAGGATATGATGTATGGGAATTACCCCCTAATGGCCAGGGCATTGCGGCCTTGCAGATCTTAAATATTTTAGAGCAATTTGATGTGGAGGATATGGGCTTTGGCTCATTAGATTATATTCACACCTTTGTTGAAGCAAAAAAATTGGCATTTGAAGATCGCGCTAAATATTACGCAGATCCAGACTTTAACCAAATTCCAGTTGAGTGGTTAATTTCAAAACAATATGCACAACAAAGAGCCAAGTTAATAAAGCCTAATCTTGCGGCCAAAAGAGTCGATGCGGGAATTAATCATGGCGACACTATTTACCTAACAACTGCAGATAAAGAAGGCAATATGGTGTCGTTAATTCAAAGTAATTACCGAGGAATGGGCTCGGGAATGACTCCAACAGGATTAGGCTTTATGCTGCAAGACAGGGGGGAGTTGTTTAGCCTACAAGCAGGTCACTTCAATCAATATGCGCCTAACAAAAGACCTTTCCACACTATTATTCCCGCATTTATTACCCGCGATGGTAAACCTTGGGTCAGTTTTGGTGTGATGGGGGGCGGTACGCAACCGCAAATGCATGCACAAATTGTGGTGAATCTCATCGACTTTGGTATGGGCTTACAAGAAGCCGGCGATGCCCCGCGTATGTTGCATTCTGGCTCTAGTCAACCCACGGGAGAAATTATGTCAGATGGAGGTTTTGTTAGTCTAGAGACCGGCTATTCACCTTTGGTTAGACGCGAACTAATCAAAAAAGGCCATGTCATTCAAGATGTATTAGGTTCTTTTGGAGGCTATCAAGCTATAATGCGCGATCTTAAAACCGGGGTATATTATGGGGCTTCGGAAAGTCGTAAAGATGGTCAAGCCGCTGGTTATTAAGGGCTAATTTATTTTTAACAAAGAGTGTTGTTTAACAAGTATTAGGAGTGGGCAGCATGAGAATATTGTTATTTTTAGGTACTAATATCGCCATTATGGCGTTGTTGGGTTTAACTTTTAGCTTATTGGGTATTCAAGGGTTATTGGCCAATAATGGGGTTGATCTGGATTTGCCGGCCTTGCTTATTTATGCCTTAGTAATAGGTTTTAGTGGGGCATTTATCTCGCTGTTTTTATCTAAATTTTTAGCTAAACGCAGTATGCGAGTGCAGCTTATTCAACAACCTCAAAACGCTACTGAACGTTGGTTAGTTGAAACTGTGGAAAACATGGCCAAGACAGCTCAAATTGGCATGCCTGAAGTGGGAATTTTTGATCACTCAGCTCCCAATGCCTTTGCAACTGGCTGGAATAAAAACCATGCGCTGGTGGCGGTGAGTACTGGGCTATTAAACCATATGAATAAAAGTGAAGTAGAAGCGGTTCTAGCTCACGAGGTGAGTCATGTTGCTAATGGCGACATGGTCACTATGACGTTATTACAAGGGGTGTTAAATACCTTTGTGGTGTTTTTATCTAGAATAATAGGTCATCTAGTAGACCGAGTCGTATTTAAAGTTGAAAGAGGCCACGGGCCGGCATTTTGGATAGTGTCTTTTATTGCCGAAATTATATTAGGTGTATTGGCAACTATGATAGCTATGTGGTTTTCTCGATACAGAGAATATCGGGCTGATGCAGGGGCGGCTAAGTTAGCCGGTAAACAAAACATGATTGCGGCTTTGCAACGCTTAGAAAAAGTGCATGAAGCCCCAGAATTGCCAGACGAAATGGCAGCTTTGGCTATTAATGCCGGTAAAGTGCAAGCGCTCTTTGCTAGTCATCCACCTTTGGCTTTACGCATCAAAGCCTTACAAAACATGCGAAACTAACTAATGAGCCAAGCCCAAAAAGGCATTTGCGCCGAGCCTAATTTACATGCTTTATTTTTAACTTTTACTGTGGTGGATGACGATCACCAAACTGTGCGAGAAAAGTTAGTGCAAATATTAAGTTTGTTTGCACAATTTGATGAAGAATATTATGAGGCTATGTTGTCTGGCTTTATCGCTATAGGCACAGAATACTGGTATGAACTTTATCCTACTATTATTCCTAGAGAATTGGCGCCTTTTCCTGATGTGCATTGTGAAGATCGCAATGCACCTATCTCTCCAGGAGATTTGTTAATAGTAGTCAAAGCAGACCGCATGGATATTTGTCATGCGCTGGCCGTACAAGTGATGCAGCTTTTAAAGCCGCATGTGGATTTATTTGAAGAAGTGCGCGGCTTTAGGTATTTAGATGGCCGAGATTTAATGGGCTTTGTAGATGGCGGTCAAAACCCTAGAGGCATGCGTAAGTTTGAAGCGGCACTGGTGAAAGATGATGATCCGGATTTTACTGGTGGCAGTTATGTGTTTATTCAAAGGTTTAGGCACCACATGGACAAGTGGCAAGCTTTACCTTTAGCTCAACAAGAGCAAATAATAGGGCGTCAAAAAGCCAATGATAGGCCATTGGAAGAAAGTCAGGTATCGCCTTCTAGTTACGCAGTTCGGGCATCCATATGCGACGGCAGCGGCAAACAGATTAAGATGTTAACCCAAAATATGCCTTATGGTGATATGTCGACCCAAGGCTTGGTTTTTGTTGCTTGTGCAGCAAGCCCTGAACCTTTTAGGCAATTATTACACAGCCGTGTAGTGGGCGATGGACAAGGAAATTATGACAAACTCTTGGATTACACAACTGCAGAAACAGGCGGGGCATTTTTTGCGCCTTCAGTGAGCTTTATTAAAAAACAAGCTAAAATACTATAACTCAGCATGAGTAGGTACTTACCTACATGCGCGTTGAAGGTTAAAGTAAAATAGCACCATCCCAGTCTGCAGCAAGCTCTGCAGTGCTCAAAATATCACATTGCTCTAGATGATGAATCACTAAAATATCGTCAGGAAACTGCGACTGTGCCAGTTGAAATTGCTGCTTGGCTTGTTTCCATTGTTGGGCCTTTCTAAAGGCTAAACCTTGTTCGATAAAACTCTGATTGGCCAATTTTAGCGCCTTGATTTCAGCGCTTTGATGGTCGATCACTTCGTAAATTTCAATGGGGGTTTGTCTACCTTTTACTCTTACCCAGTCGAGTAAGCGATATTCAAAGTGTTGCTGGGCTTGTGCCTGTTCTAAAATTTGTGCACTGACAATAATATCGGCGTTGTATCTTGGAGCTAAGGCTTCGAGTCTAAACGCCACGTTAACACTATCACCTATCACAGTGGTGTCCATTCTGTCGTCTGAGCCTACTGTGCCTAAAATAACTGGGCCAAAATGAATGCCAATACCTACATTTACTGGTGGATAGTGGCAATTAGCTCGGTGTTCGTTATACAAATTAATCGCAAATCGTAGATCTAGTGCTGCTCGAATGGCATCTTGCGCTTTATCGGTATTGGTGCCTGCAGGGTTATCAAACAAGGCCATGACCGCATCACCAATAAACTTGTCGATAAAGCCGCGGTTGTTATGAATTGGTTCATTCATTCGCAAGAAATAAGAATTTAAGAAATTCATTAATTCTTGTGGACTCATTTGTTCTGATAAGCCAGTGAAACCACGAATATCAGAAAATAATATGGCCAATTCATCTTCATCAGCTCGGCCTAATTCAAGGGTAGAGGAGCCATGTTTGGCAAAATGATCAACAAATTGTTTGGGCACAAATTTTCTAAAGGTTTGGCTTAAGGCTTTGGCTTCGTCGGCTTTATCTCGGTATTTTTGCTCTGTGAGTTGTCTTTTAAGTTTACGCTTTTTAGCACTGACTTCACTGCGCCGGCTTTTATTTAACAAGATCACCAACACCACTGAATATCCAGCAATAATGGCAAATAAAAATAACGGCACAGGTTGAAGCACTTGCTCAAGCATAAATTAAATTGTGTCTCTTTTTACCAGGAATACGCCCACATTTAACAATGAGCAGCCACATCAGCTAAGACTAAGTCAGCAATATCTAATGTAGCTTGAATGATCTCATCGCTATGTGCAGCAGATACAAATCCTGCTTCGTATGACGCAGGGGCTAAATACACACCTTTTTCTAACATACCATGATAAAAGTGATTAAATTGTTTTGCATTACAATTAATTGCTTGTTGGTAATTAGTTACTCTTTCTACATCGGTAAAGAATAATCCAAACATGCTGCCAGCATAATTTACCGACATAGGAATACCATGTTTATCGGCTAAAGCTTTAAAGCCCAGGGCTAAGGTTTCTGTGGTTTGGGCTAATCTTGGGTAGAGTCCAGTTTGCATAATTTCTGTTAACGAGGCTAAACCTGCGGCCATGGCCACTGGATTACCCGATAAAGTACCAGCTTGATAGACTGGGCCATCAGGTGAAATATGCGCCATTATTTCAGCTTTGCCACCAAAGGCTCCCACTGGCATACCGCCACCTATAACTTTACCTAAACAGGTTAGGTCGGGTTGAATATTATACTTTTCTTGGGCGCCACCTCGTGCCACTCGAAAGCCTGTCATCACTTCATCAAAAATAAGCAAGGCCCCGTATTTGTCGCAGATGTCGCGTAACCCTTGCAAAAAGCCCTCTACAGGTGGAATACAATTCATATTACCAGCAACAGGTTCAACTATTATGCAGGCAATATCTTCTGGGTGTTGTGAAAAGGCATGCTCTACCGACTCGAGGTTATTAAACTCCATAGTCAGGGTGTGCTGAGCAAAGTCTGCAGGAATACCTGGCGAACTAGGTACCCCAAATGTTAATGCACCCGAACCGGCTTTAACCAATAAGGCATCTGCATGGCCGTGATAACAGCCTTCAAATTTTAAAATTTTATCGCGGTTGGTGAAGCCTCGAGCGAGACGTATGGCGCTCATGGTTGCTTCGGTGCCAGAATTAACCATTCTTAACACTTGCATAGAAGGCACAATTTCACTGACCTTTTCTGCCATTAACACTTCTGCTTCAGTTGGCGCACCAAAACTCAATCCCTTACTAGCGGCTTCTATTACTGCTTGACGAATATTGGGGTGATTATGCCCAAGCACCATAGGTCCCCATGATTGTACGTAATCTATGTATCTTTTGCCGTCTACATCAAAAATGTAAGGGCCATCGGCTTTACTGATAAAAGGAGGAGTGCCGCCTACCGCTTTAAAGGCTCGAACCGGGGAATTTACGCCCCCTGGAATATGCTGTTTAGCACGCTTAAAAAGGCTTTCTGATTTTTGCATAATGTCTACTTTATAAATTGATTAGGTGAATGATAACAAAGCCTTAGGTGTTTACATACCAATGCACTTTTTGGTCAAAGTCGGCGACTTTGTTTTCGACGCCCAGAGTAAGGGCAAATAAAGCCATGCGCACTAGCACCCCATTATCTGTTTGTCTAAAAATAGCTAAGTTAGGGTTTAAATTTAAATCATTGTCTAACTCATTGGCTTCGGCACGGGAGTCTCTTGGCAAGGGATGCATAATGACAGTTTTAGATTGAAAGTGTTTAGTATAAATCTGCTGATTTAAACGAAACTTACCGCGGTATTGGTTGGCTTCTTGTTGTGATGGAAAGCGTTCTTCTTGTATACGAGTTTGGTAACAAATATCTGCATCTAGGCTACCTGATAGTTGTTCGGTAATAGTATATTGGTGTCCAGCGTTTTCTATGGCGTCAATAATGCTGCTAGGCATGGCCAATTCTTTTGGGGAAATTAAGGTAAAGCGTACATTGTTAAATAAACACAGAAGTTTAGATAATGAGTGTACAGTTCGTCCGTATTTTAAATCGCCTATCATGGCAATATGCATCCCATCTATGCTATTTCCATGGGCGTTTAATTCACTTTGAATAGTGTACAAATCTAATAATGCTTGTGTGGGGTGTTCATTGGCGCCGTCTCCGCCGTTTAATACCGGCACACGACTCCCTTGAGCAAATTCGGCCACCGAGCCCGCATCAGGGTGGCGCATAGTGATAATATCTGAATAGCCACTTAGCACGCGAGCGGTATCATACAAAGATTCACCTTTGGCCAAAGCAGAATTACTAAGGCCTGTGGTTTCTCTTACTTCGCCACCTAATAAATTAAACGCGGTACCAAAACTGACCCGCGTTCGAGTGCTGGGCTCAAAAAATAAATTACCCAAAATAGCCCCATCTAATACAGTGGTGCGTTTTTGCCTTTTGGCATAAGGCTGCATTTGATGGGCTACACTAAATACCTGTTCAATGGCCGCACGGTCAAATTGATTAACCGACAGAATATGACTGCCTTTAAAATTCATAGGGTAAATATCTTATACAAGCTTAGGTGCTAAGTATTTTACCAAAGTTCAGCTGATATTGTTATAAACTCAATGCTTTTGCCGACTAATACTTTTAGGCCCCTGAGTGTGCTGCTTAGTGACAACACTTTTGGGGGCTGAGTGCGTTTTAGCATAATTAAATCGTGGACTCTTAACCGCGCGTTCATTGTGCTTGGTCGCATACACTTTTGTTGGTTTAGGCGCACTGATATTGTTATGCGGCGCTTTAACTTGGCTTTCTGAGGGCGTGGTTTTAGGTCCGCTATATTTATGCAAATTAAGACGGCGTTTTTTATCTTGAACGCCTTGCTTAGCCGCTTTTAGAGGTTTATTTAAACCTGAGTTAACTTTAGCCTTGTTGGCATGTTTTGATACTTTGTACGCCTGCTTAGTGACATCTTTATGACTAAGTTTTTGGCTCAGTTTTAGATGTTTTTTATTTCGCTGCAAGGCATAAGGCTGTTGAGTTTTCTTGGCATAGCTAGTTAGGCGTTTTTTGTGGCCATAATGAGCTATGACATTAGATTTTCTAGGCTGGCGCTGCTTAGACCAACGCGGGTATTCTTTTACTCTTACTCTGGGGTGGTGCTCAGTATAATGCGCCCAACTTCTATGTGCTGTGTGTCTGTAATGATAATCGGCAACTAGTTGTCTTTTGTGCCAATGAAAACCACCAAAATAAAAGCTGGGGCGAATGGCAAAACCTAAACTCCAATAGAAACCCGCATGATAAACCGCATGTCTAGGACTATGCCAAAAAACGGGGTGATGATGATCCCACCACCAATTACCATACACCACTCGAGTATCATAATAGGGCACATAAATGATGTGTTTTTGCACAGATTCAACCACAATTTGTTGATCTTGGTTAGAGACTTTTACATATTGATTATTGTCTAAATTGCCATTTTGATATGCATGTTGACGTAACTTTTGCACACTGGCTAACAGGCGCTCCTCGTCATGTAAAAAGGCCAAGCCTAAGTTTTGCAGCCAATCTAAATCTTGATCTAACCTGCGCAATAACTCATCAAAAGGAACTAAGGCTTTAACACTAGGATCCCAGTTTTTATCTTCAATGGCGTCCATCACTTGCTCTGTATCTAAGTGTTTATTCGCGGCTCGCCATCTTGCCGCTTGAACTAGCTCTAACGGGTAGGTTGAAGCGATCAATATATGAGAGAGTAAAGTGTCGGGATAGAGGGCAATAGGAGCCAGCATTTGCTCGAGCTCTGCCTGACTAAAGGGTTCAATTGTTTGAGTATCATACTCTTGACTGTCAAGTTCACTGTAGTTATGACCTTGACTCGAATTATCTTGACCTTGAGCAAAAGGCACTGAGCCGCCTAGCAAGCTAACAAACATAATAAAATTTGCTAAATGGCTTTTAATGGGATTTTGCATAACCTGTTCCTGTTGTGTCTAAACACTAGCTGAGCTTTGGTTTAACAAAGCTCAGCTAGCAGGGAAGATTAGGTTATACCGAGTTAAGCCTTAACCATGACTGAATAAAACATGGCATAAACTAAACGGACAGTTTGTTTGAGTTAAGCTGGCTGTTAAAGGTTATTTCAACAAATGTTTTTCGAACTGATGGCCTAACTTTTCGGTTTTGGTGCGAATGTAGACTCTGTTGTCGTCGGTAACGCCATGATCAATAGGCGTGCGTTCAACTACTTTAATACCCATGCTTTCGAGGGCTTTGGCTTTTTTGGGGTTGTTGGTCATGAGGTTGACTTGCTTGACCTGCAATTTATCCAGCATGAGTTTGCAAATGCCATAATCCCGAAGGTCGGCATCAAAGCCCAAGTGTTCATTTGCTTCTACTGTATCCATGCCTTGATCTTGCAATTGATAGGCTCGAATTTTATTTAATAGTCCAATTCCACGGCCTTCTTGGCGCAAATATAACAACACCCCTTTGCCTTGTTGAACGATATTTTGTAAGGCTTTTTCGAGTTGGGCCCCACAGTCACAACGGGTACTAAATAAGGCATCACCGGTTAAACATTCAGAATGAATACGAATAGGCACTATATCTTCTGCTTGCCATTGACCGTAAGACAAGGCTACATGTTCTTGATTAAGTTGATTATCGATAAAGCCATGGATTTGAAACTTTCCCCAATGTGTTGGGAGTTTGGCTGAACTGATATATTGATACTTGTCTGATTTCACTGTCATAATTTATAAAGTGTACTTAGTTAAATAAAAATGTTTGAGAGAATGACTCAACTGCATACATCAACTAAGTCGCAGTATCTAAGGTTAAGTTCATTTGCTATCGCTAATTTTCTGACTATATGGGCACTATTTAGCAGAATACAAGGTTAAAAAACGCTTCAGTGTGGGTTAAATTCTAACAGTGATTGAGGTTTAGCTATGCCGTAACCTTGAGCATAATCTACTCCCATTTTACCTAGCTCAATCATTATTTCACTGCTCTCCACAAATTCGGCCACAGTTTGCATGCCCATAGCTTTAGCCACCTCATTAATTGAATTGACCATAGCCATATCTATCGGGTCGATTAATATATCTTTGACAAAGCCCCCATCTATTTTAACTTGATCTACAGGTAAGTTTTTTAAATAGTTATAAGAAGAAAAGCCACTACCAAAATCGTCTAAGGCAAACATACAGCCTAGTTGTTTAAAGGTATTTATAAACTCTAAGGTTTCTTCCATCTTTAAAATGGCCATGCTTTCGGTAATTTCAAAGCACACTTTATGATAGCTTACTTTATGTTTTTCAAATGCATTAAGTACAAATAGTTTAAGCTCTTTATCTGCTAGTGAGTGCCCACTTAGGTTGATATTTACTCTAGCCAGTTGATCTTGATGTAGTGGGTTATTTTCCAGCCAATTAAAATAATGTTCAATCACCCAACGGTCGATTTGTGCGGTTAGGTTGTAACGTTCTGCGGCAGGTAAAAAGTCACCTGGGCTAATGATGTTTTGCTCTTGGTCACGCATTCTTAATAACACTTCGTAGTGATGGCCTTGAGTGTTTTCAGTTAACGACTGATAGTGCTGATAATAAAGCTCAAAGTGATTATGTTGTAAGGCTTGATGAATTTTGGTCACCCACTGCATCTCAGACTCATATTTTTGCATATGTTGATCTTGCGATGAGTAAGTATGAATTTGGTTTCTGCCCCTTTCTTTAGCTAAATAGCAGGCAGAATCTGCCATGCTAAGAATTTGTTCTGGGGTATGAATGTTTTCTTGCCATGGCACATGGCCAATACTGATCCCCAAAGTAAAAATGCGGTTTTCCCATACAAAACGAAATGCTTGTACAGTGTTTAATAATTTATTGGCTAATAAATAGGCTTCTTGGGCATTTTCTCCCACTAATAATACGGCAAATTCATCACCGCCTAAGCGCGCTAAAGTGCCTTTCTCATTTACAGTATTATCTAGTTTGTTGGCAAGTTGCTTAAGCAAGAGATCGCCGGCTTTATGGCCACAGGTATCGTTAACTGTTTTAAATTGGTCTAGGTCCATATACAGCAAAGCTAAATCGGTATATTGGTCTTGAGCATTTAATAAAGCAATGTTTAGCCGTTGCTCAAATTCACGTCTATTAAATACCCCCGTTAGTGAGTCATGGGTGGCTAAATACTCTAAGCTAATATTGGATTGTTTACGCTCAGTAATATCCGAAATAGACCCACATAAATATTGACTATCTTGTTGAGAATTAATTTGCGCTGAGACAGAAAACCATAACTCACTGCCGTCTTTACGTTTACCTTTAACTTCTTTGCCTAATACTTTGCCATTTTTGCGGATTTCACCTAATAAAATATCTCTATCTTGTGTGTCTGCGTAAAACTGTTGGGTGTTATTCACTTCATTAATCATTTCGGTTTCGTTGGCATAGCCAAATAGCTGACACATAGCTGGATTAACGCTAATTAAGTTACCTTCTAGATCTGAAGTGTATAGGCCTTCAGTGGAGTTTCTGAACAGTTCGTAAAAGTGTTGCAGATTAGTAATGGTTAATTGTTGTTGTATGTTGTGCCGCGAGGTTAATACTCTCTCGTGTGCTTCTATGGCTAAGGCTATGAATAAAATACCTAAGGTAATAAGCATAATAAAAAGCATTTCAGTGCTTTGTGCCATGGAAAAACCAGCTAAATACAAAATCACCTGAGCAAAACCACTTAAAGCAATAAGGGCTAAACCTAGTAAGCACACCAAGTTAGCCACTTTTTTATCTGGTTTGTGATAAAAGTAAGCAAGAACGGCAATTAATAAAATGTTAAAGCCAGTCAAACCCAAATTAAACATTAATTGCAGGCCCGTATCTTGTGAAAAGGCCATGGCCAAAGTCAAAAAACCTGTGGCGTAAAAAGTGTAGCGCCACAAGGTAGGAATTTTTTCTAAAATGGCAAAGGTGACTTTGGCTGAGGTTAACAATAACAATCCAAACAAAGCGCAATTCAGGTTAGATATATAGGCTGTTAGCCCAGTAATTTGGCCTAATATGCCATTGGCATTTAGGAACAACAGCAAAAATGTGGCAGTAGACAAGGCAAACCAAAACCGCACTGGGCTGCGCATAAAAATGTAGGTAATAAAAAAATAGCAGGCCAGTAAACCTAACCCACCGCATATAATGCCAATAGTGGCTAACATTAATTGTTCGTTTTCTACATGCTCAGATTCTGGGGTTAAATACAGCCCAAACATGATAGGCCCGTGGTGATTTATGCGTAGGTAAATGGTCACACTTTGCTGATTAGTATTAATTGGTGCAACAAAATGTCGGTTTCGGATGGGTCGCTTGTCATAATCACGATTGGCCCCCATTAAATAGGCACCCAGAATGCGCTCTTTGTTGTCTAATAAAAAAACACTGACATAGTCGAGTTTTGGGTTGGCCACAGTTAAAAAATAATGTTGTTCTTTGGGAGTATTAAAATCAACGGTCAGTTTTCCCCATAAACTTTGGTTAGCAGGGATAGAGTGGGGAGAATAACTGCCTTGCCAATTCGTGACATTTTGAATATCTGAGAGTTGAGTATTTTTATCTGCAATATGCCACTGCATGTGTTTATGTAGGTTTATTTCTGGGTGACTATTAGCAAGCACTAAAGAAGAAGATGCAGCGCCTAAATTAAAGCTAAAAAGCGTACATAACAAAGCCAAGATCCCACTTACCGCATAATTTGATTTCATTATTATCCTTTCGGCTTATATATGGTTACTCGATTTTTCTTAACCAACCTCAGATTTAAAATATAGCATTTTGGTTTAAATACAACTTCTTAGCTCAATTTAGCTGAGCTTAACTACTGCACGAAATCTCTAACTCTTTACCCCAATCTGGTGGTAAAGCTGCAAACTTTTGATGCAAGCTAGAGTCGGCAAAGGGGGTATGTAAAACCTCAAGATATTGCTCAAATAAACTGAAGTCTTGATTTTCGGCTTGTTCAATTACTTGCTGAGCCAAGTAGTTCCTTAATATTACTGAAGGGTTCACTTGGCGCATAAGTGATTGCCTATAACTTTGCTCAAGATTTTGCTCTTTTAAGGCCTGAGTGTAGCTTTTGGCCCACCCATTAAAACGTTCCTGATTGATAAAATGATCTGCTAAAGCTTGATTGTTGCTGTGTAAATCAAAGTCACACAGTTGACGAAAACTAAAGCTAAAGTCTTTTTTTTCTGCAACTAAAATGTCACACCAAGAGTTAACTAACTTGGCATTGATTTGAGCATATTCTACTTGATTGACTAAGCCTAATTTTTGCTGCATTAGTTGTGCGTACTCACGCAAAAAACACGGCTCATATTGCTCTAAAACTTGTTGCAATTGAGTCACGTCTAAATAAGGGGTAAAAGCTTGCGCCAAGGCGTGTAAATTCCACAGCCCAATACTGGGTTGCCTATCAAACGCATAGCGACCTTGGGGATCTGAATGGTTACAAATAAATTGGGGATTAAAATCGTCTAAAAACGCATAAGGGCCAAAATCGAAAGTGATGCCATGGATAGACATGTTATCTGTATTCATCACCCCATGATTAAACCCATAAGCTTGCCATTTGGCCATTAATATAGCGGTATCTAGTACGATTTTCTCAAACATAGCCAGGTATGGACTAGGACTTTGTTGGCAATCAGGAAAATGATACTTAAAACAATAATCAAATAATTGTTGTAGCTTTTGCGGTTGTTGGCTGTGGTAAAAATATTCAAAATGGCCAAATCTTATATGACTTTGACAGACTCTAATCAGTTGTGCCGCATTTTCTTGTTTTTCTCGATAAACCGCTTGCTCGCTGGTGATCAAACATAAGGCTCTGGAGCTAGGAATGCCTAAATGGTGTAAGGCTTCACTAGCAAGGTATTCTCTAATAGTTGAGCGCAATACCGCCAGTCCATCAGCAAACCTAGAATAAGGCGTAGGACCTGCCCCTTTAAGGTGTAAATCCCAACGTTTTTGCTGTGGATCTATGACTTCTGCTAATAACAATCCCCGACCATCGCCTAAATCTGGATTCCAGTGCCCAAATTGGTGACCGCCATATTTTTGCGCCACGCTTTGGGATTGCAATTTTCCTTGAGGTTCAAATAAAGCTGCAAATAAGTAGCTTTGTTGTTGCCACTTTGGACTAAGATTTAAATCTCTGGCAAGTTCATGGTTGTACGCAGCTAAATGTGCGTTATGGAGTTTATTTGGCTTGACTTCACTACACAGTGAAGTAAGTTCATTGGCAAAAGTGTGATCTAACTGCATAAAAACAGTGTAATTAACTCAACCCATTATTCATACAAACTTTTACTTAAAAGCGAGAAAAATATGAAATCTTTGATAGTTAAACTAGCATCTTCAGCCCTTATTGTGGGTTTATTTGGCTTTAACGCCCAAGCGGCTGATGTTGAAGCAGGTAAAGCCAAGTCTGTTGCTTGTGGTGCTTGTCACGGTAGCAATGGCATTTCTATGATCCCCATGTACCCCAACTTAGCAGGGCAAAAAGAGCAATACTTAGTCCTGCAACTTAAAGCTTTTAGAGATGGCAGCAGAAAAAACATGATCATGGCACCTATGGCTGCGGGCTTAAGTGATGAGGATATTGCCAACCTGTCTGCTTATTACGCGCAATTAGATGCTGCAGGTAAATAATGACACTAAGCAAGCAAACTATGCCTGAGGCCAATGCCCTAATGGGTGATTTTCAAGCTATCACCCAATTTATTATTGAGATTGAGAAACTTAAAAAAGTAGAACGTAGAATTAAACCTGTTGGTCTTAGCCGTTATGAAAATAGTGCCGAGCATAGTTGGCAAATTTCTTTACTTGCGCTGACATTATTACCTTATGCAGAGCAGCCTGCCGATCCACTTAAAGTGGTTACTATGTTGTTATTACATGACATAGTGGAAATTGACACAGGAGATAAGTTTGCTTATCACGCTAATCATGAAGATTACCAAAATGAATTAGCGGCGGCAGAGCGGATCTTCGCCATATTACCTGAAACCCAAAGGCAAGCTTATTTAGCCCTGTGGATAGAGTTTGAACAGGCCGAAACGGCTGAAGCAAAATTTGCTAAAGCCGTGGATAGGTTAATGCCAGTCTTACAAAATTTGCATAATGGTTGCCAAAGCTGGCAAGAACATCAAGTTTCGGTTGCGCAAATATTGCAAAAAAACCAAGCCATTCAATATGTGCACCCTAAATTGTGGGAATGGGTGCAAGCTCAAGTAAAACAAGCAGGTGCAAGAGTAGGGTTAAAGTAATTAATCAAGTCAATAGATCTCTATAGCAAAATGGAATTTGAGCATAATGCCTAAAGGTCGTATAAATCCTAAATTAAACAAAGAGATAAACCAATATGATTACCCTGCATCACTTAAATAATTCACGTTCTCAACGTATTTTATGGTTACTTGAAGAGCTAAATCTTGAATATGAGCTGGCCTTGTATCAAAGAGACAGTGTGACCAATCTTGCCCCAAAAGAGTTAAAGGCCATTCACCCCTTAGGCAAGTCTCCTGTTATCACAGATGGCGATATTACTATTGCTGAATCAGGGGCGATTATTGAGTATTTAATTAACACTTACGCCAAATCAGCGAATAATCAGGAATTATCGCTACCGACCCAAGGCAGTGAAGCTCAAAGGCAAGCATGTTACTGGTTGCATTTTTCAGAAGGCACTATGATGCCACCCCTTGTGGCTAAGTTAGTGTTAGATAAGGTCAAAAAAAAGGCCAAACCATTTTTTATTAAGTTTATTGCCAATAAAATTGTTGAGCAGTTAATGGCTGGGTACTATGGGCCGATCATCAGTCAAAATATCCAGTTTATTGAACAACACTTAGCTGAGCATCAATGGTTTGCAGGAGATGAGTTAAGCGCAGCCGACTTTCAAATGAGTTTCCCCTTAGAAGCAACTGTGGCCAAAGGTAATGCCAGTAACCTGCCCAATATTAAGCGATTTGTACAACAAGTACATGCAAGGCCAGCGTATCAAGCGGCGCTGAAAAAAGCCGGGCAATACGACTATGCCTAATTAAGCGGGAATGATTAAGACTATTTTTTTAGCAATAGGGCTGGGTTCAGCCCCATAGCTTAAATTACTAATTTTCTTCTATTATTTTTTCGATAGGTAAGCCCATTTCTAACATCTGCTTTCTGGCTTCTTTAGGGATAACCTGAGGGTTATCTTTTTCTAAGTCTTGATCATCTGGCAAAGGCTGCCCAGTGAAAGCATGTAAAAAAGCTTCACATAATAACTCTGAATTGGTTGCATGGCGTAAGTTGTTAACTTGCCTGCGAGTGCGTTCATCGGTTAATACTTTTAAAACTTTTAGCGGAATAGAAACAGTGACCTTTTTGACCATTTCACTTTTCTTACCGTGTTCTGCGTATGGGTGAATATATTCACCATTCCATTTTGTTGAATTTGCCATATCTACTATCTTTAGTCTTTCTTATGCATTGAAATTCTAAACAATACCAGCAAAAGGTCAATGATAGACTGCTAAACATCTTGACGGCTTTACGTACAAAGTTTAGTTTAGACGTCTAAACGGCTAAATTACTTCGGAGTTCTACATGGTGTCATACGCACAAGGGATAGACGCATTAAATCAATCTTTGTCAGAGGTACAGGGAATAGATGTTTCATTTGAATTTTTCCCACCTAAAACACCTGCCATGGAGCAAACCTTATGGAAGTCGGTGGAGCGCCTAGCGCCATTAAAGCCTGCCTATATGTCTGTGACTTATGGTGCCAATAGTGGCGAACGTGACCGCACTCATGATGTGGTAAAACGCATACAAAGAGAAACCGAGATTCAAGCTGTTCCACATCTTACTTGTGTTGATGCAACCCGAGAAGAACTGGTTGAGATTGCCAAAGACTACTGGCAAAGCGGGATCAGAAAAATTGTGGCCTTGCGTGGTGACTTGCCTAAAGGAGTAGAAGCACCACAATCTTATGCGTCTGATTTAGTTAAGCTGCTAAAAGACGTGGCAGATTTTGAAGTGGCAGTGGCTGCTTATCCAGAAAAACACCCAGAAGCGCCAAACGCGCAATTTGATTTATTAAATTTAAAACGCAAAGCAGAAGCAGGCGCCACTGAAGCAATCAGTCAGTTTTTCTTTGATACCGAAGTGTTTTTACGCTTTAGAGACAGAGCCGCGGCCACAGGCATAGATTTAGATATAGTGCCTGGCATCTTGCCTGTTACTAACTACCAAACCTTACAGCGCTTTGCTGGCTTTACTAATGTGCATGTTCCTCAATGGTTACATAAAATGTATGACGGTTTAGATCAGGAAGATCAAACAACGCGTAACTTAATGGGCGCCAGCATTGCTATGGATATGGTTAAAGTGCTTGCTAAAGAAGGGATTAGAAAATTCCATTTTTACACCCTAAATCGCAGTGAACTTAGTTATGCTATTTGCCATATGTTAGGGGTTAGAGCAAACTAGCTAGCATTATTGGTTTTAGACTATTTGGCTGAATGAAAATTATCCCAGCGTTTGACTTTGACTTAGTGCAAGGCTTGCTAAAAATTAAAGACTTTTTGCGCCTCTTTGTGGCGCATTGTTTGCGAGACAAAATTACCGTTTCGGCGGGGCATTTGGCCTATGTGTCACTTTTGTCTTTAGTGCCTTTTATCATGGTGTTTTTTACTATTTTGTCGGCTTTCCCGGCCTTTTCTGATGCCAGAGCAGATCTCGAAGCTCTAATCTTTGATAGCTTTGTGCCAACAGCGGGGGATCAAGTGCAAACCTATATGGCAGAGTTTATAGGTAATGCTTCGGGTATGGGGGCCATAGGTATTTTGTCATTAGTGATAGTTGCGCTAATGCTGATTTCCAATATAGACAAAACCCTGAATGCAATTTGGCGCTCTAAAAGTGAAAGACCGCTAATTTTCACTTTTGCTATTTATTGGATGGTTTTAACTTTAGGCCCATTATTAATGGGCTCTAGTGTGTTGATTAGTTCATATTTAGTTGGGCTAGCCAATTATGCCGAACAATACACCTTAGGCCTAACCACTAGCTTGCTTAAACTCGTGCCATTCTTAAGTTCTGTTTTTGCATTTTTTATTGTGTATATGTTGGTGCCAAACAAAAAAATCTCCCCTAAGCATGCTGCATGCGGTGCGTTAGTGGCTGCGCTTTTGTTTGAGCTAAGCAAAAAGTTATTTGCCATTTATATTGTTAGTTTCCCTTCGTATCAGCTGATTTATGGTGCGCTGGCGGTGATCCCAATTTTATTTTTATGGGTGTATTTATCTTGGATTGTGGTGTTAGTTGGCGCAGAAGTGACTCATGTTTTAGAGGTGTTTTTACATGAGCAACCAGAAGAAACTTTTACTGAAGAAGAGCCAGAAGAACAGGAAGGCAAGTCTAGCTCACCTTCCTGAGAGTAAGTTTAGGTATTATTCATACTAGCAATAAAGCGATTAGATTCACTAATGGCTTTGTTCATGTCAGCCAATAACGAATTAATCTCTTGCTTAATGCCATTAAACTCCCCTTGTAACGCTCCCACGGCACTGGCGTTGAGGTTGTGTTTTAAATACAACACATTGTCTCTTAAAGCCGCGAGTACAGGCTGCATTTTGCTTTCTGCACTATGCATAGACTTAAGTAAGGTGCGATAACGCCTTTGGGTGTCTTTTAGTTGAGTTTGGCTCGCTCTTTTAAATTTGGCATTGGTGTAGTTTTCTAACTCGTCTTGCCATTCATCAAATAGTGCTTCAGCCACACTTTCGACTTTTTTGATGCGCTTACTCACCATCTCGGCTGATTGTTCGCTGGCTTCAAACTGATCTTTTAGTTGTTCGTACACAGATTGCAGTTCGCCGCCTTCAAAATTGATTAAGTGGCTGAACTCTTCAAGTGCAGAACTAAATTGTTGTTGCGCTTCTTCTTGTGACTCTTTGGCATCTTCAACTCTGTCGACTAAAATATCTCGCTTTTCAATGCCAACTTTTTCCCAAGCCGCATAATAAGCAGATTGACAAGAGACCAGTGCCAATAAGAGTGGGACTAATATAAATTTAGCCATAGCTAGGCCTTAAATCTGGCAGCGTCAATGATGGCCCAAATATGAAATATAAAGCCAAACACCGCCATAAAAAATAAAATACCTGTTGCCGCTAACGAGTAATTTACACTTACAAGTACAAAAAATAACAAGGCGGCTAATATTCTACCTTGCACAAGTTGGCCTAAGCCAGGGATAAAAAAACTACAAATTGCAGCTAATACGTTTCCACCTGAACCTTGTCCTGACATTGCCTATCTCCTAAAAATTAAGTAACTTTTCATGGGGTAAAGTAGTAAATTAAAGCAATATGCTTAAATAAACAAATGTGATGTGTAAATTTATATGACGCAACTTTTTCCACCTATTAAACCTTTTCATAGTGAAATGTTAGCCGTAGCAGATGGCCATGAAATTTATGTTGAGCAAAGCGGCAATAAAAAAGGCCTGGCTGTTTTATATTTACATGGTGGCCCTGGCGCTGGAATAGGCGAAGACTATAGGCGATTTTTCGACCCTGAAAAGTATCATATTATTGGCTTTGACCAACGAGGCTGTGGAAAATCTACCCCTTTTGGAGAGCTAAGTCACAATACTAGCCAAGATTTAGTGGCGGATGCGCTAACAATTCAGCAACACTTAAATATCAAACAATGGGTGTTGTTTGGCGGCTCATGGGGTTCAACTTTGGCTCTGTTAATAGCGATTGAACAACCAGAGTCAGTCATAGGATTAATTTTACGTGGCATATTTTTAGCTAGGCAGGAAGACTACCACTGGTTTTTAGATGCAAAGGGTGGCGCGGCACAATTATTTCCAGATTATTATCAAGACTTTGTCCAACCTGTGCAGTCTGCTTTGGTTAATCAATCTGTCGTTGAAGCCTTTGATCAATGTTTTAATACAGGCAACGAAATTCAAAAAATGGCTGCCATAAAGGCATGGTATTTATGGGAATCTCGTATCAGCCGTTTGCATTGTCAATTGAATGATGATGAGTTAATTAATGATGTGCATAGCGCTATTAGCCTGGCGCTTTTAGAGTGCCATTACATTAAACATCAGTGTTTTATTCCAGAAAACTTTATTTTACAGCAGATCGCAAAAATTCAGCATTTGCCTGCCACTATAGTGCACGGTCGTTACGATACTGTGTGTAAACTTGAAGGGGCTTATGAATTAAAACAAGCTTGGCATAACAGTGTATTACATATAGTGCCTGAAACAGGGCATAGCGCCGGTGAGCCGCTAATGACTCAAGCGTTGTGCGCCGCCACTCAGTCTATGGCGAAGTTTTGGATGGAAAATAAATGATTGCGTTAATTCAACGAGTAAAACAGGCAAAAGTTGAAGTTGATAATCAACTAATTGCTCAAATCAATCAGGGTATTTTAGTGCTTTTGGGCGTTGAGAAGGACGATGATTTAGCTAAAGTAAAAAAGCTTAGTCAAAAGGTGTTAAATTATCGTATCTTTTCCGATCTAAATGGCAAGATGAATTTAAATGTGCAGCAAATTGAAGGGCAACTATTAATAGTGTCTCAATTTACCTTAGTGGCCGATACTCAAAGTGGCAATCGACCAAGTTTTTCATCGGCTGCACCGCCCGAATTAGGCCAACAGTTATATCAAAGTTTTGTTGAAAACTGCCGCCAAAGTGGTGTGTTATGTGAAACTGGGCAGTTTGCCGCAGATATGCAAGTTTCATTAATAAATGATGGCCCAGTTACCTTTCAATTGCGGGTATAATGGGTTGTTAAGCTAACATTATTTTTAAGGTCTAGTGTTGATGCTAGACGAACTCAGTAAATGCCTTTGACAATGGCATGACAGGATTTTTATTAGATGTACAAAATAGATACGCCTACAAGCGAAGAAGAGTTTGCCGAGTATTTTAACTTTCGATGGAAAATGTTGCGTAAACCTTGGAAGTTTCCCGAAGGCTCTGAAAAAGATGAATACGAACAGGTCAGTCAGCACCGCATGATCCGTGATGCCGCAGGCAAGGTTGTGGCAGTTGGGCGGGTGCATATGAACACCGCTGAAGAAGCACAAGTTCGTCATGTGGCCGTTGAAAAGTCATTACAAAACAAAGGTCTGGCTCGCATGTTAGTTTCGGCACTGGAAGCGGTAGCGCGTTCAGAAGGTGCAGTGCGTATAGTGACTAATAGTACCGACATTGCTATAGGCTTTTTCCAGAGCATGGGTTTTGAAATGCAAAGGGGGGAAAGCAAAGAATTAGGTGAGCAACAACGCCATCAAATGGTTAAGGCTTTGGTTGATCCTAATGTAATTATGCTGCATCCCAAATGGTGTAAATTGCTGCAAAAGACTTGGCATGAAACTATTCCAATTACAGAGCAAATGGGCATTAAGCTGTATCAATACACTGGGCGTACCTTAGAAACCCGAGCTTCGCTAAATAAAAATATTAACTTACATGGCACTATGTTTGCGGGCAGTATCTTTTCATTAGCTACGTTGACGGGCTGGGGTATGATCTTTTTGCAGCTTAAACAAAAAGGCTTAGACGGCGAGATTGTGTTAGGTGATGGCAATATTCATTATCATAAACCTATTACTATGCAACCTAGAGCCTTATGTAATATTGAATCGGTGAATGCAAAATTTGAAATCTTAGAAAAAGGCAAAAAGTGCCAAGTAAAACTCAATGTGGCCATTTTAGATGAAGACAATGCGGTTGCTGAGTTTTCTGGTATATATTGGGTTCTACCTAGTCGAAAAGATAAATAAGCTGTTGATTTAAGGCATAAAAAAAGCGCGTTTAACGCGCTTTTTTTAATTTGAAAGTTTTGCCTTAGGCAACCATGGCATGTTGCAGTTTTTTCATGGCGTTCTTTTCAATTTGACGCACACGCTCTGCTGATACTTGGTATTTATCTGCCAAGTCTTGCAATGTGGTTTTGTCATCAGACAACCAACGGGTTTGAATGATATGCTGACTGCGCTCATCAAGGGTTTTAATGGCTGAGTAAAGTCTATCAGAGGCGTTAGAATCCCAATCGGCATTCACTACATCAGACTCAACATCAGCGGTTTTATCTTCTAAATATTGAACCGGTGCAAAGCTGCCGCTTTCATCATCGTCTGCAGATAAGTCAAAAGCTTGATCTTGGCTGCTCATACGAGCTTCCATTTGCAATACTTCTTTGGTGCTTACACCAAGTTCGTCTGCTACTTTTTGCACCTCTGCATGAGTAAACCAGCCTAAACGTTTTTTGTTTTTGCGAAGGTTAAAGAATAATTTGCGTTGTGCTTTAGTGGTCGCAACTTTCACAATACGCCAGTTTTTAAGCACAAATTCATGAATTTCAGCTTTTATCCAATGCACAGCAAAAGATACAAGCCTAACGCCAACACTAGGGTCAAAGCGCTTCACGGCCTTCATTAGACCAATATTGCCTTCCTGGATTAAATCGGCTTGGGGTAAGCCATAACCAGAATACGACTTAGCAATATGTACAACAAAACGAAGGTGCGACATGATCAGCTTTCTGGCTGCTTGTAAGTCACCATCTTGTTGTAAACATTCGGCTAATCCGCGCTCTTCCTCGGCTGAAAGCATGTCTATACTGCTTACAGCTTGAATGTAAGTTTCAATACTGCCCGTTTGAGGAACAGTTAATGTTAATGCGCGTAAATCTGTACTCATAGTTACCTCGTATTACACTTGGCTCGCGATTCTATCAAAAAACCTAAAACTAACCAATCACTACTACTTTATTTAAGTGTATTCTTGTTACTTAAGACCGCAACTTACAGGAAAAATTTCCATCTTGCTATATATAGTGTTGCATCTAAACTTTTCAACTACCTAATTACATTTTTTTAATGTAGTTATTATTCAACTTAGCTTAAATTATATTACGCACCACCATAGATTTTAGGATCAATTTATTTAACACCTAACCCTAATGAGAAGGCCGATTTTATGTTTGCATATGTAGCCCGTCAAGCAATCTTAGATAGAAATAAAAAGCTGTATTCTTACGAGTTATTGTTTAGGGAAGGTGAAAAAAATTGCTTTCCAGATATTCCGCCAGACGAGGCAACATCTAAAATTCTTACCGACAGTCATTTAGACCTAGGCCTAGATGATATTACTGATGGTCAATTAGCTTTTATTAACTTTCATCAAGATACTTTGTTATATCGTTTTCCTACCTCACTCGACCCTAAAAAAGTGGTAATTGAAGTGGTAGAAACAGTCAAACCTACAGCAGAACTGGTTCAAGCTTGTATAAACATAAAAGAAATGGGCTACACCTTAGCCTTAGATGATCATGACTTTGACCCGCAATGGGATCTGCTATTGCCTTATGCCGACATTATTAAAATAGATATAGTTGAGTGTGATGAACAAACGCTCTTAGACAATATTGGCAAGTATAAAAACTCAGATATTCGGCTAGTGGCAGAAAAAATTGAAACCCATGAAGAGTTCGAAAAATATAAAGCCATGGGCTTTGACTATTTTCAAGGCTACTTTTTTGCCAAGCCAGAAGTGATAAAACAAAAAAAGTTACCTACTTCTAAATTAACCTTAATTGAGTTGATAGGCGTCAGTGCGAATCAAGAATTTGATATTGAGAGTGTTAGTGAAATTATTGAGCGTGATGTTTCACTATCCTATAAATTATTGCGTTTTATTAATAACCCACTTCTAAATAAAAGTAATAAAATTAGTAGCTTAAAGCATGCTTTAAATTATATGGGTCAGGTTGAGGTTAAAAAATTTATTGCCTTATTAGCTTTGGCCAACTTAGGTGACACTAAACCTGTTGAGTTGATCCATTTGTCTTTAATCCGCGCTAAATTTTGCGATTTGGTGGCGCAATCTAAATCTATGCGAACCAATCCTCCCGAAGGTTTTTTAGTGGGCTTGTTTTCGTTGCTCGATGCTCTGCTTGATCAACCAATGGATACAATAGTTGAAAAATTGCCTTTAGGTGACGAATTAAAATCAGCTTTGTGTGGACAAGAGAGTGAATTGAAAAAAGTGTTGGCCTTAATTGAGGCTTTTGAAAAAGGCTATTGGCAGGGCGTTGAGACCTACTCACAGCAGCTTTCATTAGACGTTAGATTAAGCCAGGCTTTTTACAATGAGTCGTTAAAATGGGGGATTGCCATGAAGCAAGCGGTGAAAAGTGATTAGCCTATATTTGTCTACTAAACAGAATCTATTTATCTAATTTTTAATAATGCTATGATGGGTTTTTAGGCAAGTCGTTAGCACTACGCCTTCCATTATAATAATTAGACAGGAACAGTATGTTTGCTTTTATTGCACGGCAACCTATTTTAGATAGAGACAGAGAAGTGTTTGCCTACGAGTTGTTTTTTCGTGACGGCAAAAACAATTGTTATCCCAACATTGAGCGCGAGGAAGCCACTTCAAAGTTGATAGCTAAAAAATATCAAACCTTAGGCTTAGATGATATTTCGTGCAATAAAAAGTCATTTATTAACTTTCAATCTGAAACCTTACTCAAAGGCCTACCTAGCAATTTAAACCCAGATAATGTTGTGGTTGAATTAGTAGCTGAAGAGCACAGTGAAGGTGGCTTATTAGATATTTGTAAGCACGTAAAAAAAATGGGCTATAAACTGGCCTTAGATGATCACAGGTTACAACCAGATTGGAAAAACTACTTACCTTTTGTTGATTTGTTAAAAGTAGATTCCGCTCAACATGATCTTGATTTATTGTCTAAAAATGTTGGACGTTACATTGATGCCAATATTCAATTGATAGCCGACAATGTACAAAGCCAAGAGCATTTTGGCATTTTCAGAGATATGGGCTTTGACTATTTTCAAGGCTACTTTTTTGCTCGTCCTGAGTCTGTTACCAACGAAAACTTGCCTACCTCTAAGTTAACCTTAGTAGAATTAATGAGTGCCAGCTCGAGTGAATCCTTTGATGTTGAGAGCATCAATAACGTAATTGAGCATGATGTTGGTTTGTCTTATATGTTGTTGCGTTTTATTAACAACCCAACCATTAACAAAAGATACAAAATCACTTCATTAAGGCATGCCCTTAACTATATGGGTGAAGTGGAAATTAAAAAGTTTATTGCTTTGTTAGCCTTAGCTAATCTGTCTGATGATAAACCTATCGAATTACTGCATTTATCTTTAGTTAGAGCTAAGTTTTGTGATCTAGTGGGCGCCGAAAAAAATATAGGTAGCAACCCTCCCACCGCATTTTTAGTTGGCTTGTTTTCATTATTAGACGCGTTACTCGATCAAGACATGGCGTATTTGTTAGATAAAATTCCGCTGGTTGAGGAAGTCAAAGAAGCTTTATGCGGTGGTCAAAACGATCTGGCCATGTATTTAGTTTTAGTACGTGCCTTTGAGAGTGGTAATTGGTTAAAAGTGATCCGCATTGCCAAGGTATTAGAAATAGATCAAAAACTTCTACACAGTTTATTTAATCAGGCTATTTTGTGGGGTAATGGTGTACGCCAGTCTATTTCTCCTCACTTTCCAGCGACTAAACCTTAACCTCTAATCTCAAATTAGCTGAGCAATGAACAAGCTTATTAAAGAGCATATGGTTGTGGCACAAAATGCCTCAGGTCGAAATATGCACGTGCCTTTGTATCGTTTTATAGGACAGCAGCCAGGGCCTAAAGTGTATATTCAAAGCTCAATCCATGGCGCTGAAGTTCAAGGAAATGTGGTCATATACCAGCTGATCCAATGGCTAAAGCTTCATCCTATTTGTGGCGAAATTATTTTAGTGCCCAATTGCAATCCAGTAGGAACCAATATTAAAGCTGGCGAATATACACTAGGCCGCTTTGATCCTGTTAATGGGACCAATTGGAATCGTGGATATTTTTACGATCAGGCTTTTATTCAAAACTTCGCAAACAGCATAAAACTGTCTGAGTCTGTCGCGGCAATCAAAGCGCGTTTTCGACAAAAGATGAAACAGCAGATCCAACAAACCTTAGACCAAGGCTGGGGCATAGGGTTGGCACAAAGGTTAAATCTAAAGTTACAACAACTGGCTTTTGACGCCGATTATGTATTGGATTTACATACTGGTCCAGTGGCTACTAGGCATATTTATGTGCCTAAATACGCAAAAGCTTCAGCTAAATTATTTAATATTCCTCACGTTATTTTTATGCCCAATGCTTTTGCAGGTGCATTAGACGAAGCCATGTTTTGTCCATGGTGGACCTTATCTGAGTTAATCTCTGAGCAGCGAGAACAACCAATAGATTTTGAAGTAGAAGCTTTTACTTTAGAAATGGGCAGTCAGGAAGTGATCTGTTTTGCAGATGGGCAATTTGATGCAACAAGCATCTTAAGTTTCTTAAGCGCTAAAAAGCTGCTGTTGTCGCAAGACTTTGTTGCCCTAGACATACAGCGTTTGGCCGTAAATTTGGCAGATTATAAAACTTTGTATACCCAGCAAGGCGGCATAGTAGAGTATTTAGTTAAACCTGGTGAGCGAGCTAAACAAGGTCAGGTGCTAGCTAGAATGTTAAATGTAGATAACTTAGACAATGAACAAGCGACTGTAGATATAGTGGCGCCTTGTGATTTAGTGGCTATTTTACATTTTCCTTCTGCATCTGTTTTAAGTGGAACCCAACTCTACAAATGCTTTACCCACTACTTTGAGATTTAAGCCCTTAAGCAGCAGATACCTTAGGTAAGGTACTACCATACACTTGATCATAAATGAGTGCGGTTTCTACGTGATTCACTTCGTCTCTGGCGGTAATGGCGTCAAACACAAAGTCACGCAAATGTTCAGCATCCCTTAGACTCGCATGTAATAAAAAGTCATTTTCGCCCCCCATATGATAAACACATATTACTTCGGGTAAATCAGCTAATTGTTTTTGAAAGTCATCCACAGTGGTTCGGCTATGATCGCGTAATCTAACAGATATCATGACTTGAATATTGCCGCCCAAAGCTTGTAAATCAACTAACAGTTGAGTGCCTTTGATGATCTTGTCACTTTGTAATTTTTTAATTCTTTCTAGGCAAGAAGAGGGCGCTAGACCAACAAGCTTGGCAATATCTTTGTTGTTCATTCGGGCATCTTGATGGAGCACAGCCAAAATGGCGATATCACTTTTATCTAAGGTTCTTTTGCTCATATTAGGTCTCTTTTGGGACAGAAGGTCCCTAAAATAGTGGCTTTACTGGCACCGGTAACGCTTGGCACATTGCCAGGTATACCATGCTTATAGGCATAAGCTAGCCAAGCAAAAGCGACGGCTTCCACTGCGTCGGCGGGCACACCTAATTCATCTGTGGTATAGAGTTCAGATTCATGTAATTCAGACTCGAGCTCTTCCATAAGAAACTCATTTCTTGCTCCACCGCCACAAATATAAACTTGTTCTACATCGGCAAAAAGTTGAATTTGCTGTGAAATCGTTATGGTTGTCAGCATGATTAAGGTTGCTTGAACCGTTTGTGCTGACAAATTGTGCCCCAGTTTGGCTAAATGTTGGTCTAACCAAGTTAAATTAAAATACTCTCGTCCTGTGCTTTTAGGTGCGGGAGCAGCGAAATAGGGATCGGCGCATAATTGTTCAAGTAAAACCGGATCGGCTCGGCCTTGTGCTGCCCATTGGCCTTTGTCGTCATAGCTTTTACCTGTATGGCGTTTACACCAAGCATCTAACAAAGTATTGCCTGGGCCAGTGTCGAAGCCCATCACTTGTTTACCTGCCTGTGCAGGTAAATAGGTAATATTGGCAATCCCCCCTATGTTAACCACAGCCCGTGCTTTTTCTGGATGGGCAAAAACCGCTTGATGAAAGGCTGGAACTAAAGGTGCCCCTTGGCCACCTAAGGCTATGTCTTTGCGTCGAAAATCGGCTATCACATCTATGTTTGTGAGGGCGGCAATAGTATTAGGATCGCCTATTTGCAAACTAAAACTCCATTCACCATTAGGAATATGTCTTATGGTTTGGCCATGTGAGCCAATGGCGTTAATTTTCTCGGGTTGCAAATAGTTTGATTTAATTAGCGATAAACAAGCTTTGGCAGAAACTTGCGCAATCTGGCGGTCAGCTTGTCCCATGCGTTCAATTTCATTGTGGCCTGGGCTGCACAGTAGATGCAGATCTTGAATCAGAGCTTGAGGTAAATCAAAGGTTTGGTAATCCATTAATTTAGGTTTTCGTCCTGAAAAATCCACTAGCGCTACGTCCAACCCATCAATGCTGGTGCCTGACATCAGGCCTAAATATAATTCACTCATAATGGCCTTAGCGCATGGCTAACATAATGCGTTTGTTGTTACCTAGTTGAGATAGTCTTAACTTAGCGATTTCACTAAATTTAGTTTTTTCACTTGGCTTAATAGGTTGAGCTTTGGGCAAAGTCACAGTACGTGGATTACGATGTACTCCATCAACTAAAAACTCATAGTGTAAATGAGGGCCAGCGGCTAAGCCTGTTGAACCCACAGTTCCTATAACTTCGCCTTGTTTTACCTGCTGACCATATTTCACTTTACGCTTAGTAAAGTGTAAATATTTAGTCACGTACTTTTCGCCATGTTGAATAAACACATGATGACCATTGTATTTGTCGTAGCCTGATTTAATCACTTTGCCATCACCTGCAGCTATCACAGGTGTGCCTCTATCTGCAGCATAATCTACGCCTCTATGGGCCTTCCAGCGTTTTTGAACGGGATGAAAACGGTTCTTTTTAAAGCTAGAGCTGATATACCTAAAGTTAACTGGGGCACGTAGAAAACTCTTGCGCATACTGCGCCCTTCAGGAGTGTAAAAGTTGCCATCTTCATGACGAATAGCGGTGTAACTTTCACCTTGGTTAATAAATTCAGCCGCCACTATATCGCCATTTTCAATAAACTCGCCGTTTATATACAGCTCTTCATACATCACATAAAAACTATCGCCACTTCTAATACCCAAAGCAAAGTCTATATCCCAACCAAAAATACCCGCTAATTGCATAATTTGGTTATTGGTTAACTTGGCTTTTACCCCAGCGTTCCAAAAGCTGGTTTCAATATCGCCCTGCGTATAATTCAGTCGTGTATCTAGGCTTTGAGTTTCAATACGACTAGCAAAATCCTGCTCAGGCGTTTTACTAATAATTAAGCTTTCAGTGTGCGAATAGGGGTAGGTCACTGAATGAAGTTGGCCATGTTGATCTATATCAATTAATAATTCTTCGCCAGGCATGATCTTTAGCAGTTTTTTAGCCAGCTCACCGGCTTGAGTGACTTTGTAAGTGTCTTGTGGAGTTAAACCTAAACGCTTAAAGATAATGGCTAAATTGTCGCCCTTTTTAACTGTAACTATTTGTGGATCTTTAAACTCATCTGCAGCAACTAAATGTTGAGTTGGCAGAGAATCCACTTCTAAAGTTAAATCATAACGCTTGCCAACTTCTAACACAGGCGCAGTGCTTTTGGTGGCTTTTACAGGCTCACTGGGCAATATAAACAAAACTAACAAACACAGCGCAACCCCAGATATCATCCATCTGTGCGGTTTTGGTAGGTTTTTTAAAGACTTTTTAATCACAACTACAACATGGTTTATTTTACTTATCTGCAGAATATAGGGTTTACCCTTATTTTTCCAGCTGCAGGCTGTTTTTTGAGCAGTGCTTTAATATAAACAAGCAAAGAACGTTATTATAAATAATACCTAAAGCCTTTCAATGCCAAGGGTTGGCAAGTAAAATGATTGGCATCAAAAAACGCAAGTTATACACAAGGTTAGATAAGATGTCAGATTGGCAACAAGCGATGGCTGAAATTCAGCGCGGCGCTGAAGAAATACTATTAGAAGAAGAGTTAATCGCTAAATTAAAAGAAGGCAAACCCTTAACCATAAAGGCTGGATTTGATCCAACCGCGCCTGATTTGCATTTAGGTCATACCGTATTGATCAATAAAATGCGCACTTTTCAGCAGCTAGGTCATCATGTGGTTTTTTTGATTGGTGATTTTACCGGCATGATAGGCGACCCAACGGGTAAGAATGTGACCAGAAAGCCGCTGACCCAAGAAGACGTGTTGGCAAATGCAGAGACTTACAAAGAACAAGTATTTAAAATTTTAGATCCCGAAAAAACCACTATTAGATTTAATTCTGAATGGATGAGCCAGCTAGGTGCAGCAGGTATGATCAAATTGGCTGCCAACCAAACTGTTGCGCGCATGTTAGAAAGGGATGATTTCAAAAAGCGCTACAGTGGTGGCCAGCCTATAGCTATTCATGAATTTTTATATCCATTAGTTCAAGGGTGGGATTCGGTAGCCTTAAAATCTGACGTAGAGTTAGGTGGAACCGATCAACGCTTTAATCTGTTAATGGGTCGTGAATTACAAAAGTCAGAAGGACAAAGGCCTCAAACTGTATTAATGATGCCATTGCTTGAAGGCTTAGACGGCGTGCAAAAAATGTCTAAATCATTAGGCAACTACATTGGCATTACCGATTCACCTCAAGAGATGTTTGGCAAAGTGATGTCTATCTCTGATGATTTAATGTGGCGTTATTTTGAACTACTAAGTTTTAGACCTACTAGTGAAATTGCCCAGCTAAAACTTAATATTGAGCAAGGTGCGAATCCACGGGATACCAAAATTGAGTTAGCCAAGGAGCTAATTGCCCGTTTTCATAGCGAACAAGATGCCGAAGCAGCCCATCAAGATTTTATTCAGCGTTTCCAAAAAAATGCGATTCCCGAGGATATGCCAGAATGTGAGTTTACCTTGGGCTCTGAGGGGTTAATGATTGCCAATGTGTTAAAAGAGGCAGCATTAGTCAACTCTACATCTGATGCCATGCGTATGATCAAACAAGGGGCGGTGAAAATAGATGGTGAAAAAGTGGATAACACCAAACATCTTTTTTCTGAAGCACAACAACTTGTATTGCAAGTAGGCAAGCGTAAGTTTGCAAGGGTTACATTTAAATAATAGCCAATCACTCACATCTGGTTTTAATTATACTAGATGTGAGTGAAAGTTATTTTTGTACCTTTTTACTGACTTTGCTCCACACCCCATCTTTATTAGGTAAATTCATCTCACTTAGGTGCATATCTAAGGCTTCCACTGATATTTGAATTTCTCTGACAGATAACCAAAGTGAATACAATAACAACAATAAACTGGCGGCAAAAATAGAACTGCCTATTGTTTGATACTGAGCATAAATAGCCAACATAGATAAAACACATAAGAAAAAGCTCCCCATGCCAGCGCCTTGCATGTGTTTAATTAGTTGAATTCGAGCTCTTAAATTAGCGATTTGAAGTTGGGCGTTTTCACTACTATCAGATAAATCAAAGTTTCGAATGATACTAGCTAATGCCAAAAACCTATTGGTATAGGCTAGCAACAATAAAGAAATTGCTGGGAATAACATAGCTGGGGTGGTGAGAGTAATGTCCATCTAAATACCTTAGTAATCTTATTTGACCACTGGCAATCCTGAAGCTAGCCAGCCTTTCATATCGCCTTCTAACAAAGTAATGTTGCTAAAGCCTGCTTCTAACAGGGCTTTTTCAGCCTTTTTTACCCGATTTCCTGAACGACAGTACAAGATGATGGGATGGTCTTTATTAAACTGCACTACTGATGGATCTGCCATTATTTGTAGATGTGGAATATTGATGGCGCGGGCAATATGCCCTTCTTGGTATTCTTCTTCGGTACGTACATCAATTAGCGCAATATCCTGAGGGTTAGAAAGCAAAAAAGCTTCGCGGCTCATAATATTTGAGTTTTGTGCAATAGTGGCTGTGCTTAAAACTAACATTAAGCACAAAGTTAAGGTTTTTATCATGGATTATCTCCTGCTTTATTTACCAAATAGCCTAATTTAGCTGCTTGAGTTTATTGGCTAAGGCCTAAGCAACCAATAGTACTGATATGACAAAGACCCCAATCACAGTTACCCATGTGGCTCTTTGGAGCGCTGATAACACGCGAGCATTATCTGCTAACACCACTTGGCGTGTACCACCACATCGTGGGATTCGGACTTTATTACCTTTGTATATAGCTGGCCCACCTAATTCTATGCCTAAACTGGCACCACAACTATTAAGCATAAAAATATGCTCGCAATTCCATGTTTGTGTTTTAAATATGGCCTTAACCCCAAAACTTATATTAACCGCAATTAAAATGGATAATACAGCGATTTTATTTGGCAGCCATTGCAGCAGGTTAAGTAAGGTTCGAAGGGGTGTGCCAAAGTGACTAAAGCTAGGGTGTTTTATATTCCAACTTAAAGAGATTTGGTACAGCATTCGATAAATTAATGCCCCTAATCCACCAGTTAAACAATACCAAAATATGACCGCCACAGTCTCAAAGCTGTATCGCAATAATAAAGATTCAATATTGGCCTTAACAAGTCCCATAGGCGACATACTCTGGGTGTCTCTAAGCACAATATGTGACAACTCGTGGCGAGCTAACATTTTTTTCTCTGCCAGCAGGGCTTGAGATACTTTTTGGGTCTGTTTGACTAAGGGTTGAAAACGTAAGGCGATTAGCAACATTAAACTATCAAAAAACATAGGAAATTGAGCCAAAAAGCTTAATACCGCTAAAATCGCTGCAAGAGGCAGCAGTATCACTACTAAAGCCAAACTTCCTGATATTTTTTGTTGCGTAAAAGATTGCGACTCAGGTTTTAATACTTTAGTTGCCATACCATTGGCTAAAGCTTGTATAAAACTTAAAGGGTGATACTTAGCTGGCCAAGGCAAGTAAGACTCAATTAACAGACATAGTATCAACACCCAAACAGCGGAAAGTTGTGCGTTAAATAATATGTCGTTTAATTGTGGCATACTGGCTCAATACCAATTAGTTGCTAGCTGTGGCGGCTAAACGTGCGATAGTTTGCATCACTAAGTTAGCAGAATTTTTAGCGGCTTTTTCTAAATAGGCTTGAAACGACTCAGTAGAGGTTTTTCCAGCAATATCAGACAATGAACGTATCACTAAGCATTTAGTGGATAACAAGTGACAGCTTTGAGCTATTGCCACGCCTTCCATTTCTACCGCACAAACTTGTGGGAAGTTTTGTCTAATAATATCTGCGGCTTCATCACTGCCAACAAAAGAGTCACCTGTACAAATTAAACCTTGTTGAACTTGCACCTCTATGGCTTCTGCGGCGGCTTCTGAGGCTAGCTTAACTAATAAAGTATCACATGCAAAACTCGCGGGCATGCCGGCATTTTGACCCAGTTCATAACCAAAGTGAGTTAAATCTGCATCATGGTGTTTAAGCTCTGTTCCTATCACAATGTCACCAATATTTAGGTGAGTGGAAAATCCACCGGCAGAGCCAGTGTTAATCACATAGTCTGGCTTAAAATGGTTGATCATTAGCGTAGTCGATACTGCGGCTGCAACTTTTCCTATACCGCATTTCACTATGGCAACCTGCACGCCACTTAGAGTACCTACATAAACTTTTAGGTGAGCTAACTGTATTTCTTGGCATGCTTCTAAAGAAGCTTTTAGTAAGGTGATTTCTTCATCCATGGCACCTAAAATGGCAATTTTCATATTAATTTCTTAGCTAAAAAGGGAGGAAGCAAAGTTTATTACGTCTTAACTGAATATTAAACAAGTGAAGGAGTTAAAGCGTCATTTACTCTGTATATTCAAGCTTGGGTTAAACTATCAGGCTTTAGCGAATTAGCTGATTCGATAAAGTTGCCTATTTTTAAGGTGAATAAATTCGCGCTTATATCACTAGGATACTAGGGTTAAATATAAGTCAATTCGCTTTGGGTGCAGCTTATGTGGTTCTCGACTGTCAGTCTTAAAGGTGTTTTTTTTAGTCTATGCCTGTTGTTAATGTCTTGCCAGTCAAAAGTTGTGGTGACTTTGCCACCTGCAGAATTGATGTTTTATGATCAAGGTTACCCTCAAGCGCAAGATGTTCAGATTGAATCTACCCAACAAATTTTTTATCTAGATCAAGAGGCACAAGATTTTGTGAATAAAATCATTGCCTCTGAGCGCAACAGAATTGATCAAATGGAGTTGTTAATTCAATCTATTTTTGACCGTTCAGAATTAAATTTATTGTATCAAGGTGATGCCAATACTACGGCTAACGCCACCTTTCACAATAAGGCCGCAAATTGTTTATCCATGTCTATTATGACCTATGCCTTGGCGCGCCACGCGGGTTTTAATGTGAATTTTCAAGAAGTGATGATCCCTGAATACTGGACAAGGCGCTCAGGTTTTAGCTTGTTGAATGGGCATATCAATCTCAAGATGTTAGCCCCTAAAGAGCCCAATATTATGGTGCTAAATACCCGCGCCTACCAAGTGGATTTTGATCCACAAACCGCAAGGCAAAGTTTACCTAAACGCTTGGTTAATAAGTCAGTTGTGGTAGCTATGTTTTACAATAATAAAGGGGCTGATGCGGTCTTAAATCATCAATATGATCGCGCTTATGCGTACTTTCGCGCTGCGCTTAAAACTCACCCTAGGTTTCATTCTGCTTGGATAAACCTAGGTATCTTGTATCGCTTAAGTGGGCACTACGAGCAAGCAGAACAAGCTTATTTGTATGCGTTGCAACTAAATTCAAATAGCTTAACTGCATGGGAAAACCTAGCGTATTTGTACAACTTTATGCAACGTGAAGACGAGGCAAACAATATTCTAGCTAGAGTAGAAAAAAAGCGCGAAAGCAATCCTTATTACCACGTAAATTTAGGTGAGCAACAATTAGAGCAAAAACATTGGGATCAAGCCTTAGCGCATTTTCGTAAAGCTTTAGCTATAGATAGAAGCAAGCACGAAGTGTATTTTGGTTTGGCTAAGGTCTACTTTGAAATTGGTGAGTTTGAAAGAAGTGAAAAATACTTAAAACAAGCCAAATATAAAGCTGGCAATAGGTTAGACGAAGAGAGATATCAAAATAAAATTGAATTTTTAAATAGCTTGTAAATGCGCTTAGTAAATTGGGTGGCAGCTGTTTTAACTTTGCTTAGCTTTAACACTCAAGGACAGTGCAAGCTAGATCCAACACTAAGTAAATTAACTAATCCGCAACTGCTAAAAGATATTGCTGAGTTATCGTCAAACCCCATGCAAGGCAGAAAAACTGGTACTGCTGGGCATAAGCAAGCTCAACAATTTTTAAAACAGCGCTTTAGCCAAATAGGGCTAAAAGCGTTTTTAGACTTCTATCAATTTTCCCATTCTTTTCCGTACCCTAAATCTAGCTCAAATAAATTTGGCATGAATATAGTGGGCTGGGTTGCTGGTCAGCAATTTCCTGAGCAAATTATTGTGGTTACCGCCCATTATGATCATCTAGGTAAAAAAGGCAGTCGAATTTATTTTGGAGCCGATGACAATGCGTCAGGTGTAGCGGCTATGCTGTTTTTAGCGACTGAGGTTCTGAAACGTAAAGGCTTGGCGCATTCAGTGGTTTTTGTTGCCACTGATGCAGAAGAAAAAGGTTTATATGGAGCCAAGGCCTTAGTGCAGGCACTGTTGGCAGCAAAGGTCCAAGTTAAATTAAATCTAAACTTAGATATGCTAGCGCAAGGTGGGCGAAGAAATCGTTTGTATGCCACTCATAGTCGTAACCAGCAAACCTTGGCTGAATTAATAAAGCAAGTGGCTAGTCAGGCGCCATTGTGTTTGATTAATGGGCATCGTAAAAGTCAAAACATTGGTAGGTCTAATGATCGTATAAATTGGCGTATGGCCAGTGATCATGGGGCGTTTTTAAAAGCTGATTTGCCTTTTATATTTATTGGGGTTGGGGTGCACAATCAATATCACACAGTTCGAGATAACTTTGAAAATATTGACCAAGACTTTTTTGTGGCTGCAGCATCAACCGCATGGCAAGTATTGCAGGCGGTTGATGCTTTAGAAGAGGATTAGGCTACGCCTAATTCTTTTAAACGCTCAGCTAGGTAGCTTTTAGCTGTGTAACGGTCAGACAGCACTACTTCTGGATTTGGATGTAAAAACAGAGGTAATGAAATACGTGACTTAGTTTGATCACTACCTTCTGGATTAATCACTCGATGCGAAGTAGACGGAAAATACCCGCCCGAGGCTTCTTGTAACATATCGCCAATATTCACTATAAGCGTGCCAAAATCACAAGGTACATCTATCCACGAATCTCCTGTACCTTTTACTTGTAAGCCAGGCTCGTTAGCTGAAGGTAAGATAGTTAACAAGTTAATATCTTCATGTGCAGCAGCGCGAATGGCATCTGGCTCTTCTGAGCCATCTAAAGGTGGGTAGTGCAATATGCGTAACAAGGTTTGTTCGCTGTCTTTGACCATGCTAGAAAGTGATTGGGTATATTTTGCCGATACTTCTGCTGGTGAATGTTTTTCTACCCAAGCTAAAAGCTCTGAAGCTAAGGCTGTGGCATCACGGTAATAGTCTTCTACTTCTTTTCTTAGTGCTTCTGGGCAACGTCCCCAAGGATAAAAATGGAAATATTCTTTAATGTCTTTTTTCTTAAAACCTTTGGCAGTTTCAGAAATAGCAGTAGAGAAAAAGCCATCATGGGTTTCTTTAGAATAAGCAAAATTCTCTTTTTCTTCACTGTTAAAAAATGCCTGCCAGCGTTCATAAATGCTACTTACACGCTCTTGGCTAATAGGGTGGTTTTTTAACACCCCAAAACCGGTTTTATGCAAAGACTCTACAAATAGTACATCTGCATTTGGGGCCTGATAATCGACTGCGATTAATTCCATCTTGTTCTCTCTATTCTACTAAATTCTGGTTATAAACTGAGGTAAAACCCTGCTAACGCGGCGCTCATAAAGTTAGACAATGTGGCTGCTAACACGGTTTTTAATCCTAGTTGAGCAATTTCTTTACGTCTATTGGGAGCCAAAGCGCCTATGCCTCCCATTAATATGGCAATGGATGAAAAGTTTGCAAATCCGCATAAGGCAAATACCACTATGGCTTGTGAATGCGGTGACAATTCTTGCTGATTTTGCAAAAAGTCTAAATAGGCAACAAATTCATTCACTACTATTTTTTGGCCTAAGAAACTACCGGCAATATTGGCTTCATTCCAAGGTACCCCTAACGCCCAGGCTATGGGTTGAAATAGGTAACCTAAAATAACTTGAAAGCTTAAACTTTCGTTTCCTGCTAAACCGCCGGCCCAGCCGATTAATCCATTAAGTAAAGCAATTAAACCAATAAAGGCTAACAGCATAGCCCCCACGTTTAAGGCTAAGTGTAAGCCAGATGCAGCACCGCTAGCTGCAGCATCAAAAATATTGGCATATTCGTTGTCTTTATCTTCTTGCTCGGTAAGTTCGTTTTTGTATTCTTCGGTTTCAGGGATAATGATTTTGGCCATTAATAGGCCACCTGGTGCAGCCATAAAGCTAGCCGCCAATAGGTATTCTATTTTTACTCCCATACCTGCATAACCAGCCATGACCGAGCCGGCGATTGAAGCAAGCCCCCCAACCATAACCGCAAATAATTCAGAACGAGTAAGGTTTGGAATAAAAGGTTTAATCACCAGTGGTGCTTCGGTTTGCCCAACAAAGATATTGGCCGCTGCAGACATAGACTCTGGGCGACTGGTTTTCAAAAAGAACTGTAAAAACCCACCTATCACCCGAATGATAAAATTCATAATTTTTAGGTGGTATAACACAGTGATCATTGACGAGAAAAACACTATGACAGGCAATACATTAAAGGCAAAAATAAAGCCCATTGATTTATTACCTAAAGGGCCAAAGATAAAATCTATACCGTCTTGGCTATAGTCGATAATGTTTTTCACATAGGTAGTCAGAGCCAATAAAAACTCTTTACCCGGTGGAAAATATAATACTAAGGCGCCTACCGCAGCTTGAATGGCAAACGCGCCACCCACTGTGCGCCAATTAATTGCTTTTTTATGCGATGAAAACGCAAAAGCAATTAACAACATTAACGCCACACCTATTAAACTGGCCATATGGTTTCCTTTTTAATTTTTATTTTTACCATGTTTAAGCAACGTACTGATTTATTACAGTAGGCTTTGTTGAATATGAGACTTTATTACATCAAGAGCAATGCGGTTTTTGCCACCTTGGGTCACAATCACATCAGCGGTAAAACGACTAGGCGAGATAAACTGATGATACATTGGTTTAACTGTGGACTCATATTGATTGGCCACTGACTCCAAGGTACGTCCTCGTTCTGCTATATCGCGTTTCATTCTGCGCAGTAAACAAATATCTAATGGCGTATCGACAAATATTTTAATATCAAATAACGGCTGTAAGGCATCATTGGCTAACAACATTATCCCTTCAATGATGATAACAGGCGCTGAAATTAAGGTTTCGGTTTTAGCCAGTCGAGTATGAGTTTTATAACAGTAATGTGGGTACTCAATTGACTGCCAATTTTTTAATGCGGTTAAATGCTTAACTAGCAACTCATGCTCAAAAGCTTTTGGGTGATCATAATTATTTTTTTCGCGCTCGCTCATGGGCAAATGGTCTTGAGAACGATAATAATGATCTTCCCGTAAAATTTGTACTGTTTTGCCCTCTTCAGAAAATTCTTTCAATAAATTCTCAGTAAACAAGGACTTACCAGAACCAGAGGCGCCAGAAATGGCAATAACTAAAGGGGTAGACATACCGAACCATTATCATGTGAATTAAATTGGTACGAAAGATACCAGCGAATGGGCAAAAAGTCAGTTCACAATGTGTATTTTTATAACTTGACTTAATGGTCAAGTTTGTTAGTTAATTGTTAAATCTTGCTCGTTTTTAGGTACAATAGATTAAAAGCGCAACAAATAGATGTTTTTATTAGGGTACTGTTATGCACGTAATAAAAGTGTCATAATCTATCTGTTACACTTGTTTTAATAGGAATGAGAAGTCGATTTCAATCGAACAACCACGCCTTTGGCTAAGCCTGTAGGCATTATGTACATATAGCAGTTCAAACAAATTGTTTAGAACACATAAAACTTAGGAAGCACACAATGTTTAAAAAAACCAAACTCAATCGCATAGCGATTGCTGTTGCTATGTCAGTCGGCATGTCAACTGCTGCGATGGCGCAAGAAACCTCTTCAGGTATCTCAGGTAAAGTTGTAGGCCCACAGGGCAATGCTGCACCTGGTACAGTAGTAACTATTACTCACGTACCTTCAGGCACAGTTAAAACAACTGTAGTAAATTCATCTGGGCAATTTTCTGCAAAAGGTCTTCGTGTTGGCGGTCCTTACAGTGTAAAAGTTGATTCAGACAAGTTTGAAGACACTTTAGTTAACGATGTGTACTTAACCCTAGGTGAAGCATACAACTTAAACGTTGCGCTAGAGATGGAACAAGGTGTTGAGAGCATAGTAGTTACCGCTTCTGCAATCAGCAGTTCGGCTTTTGGTGGCACAGGTCCTGCTGCTAACTTTAACTTAGCTGACTTAGAAAATGCTCCGGCAATTAACCGTGACATTAATGATGTTATCCGTGCTGATCCACGTATATATATCGACGAAAGCTTCAATGATGCTGTTCAGTGTGCTGGTGCCAGTCCTCGTTTCAACAGCTTGACACTTGACGGTGTTCGCATGAACGATAACTTTGGTCTTAACAGCAACGGTTATCCAACAGAGCGTATGCCTTTTTCTTTTGACGCTATCGAGCAGGTTGCGGTTGAATTAGCACCTTTTGATGTTCAATACGGTGGTTTTACCGCTTGTAACATCAACGCTGTTACTAAGTCTGGTACTAACGAAATTCACGGTAGTGCTTTCTTTGATTACACAAACGATTCGTTGAAAGGTGATACTGTTGAAGGTAATCAACAAGACAACGGTAATTACTCTGAAAAGCGTTACGGTGTAAACGTTGGCCTTCCGATTATCAAAGACACGCTTTTCTTCTTTGGTTCATTTGAAAAAGTTGAAGGCGTGCAATTATTTGGTTATGACGCTTTAGGTTCACGTATAAGTCAAGCCGAAGTTGACCAAGTAACAGAAATTGCGCAACGTGTTTATAACTACGATGTAGGCGGAATGCCAGGTAGTGCGCCAATTACTGATGAAAAGTTATTGGTTAAATTAGATTGGAACATCAATGACCAGCACCGTGCATCACTCATGTACAACTGGAACGATGGTTTTAGTTTAAGTCAATCGGATGGTGGCTCTAGCCGTTTATCATTGTCTAATCACTTCTATGAGCGTGGTGCTGAGCTTAAAAATACCGTAGTGTCTGTCTACTCAGATTGGTCTGATGATTTCAGTACTGAACTACGTATTGGTACGACTAAGCTAGATAACCGTCAACAATCTTTAGATGCTGACTCAGGTTTTGCTGAAGCACAAATCAGAACGGGCGGTGGTACTATCTATATTGGTCCTGATGATTCTCGTCAATCAAATGACCTAAACTACACTGTTGACTCATTCAAATTAGCTGCTACTTATTACGCTGGTGACCACAAGTTGACCGGTGGTATTGAAGTTGAAAAGTTAGACGTATTTAACTTGTTTATGCAGCACACTGTAGGTGAATACCGTTTCCGTTCAATTGCTGATTTTGAAGCAGGTAAAGTTGACCGTATTTATTACAACAACTCTGCGGGAACAAACAACCCAGCTGATGCCGGTGCAACTTTCGCTAACACAACAACCACTCTCTATATTCAAGACGATTTTGATTTGACTGATGATGTGCAGTTAATGATTGGTTGGCGCTACGATGAGTATAGCTCTGATGATGTACCAAACTTAAACTCTAACTTCCAAGGTCGTTACGGCTTTGCTAACACAGCAAATGTTGATGGATTGTCATTATTACAACCTCGTATTGGCTTTAATTGGGCTGCGGCTGATAACCTAGAAGTACGTGGTGGTATGGGACGTTACTCAGGTGGTAACCCTAATGTTTGGATTTCAAATGCTTACTCTAATGATGGTGTAACTAACATTGGTGTGCGTGAAAGAGAAATTGAAAACTTTGATACTTTGTTTAACACTGAGTTAACTGGTCAAGGTCGTCCAATTTATGATATCCCTCAAGCGATGTTTGATGCAGTTGCTAATACCTCACCTACAGCAGGTGATGGTGGCGTAAATGCAACCGATCCAAACTTCAAGCTTCCTCACGAATGGAAATATGCTTTAGGCGCTACTTATCTTACTGAAGATGATTATGTAATTAGTGCTGATTTAATGTTCACCAGAAAAGTAAACTCAGCCATGGTGACTGATTTAAGTTTGACTGATTCAGGTGATAATGCACCAGATGGTCGTCCAATCTATGAGTCTAATGGTCGTTTTGATGGTAATGACTTATTGTTAACTAATGTTAAAGGTTCTGACGGTGAGTCACGCGTATTATCGTTAGCTGTGAGCAAAGAGTATGACTTTGGTTTAGATGCAACTTTAGCTTACGCTTACACACGTTCTACAGACGTAAGCCCAATGACTAGCTCTACTGCTGGTTCTAACCACAGAAACGTGGCTACTTCTAGTTTGAACAATCCAGGTGTTGCTACGTCTAACTATGAAATTCGTCATCGCTTAACTATGAAGTTAGGATATGCACGTGAGTTTTTTGATGGACTTAACACCCGTTTCAGCCTATTTGGTACTGCTAACGAAGGTAAGCCAATTTCTTACTCATTTGATGATGCAAGCGATATGTTCAGAGATTCAAATGACTACAGAAGTTTAATCTATATCCCAACTGAGAATGACTCTAAAGTGGTATACGCTGATGGCTTTGATAAAGCGGCATTTGATCAGTTTATCGCTGACAATGACCTAACTCGTGGCAGCATCATGGGTCGTAACTCTCACTCAGCTGACTGGTGGGTGAAGTTTGACTTACGTGTGTCTCAAGAGCTTCCAGCTTTCTACGAAGGTCATAAAGCAAGTGCTTACTTTGTAGTTGAGAACTTTGGTAACTTACTAAATGATGATTGGGGCGTTTATCGTCAAGGCTCATTTGTTGCAGATGACGTAATTTCTGCTTCAATCAATGACCAAAATCAATACGTTTATGAAGAATTTAACGATGCCGAGCAAGGCGTAAACCGCGGTGCTTCTCTTTGGGAAATCCGTTTCGGTGTTAAATACAAGTTCTAAAAGTTGATAAATAAAGTGCCAAAGCCGACTCTTTTGAGTCGGCTTTTTTATTTGTATGAATTAGTTAAGTAAATTAGAGAGAATGCATGAAATTAGTTAGCTTCGGATTAGTAGGATTGTTATTAATGACGGCATGTAAAGCACAAAAGGAAACCAGCACAGTTCGCATAGCCACCTTTAATGTCAGTATGGAAGCTAGCAATTATGTAGCACCCAAAGCCGAGGTAACAGGTAACGAATTGCATCAACAGCTTAGTACTGCCGATAATGCACAAATTAAAAATATTGCTGAAATTATCCAAAGGGTAAGGCCAGATATTTTGTTATTAAATGAATTTGATTATTTGCCAAGTAATCAAGCGGATATCAAACACTTTACACAACATTATTTACAGCAAAGTCAAAATGGCCAAGCACCCATTGAATATCCTTATGTGTATACAAATGAAGTGAATACTGGGATAGATTCTGGGCTAGACTTAGATAAAGACGGTATTGCTTCAGGCAGTAAAGGTGATGCTTTTGGTTTTGGCTTTTTTGCTGGTCACTATGGCATGTTAGTGCTTAGCCAATATCCTATTCATATTGAGCAAGTCCGCAGCTTTCAACGTTTTTTATGGAAAGATATGCCTAACAATTTGTTGAGCACAATTAAACAAGCAGACGGACAAGACTATTATTCTTCAGAGGCTCAGAATATTTTACGCTTGTCTTCAAAGTCTCATTGGGATCTGCCAATTCAAATAGGCAACCAAGTTTTGCATTTATTAGCCAGTCATCCTACGCCCCCAGTTTTTGATGGCCCAGAAGATAGAAATGGAAAACGCAATCACGATGAAATTCGCTTTTGGCACGATTATATTTCTGGTCCTGATGAATCAAGTTATATCTATGATGATCAGGGTAAAACAGGTGGCTTGGCTGATTCACCCTTTGTTATTGTGGGTGACTTAAATGCCTCAATACATGATGGCGATGCTTATAAGACTGGGATCTCGGCTTTATTGGCGCATAAGTTAGTGAACAATCAAGTGCAGCCAAAAAGTGTTGGGGGCAAAGAAAACCGCCCCGAAAACCCTAATGCAGCGACTCATACTGCAGCCTGGGGGATGCGCGCTGACTATGTCTTGCCATCAAATGATTTAACAGTAAAAAACGCTGGAGTGTTTTGGCCAAGCAAAACTGACGCTTTATTTAGATTGGTCAAAGACCGTAGCAGTTCATCAGATCATCGTTTAGTGTGGGTCGATATAACGCTAGCCAATTAGTCTAAAGCCTAATCTGTAGTTACACATTTTCAAAAAGCGCTTCGACTCGCTTACGGGTTTCTTCGATAGTGTTAATGTCGGCGGGGGCAATAAAAATAGTGTCATCGCCGGCTATAGTACCTAACACCCCATCTTTAATACCTAATGAATCAAGTAGCCTAGCTATTAGCTGGGCTGCGCCTGGACTAGTGCGAATGATCACCATTACATTGTTATGAACTATGTCTAATACTAATTGTTTTAACGGACTTTTTGCGGTTGGCATGCCAAGTTCTGGCGGCAAACAATAAACCATATCGCCCCGGGCATTGCGCGTACGTACTGCGCCAAACTTACTTAGCATTCGGGATACTTTAGACTGACTGATATTGTCAAACTGCTGTAACTTAAGCGCGTTAACAATATCACCCTGAGAACCAAAACTTTCCGTTTTTAAAATATCTTTAAATGCTTTAATTAATGCGTCTTGTTTTGGAGTGGCCATATTTTTGCGTGTTTAAGTTTGAATAGGGGTATTTTGCCGCATTGCCTGCAGTTAAGCAATTTACCCGCGCTAGAATGGCTAAGTTTGAATAGAAAATATATCTTAAAACTTAGCCGCCTATTAAAAAGTATCAGACCCTAGTATAATTCGGCGGTTGTAAATTTTTTAGACTATTACACCCCCTTAATTGTTGATTATAAAGCAGAAGCTTTTCACAGGAGAGAATCATGAAAATAGCCGTTTTAGGTGCAGCCGGTGGGATCGGTCAAGCGTTATCATTATTGTTAAAAACGCAATTACCTGCAGGTTCGGAGTTATCTTTGTATGACGTAGCGCCAGTGGTACCAGGGGTAGCAGTTGACCTAAGCCACATACCTACAGATGTTAAAGTGCAAGGTTATGGTAAAGATGATTTAGCCGATGCCTTAACAGGTTGTGACATTGTGCTTATCCCTGCTGGTGTGCCTCGTAAACCAGGTATGGATCGTTCTGACTTATTTAATATTAATGCTGGCATAGTGAAAAACCTAGTTGACGCCATTGCCGACAATTGCCCAGAAGCTTGTACTTGTATTATTACTAACCCAGTTAATACTACAGTCGCCATTGCTGCAGAAGCATTAAAAGCCAAAGGCGTGTACAACAAAAATAAATTGTTTGGTGTAACTACACTAGACGTTATTCGTGCTGAGACTTTTGTCGGTAACCTTAAAGGTCTTAACCCAGAAAACGTACATGTTCCTGTTATTGGTGGCCACTCTGGTACTACAATTTTGCCTTTATTGTCGCAAGTTGAAGGGGTTGAATTCACCGACGAAGAAATTGCCAGCTTAACCACTCGTATCCAAAATGCCGGTACCGAAGTAGTAGAAGCAAAAGCCGGTGGCGGATCAGCTACTTTGTCTATGGGTCAAGCAGCAGCACGTTTTTGTTTGTCTTTAGTAGACGCTATGCGTGGTGAAAATGTAGTGGAATATACCTATGTTGAAACCAACAGCGATGATGCAGCCTTTTTCTCTCACCCAGTTCGTTTAGGTAAAAATGGCGTAGAAGAAATTCTGCCATACGGTACTCTTAGCAAGTTTGAAGAAGATGCCAAAGATGCCATGTTAGACGGTTTACGTGGTGATATTAAAATGGGTGTTGACTTTGTAAATGGCTAGATATGCATTTGCGTATCTCGCTTTAAGCTTAAGTTAACCCCAAAGCCCCTTAATAGCATCTATTAAGGGGCTTTTTTTTTTCTTGTAGGATTTTATTAAGCTGCCGCTATTGGGCGATTAGGCACGGTTTTGTTGGTCTGAATTGGACGAGTAGGGCGCGCTTGTTTGGCAAACTCATTGGCCAATCGACTGCCTTTTTGTGGCTCGTTTAACTGAGTGTGCTGTAATCTAAGCTTAGGTAATTTAGCTTGAATACAATCACGAATATCTTGTGCCTTGTAGCCAGACCGTACTTTAATGCGTACATGTGGAATATGTGCAGCATCTAGCGCGCCACTGACAAAAAAGTCTCTTTGGCTTTTGTAGCCATCTTTGCCTGCACTGTGCACTAGATCAATGGCCATGACTGGCGACATATCTTTTTTAGAACACAGCACAAAGTCTAACCTTTTACTTCCAGCGCGGCTAACCGCACTTTTACTGGTTTTTTTGTCGGTACTTTGACGCACCATTAAAATGTCGCTCATACGTACTCGGCACATAATGCGAAATTCATTGCCTACAGCTTCTTCTATAAGGTTTAAAAAGGTACGTTCAACCGGTGTAAATAAATTGCCCCTCTTTTTAAAAGGAAAGGCTAAGCTGGGCTCATGTAGTTTCATTGCACCTACAGCCACTATTATCAATAACATCATTAATACAAATGCTAGTTCCATGTTCTCTCCAAATGCCAAAGTCATAAAATTGACAGGGGTTAATCTGCTATGAATAAAGCAAAAAAAGTGCCAATGGCAGTGAATAGAAGGGAATATCTAGAAAGTTTGATTAACTTAGTAAAGCAGGGACTGTTAGCTAGCAGATTTGATTAGCATATCAATTTGGCTGCCATGGCCATCTTTAGAAATAATCAGTACTTGTTGGCCTTGGTTGTATTGCATCACAATTCTTCCATGATAAGTTTCAACGCTATCAGCTTGGCCTAGCTGTTGAATAAAATAATCACGAGCTTGTTGTTGGTCGCCACCTACAAAGTAAGACATGCTGGCAGGCAGGGTATCAGCAAAAAGCTGACAAAATTTAGCCTCAGGATACAGAGGAATGTTGTAAAAGCTTTCAGGACACAACTCTACTGATTGGCTAATGGTAGGCTCGTTAGCTTGCGCTAAGGAAGGGCTTAACCAGCTGATAAATAATGCCGCAGTGAGAATTAATTTAAACAATTTACTGTCCAGTGAAAAACTTTTGTTTACTATAGAAGTTCAAACATCTAGCAGCAAGGTAAAACCTAGTGTTTTAGGTATATTAAGCTAAGAGTGGGTATGAATGATTAGACTATGTAACGACTACCTAAGACTCATATTTTTTTGTGGTGGTCTGCTTATGGGGATACAAATACCAGCATTTGTTGATCAATATGCGAAACGAGTAGACGCACAATTGAGTGAAGCTATGCTGATCTTCGCTGGGTTTCAGCAAACTGCCGAGCGTTATTTTAACGGTGACATGCAGGCCTTAATCTCTCATTATCAACAAAGTGATGATCAAGTATTTAAGCATGATGCGCAGAATATTGGCTTTATTAGGCACAGAGTAACCCGTCTAAAAACTGAAGCTGCGGCCATGCAACAATCGGCATTTTTGCGCGTTATGCATGTGCTTTTCACTCCTGACCCCAAAGTGCGGCAAGATACCTTTGAACATTATAGCTATGTGGTTTTATTAAATGCTCAAGCCTTTTTTTGGGGCTTAGGTATGGCTTTTATCTTGGCCGTTTTTATTGATCTTTTACAAGGTGTTTTGGGTAAAGGGTTAAAGCAAGTTAAGCTGCTTTTAGAAGCTAAAATTAATCATGAATAACTAAATTTCAACCCAAAATCCTAAGATGCCAGTTAGGCTAAAAACGAGAACACTATGACACTAAATTTAAAAATCGACATTGTTTCTGATGTCTCTTGCCCTTGGTGCATTATTGGCTATCAGGCATTAAATCAAGCGCTACTTAATTTAGCCCCTAAGATTCAGGCTATCATCACTTGGCAACCCTTTGAGCTTAACCCTCAGATGCCTAAAGAAGGGCAAGAAATTACCGAACATATCACTCAAAAATATGGCATTTCTGAGCAACAAGCCGAAGAGAATCGCGCCATGATCAAGCAACGAGGCTTGGCTGTAGGCTACGAGTTTGGCAATCGTGGCGGGGGGCGAATTTACAATACCTTTGATGCTCACCGATTATTGCATTGGGCAAAAGAGCAGGGCAAACAAACCGAACTAAAATTAGCGCTATTTGATTTGTATTTTAAACAAAGTGGCGATCCTAGCGATCACAAGCAACTGTTAGCAGTAGTGGAAAAACTAGGCTTAAATACACAGCTAGCTCAAGCAATTTTAGACTCAGACACTTACACCCATGAAGTGAGAAAACAACAACAAAAGTATCAAGCGGCAGGTATAAGTTCGGTACCCGCGGTGATCATCAACAACAAACACTTAATCAGTGGTGGACAACCTACTGATGTGTTTGAGCAAGCACTTAAACAAATTTCACAAGAATTAGCAGCACAATAAGTGCAAAAAATGAGCAGTTAGTCTAATTAGAGCGTATTGCTTTTTGTGTTATGTCTAGTCTATGGTGTTGAATATAATTAATACTTCTATGGATTAGATAATGCGCTTATACCTTATTTTACCTGTACTGATTGCTTTCAATAGCCTTGCTAGTGACTTTAACCTATCCGATTTAGAACAACGAATTGCTCAGGCTATCCCTGATGACGAGCCTGGTTGCTCTATTGGGGTGTATGAAAAAGGTCAGCCACTTTTGAACAAAGGTTTCGGCTTGGCCAACCTCGAACTCAAGGTGCCTATGGCTGATAACAATGTTCATCGTATGGGATCAGTATCGAAACAGTTTACCGCTATGGCTGTTAGGCTGCTTGAAGAACAAGGTAAAATCAGCCTTCAAGACGATATTCGAAAACATGTGTCTGGTTTGCCCGATTATGGTTATCCCATCACTATTAATAGCATCATTGCACATACCGCGGGTATGGGTGACTACGATATGATTTCTCTTGGAGGGGTATCATCTGAAGCTAAGCCTGCAAAAGGTTCACTCAACTTAAAAGCCGTGTCGGGCGTGCCTTTTAGAATTGGTAATGAAGATTACTTAAGTAACGCAGAATTTCACGCCTTAGTAAAAAAACTACCCCTTAGACATGCGCCAGATAAAAAGTGGGATTACAGCAATATGGGTTATGTATTGTTGGCCATACTTGTGGAAGAAGTAAGTGGACTGACATTACGAGAATTTAGCGATAAGCATATTTTTAAACCTTTAAATATGCACAATACGTTTTTTTCTGATGATGCTACTGAGATAGTGAAAAACCGAGCCTATGGCTATATGCAAGACGATGATGGCAAGTATGTGAACAATATGACAAATTTGTTTTGGGTGGGCGATGGTGGCTTGCACACTACCATTGAAGATATGCAAAAATGGTCTCAACACTTTTACCAGCCTAAGTTAGGCAAAGATCCACAAAGGTTTATGCAAGCCTTTATGCAAGCGAATAACCCTATCCCAGTCAATCCAGATAAAGGAGCCGATACATTTTATGCCAATGGACAGTTTGTAAAACAATCAGAAAATGGCTTAAAGGTCTCCCATGGTGGTGGCTGGTTAGGTGCTAGAATCGCTTACAGCCGATATCCCAAAGAGCAATTTATGAATCTTGTGATGTGCAGTAATGTGTCGATAGACGCTCAAAAAATAGCTAATAGCATTGAACAGTGGTATTTCCAACATTAGCCTAAGTTAATGGGGCTTATAGAGCCCCATTTGTGAGTTACACGCCCAAATAATCCATAATGCCTTCGGCAGCACAGCGACCTTCGTCTATGGCGGTCACCACTAGGTCTGAGCCGCGCACCATATCACCGCCAGAAAACACCTTAGGGTTAGAGGTTTGAAAGGCATACTTACCGTTTTTAGGTGCTCGTACTCGCCCTTGCTCGTCTAAAATTATGCCAAAATCAGCAAACCAATTGGCCGGACTAGGCTGGAAGCCAAAGGCAATGATAACCGCATCAGCTTCTAGTATATGTTCAGAGCCTTCAATCACTACAGGGCGACGACGGCCTTGAGCATCAGGTTGACCCATTTCGGTTTTCACCATTTTTACACCAATAGTTTTGCCATTTTGGTCAACAGCGATATCTAAAGGTTGCAAATTAAACTCAAAGGCAACGCCTTCTTCGCGAGCATTAACCACTTCGCGACGCGAGCCTGGCATGCTAGCCTCATCGCGTCTGTAGGCACAGGTCACACTCGTTGCCCCTTGGCGAACAGAAGTACGAACACAGTCCATAGTGGTATCGCCACCCCCTAATACCACCACTCTTTTACCTTGCATATCGATAAAGTCATTAGGATCTTTCTCTAATCCTATGTGGCGGTTAATGTTGGCAATTAAAAACGGCAGGGCTTCGTATACACCAGCGGCTGATTCGTGCTCAAATCCGCCTTGCATAGCTTTGTAGGTTCCCATACCTAAAAACACTGCGTCGTATTCATCTAACAAGGTTTGAAAGGCAATATCTTTGCCAATCTCAGTATTTAGTACAAACTCAATGCCCATATCAGTGAAAATTTCGTGACGTAAGTCCATCACTTCTTTTTCTAATTTAAAGGCAGGGATCCCAAAGGTTAATAAGCCACCGATTTTTTCGTATTTATCAAAAACAACAGGTTTAACCCCATTACGAACTAAAATATCTGCGCAACCTAAACCTGCCGGACCTGCGCCTACTATGGCCACTTTTTTATCGGTTTTGATCACATCCGACATATCAGGACGCCAACCTTGTTTAAAGGCCGTATCTGTAATGTATTTTTCAATGCTGCCTATGGTCACCGCCCCAAACTCATCATTTAGGGTACAGGCGCCTTCACAAAGTCTATCTTGTGGACAAACACGCCCACATACTTCAGGCAAGGTATTGGTTTTACTGGATAATTCAGCCGCTTCAAATATACGTCCTTCATTGGCCAAACTTAGCCATTGAGGAATATAGTTATGCACTGGGCATTTCCATTCACAATAAGGGTTACCACAGTCTAAACATCTATCTGCTTGCCCCGCGACTTGTGATTCGCTCATAGGCTGATAGATTTCGGCAAATTCCTCGCGTCGAATATGCGGCGGCTTTTTAGGCGGGTCGATACGCTCAACATCAACAAATTGATATACATTCTTAGCCATAATGCCCCCTACTGCACTTGCACACGTAGTTCGGCAGTAGACCGACTAATGTGACCAAGTAGATTTTTAACATCGCTGGTTTTGGGTTTAACCAGCCTAAATTTAGGTAAATACTCACTAAACTGACTTAATATGTCTAAGGCATGTTCGCTGCCTGTTTCTTCGTAATGCTGGTCGATTAGGCCACGCAAATGCTCAGTTAAAATAACCTTGTCATTTATGGGTAGCATTTCCACTAACTCTTTATTGATGCGTTGCTCAAGATCATCGTGCTCATCTAGTATGTAAGCAAAACCACCCGTCATACCTGCACCAAAGTTTACTCCTGTTCGACCTAGCACCGCGACTATCCCGCCTGTCATATATTCACAACCGTTGTCACCTATGCCTTCTACTACAGCTATGGCGCCCGAGTTACGTACTGCAAAGCGTTCACCTGCTATACCAGCGGCGAATAGTTTTCCGCCTGTTGCTCCATACAAACAAGTGTTTCCAGCTATCACACTATGATTAGTTTGATAACTTACGCCAACGGGTGGGTGAATAACTAACTTTCCATCAGTCATACCTTTGCCAACATAATCATTGGCATCGCCTATTAAGCGCATTTCTAAACCACCGGCATTCCAAACCCCAAAACTTTGACCAGCAGTACCAGTAAAGTTTAATTTAATGGGAAATTCATCCATGCCTTTGTTGCCATGATGTTTAGCTATTAAGCCAGAAATGATGGCGCCAACAGAGCGATCCGTATTGCGTATCTTGTAGTTAAACTCACCGCCTTTTTTATGGATCACAGCTTGGCTAAGATCGGTTAATAATTGTTGGTTTAAATCGCCTTTATCTGCTGGGGCATTAGCGGTTTCACTGCAAAACATTCTGGTATGCACGCCAGCTTCTGGTTTAGCTAAAATGGCAGACAAATCTAGTTTAGTTTGCTTAGCCGTAACCCCATTTAATACCTCTAACAGATCAGTGCGACCTATTAAATCGTCTAACTTACTCACGCCCATAGCGGCCATGATTTCGCGCACTTCTTGGGCAATAAACTTAAAGTAGTTCATGACCATTTCTGGCAAGCCAATGAAATAATTGTCTCTTAGGTTTTCGTCTTGAGTGGCAATACCTGTTGCACAGTTATTCAGGTGGCAAATACGCAAGTATTTACAACCTAAGGCCACCATAGGGCCAGTGCCAAAGCCAAAGCTTTCAGCTCCTAAAATGGCCGCTTTGATCACATCTAATCCGGTTTTTAAGCCACCATCAGTTTGAACTCTTACCTTATGACGCAGGCCATTGCTGACTAAAGCTTGTTGAGTTTCGGCTAAGCCTAATTCCCAAGGGCTGCCGGCATACTTAACTGAAGTTAAAGGACTAGCGCCGGTGCCACCGTCATAGCCCGAAATAGTAATTAAATCGGCATAGGCTTTTGCTACCCCACAGGCAATGGTGCCCACTCCAGGCTCAGACACTAACTTAACTGAAATTAACGCATCGGGATTGACTTGTTTTAAGTCAAAAATAAGCTGAGCTAAATCTTCAATTGAATAAATATCATGATGTGGAGGAGGCGAGATTAAAGTGACGCCAGGTACAGAGTGACGTAATTCGGCAATATATTGGTTAACCTTATCACCAGGTAATTGACCGCCTTCGCCTGGCTTAGCGCCTTGGGCGACTTTAATTTGTAAAATTTTGGCATTAACCAAATAATGCGGAGTCACCCCAAAACGCCCAGAGGCAATTTGTTTAATGTTGGAGTTACGTTCGTTGCCAAAACGCTTAGGATCTTCGCCCCCTTCACCTGAGTTTGAATTTCCGCCTAAGCGGTTCATGGCAATAGCCAGCGCTTCATGTGCTTCTGGACTCAGTGCCCCAATCGACATAGCGGCAGTATCAAATCGAGGATATAAGTTTTCAGCAGGTTCAACTTGCGCGATATCGATAGGCGAAGTTTGTGGTGATAAGCTTAATAAATCTCGTAAACAGGCCACAGGGCGCTCGTTTACTAAAGCGCTAAACTTTTGATAATCTTGATAGTTGCCAGTGACCACAGCTTTTTGCAGGCTAGTGACTACATCTGGATTGTAAGAATGGTATTCACCACCATGCACGTATTTTAATAAGCCACCGTGATCAATCTTTTTGCGTTTTAACCAAGCAACGCGGTTAAGGTTAATTTGATCTTGTTGAAAATCGTCAAAATCAGCCCCTTGAATTCGACTTGGTACCCCTTTAAAGCATAAATCCATAACAGCTTGATTGATGCCTACAGCTTCAAACAATTTAGAGCTGCGATAGCTGGCTATAGTAGAGATACCCATTTTCGACATGATTTTGTACAGGCCTTTGTTAATACCTTTACGGTAATTCACTATGGCTTGCATAGGGCTAATATCTAAATGCCCAGACTCACACATTTGTTCAATAATTTCGTAGGCTAAAAACGGATAGATAGCCGTGGCGCCTAACCCAATCAAAACTGCAAATTGGTGAGAATCTCGCACTGAGGCCGTTTCAACCACTATGTTGGCATCACAACGTAAGCCTTTTTCTACTAAGCGCCTTTGAACCGCCCCCACAGCCATGGCGGCGGGAATAGGAATACGGTTAGCCTTTATGGCGCGATCACTTAAAATAACGAAGGCTGCACGCTTATGTGAAACTAAGTGTTCAACTTCGTCGCACACTCTAACTATGGCCGATTTTAAGCCTTCTTCAGGTGGATAATTTAAGTCTACAAACTCGGCATAATAATGCTCAGGATCATAGTTACGTAGCTGTTTTAGATCTGTGTACACCATAATAGGCGAATCAAATAACACTCTGTCTGCATAACCAGAGGCTTCGCTAAACACAGATTTTTCTCGACCTATACAGGTGGCTAACGACATCACGTGATTTTCACGTAAAGGATCGATAGGTGGGTTGGTCACTTGAGCAAACTGCTGACGGAAGTAATCATAAATGGTGCGATTTTGGCTAGATAGCACTGCCATTGGGGTATCGTCACCCATAGAGCCCGTAGCTTCTTGTCCGTCTTTTGCTAATACTTTTACCACTTGATCTAACTCTTCGTAGCTGTAATTAAACTGCTTGAAGTAAGTATTCATCATTTGGTCGTCAAATAAGCGTTTGCCAATTTCTGGTGCATCGCATTGCTCAAGTGGAGTTAAGCGTCTGATGCTTTTGTCTAACCAAGCTTTATACGGATGACGGTTTTTTAAATCGTCGTCAATTTCGTTAGAACGCCAGATTTTTCCAGTTTGGGTATCTACCGCTAACATTTCTCCCGGTGCAACGCGGCCTTTTTCTATTACATCTTTGGCATCGTAATCCCATATGCCAACTTCTGACGCTAAGGTAATTAAGCCATCTTTAGTTAGTACATAACGAGCCGGGCGTAAACCATTACGATCTAGGTTACAGGCCGCATGCCTACCATTGGTTAATACTATGCCCGCAGGGCCATCCCAAGGCTCCATATGCATAGAGTTGAATTCGTAAAAGGCCTTAAGGTCTTCATCCATGGTGTTATTATTTTGATAGGCGGGCGGCACTAATAAACGCATAGCCCGGAACAAGTCCATGCCACCGGCTAAAAATAATTCCAACATGTTATCTAATGAAGAAGAGTCTGAGCCTTCTTCATTAACAAAAGGGGCAGCGTCGGCTAAATCGGGCAATAAAGGCGTTTTAAATTTGCCTGTTCTGGCTTTAGCCCAATCACGATTTCCGCGTATGGTATTGATTTCACCATTGTGTGCCAAAAATCTGAAGGGTTGCGCGAGTGGCCAACGTGGCAGGGTGTTAGTAGAAAAGCGCTGGTGGAATACACAGATCGCAGATTTCATTTGTTGATCGGCTAAATCTAAATAGAATTTAGGTAGGTCACCAGCCATAACTAGGCCTTTGTACACAGTGACTAAGCTAGACAAACTGGCAATATAAAATTCTTGGTCGCTAATGAGGCGTTTTTCTGCACGTCTGCGCGCCATAAATAAGCGGCGTTCCAGATCTTGAGGTCGCCATCCTGCAGGCCCATTAACAAAGACTTGTTCAATTTGTGGAACACAGGATTTGGCTAAATCACCTAAAATGGATTCATCTGTAGGTACTACTCGCCAACCCACTACTGCTAGGGTTTCTTGCTCTAGTTCTTCGGTCAGTATTTGCCTTGCGGTGTGTGCCAGTGCAGTATCTTGATTAAGAAATACCATGCCCACGCCGTAGTTTTTGCTTAGCTTCCAGCCTTTTTGCTCGGCAATGGCAGTAAAAAACTCATCGGGTTTTTGCATCAACAAACCGCAACCATCTCCGGTTTTTCCGTCGGCGGCGATCCCACCTCTGTGTTGCATGCGGTCAAGCCCACTGATTGCAGTGCTAACCAAATGATGACTAGGTTCACCATGGGTATGGGCTATTAAGCCAAATCCGCAGTTATCCTTAGAGTCGTTGGGATGATATAAACTCATTACTTTACACTCCTTCGCACTTCGACTGGTCAGGGTATTTCATGATCTAGCTGCTAATTATACATCTTACCTGCAGGGTAATTGGTCATGCTGACTTAGCCTGCTTTTAGGTGGTCATTAATAATGAGGATACCAGTCGAGTACCGAATATTTATACTAAGCAGGTCAAACAAAATAGCGAGGTTCTTTTTATAAATCAATTCACTTATTTATTGGTGAGTCATAATTTTCATGAAAAGCCCTGGGTTTTATAATTTATTTGTTATTTTTCATGGATTTAGTTTGTTTTTATGGCTTTGTTATATGCTATATAAAAAAGCTAGTATTTAGGTTTTATTGTAATAATTTAGTTAATTTGAAGGATGGATTTAGTTAAAATCCAGCAGTTCTTAGTGAATTTATATGCGAATAAAATGAATAAATTATTTTGAATTGAGATTTAGTCTAAAGTTTGTGTTTAGTGATGATTTGCTCGGCGAGTTATTCTTGTTAGCATGGCGGTCAAATTTGACCCACACTTTTGCTTTTGAGATCCCATTTTATGACTAAGAAAACTTCTGTAGACCCCTGGGCGATCCGCTTTGCTCAATTTATTAGTCGATTTGGGGCGTTGCGAGTTAGCATCTTTTTTGTATTTTTAAGTTTACTTTTTACCTTTATTGGCACCTATATATTGCGCAAGTTTGTCAGCGACAGTGCGCAAATCGAAGATTTTATTAGTGCCATTATTCTTACACTTTTGAGTGCCCCTTGGGTGTTGTGGTTATTTAGTGAGTTGGTTAAGCAACTTGAGCGTTCACGCGCAAACCTAGCAGAAGTGGTCACCCAACTTGAGCGTTTACGTAAAGAAGACGAAGAGCGTAACCATACGCTGCAACACAATATTCAACAATTAAATTTAGAAATTGAAAAGCGTCAAAAGGCCCAGTTAGAAAGAGAAAAGGTTTTGACTGAATTGGAGCGCCAAATCGCTAAAAAGTCTGATCAAGAGCAACAAGCTTCGCGTTTATCTACCTTACTGCGCTCCATCATAGATGCCTCACCTGACTTAATTTATTACCGAAATGAAGAAGGGCAATTTGCTGGCTGCAATAGAGTTGCAGAAAAAATGACAGGTAAAACCGAACAAGAATTAATAGGTTTAACCCCACATGAAGTTTACGACGAAGAATTGGCCAATCAAGTGGTGGCCAGTGATCACGAAGTATTAGAAAACAATGTCAGTATTACAGAAGAAATGTGGATCAAATTCGCAGATGGGCAACCTAGGCGATATTTTGAAATGCGTAAAGTGCCGTTTTTTAGCGCCGATGGTACACGATTAGGTTTGCTGGCTTTTGGTCGAGACATAACTGAGCGTAAGCAAGCCGAAAATGCGGTAACTAAAGCCAGTAAAGATAAAACTGCTTTTATTGCCACCATCAGCCATGAATTACGTACGCCACTTAATGGCATAGTTGGGCTGAGTAGAATGTTGCGGGATACTGAACTAACCAGCGAACAATTTGCCTGGGTCAGCACCATCTATGCTAGTGGCATTACCTTAGGCAATATCTTTAATGACATTATTGATTTAGATAGGCTTGATCGCGATAGGCTAGAGCTTTCATTAAAAACCGTTTCAATTCAAGATTTTACTCAAGAGCTTGGGAGCATAATCGAATTATTAGCCAATGATAAAGATTTGGCTTTTAAAGCAAAAGTGCACGAACCCGTACCGGCTTTAGTGGAAGTAGATGGAACTCGTCTACGTCAGATTTTGTGGAACCTGCTATTTAATGCGGTGAAATTTACCCAAAAGGGCTCAGTGAGTTTAGATGTAAGAGCCAAACAACTGGACTCTGATACCAGTTTAGTGACCTTTAAAGTTAGTGATACTGGGGTAGGGATCCCCGAGCAAGATTTAGATAAAATTTTTGCCATGTACTATCAAGTTGATTCACCAGAGCATCAAAGTGCCACAGGCACTGGCATAGGCTTAGCTATATGTCAGCAAATGGTGTCTTTGATGAAAGGTAAAATTAGTGTCAACAGTGTACAGGGTGAAGGTACCTGTTTTACTGTTGAGTTGCCTTTAGCTATCAGTAAAGGCCCTATTCAGGTTGAAGAATTAAAAGTCACGGGTTTACAGATATTATTGGTTGAAGATATCGAGCTAAATGTGATGGTGGCCAAAGCTCTATTAGAAAAGTTAGGTCAGCATGTTGATGTGGCCATGACAGGTAATGAAGCGCTAAACAAAGCAAGAGATAAACAATACGACTTAATTTTATTAGACATTCAATTGCCTGACATGAATGGCTTTGAGGTGGCCTCTACCTTGCACCAAGAGTCATTAGTTGAACAAACTAGCATTGTGGCGTTAACGGCCAACGTGATAAAAACCCGTCAAGAATATCTTAACAACGGCATGGATGACGTTATAGCTAAGCCTGTTAAAAAGAGTCGAATTATTGAAGTGTTTAACAGCCTATTCTGTGAACAGCCAAGCAAACCTCATGTGGCAGTAGAAGAGCCAATTCAAGATCAACTTAATAGCATTTTAGATTTAGAGTTACTGCAAATGCTGGTTGATACCATAGGGCATGAAATGGTGCGAACTAGTGTGAATGTATTCCAAGAGAACATGCCTGAATACCTGAATATTTTGCAATTGAGTTTAAGTGCAGATGAAAAAGACGAAGTCTGCTCTCAAGCGCATAAAATCAAAGGGGCAGCAGGCTCGGTTGGCTTATCTCGCGTGCAAAGAATTGCTAATGAAATACAACAAGGTGATCACCCCGCCTGGTGGCAAAATGTGCATGACTGGGTAGAACAGCTTAATCAAGCAGCTCAGCAAGATATGCAAAAACTAGTTAATTGGTTGAGCCAGCAAGATGTAGATGATTAGATGTAGTGAGTTAAATTGCTTAATCTAAGCGTTAGGGCAAGGGTTATTCTAGGCTGCTTTGGCTTTTAGCTAAAATCACCAGCAAGATCCCACCTAGTATAATGATGGCTGAAATACTTAGGTGGAGGCTGATGGCTTCACCCACTAACAATACCCCGCCTAACGCTGCCCAAATGGGTACAGAAAGTTGACTGACAGCGGCAACCGAAGGTTTGAGTTGTGGCAAAACTAAATACCATATGGCGTAACCCAAACCCGAAGCTAATGCTCCTGAGCTCAAGCTATAGATCCAGCCGTTTAAGGATATATTCCAATCAGACACAAAATAAGACAGCACCAACATGAGGCCAACCATAGGTAGTAAGCGAATAAAGTTACCAGCTGTACTTAATAAAGCCTGACTCGACTGCGCGCCTATTAAGCTATAGGCCCCCCAAGCAATGCCGGCCATTATCATCAACAAACAAGCTAAAAAGTTTGGGCTATCTAATTCAGGATAAACAAAATAAATAAAACCTATTGCTGAAATAATAATGCCCAGGTGTTCCTGCAGGCGCATTTTCTTGCCCGCCAGCCAACTCATAATCAACATAGTAAATTGCACACTGGCGAATAAAATAAGCGCGCCTGTTGCTGTGTTTAGCTGGATATAGGCATAAGAAAAAGCTAAGGCGTAGACCAAGAGAGCCAACGCCCCCTTATTACTGCCTTGTTGCCAAATGCTGGGCAAAATTTTGGGGTATTTAAACCACACTAAACAACCTAAAGTGATAGCCCCTGAGGCTAACCTAATGGCGGTAAAGTCTATGGGGTTTAGTTTTTCAGCATCCAGTGCCAGTCGGCACAAAATGGAGTTTGCCGCAAAAGCGATAAGGGATAACAGCGTGAGTAGGAAAATTTGGATTTGCTTGGCCTAAAGTTACATTAACAACCAAGTAGCAGTGCCCAAAAAGGCAAAGATACCTACTACATCAGTGATGGTGGTGAGTATCACACTGCCAGCCAAAGCTGGGTCAATTTTAAGCTTACGCATAATAATAGGTAAGCTAGCGCCGGCTAACCCTGCAGCAATCATATTGACTAGCATGGCAAAGGCAATTACCAAACCAAGCATGAGGTCTTGTTTCCAAAATGCGATGACAGATGCAATCAATACAGCCCAAATCACACCATTTAAAAAGCCTATAGCTAGCTCTTTGGTAATTAACCATCTGGCATTGGCCGAACTAACATGACCTAAGGCCATACCACGAATAACTAAGGTAAGGGTTTGGTTGCCCGCGACTCCGCCCATACTCGGCACTATGGTATTTAAAATGGCTAATACCGCCAATTGACTCAGGGTGGCTTCAAATAAATCACTTACCGCCGCGGCCATCAAAGCTGTGAGTAAGTTAACACCTAACCATATTGAGCGGCGCTGGGTACTTTTTACTACAGGGGCAAAGGTATCTTCTTCGTCATCTAAACCGGCCATACTCATCATAGAGTGTTCGGCGTCTTCACGAATAATGTCTACCACGTCATCTATGGTAATACGCCCTAGTAACTGATTGTTTTCATCAACCACCGGAGCCGACAACCAATTGTAGCGTTCAAATAAACTGGCCACTTCGTCGTCCATCATAGTCGCGGGAATAGCTTCAGAGTTTTTAATTAATGACTCAACAGGGGTGTCGGGAGCTGCGGTAATGAGTTGAGTAAGGGCCACACCGCCCATAAGTTTGTCGTCGCGGTCTACTACGTACAAAGTATCGGTATGTTCTGGCATATCGCCTTTGAGGCGCAAATAACGCAGAATCACATCAACATTAATACCTGGCCTTAGGGTTATGGCGTCGGTATTCATAATAAAGCCGGCGGTTTCTTCGCCATATGACAAACCCAGTTCTGCTCTAAGTCTGTCTTGCTCGTCCATGGCTGCAAGTAAATCTTGGGCAACTTCTTGGGGCAGGCCACGCAAGGTATCAACTAAGTTATCGGTGTCCATTTCCTCTAGGGCATCGGTAACTTTTTCAGGTAGCATATTTTTGATGATGCCGTTTCGCACATCATCAGATAATTCTTCGAGTACATCACTGTAAAGATCGGGCTCAATCAGTTGCCAGATATCTAAACGGTTTCGACTTCGACTAGATTCAAGCAATAAGGCTACATCACAAGGTGGAACTTCTTGTAATAAGGCTTTAGCCAGCACAGTTTCGCCTTGATTTAAGGCTTCATTAATTGCATGAAGTTGGCTGTTGCTGTGTTGTGCTTCGAAGGTTTCTGGCATGCTGATTAACTACTATTACTCGTTGATAACTAAAAAGTTGTGTAACAGATTGATTTTGCTTTAGTAGTTTAATCTAAGGCACTGAAATGGTCAGCACTTATTTGTCTATCTTTTACATTCTTTAGTTATTAGCAGGGGGGCAATGTTTGAACAGCTTATTCTTGTTCGTTAAATTTAGTGGCAATAAGGGTTTCTACTGCGTCGAGGGCAGCTTGCGCATCTGCCCCTTCGCTCACTACTTTAACTTCTTTACCTTGATGGCTTTCTAACATCATTAGGCCTAAAACACTGTTTGCTGAAGCTTGTTTGTCGCCTTGATATAAGGTGATTTGAGCGTCAAATTTATTGGTCAATTGAACTAATTGAGTTGCCGCTCGGGCGTGCAGGCCTAGCTTATTGACTATCAAAAGCGTTTTTTCAAATTTAGGCATGAGTTACCTATTTAATTCGCGATGACGTATTTGCACATCGGGATGCGAATCGCTAAAGCTTTTGGCTAAGGTTTCGGCTACATAAACTGAGCGATGTTGGCCGCCTGTACAACCTATGGCAATAGTCACATAACTGCGATTATTACGTTCTAAGTGGGGTAACCAGGTAGATATAAGGTTTTGAATTTGCCAAATAAATTTGGTTACTATGGGTTGTGAGCCTAAAAAGTTTTGCACAGGCGCATCTAAGCCTGTGAGGTGTTTTAGGTCTGGCTCCCAATGTGGATTGGGTAAAAAGCGCCCATCAAATACGTAATCCGCATCTTTAGGTATTCCATGCTTAAAACCAAAAGATTCAAATACCAAAACTAAACGAGAGCTTTTTTTGCCTAATATGCGCTCTCGCACTAATTCGGCTAATTGGTGAACGCTGAGTTGGTCTGTATCTAAGTATAAATCAGCGCGTTCTGCTATAGGGGCCAAAAGTTGGCTTTCAGCATGGATAGCCGCAGATAGTGACTTATTTTGTTTAGATAAAGGATGTAAACGTCGGGTTTCACTAAAGCGTTTAATTAATATGTCATCGCTGGCATCTAAATAGAGTATGGTCATAGTCCAAGTCGATGGCAGGTAATCAAGAATTTCCACTAACTCGTTGGGGTTTTTGGGTAAGTTTCGAACGTCTATGCTGACCGCAACCTGATCGTACTCGTCTACCACTGTATGGGTTAATGTTGGCAATAAATTAACTGGGATGTTGTCTACGCAGTAGTAACCTAAATCTTCTAGTGAGCGCAATACAATGGATTTACCTGAACCAGAACGCCCACTAATAATGATTAATTTCATTTAAATGATAGCCTCAAATAATTCTTGATCGGTTTTTGCCTTACGCATTTTATCTAAGGTCACTTTATTATTTAGCTTAAACGCAATGGCAGACAAAGTGCCTAAATGTTCTGAGGCTTTATTTTCGGGTACTAAAATCGCAAAAAAGACATCTACGGGAGCATTGTCTATAGCGTCGAAATCAATCCCATGCTCAGTGGTTACCACTATAGCTAGCACTTTTTCTAAATCGCGTAAACGCCCATGAGGTAGCGCAATACCATTGCCAATACCCGTACTGCCCATTTTTTCGCGGCATATCAAACTGGCTAAAATAGTGGCTTGATCTATGTCAATCAAATGCTGGTTGGCAATTTGACTAATCAATTCGAGCACTTTCTTTTTGCTGCTACCTTGAACTGCACATATAGTGCAGTCAGGGTGCAGAATATCTTTTATTTCCATTGCGATTCTAATGGTTGGGGGTTAATGGCGTTTAACTTTTTCCTTGTGCTTTATCACTTGTCGGTCAAGTTTATCGATTAAAGCATCAATGGCGGCATACATATCGGTATGTTCGGATGTGGCAAAAACTTCAGTGCCGCTAAGGTGTAATGTGGCTTCGGCTTTTTGATTCAACTTTTCTACATTTAAAATGACATAAACATTGTTAATGGCATCGTAGTGTCGTTCTAATTTAGTAAATTTTGTGTCTACGTAGTCTCTTAAAGAATCTGTAATATCTACATGATGACCGGTCAGGTTAATTTGCATATCGCCTTCTCCTTCTTCAATCCGCCTATAGTAGGCTCTTACGTTGGTTTGACGGTGGGATCATTAAAGACTCCCGATATTTTGCTATTGTACGCCGTGCCACTTTAATGCCTTGGTCGGCTAACAATTGGGCAATCTTACTATCACTTAATGGTTTACTTGGTTTTTCGGCTGCTACCAGCTTTTTAATTAAAGCTCGAATAGCAGTAGACGAACATTCGCCTCCAGTTTCAGTGGCAACATGACTAGAGAAGAAATATTTTAGTTCAAAAATCCCTCTAGGTGTGTGCATATACTTCTGGGTTGTTACTCGGCTGATTGTAGACTCATGCATATCTACCATTTCAGCCACATCATTGAGTACCATAGGCTTCATCATTTCTGGCCCATGTTCAAAAAAGCCCATTTGTTGTTGCACTATGCAGTTTGACACTTTTAATAAGGTTTCGTTTCGACTTTCGACACTTTTTATAAACCACTTAGCTTCTTGTAAATGCGAACGAATAAACTGGCTGTCAGAGGCGTTTTTTAAGCCCTTGCTCATAGCCGCATATTGTTGGTTTACATTGAGCTTGGGTAAGCTGTCGGGGTTAAGCTCTACTGTCCAGCGGCCATTCTTTTTAGACACAGACACATCTGGGATCACGTATTCAGATTCACCCGTGACTATAGCTGTGCCAGGTCTAGGGTTAAGGCTTTGCAGTAAACGCATAACTTCGCGTAACTCGTCTTCTTTTAGACGAGTTTTGCGCATTAAGGTACGGTAGTCTTTACTGCCAATTAAATCGCAATATTCAGTGATTAACATCTTGGCTTCTTCTAACCAAGGGGTATCGGGAGCAAATTGTTTAAGTTGAATTAATAAACACTCTTGGGCACTGCGAGCGCCAGAGCCAACAGGATCAAACATTTGAATGCGCTTGAGCACCACTTCTACTTCATCTAACTCTATTTCTTCATCATCCATGCTAGCCAGCACTTCTTCGGTACTGATAGTTAAGTAACCAGCTTCGTCAATAGAGTCAATAATAGCCATAGCAATGGCGGCGTCTGTTTCGCTAAAATGGGTGAGACGCATCTGCCATAATAAATGGTCTTGAATATTGTCTGTGGTTTCACCCTGAAAAACTTGGTCGTCATCGCCTGCTGAGCCGGCGCTGGTCATAGATGAAGGCGCAGAAGAGGCACTCAGATATTCATCCCAAGTGCTGTCTAGAGGTAAATCTTCGGGAATATCGTTATTTTGCAGGGCATCACCGGTTTCAACGCTGTCGGCGCTGACTTCTTTTTGTGAATTGCTCTCGTCTTTTGCATCGGCGCTGTGATTGGTTTCTAGGGCTTTTTCGTCACTAGCATTGTCTTGCTGCTCATCTATTTCTAACAATGGATTAGAATCAAGGGCCTCTTGAATTTCAGTTTGTAAATCCAAGGTTGATAACTGCAACAGCTTAATCGCCTGTTGCAGCTGCGGAGTCATAGTGAGTTGTTGGCTAAATTTTAACTGTAAAGAGGGTTTCATTTACTTCTTATGCTTAGTCTGTTGTTGTTATCAGCCGAGTTACACTCTTGATTTGCGACATTTTGCTGGCTAAGTTGGATTTCTTCATATCTATCAGTTGATTATGGGTTGAATCCAGTTTAGGTCAAGGATAAAAATTCGTAAATTAAGAGTCATGAATAGCTTAACTATAGCCTGAATTGTTCACCTAGGTATACATCTCTTACACGTTGATCACTTAAAACTTCTTCGGCAGTGCCAGAAGCTATGAGTTCACCATGACTGACTATGTAAGCTTTTTCACAAACGTCTAGGGTTTCTCTGACATTGTGGTCAGTAATTAACACACCTAAACCGCGATCTCGCAAGTGCTGAATAATCTTTTTAATGTCGTTTACCGAGATAGGATCGACTCCCGCAAAGGGTTCATCTAATAATATAAATTCTGGGTCGGCAGCTAAGGCGCGGGCAATTTCAACTCTTCGCCGCTCACCGCCAGATAAGCTCATACCTAAGCTATTGCGAATATGGTTTATATTGAATTCGTCTAAAAGTGAATCAGCTTGTTGCTCTCTTTGTTCGGTCGAAAGCTCTTTGCGCGTTTGTAAAATAGCCATTAAGTTTTGATGTACAGTCAGCTTTCTAAAAATAGAGGCTTCTTGAGGTAAGTAACCTATGCCTTGTCTGGCACGCACATGCATAGGTTGTAAAGTTAAGGCTTGTTGATCAATAAAAATATCGCCTTTATCTAAAGGCACTAAGCCAACAATCATATAAAATGTGGTGGTTTTTCCCGCACCATTAGGGCCTAGCAGTCCTACTATTTGCCCAGTAGACACCTCTAAACTTACATCCCGCACTACCTGGCGTGATTTATAAGATTTAGCCAAATGTTGAGCTTTTAAAACGGCCATTAAGGTTGGTTTTCCTGTGTTTTAGCTTCTGGCGTCTTAGTGACTGGCTGAAAAGTCGTGATTACCCGACCGCTTTCTTGATCACTGCCCTGAGCAATAATTTGTTCTAATTCCATATTAAACTTTATGGATTTGCCTTTAACACTGCTGGAGTTTTGGGTGATATGGGCATTGCCTTCTAAGCTAAGTGAACGACTATCTCTGTGATATTCAATTCTATCCGCGCTGGCGGTTACTGTACTGCCATCTTCTTGTTTTTGTGAATAGGTTGCAGGGTTGCCTGTTGCAATAAAAATTTCTTTGCCTTCGCCTTTGCTAGCATCAATTTCTAACGCGTCAGCTTTAACTTCTAACGAACCTTGTTTGATCACCACATTGCCTTCGTAAGTGGCTTTTTTGGCAATGCCATCAGCGTTTTGATATTGCGAAGCTAATTCAATCTTTTTACTAAAGTCGTCTTTGCCTGCGTGACTGGTGGCCGCAAACAAGCATAAGCCCAACAAACTAGTGTGATGAAGCAGGCTGGTAAACAGTTTTAACATGGTCTAATAACTCGTATCTTTGGGTTTCTAAGCTTGCGGTAAAGCCGTTACTGTTAATGACGTAATTGGGCCCAACAATTTCTACAGCTTGATCTGAATACATGGTTTTTTCAGCTAAATTCACTTCAACAAATTGTGTTTTAATGACTTGAATATAACCTTGATCGTTCAGACTGGTTATTTGTACATCAGATTCAAATTGAATCCGTTGATCTTCGTATAGTGTGCCTTCATTTGCTTTAACTTTCCATGGATGCATCGACTGAGCAAACAATAAATAATTAGGTTGGGTAAATAGAGTAAAGCCAAGTAAATCAAAATGTTCCATCTTTTGGGCAAACACTTGATGGTTAATATGACCCATTTTATCGTATAAAGTGCTGCGCATTTGTTTGGCTTGATAATTCGGCACCCAAGCTTCTTCTGTTAGATTATCTGTATCGGGTGGCGCTTGATTAAGCCAGCTAGGCAAACTTAAGCCTAACGCTAATAAAAAAAGCATACCTATACAGAGTGTTACTCTGTTCATACACTGGCACCGTGTATGCCTTCAAGTTTATTGTGTGCCAATAGAATTAGATCACATAACTCCCGCACTGCACCCATACCGCCTTTAGTGATAGTGCAATAATTGGCTTGCGCGGCAACAATAGGGTGACCATCTTGTACACATACTTTTATTTGGGCGGCTTTAAACATGCCCAAATCTGGCATATCGTCGCCTATGGCAGCGGTAGCATGGGGGGCAATGCCAGTTTGAGCTTGGATGGTTTTTAGGGCGGGTAGTTTGTCTTCACAGCCTTGGTAAATATGCTGAACCCCTAAAGCGCTCATGCGTTTTTCAACCATATTTGATTGGCGACCAGTAATGACTGCCACTTGAATGCCTAATTTAATTAGGGCTTTTACCCCGTAACCATCGCGGGTATGAAAGGCTTTTAATTCTTCACCATCTTGGCCCATATAAATTCGACCATCTGAAAACACTCCATCTACATCACAGACCAACAGCTTAATTTTGCCTAATTGGGTTAGTAGACTGGTTTTTATTTCTCCATAAGGTGTGTGTATTGTAGGCATTTAAATGATCCCTGCTTGTAATAACAGTTGCATATTAATGGCGCCGACTGGCTGATTATTTGTATCTGTCACAAAAAGCGAGTTTATTTTGTGCTTTTGCATTAAGGCTAATACTTCGGCAGCCAACATGTTTTGCGAAGCTGTAACGCAATTGGCCGTCATAATTTGTTGAATTTGGGTATGGTGAATGTCAATTTTTTTATCTAACACTCGCCTTAAATCACCATCGGTAAATATGCCTAGTAACTTACCTTGAGCATCGACTATGCCAGCCATACCCAGAGCTTTGCGAGATATTTCTAATAAAACTGCACTTAAAGTTTGTTCGGGAGAGACTAAAGGTAGCTTGTCTCCTGTTAACATAATATCGGCCAGCTTTAGCAGCAGCTTTCTGCCTAACGAACCACCAGGGTGCGATAGGGCAAAATCATCAGAAGTAAAGCCTCTAGCATCAAGTAAAGCAACGGCTATAGCGTCACCCATGACTAAGGTAGCAGTGGTGCTAGAAGTGGGCGCTAGCCCTAAAGAACAAGCTTCTTGAGGTACTTTAATGCATAGGTTTATATCAGCATATTGTCCTAGAGTACTCTTGGCATTTGAGGTCATGGCTATGATAGGCACACCTAGGCGCTTTACCACCGGAATTAATCCTAAAAGCTCACTTGTTTCACCTGAATTAGATATGCATAACAAAATATCTTGCTCGGTTAGCATGCCTAAATCACCATGATTGGCTTCGCCTGGATGCATAAAAAAGGCTGGGGTACCGGTACTGGCTAATGTGGCAGAAATTTTATGCCCTATATGCCCAGATTTTCCCATTCCACATACCACCACTTTACCTTTGCAGGCTAAAATAGTTTCGCAGGCTTGAACAAACGCATCGTCTATATATTGGGCAAGTTGCTCAACCGCTTGTTTTTCGATGCTAATAACCTTTAATGCTGACTCTTTTATCATAATGTCCGCTGAGCCTAATATTAACTAAATAATAAAACTTGATAACCAAAGAAACAGGCAACTAATCCTAATCCTTCAATACGATTAATACGGCGGCTGCCCTTTAGATGGAAACTAAACATCAATAGTAATAGGGTTAATCCCAGCATTACATAGCTGTCTCGGGTGGCAGCATTGGCATCAATTACACCTGGGGCAATCAGCCCTGGCATAGCTAGCACCGCTAATAAATTAAAAATATTTGAACCAATAATATTGCCTAAAGCCAAATCATCTTCATTTTTTATTACCCCGGCAATACAAGCGGCTAACTCAGGCAAACTGGTACCTATCGCAATAATAGTTAAGCCAATGACTAATTCGCTTAGGCCAAAGAAGCGTGCAATATTTGAGGCATATTCCACCATAAAGTGGGCACTTAAGGGCAGCAAAATCATGCCAACAACTAACCACATAATGGCTTTAGAGGTAGGCACGCCCGAGGGAATTTCACTTTCTGTTTCGGGTTGCAAGGGATCGCCAGATTCCATATGAAAAGACATCCAAGTTAGCCCACCTATTACCAAAAAGAAAAAGCTAATAAGAATAATGCCCTCAATCCGAGTTAAGCTATAGTCGGATAAAAAATATACCGCTAATAAACTAAAGAAAAGCAACACCGGCATTTCTTTTTTTAACACGCCCGAAGCAATAGACAAGGGCTTAAATAAAGCGGTCAAACCAAGTACTAAGGCAACATTGGTAATATTTGAGCCTAGCGCATTACCCACAGCTGTGTTGGTTGCACCATTAAAAGAAGCGGTAGCCGCCACCATTATTTCAGGTGCTGATGAGCCCATAGCCACTATGGTTAAACCTATAATCATAGGAGAAACACCAAGGTTTTTGGCTAAGGCTGAAGCACCAAATACAAATCTATCTGCAGCCCAACTTAAAATGACTAACCAGACCAGGAAAAGACAAACTTCTAAAATCACAAACACTCACTTTTCATTTTGATTAGGGTAATTGTCTCACACCAATGAGAAAATAAAATAAGTTCGCAAGTTTTTATTTTGTTTTGCGTTCTTTTGTACATATATGAACCAATTTAGCAGAAACCAAGTAACAATCCTTTTTATAAGTGTCGGCAGATTAGGGTAAAGGTTATAATAAGTTAATAATTTTTACCCAATAGTTAATTTTAAAGCTCGGTTAAGTTAATGTTCAGCTAAGTTTTGTTTTGATTGTATCAAGCCGCAGCCAAGCACCTTAAATAATGTGTTTAAAATTATAACTTGTTACTTTTTCTCTTTGTTATTCACACAAGAAAACGAATACAATAGCATGTCGTAAGCATGCGCTTTTAATCTGAATAAGGTAGAACCGAATTGGAACCTTTTAAATAAATGGAAAATTTGATTGAAATTGACAACCTTACTTTCAGTCGAAGTGGCCGAATAATCTACGACGATATTTCTCTGCAAATTAAAAAGGGTAAAACCACCGCTATTATGGGCCCAAGTGGAATAGGCAAAACCACTATGCTCAGATTAATAGGTGGGCAATTAAACCCTGACCAAGGGGATATTCGCTTTAAGGGTGAGTCGATTCCTAAGATGTCGCGTTCTCGGTTGTTCTCGGTACGTAGGCAAATGAGCATGTTATTTCAAAGTGGTGCCTTGTTTACTGATATGTCAGTTTACGACAACATTGCCTTTCCACTTAGAGAACACACTCAGCTTTCTGAGTCCATCATAAAAACCATAGTGTTATTAAAGTTACAAGCGGTAGGGTTAAGAGGTGCAGCACAATTAATGCCTGCTGAATTATCTGGTGGTATGGCCCGCAGAGCAGCCTTAGCTAGAGCCATAGCCCTAGATCCAGAGCTGATTATGTACGACGAGCCATTTGCTGGCCAAGATCCTATCTCTATGGGGGTCTTAGTTAAGTTGATCAAAGCGTTAAATGATGCCTTGCAATTAACCAGTGTGGTTGTGACCCATGATGTAACCGAAGTGCTAACCATAGCCGATTACATTTATATCTTGGCCGACAAAAGGGTAATAGGCAGTGGTACACCAGAAGAAATACAAAACAGTGACTCCTCCTTAGTGCAGCAGTTTTTGCAAGGACAGGCCGATGGCCCAGTCCCATTCCATTACCCAGCTTCCAGTATAGAAGACGCTTTTTTAGGGAATGAGAAATGAATTGGACCATAGAGTTAGGCGCTAACACCCTAAATAAAATTGCCACCTTTGGACGCGCAACTTTTATGTTGTTTGGTGCCCTAATTGCAAAACCCCAACCATTAAAATTAGTCCCTCTTACCATCAAACAAATATACGTGGTTGGGGTGCAATCTTTATTAATTATTGTGGTGTCGGGATTATTTATTGGCATGGTAATGGCGCTACAAGGTTACACCATATTAGTGGGCTACGGTGCCGAAGGTAGCTTAGGACCAATGGTGGCTTTGTCGCTTTTGCGAGAATTAGGACCAGTAGTGACCGCCTTACTGTTTGCCGGACGAGCGGGCTCAGCTTTAACCGCTGAAATTGGTTTAATGAAAGCCACAGAACAGTTAAGCAGTTTAGAAATGATGGCAGTCGATCCACTGCGCCGAGTGATAGCGCCGCGATTGTGGGCAGGATTTATTTCTATGCCATTGTTAGCCCTGATTTTTAGTGCCGTAGGTATATTAGGTGGGCATTTAGTTGGGGTTGATTGGTTAGGGGTTGATCACGGTAGTTATTGGTCGATTATGCAGTCAACCGTTGATTGGGATAAAGACGTGGTTAATGGCATCATTAAAAGCATGGTGTTTGCTTTTGTGATTACCTGGATTGCAACCTTTAAAGGTTATGACTCTATCCCAACCTCAGAAGGGATCAGTAAAGCTACTACAGAAACTGTAGTGTTTTCATCGTTAGCAGTTTTAGGGCTAGATTTTATATTAACCGCATTAATGTTTGGAATTGAGTAGAGGAATCAACAGTGAAATCTAGAAAAGCGGAATTAATGGTTGGCATATTTGTTTTGTTAGCCATAGCAGCAGGTTTAATGCTGGCGCTAAAAGTAGCCAGTCAAAGTATGACGAGTACGGCTGATACTTATACTCTATATGCCAAGTTCGACAACATAGGTGGACTAAAAGTACGCTCGGCTGTGAAAGTCGGTGGGGTAACTATAGGTCGTGTAGAAAGTATTACCCTCAACAATAGTGATTTTACTCCTTTGGTCACCTTAAGAATTAATTCAGAGTTTAATCAATTTCCTGAAACCAGTTCAGTGGCAATTTTAACTTCAGGCTTATTAGGCGAGCAATATATTGGGTTTCAGCCGGGCTTTGCCATTGATGGTGTTGAAAACCTCGCTCAGGGTGACTACATAGAAGACACAAAATCAGCTTTAGTGTTAGAAGACTTAATTGGACAATTTTTATTTAGCAGCAACGACGGCTAAACTAATTAGTGAGTGGGAGAGATATAGTGATAAAAAAATTAGTTGCGCCCTTGATTGTATTGGTCATGATTGCCGCCTTAGGTACAACTCAGGTGCAGGCTTCGCAGGCAGAAAATCCTTATGTGATGTTAGAAGAAGTCGCCACCAAAACCTTTGCGCGCATCAAACGCGAACATAGTGATATTCAAAAGGATCCTGAATTACTGCGCAAAGTTATGGAAGAAGAGTTGTTACCCTACATAGATTACAACTTTTCTGCGCTTAAAGTGTTGGGCAAGTATTACAAAAAAGTCCCTCGAGCTCAGATCCCTGAATATATTGGGGTGTTTCGCTCTTATTTAATTACCACCTATGCATTAGCTATGGCCTATTACAATGGCCAAGAAGTAGAGTTTCAGCCTGTTCGCGATGTCACCAATGAAACTGCTGTGACTGTGCGTGCCATAGTAAAAGATCCTAACCGCCCAGACATCAATTTAGCGTTTAAGCTGCGTAAAAATAAACGAACTAACGAATGGAAAGCCTACGACATGGTGGCCGAAGGTATTAGTTTGTTATCAAGCAAGCAAAGTGAGTTTGAATCGATTTTACGTCGTGATGGTTTAGATAAAGTCATGGAGTTGATGAAAGACACCATTAACAAACCTATTAACTTAGACACTAAGCTAAAGGATAGGTAATTGACTAAGTTGAGTCTCACCCAAAATGCACAAGGGCATATTGTATTGTCGGGTGATTTAAACCGTCACACTGTGCCCACTATTCCCAACTTGCCTTTAGCCTCGAATAAAGTGGCAAATGCTCAAGAATGCTTAATTGATTTGCAAGATATTCAACACGTAGATACCGCAGGTCTGGCATGGTTAATTAATGGGTTAAAGCAGGCACGGGCCTTAGGCATAAGCTGCCAGCTTAAAGGTTTACCTAAAACCTTGCTAAATCTGGCAAAAATAAGCGACGTAGATCAGTTTTTATCGGTACAATAGCCGCCCATTTATTATTGAGAGACTTTATGGAAAATTCACAAATTGAAGCATTATTGCGTGAAACCTTAAATTTGGCAGAAGTGCATGTAACAGGCGATGGCTCGCATTTTCAGGTTATAGCAGTGAGTGACCAATTTGACACTATGAGTCGTGTTAAAAAACAACAATTTGTTTATGCGCCTTTAGCTGAAAAAATTGCCGAAGGTACTATGCACGCTGTTTCAATTAAAACTTTCACTGAAAGTCAGTGGAAACGGGAAAAAATGTTTAACCTGCCACAATAGCTGTTTTGCCTTTCTTGCTTCCATCCTTGTTATCCTTTTTATCTATATAGAGTGCCGTCATGGACAAATTATTAATCGAAGCCTGCCCGCCTCTAACCGGAAGTGTGCGAATTTCTGGGGCAAAAAATGCCGCTTTACCTATTTTAATGTCGAGCATTTTGGCCGACTCCAGCTGTTATTTTAACAATGTGCCCGAATTAAGAGATATTTCTACTAGCTTGGCATTGTTACAAGAATTAGGAGCCGAAGCCTATCGCCAAGACGGCCAGTCTGTGGTTATCGACCCAAGTAAGATAAATAACTTTAATGCGTCTTACGACTTGGTCAAAACCATGCGCGCGTCAATTTTAGTGCTGGGGCCTTTATTGGCCAAATTTGGGCAAGCCAATGTTTCCTTGCCAGGTGGTTGTGCTATAGGCGCGCGTCCAGTTAATTTGCATTTGCAAGGTTTAGAACAAATGGGCGCTCAGATTGAGGTAGACAATGGTTATATTCGTGCCAGCGTAGATGGAAAACTAAAGGGTGCGCACATCTTTATGGATGTGGTCAGTGTGGGAGCAACGGAAAACCTAATGATGGCAGCAGCCCTAGCCGAAGGCCAAAGCATTTTAGAAAATGCTGCAAGAGAGCCGGAAATTGTTGATTTAGCTAATTGTTTAAATGCTATGGGCGCTAAAGTTGAGCATGCTGGAACAGACAAAATAGTGATCCAAGGTGTGCCAGCCTTGAACGGATGTACTTACCAGGTATTGCCCGACCGCATTGAAACCGGCACCTTTTTAATTGCAGCAGCAGTGACAGGTGGAAAAATACGTTGCGAAAATGCCGCGCCACATTCGCTCGAAGCCGTGCTAGATAAACTGAGTAAAGCCGGAGCAGATATCACCACAGGAGATGACTGGATAGAGTTAGATATGGGTAATAGGCCGCTCAAAAGTGTTGATATTAAAACCGCCCCGCATCCTGGTTTTCCTACCGATATGCAGGCGCAATTTGTTGCCTTAAATTGTTTGGCTGAAGGTACAGGTGTAGTCACCGAAAATATTTTCGAAAACCGTTTTATGCATGTACCTGAGCTCCAACGCATGGGCGCTGTAATTAGACTACAAGGCAACAGTGCAGTATGTAGTGGCTCATCTTACCTTAAAGGCGCGCAAGTGATGGCCACCGACCTACGGGCTTCAGCCAGTTTAGTGATAGCTGGGCTTAGGGCTGAAGGGCAAACTGTGGTAGATCGTATTTACCATCTTGATCGTGGATACGAACATATTGAAGAAAAACTCAATGGTCTAGGTGCCAATATCAAACGTATATCAGCCTAGAGGTTATTCACTCAAAACATATTATTTGTTAGCGCCCCTTGCATAAGGGCGCTCAGCTAATTAAAGATTTAAGCTTTGCCTTAACCACGCCAAAAATTATAGCTCTGCCACCGTCATAGTTAACTTTATAGGTTGGTTATTTCGGCTTACTTCAACCTCAATTTGGGTGCCTGGACGGGTGCTAGAAATATACTCTAAGGTTTTACGAATACTATCTGCTGGAATTCCGTCTACCGCTAAAATCACATCATTGACTTGTAAACCAGCACGCTCAGCCGGGCTACCCTGACCTACAGCGTTCACTACGATGCCGCTTTCGGTATTAATATCGGCACCCACAAAACCTAAAACACCACGAGTGACTTTGCCGGTTTCAACAATTTCATCCATGACTTTTTTGGCCACTACATAAGGAATGGCAAAGGCTACACCATCAACGTTTTCTACGCGGTTACGGCTAACACGAGTTTGAAAGTTGGCATTGTTAATACCTACTAGTACCCCTTCGCTATCAACTAAGGCGCCGCCAGAGTTACCATCTTTTAAACTCACGTCTGTCTGCACAAAATCCACATAATTGGCTAGGCCATTATTGCTGATGCGGCTCACTATGCCTTGGGTAATGGTTTGGCCTAAATTAAGAGGGTTACCTATGGCTAATACCACATCGCCAACCATAGTATTAGGCTCTGCTTGCTGAGGAATAGGGTGTAAGTTATCTAGAGGAATTTTTAGTACCGCCAGATCGGTGTAACGATCGAAACCTAATATTTGTGCTTCTTCGTAACGGCCATCTTGTAAACCAACCAGAATTAATTTGGCATTAGCAATCACATGGTAACAGGTAAGAATATAACCATTGCTACTCATAATTACCCCAGAACCCAAGCTAGTGCGTTCAATGGCTTGGCGTCTATTATAACCGGCGTTTTCTATGCTCTGGCTATAAATATTTACCACAGCTGGCCCTGCAGCATTAACCGCAGCATTAAAGCTTAATTTTTTAGACGATTCTTGAGGAGAAAATAGGTTTAAGGGCAGGCCGCTGCCTTGGCGTAAGTCAGGCACTAACAACAAAATAATAGATGAAATAATGACACCTATTAGGACCGACTTGAGAAAAAATGAAAAGGTTTTAAGCACGGATTGTAAACATTATAAATACGTCAGATAGACAAAATAATAACATCGAAATCCAAGGGTTGATAGCGACAACCTATTGGATTGCCGCTATTTTATTGATTGCTTAACGGATCACTAAATACAAAGAGGTTAATCCGCGTTTAATGTTTAAGGCTATGACCCCTTTGGCGTCTTCTAATTCGCTGCGCAATTGCATAACGGTATCGACCTTTTTACGGTTTACCGCAATGATCACATCACCATCTTTTAAACCAATGCGAGCGGCAGGAGAGCGCGCTTGTAGTTCAGAAATGACTACACCGTTATCATCTTGCTGCGTTTTACCATTGGTTAGCGTGGCACCTTCAAGAGCAGGGTGAATTTCTTTAGCTGCAACCACTGTTTGAGTTGCATCACCAAGGGTTACCTGAGTTTTGATTTTTTTACCTTTACGTAAAATGGTTAAATCAAGCTCAGCTCCAGCTCCTTTACTGGCAACTTTAGCGCGTAATTCTTGGAAGCTAGATACAGGGCGGCCATTAATTTCAATAATAATGTCGCCAGCTAAAATTCCGCCTTTTTCAGCAGCTGATTCGGGTGAAACTTCACTTACAAATGCACCCTGAGTGGCACCTAAGTTCATGGCTTCGGCTAGGCCTGAGTCTATGTCTTGGCCCATAATGCCTAACAAGCCTCGGCGCACTTCACCAAACTCTATGATTTGATCCACTAAACTTTTCATCATATTGGAAGGAATGGCAAAACCAATGCCCACATTGCCACCGTTAGGACCAAAAATAGCTGTGTTAATCCCCACTAAGCTGCCAGTTAAGCTCACTAATGCGCCACCAGAGTTACCACGGTTTATGGCTGCATCGGTTTGAATGAAGTTTTCATAACCACCAATATTTAATCCAGAACGTCCCAAGGCGCTGACTATTCCTGAGGTAACAGTTTGGTTTAAACCAAATGGATTACCTATAGCCACCACAAAATCACCTACACGCAACCGATCAGAGTCAGCCAGAGGAATAGCGGTAAGGTTATCGGGTTCAATTTTTAATAAAGCAATATCACTTTGTTCGTCTGAGCCTAACTTTTTGGCTTTAAACTCTCGGCCATCGGTTAACTTAACTGTGATTTCGTCAGCGTTATCCACCACATGGTTATTGGTGACCACATAGCCTTTTTTGGCATCAATAATGACCCCCGAGCCTAAGCCTCTAAAAGGACGCTCTTGCACTTGTTCATTAGGACCACCAAAAAAATGTCTAAACATTTCTGGTATGCGTTGGCGCGATACTTGTGTGCCTTCTACCGAAATACTCACTACCGCTGGGGTGGCTTTTTCTAGCATAGGTGCCAGGCTAGGCACCTCTTGTTTATCATTGCCAAAAAAAGGTAAGGCTGCTTGCGCTGAAAAACTTGCCGACATGCTTGTCAGCACTAAACAGCAAACGACTAAAAAATGATGTGTTACTTTATTCATTGATGGTTATCTCCAACATCTCAATTTAAAAACAATACACAGACTCTTTAGGCCTTCTAAAAGTTCATCACTAAGAATCTTTTACTTTGTTGTCTTCGCTACCCGAAAAAAGTCCTGAACTTTGTGAAGAAAAATCTAACGGCTGTACATCTGCCTGCGCTTTTTCACGTGATGCAGTTTTACTTTGGTTACGTAAATAAGCACTGGCATGCTCGCCGTAATAATTTAACGAACTGCCTTCAGCCCCAGAGTTTTGGCTGATCAGAAGCTGTTCATAGTTTTCTATCTGTTGTTTTAGACTGTGGGTTTGACCAAGTAAATTTTCAAGTATTTGTTTGCTTTCTTGCACATGTTGAGTAGCCTGCTGGCTCATGATTTCGTGCAAAGTTTGTTCGTTTTGCACGTCTTCTGTTTCGCTAACTGCTTCGTTTTTGACATATTTAGCAACAAAAAAGCCTATTACTCCACCCACTATTAATAACAATAAACCCACTAACCAATCCATAACCACTCCTAAATTAAAACCTGTTATTGCTTAACAATCTTACTCAAACCAAGAATATGTTGAGTAATGACCATGAGCAAGAATACAATATTTGTTATTATACGCGCAGCATGTCTTATGCGGGCATTTTATTTGTATTCAAGTGCGAAATTTCACACATAATCAAAAAGGACACACCCTCAAGAATGACTGAGCTAACGCCTTGGCAGAAATATCAAGCTGATCTAGAAGATCCAGAGTTTTTATATGATGCAGCGCAAGAAAATGCGGTAAAAGAGCTGCAACGTCTTTACGACGAACTGACTCACCCAGAACAAAAAGTCACGTGGCGGGTAAAGTTACAAAGTGCTTTTGGAAAAGGCATGCGCAAGCCTTCTATCCAAGGTTTGTATTTTTGGGGCGGAGTAGGACGTGGCAAAACTTATTTAGTGGATACCTTTTACGAATGTTTACCTTTTGACAAAAAGTTGCGCATTCATTTTCATCGCTTTATGCACAGGGTACATCAAGAGCTAAAAAGCTTATCTGGTGAGTCTGATCCATTAAAAGTGATAGCCAAAAACTTTGCTAAACAAACCAAAGTGATTTGTTTTGATGAATTTTTTGTGTCGGATATTACCGATGCCATGATCCTTGGCACTTTGATGGAAGAATTATTTGGGCATGGCATAGTCTTGGTGGCCACTTCCAATATTGTGCCCGACCAACTATATAAAAACGGTTTACAACGCGCGCGCTTTTTACCTGCCATAGAACTAATTAATCAAAATACCCGCATAGTAAATGTAGATAGTGGGGTTGATTATCGTTTGCGAACATTAGAGCAAGCCGAAATTTATCATCATCCTCTAGATCAACACGCTAATGCCAATCTACATATTTATTTTAAACAGTTGGCTCCCGAATTGGGCACGCAAAACCGCAGCATAGAAATTGAAGGGCGAATGATACCCGCATTGCACTATGCTGATGGGGTAGTTATGTTTGAATTTAGAGCCATTTGTGATGGACCACGAAGCCAATCTGATTATATGGAGATCAGTCGTTTGTATCACACTGTACTGATTGCCAACGTAGAACAAATGGGTGAAGCAGAAGACGATATTGCCAGACGTTTTATCGCCATGGTAGATGAATTTTACGAACGTAATGTAAAACTCATTATGTCGGCCGAAGTGTCTATGGAAACCCTTTATACCCAAGGGCGATTAAATTTTGAATTTAAACGCTGCTTAAGTCGCTTAAAAGAAATGCAGTCGCATGAATATTTAGCCACTCAACATATTCCTTAAAAACTGGGAGAGCCCACGATTGATTTTGTTATCTGCGTGGAATATCGGTAAAATCCCAGCATAAATAAAAACTGCAAATTGAATGCAACAAATTAAATAGAAGAGATAACCAAATGGGCAGAAAGTTTGAAGTGCGTAAAGTGGCCATGGCCAAAACCGCAGGGGCAAAAACCAAAGTATATTCTAAATACGGTAAAGAAATTTACGTCTGTGCGAAAAATGGTGGTGTAGACCCACAAGCAAACTTGTCACTAAGACGCTTAATTGAAAAAGCCAAAAAAGACCAAGTTCCTAGCCATGTTATCGAAAAAGCCATAGATAAAGCCGCAGGTGGCGCTGGTGAAGACTATGTACCAGCACGTTACGAAGGCTTTGGCCCAGGTGGCTGCATGGTGATAGTGGATTGTTTAACCGACAACAACAATAGAACCATTACCGATGTACGTAACTGCTTTACCAAAACCGGCTCTAAACTTGGGGTAGAAGGTACAGTAGGGCATATGTTTGACCACCAAGCTGTGTTTGCTTTTAAAGGCGATGACGAAGACGCCATTTTAGAACTACTAATGGAAGCCGACGTAGATGTTACAGAAGTAGAATTAGAAGACGGCGTTATCACAGTTTATGCACCTCATACCGAATACAACGCAACACGCACAGCTTTGACTGAACACTTAGGCGATATTGAATTTGACGTGGACGAAATCACCTTTATTCCACAAACCGAAGCTCAGGTTAGCGGCGATGATGTACCTATGTTCGATAAATTTATGGACATGCTAGAAGACTGTGACGATGTACAAGATGTGTATCACAACGCGGTTGTCGAACGTTAGGCGTTAAATTAAACCAAATTTAAACGACTAAGATTAATAAAACAGCCCTACCTTTGGTGGGGCTTATTTATTTAGAGGGCATTTTTGTATGAACCGTATGTCGGCAATGAGCGAGGAGCGGACCTTAGCCTTTAATCAATGGCCTTCAGAAAAGTGCCATAAGGCAACGTCGAGCTGAAGTTGTCTGACAGGCAGCTCACAGCCTAAAAGCGGGCAGTGAAAGGATCGTCTGGAGTATTATAAACAATGCTTTGCTAATACGGTTTTTATCTACCAAACACATCGGTTAGTCTGCGTGACTAACCAATTTTCACTATGGCTATCTCTGTAAGTTTGTCAGTTTCTTTTACATATGAGCACCACTGAATTGACTACAATACAGTAACACATTGAAATACATAGAAATAAATATTTTGGCGTCTAAATTGCTTGTACATTGTCTTGTTTAATAAACACTAAATAATTTAATTTTTTATTTGACCATTTTTATTCTTAAAATAAATATCAAAAATGGAAATACAAGGCACTATGTATTTTTATATTAGTAAAAATTAAGTTTTTTTTAATTGTACTCGACAAGTAATGAAGCATAATTTCAAAATTTTTCTATTGAGGATTTATAGTCATGAAAATAACAAAAGTTTTAGCATTTATAAGTTTTTTTGTTTTATCAAATTCACAGGCCACTCCTATTTTGTTAGGTACGTCAACTTTATTTTCTACAGACGATTTAACACAAATTGAACTAGATGGAGGCGATGTAATCGAATGGCTTGACATTAGCACTTCTATTGGTATGGACATTGAAACGGCACTAAACAATTATTCTGGGTTTGGATTTCAACTCGCCAACTTGGCGGACTTGCAAAACCTATTAGATGCATTTTCACTTCCAACAATTACTTCTTCTTTTCCTTTAGCCTCAAATGAAACTTTTGCTTCAACTTCGTCTCTAGTGACGAACTTCACAAATTTTTTGGGAACTACGTGGTCCGGAACGAATGCAACAGGTTGGTTAGACGATGAATTAATCAATGGGCAAGCAGGATTATTAAATGTTCGTGGTAGCAACAATGATGTTTTTGTAAATAATTTTAATGGTGGCACGGGTGATAACGGCGGTGCCCTTAGTGACACTGGTGTTTGGTTATTCCGTTCTGTGATTGAAGTGCCAGAACCTAGTTCACTGTTACTATTGGGATTGGGTCTTTTCGTATTGGGTAGACGGTTTCAAGCGTAACAAAAAAGGTAGAAAAGCGCTTTTGAAATAAGCGTTTTTCTACCAATCAGCCTTCAGTTTCCCCCTAGCTTTATCTCCTCTTTTAGACTCTGCAATCCAAAGTAGTTAAGGGGTTACAATGCAGATCCGTTTTAAATTTTTTTTAATATTGGGCAATCAATCAAATATTCAATCCCTAGCCAAACGAAGTTCTGCTTCCCAGCGACTTAACTTTCCCGAATTAAAAGCTGGCTTGTCGAATGAGAAAACAGGATGTTTGAGCAAGGCGCGCACTTTGCACGGACGCTACCTCGCGCCAGTTCCACTTCAGGCAGCTTTGTATTCGGATTTAGAAAGTTTGCGGAGCGAAGCACTTTTCCCCTCTTTTGGTGCTTCAAAAGAGGGGGGCGCAGGGAATCGGCACGAAAACAGCCATGGAATACAGTAGGCCCAGCAGCCTATAAGAACTGCGGGGGTTCGCTGAAAAGTATCATTCTTCACCAAGTTTACCGTTCAACCCGTTAAATTATTTAGTCCGCTTTGGTGACAAACTTGCCCAAAAAGTATCCGAATCTGAAAAATGGAATTTAAATTCTGTAAATGATTATCAAAAATGGATGTCTGAATTGGCTGTAAAGACCTGGAGAGTTGATTAATTCCTGCAGGGTCGAGTTCGTTGAAATCAACAGGACCAAATCGATAAGGGCAGATACGTTGATTGATCAAAAGCTCAATTGCCCCTTTTGGCACCAAGCAGAGACCCCCAATCGAGTTGGGAATGACGGTTGTTGGCAAAATTAGACAATCGAAGGTTGCGTTAAACACCTTACTTGCGAAATAACGTTTCTGAAATGCCTAACTACCTTGGGTATTATTAAACGACTTATTTAATATGGGCATTTAACCAGACTAGCCTGAAGATATAAGTTACTTAAACACTTCGCTATAAGCGAATAATCCTTGGCTGCCGCCTGTGTGTAAAAACAAAATATTTTGTTGGGGTTTAAACACAGCTTGTTGGCATAAAGCGATTAAACCCGCCATGGCTTTACCGGTATAAACTGGATCTAATAATAAACCTTCAAGTCTTGCGACTAGTTGTACTGCATCGAGCATAGACTGGGTGCATATTCCATACCCTTGGCCAACGTAATCGCCATTGGCTTTTACTTTACTCTGGCTGTTTGGCTCATCTAGCTTTAACAAGGCTAAAGTTTGTTGCAATAAAGCATAAACTAAGGCTTCTTGCTCTTGGGCAGGCCGACTAACACATACCCCTAAAACTGCGGTACTTTGTTGCTGCGCAATAAGCCCGGCCAACAATCCGGCTTGGGTACCGGCACTACCACTGGCTAAAACTATGTGATCAAAAGTCAGCTTTTGGCTGGCACTTTGGCTTACTATTTCTTCTGCACATGCCACGTAACCTAAACTGCCAAGGGCGTTCGAGCCTCCCATAGGGATCACATAGGGATGTTTTCCTTGCTGTTTTAGCTCTGAAACTAAAGCTTTTAGCACTTGTTCGCTGCTTTGGGCTGGTGCGACTTTATGAATGGTGGCCCCACATATTTGGTCTAACAGTATATTGCCATTGTGATAATAATCTTGCTGAGGCGCTCCTTTAACGTCTTCTAATACTAACTGACAATCTAACCCTAATTTAGCTGCTGCCGCGGCAGTTTGCCGAGCATGGTTTGATTGCAGTCCACCTAAGGTAATAATTGTATCTGCACCTTGTTGCTGCGCATCAGCCAACAAAAACTCTAACTTTCGGGTTTTATTGCCGCCGCCAGCTAAGCCAGTACAGTCATCACGTTTTACCCATATATTCACCCCAAGATGTGCAGACAATCGGGGTAATTTTTCTAAAGGAGTAGGGCCATGGCCTAACGAAACGCGAGGAAAACTGTGTAATGACTGCATATCAATCTCAAAATATTGTGAAGGTTTAGGTTTACCAAAGTGAGCGCAAACTATATCGAATGCTGATTGGGGTGAAAAGCGTCAAACTTATTTAGCATAGTTCCGCTAAACCCAATAAAAAGCCCTCAAGTGAAGTGACCCCCAATAGTTGGACATTCCAATTACTGGGGGTTTTATGTCTGCATACAGTAGAGAGTTCAAACTAGAAGTAGCAACGCAAGCCAACACCAAAGGTTCGCGTCTGCTTTCAAAACAATTCAACGTCAGTTCAAGGCAAATT
>NZ_JBRKBA010000007.1:0-175663 GCF_052983255.1 Paraglaciecola aestuariivivens | reverse complement strand
TAGTTTTTGTGGCTGTAGACAAAAAGTAAGTCGCACAGAAGGGATTCTGTGTGAAAAACATCAAGGATGATGCGCGAAGCGTGCTTTTAAATTTAAGCCAAGCCCAATGACCGCTATCTGCTAAAAGCACCAATTCAGACTACTATTGTCAAGCACCCGCAAATAGCAGAAATTTTAGAAATCAATATCATGATTCATTGTATATTGGAAAACCCTCTTTAGACCAAGACAAACCTCATAAAAATAGTCGTTTATCTGTATGTAAGTGAATATAGTTGCGTTATCAATAGCTAGGAGTATGCTAAAACCACAACGAGTTAGTTTATGCGGTGCGTGACTAAAGGCAGGTGTTGAATGAAAGTATATGGCGATACTCAGTCTGGCAATTGTTATAAAGTGAAATTAGTTTGTGCGCTTTTAGGTATTGAGTATGAATGGCAAGATGTTGATATTTTGTCAGGTGAAGCAAGCAATATCGCGTTTTTAGCAAAAAATCCTAATGGTAAAATTCCCGTGTTAGAGTTAGCAGACGGACGTTGTTTGTCTGAATCCAATGCCATAATCAATTATTTAGCTGCGGGGAGTTCTTTATTACCAAATCAGCCATTTGTATTAGCTAAAATCCAGCAATGGCAATTTTTTGAGCAGTATAGTCATGAGCCTAATATTGCTGTAGCGCGATTTATTGCTAAATATCTTGGTTTACCTGAAGAAAGAAAAAATGAATACCAAGCCAAACAAAAAGCCGGTAAACATGCGTTAACTGTTATGCAACAACAGCTATCTGAAAGCCCGTACTTAGTAGGTGATCAAATTACAAACGCAGATATAGCTCTATATGCCTATACCCATGTTGCCCATGAAGCGGGAATTGAGTTAACCGAATTTCCAGCTATCGAGAAGTGGATAACAAGGGTTGCCTCGCAACCACATTATGTGGGAATGCAATAATCAAAGTGTTTTAAATCTATTAAGACACAATAAAAACATAAGGGTACGCTATCTGTGTACTTAAGCCCTTAGCTTCCTATTTGTCCTAATTATTCTCATTACCTACAAAGCCCATAGTAGCCTGTGTAACTTTTAAAAAATGTGTGAAATTCACTACTTATTAGCCTAATAACAATAGAATGTTTTTTAGGGCTTTAGTTAGGTGTTTGAAATATATAGTTTTTATTAGCTGGAATGGCTATTGCTTATGTTTTATCAACCACCAATTAGGGGTGGCAATCTATAGGAGAAATGAGATGTTTAGTGCACTAGGCGCGTTAGTTATTTTTATGTTGTGGCTTATTCCTGTATTAGCCATTGGCTTATCTGATCGCACGCGTGGCGGTGAAAAGCTCGCTTGGTTGTTAGCGGTTATTTTTGTATCCTGGTTTGCTTGGGTGTTCTATTTGCTGCTCGCCCCGCTAAAATCTGAGCGATACTCGGTTTAGTTACATGGCCTTGTATTTAAGTTCATTAAAGACCGAGTTGCTAGATTAAGTGATTTTCTAGAGGTAAGTAAAAGTAAGTTATCGTATTATCTAGTTAACTCATTAAACGCGTTAACTAGGTGATAAAGATGAAAATAGAGGTAAATTTACTTGATGGGCAAAAGTTGCAAGCTAGTTTTGGCCAGCACAGCATTATTAGTGATCAAAGTAAGTCTGCTGGCGGCGACGAATCATACCCAGAGCCTTTTGACTACTTTTTAGCGAGCATGCCTTTGTGCGCTGCGTTTTTTATTCGTAAGTTTTGTCAGCAACGCGACATTAGCACAGATGGCATTTCCTTAACGCAAGAACACCGCACCCAAGGTGAAGATAAATTTAAAAAGTGCTTTTCTATCAAAGTTAGCTTGCCAGAAGGTTTTCCTGAAAAGTATAAAAAGCCCCTTTTAGCTGCTGCTAATACCTGTACAGTGAAAAAAGTGATCCAAGCTATGCCCGATTTTGAAATCGATCTCGCTGACTAAGCCAAAGGAATTTAAAATGAAAACATTACACCTAATCTTATTCTTAGCCCTATGTTTTGCAGTTTCGCCTGTTAGTGCGCAAACCTCGGCAAACACCCAATATGATGCAAAATTAGCTGAATCACTGGGCGCCGATGACTATGGCATGCGTAGTTATGTTTTGGTCATTCTTAAAACTGGCCCGACCCCTATGGAAAAGGGCGAAAAACGCAATGAAATGTTTAAAGGGCATATGGCCAATATTAAACGCCTAGCCGACCAAGGTAAATTAGCCATTGCTGGCCCTATGGATGGAGTCGATGGTTGGCGTGGCATGTTTATTTTTGCTACTCCAGATATTGAAACGGCTAAGCAGTACGTCGCCACTGATCCGGTGATTGATCAAGGTGAAATGATAGCTGAATATCACAAACTTTATGCCTCAGCAGCTTTGATGAAAGTCTATGAGATAAGTAAGCAAATATCTCAACAAACTCCCTAAATAACATACAGAAATGCATGGTTTTGTAGGCCAAGTAAAGTCTAGGTTAAAGGTTCTATAGATCTTGTTTAATTTTGTGGCCACCTAGGCTTTACCATATTGTATGGCTGAGCACTTTAGTGTTTTAAAGCCCATAGGTATAGGCTAGTAAGACTAATACTATGCTCGAATAACACACAGAAATAGGCAAACCAAAAGTAATAAAGTGCTTAAATCTATAATTGCTTGCGCTAAACACTAACAAGTTGGTTTGATAACCATAGGGTGAAATAAAACTTGCACTGGCGGCAAAAGCCACAGCTAAGGCAAAAGGCATAATGGGCAACTGCAAACTTTGCACTAAGCCATAAGCTATAGGAAACATTAACGCCGCCGCGGCATTATTGGTCACCAGTTCAGTTAAAATCAGGGTTAGCAAATACACCATCACCAATGCCCATATTGGGCTGACACTGCCCGCCCAAGGCTCTATTGTTTGCATTAGCTGCGCGATAAAGCCTGATTTCTCTAGCGCTGTAGCTAAGCTTAGTGCGCCCATAATCACCACTATTAAATTGAGCGGGATATTGCGTTTAATTTCATTGTTAGATATCACCCCAGCAATCACTAATAAGGCAATAAAGAAAAGTAATCCTGTGGCTAGACTTAAAACCGAGCTAGCAGCTAGTGCAATGGTGACGATAAAACCACACAAGGTTAGCCATTCTTGTTTGAGGCTTAACTTGGTTGGCATTTTTTTTTCAGACAAGATAAAAAAGTTTTTACTCAGATTGTGCCTTTGCATAAAGTCAGGCCCAGTGGCTAACAATAAAAAATCACCTGATTGCAGTTTTATTTCCCCAAGTTTTCCCGACAAAGTTTCGCCATCTCGTCTAATTGCCACTACTGCAGCATCAAATAAGGCTCTAAATCCTAAAGCTTTAATGGTTTTGCCAATTATTTGCGCCCGGTTAGAAATAATCACTTCGGTGAGGTTGTCGCGCATCAAGCCATTTGATTCTGCAAATAGGCTTAATCCTTTAATGTGATTAAGGTTGTCAACATGTTGAATATTCCCAGAAAAAATTAATTTATCGCCAGCTTCAATCACTATGTCTGGGGTAACGGGAGATATAAGTTTTCCCTTACGCGCAATCTCAGTTAAAAATAATTCGGGTAAATTACGTAAGTGATTTTCTTCTACGCTTTTTCCTACTAACTCACTGTCTGGCTCAACATCTGCTTCAATAAAATAACTGTTGTACTGAGCATTTTTATTGGCAATTTCAGGTAACAAAGGAGTAATCATAAACATTAATAACCCACAACTTAGCCCTGCAACTAAACCATATAAAGTAAAGTCCCAGAAATTAAAGCCAGGATGACCATGTTCTATTAAAAAACTGTCAACGATAAGATTGGTTGAGGTGCCAATAAGGGTTACCGTGCCGCCTAAAATGGCTGAGTAAGATAGGGGAATAAGTAAACGCGACGCATGATGATGTTGGTTTTGTTTCACAGGACCAATTAAGCTGGCCACAATGGCGGTATTGTTAAGTAGTGCAGAAGAGAAAAAGGTTAAGCCAAATAAACGTACAAAGCTTTGTTTAAAATTAGCCGAGATTAAGGTTCTTCCTAAACGCTTAATTAACGAGGTTTTATCTACCGCAGAACTTACCAATAAGAGTAAAACTAAGGTAATTAAGCCTTGGTTAGTTAAGTTATGGATCACCTCAGCTATAACCAGTTGTTGGCTAGCTATCAGTGCCAATATAGTGCCCGCAAAAATCATGGAAGGGCGCTGGTGGGTAAACACCAGCGCCAATAGGGTTCCTGCGAATATTGCGAGTACCAGATACTGATTGATGTCCATATTGTTTTATTCTTATTTTTAGTTGGACTGTGAATTTAAAGTTTGCTGATATCGACCGCATTCCAATGTGGAAAATGCTTTCTTACCAGTTGATTAAACTCAAGTTCAAATTCAGAGAATTGACTGGTATTGGCTTCTTCTGCCACATCAATAATCATACCTGCGCCAACGGTTCCATTGGTGACTCGATCGATAATAATAAAAGCGCCAGTAGCGCGATTTTTAGCATAGGGATCACAAGCTACAGGTTGAGTCAGCTTAATTTTACCCACTGCTATCTCGTTAAGTGCTAGGCGCACGGTTTGTTTTTGCTCCATAGAGTTAACATCAATTTGATAGTCGATATCAGTTACGCTACCTGGCACAAACTTAGTGGCAAACTTAAAGCCATATTGCTTATTAGGCATCATAGGCTCTTCATCCATCCACACTAAATTTGTGCGGTAGGTGTTGCTATGTAGAGGTAAATTATCGCTTTTTACTATCATATCGCCACGTGAGATGTCGATTTCATCTTCTAGTGTGATAGTGGTAGTAAGTGGGGCGTAAGCGCGCTCTTGTTCACCTTCAAAATTCACTAAGGCTTTAACCTTAGATTGTTTACCTGAGGGTAGGGCGGTAATTTTATCGCCAGGCTGTATTTGACCTGATACCACAGTGCCCGCAAAGCCTCTAAAGTTTAAATTAGGGCGGTTGACATATTGCACAGGAAAGCGAAAGTCATCGGCATTAATATCATCATTAATTTCGACATTTTCTAACATGGTCATCAAGGTGTCGCCTGTGTACCAAGGCGTATTTTCACTTGGGTTAACCACATTGTCGCCGTCCAAGGCTGATAACGGAATAAATTGAATATCAGGGATATCTAAACGTTTAGAAAACTCTAAATAATCGGCCTTTATCTTTTCATAAACATTTTGACTGTAGTCTTTTAAATCCATTTTATTCACTGCCACTATGACGTGTTTAATCCCTAACAACGAGACTAAAAACGAGTGACGGCGAGTTTGGGTTTTAACGCCAGCACGAGCATCCACTAAAATAATGGCCACATCGCAGGTTGAGGCGCCAGTGACCATGTTACGTGTATATTGTTCATGTCCTGGCGTGTCGGCAATAATAAATTTACGCTTGTCTGTAGAAAAGTAGCGGTAGGCAACATCTATGGTTATGCCTTGTTCACGCTCAGATTGCAGGCCATCTACTAACAAAGCTAAATCGACTTTATCACCTGTGGTGCCAACTTTTTTACTATCTTTGGTAATGGCGGCTAGCTGATCTTCAAAAATCATTTTTGAGTCATGTAATAAGCGCCCAATTAAAGTGCTTTTACCATCGTCAACACTGCCACAGGTTAAAAAACGTAATAGGTCTTTCTTTTCGTGTTGATCTAAATAGCCCAATATATCTGACTGTAATAATGTGTTTTCGCTATTCATATTTAGCAACTCACCAAAAAATAAGGGTTTAAAATGGATTCTTTTTGATTGTATTTAAGCGCTTGAGCATCGGCTTTTAGTACAGCTTTAGGATCTTCAATCACTGTCACTTTCCCGCCAGCGGCACTAACCACAGCATGTGCTGCAGCTGTATCCCATTCAGAAGTTGGACCTAAACGAGGATATAAATGCGCTGCACCTTCAGCGACCAAACATAGCTTTAACGAACTACCCATGGCCACTAACTCAGTGTCGCCATCAAGGGCGTTAAGCAAAGCTTGAATTTCAGGACTTTGGTGTGAGCGGCTGCCAACTATTTTCCAGGTTTCACCAGCTTGCCATTGTTTTGGCTTAATGGCTTGGCTGATACCTTTGGTGATTTTAACTGCCCCTACAGATTCTTCACCTACATAAGTGTGTTCAAGTACTGGGGCATAAACCACACCAAATACAGGCTTACCTTGGTCAATCAAGGCAATGTTTACCGTGAATTCCCCATTTTTCTTGATAAATTCTTTGGTGCCATCTAAAGGGTCAACCAACCAATACTTAGTCCACTGGCTGCGCTCTTGCCAGCTAATATCGGCAGACTCTTCAGATAAAATGGGTAGCTCAGAGAGTGCTTTTAAGCCTTCTACTATGCAGTTGTGGGCGGCTAAGTCAGCTTCGGTTAGCGGGCTCTCATCTGACTTTTCATAAATGGTAAAATCTTTATTATATATTTGCATGATTTTCTCACCTGCTTGGTGAGCAATATCAATCACGCCTTGTTTAAGCTCGGCTTCTAACATTAAGCTACTATTCCTTTTTCTTTTAGCAGCTCAAATAATTGTTCAGCTGATTGTTCTGCAGTCTGGCCCGAGAAGTTTAGGGTAATTTCTGGGTTTTCTGGGGCTTCGTATGGCGAGTCAATGCCAGTAAAATCTTTAATGTCACCTTGGCGTGCTTTTTGATACAAACCTTTAGGATCGCGTTTTTCACACTCTTCAATGGGGGTATCAATGTATATTTCGATAAATTCGCCGTCTTCTAATAGGTTTCGACAAAAATCTCGTTCGCTTTTAAATGGAGAAATAAAAGCGGTTAATACAATAGTACCTGCATCGACAAATAATTTGGCCACTTCGCCTATGCGTCGGATGTTTTCTACTCGGTCTTTGTCGCTAAAGGTAAGATCGCCACATAAGCCATGACGAACATTATCGCCGTCCAATAGATAGGTGTGTTTACCATGCTCAGCCAATTTTTTTTCTAATAAGTTGGCTATGGTAGATTTTCCTGAACCACTTAATCCAGTTAACCACAACACGCAGGGCTTTTGCATTTTTGCCGAGGCACGAGAAGCTTTATTAATGGCATGTTGATGCCAGACTATGTTGTTGGCCATTTAAAAGTATCCTTCCATTTTTTTCTTCTCCATAGAGCCAGATGAGTCGTGATCTATTACACGGCCTTGGCGCTCTGAAGTTTTGGTTAATAACATTTCTTGGATCACTTCTGGCAAAGTCGCTGCCGTAGACTCTACCGCGCCAGTGAGTGGATAACAGCCTAAGGTTCTAAACCTTACCGAACGCATTTCTGGAACTTCACCTTCTTCTAGCGGCATGCGATCGTCATCTACCATAAAGTAAACCCCATCACGTTTAACCACAGGACGCGGCTTAGCCAGATAAAGCGACGGAATTTCGATATTTTCCATGTAGATATATTGCCAAATATCTAACTCTGTCCAGTTTGACATGGGAAATACCCGAATGCTTTCACCTTTGTTTATTTGTGAGTTATAGACATTCCACAACTCGGGTCTCTGGTTCTTGGGATCCCATCTATGGTTTTCATCTCTGAAAGAATACACCCGCTCTTTAGCGCGAGATTTTTCTTCGTCACGGCGAGCGCCACCAAAGGCGGCATCAAACTTATAGTGATCTAGGGCTTGTTTTAAGCCTGCGGTTTTCATTATGTCTGTATGTTTAGCACTACCGTGGGTAAATGGCCCCACATTCATTTTTAAACCATCTGGATTAATGTGTACCAACAGGTTTAAATCGTGTTTCTTGGCCATTTCGTCACGAAAGCGGATCATCTCCTGAAATTTCCAGGTGGTATCAACATGTAATAATGGAAAAGGAATTTTTCCCGGCGCAAAGGCTTTACGGGCTAAATGCAGTAATACCGACGAGTCTTTTCCTACTGAGTACAACATCACAGGGTTGTCAAATTCGGCGGCCACTTCGCGGAAAATATGAATACTTTCCGCTTCAAGTTGCTTCAAGTGGGTCACAGTTGGAATAGAGTTAGACATGGTTCTCTCACGCAAAGTTAAGGTGTTTATATTAAATAGTTCTATATTTAGAACACTAACAAAAATTCATAAAAAATTGTATTGCTATTTGTGCTATCACAGCACGAAATCAACTAAACCCACTACTTGAGTTGGTCTAGTTGTTCTTGTACTCGGTCAAAGGTTTCTGCCACCCAAGAATCTTGCTGTTTGCTGAGTAAGCTAACCACAATAATGGTGGCGCTACAGGCAATAAAACCAGGCACAATTTCGTAGATCCAGTCACTTAAATGCATGCCACCTATGGTGATAGGCGCATAGATCCAAATAAGTACGGTAAATGCCCCTACTAACATGCCTGATATGGCTGATACGCGAGTCATGTCTTTCCACACTAAGCTAATCAAGATCACAGGTCCAAAGGCCGCACCAAATCCAGCCCATGCATTGCTAACCAAAGTTAAAATGGTGCTGTCTCTATCATAAGCTAAATAAATAGCCACTAAGGCTACTGCGGCCACAGAAATACGCCCCACAGTGATCAATTCTTTTTGGCTTGCGTCTTTACGTAAAAAGGCTTGGTAAAAATCACCAGTTAAAGAGCTAGAAGTAACCAATAACTGTGAAGAAATGGTACTCATGATAGCGGCTAAAATTGCCCCTAATAAAAAGCCACTGACCAATGGATGAAACAGGATCTGTGATAAGTAGATAAAAATGGTTTCAGCGTCACCTAAGTCACCTTGGGTTTTAGTAACATAGGCCAAGCCGAGTAGGCCAGTGGCCAATGCCCCAGTAATAGAAACCAACATCCAGCTAATGCCAATTCGACGTGCGGTTTTTATGTCGTGCACCGAGCGAATGGCCATAAAACGCACAATGATATGAGGTTGACCAAAATAACCTAATCCCCATGATAACAAAGAAATCACCCCAATAACCGTCATGGTTTCGCCGGTTGAAGCATTTTGGAAGAGATCTAAAAAGTTTGCCTCATACACACTTAATTGCTCAGCGGCACCGCTGAATCCACCTAAGTCAAATAACACAACTACAGGTACTAACACTAAAGACACAAACATGATGCAGCCTTGTACAAAGTCGGTCATGCTCACAGCCATAAAACCGCCAACTAAAGTGTAAGCCACAACAACGCCTGCGGTTACATATAGTCCCATTTCGTAGCTCAAACCAAAGGAGGATTCAAATAACTTGCCGCCAGCGACCACACCAGACGAGGTATACAAGGTAAAGAAAATCACTATTACGATAGACGAAATAATACGTAGGCTATGAGTAGTATCGTTAAAGCGGTTTTCAAAATAGTCTGGAATGGTAATGGCATTTTTAGCTAGTTCGGTATACACCCTTAAACGTGGGGCAACCCAAAGATAATTAAGATAGGCACCAACGGCTAAACCTACAGCTATCCAAGCACTAGATAAACCAGACACATACATAGCGCCAGGTAAGCCCATTAACATCCAGCCACTCATGTCTGATGCTCCTGCAGAAAGAGCTGTCACTTTTGGACTTAGGTTGCGGCCACCTAACATATAACCTTCAACGTCTGTACTTGACTGTTTGAAGGAATAAAGTCCGATGCCAAGCATTACTAAAAAATACAGGCCAAGAGAAATCAGAGTATAGGGATCCATGTAGCTTCCTTAGAAGTAAGTAACGAAAAGATATGAAGTTTTTTGCTAATCCCGTATGCTAACAAGTCAACGATCAATTCGCCAGTTACTTACCCATATGTATCAAAAGTCCTTTGTACAACTAACTAAAAACGAACTTTACGCCCTGTTGTTATTGCGCCAACAGGTTTTTATCATTGAGCAACAAAGCATTTATCCTGATTTAGATGAATTAGATCAAGTTGCCATGCATGTGTTAGAAAATGATGAGGCGGGGCAATTGTTAACTTACGCCCGTTATCGTTTAGATGAGCTAGCCAATAAAGTAAAAATAGAAAGGGTAGTATTGCATCCTAGCCAAAGAGGCAAAGGTAAAGGCAAAGCGTTAATTAACTATATTTTGGCGCAAATAAAGCAACAGTATCCAGAACATTTAGTTGAACTTTCATCTCAGCTGGAGGCCAGTGAGTTTTATCAACACTTTGGATTTGTTTGTCAGGGCCAGCCTTACGATGATGGCGGCGTTATGCACATTGATATGCATTTATTGGCCGCCCCTAAAGCTAAATAAACCACAATTAGCGGTGTAAATGCTTAAGCTGAAAAGATAATTTTTTCGCTTAACTTTTGTTTAGTCGTGGCCACATTTTCCGCTGTCTCTCCCACTACTACTATGCTGGCGCGTTGTAGATCTATGGCTTGGCTTTGATACTTTTTATCTAAAGCTTGCCCTTCTTTTAGGTGCCCAGACTGATGGGGAATGATGAAAACCGATACTTTTCCTTGTACGCCTTGCACTACCATATGCAAGCTACGCAAATTTTGGAAATCACAAAAGTTGGCATAATAGATCCGCCCTATATCTTCATTAAAGCTGCCGCCAAAAGTTGCTAATTTGGCGTTAACTTGCTCTAAAGAAATGTTTTCTTGTGCGCCAAGAGCATAATTTCCCTCATGAATAACATGAGCTATGGCCTGTTTAGAGATATCTAACAAAGTACTTTGCTGCCAAAGAGTGAAACTAATTCCCACCACAAAAGCCACAGAAGCAACCAGCGCTAGCTGAATACGGCTACGGGTTTTTTGTTGTTTATGGCTATGTAAACTTTGGCGCAAAATTAATTTATGAGCCAAATCCTTGGGCACCTTTACCTGACTAGCGGCTTGCATTTTTTGTTCGAGTTGTTGTAACTCGAGGCAAAAGCTATGTTTTTTAGGATCATTTTGTTTAGCCGCCAACACATCTTTATCATCACAATAAGGATTGGCATACAGCTTACGTCTAAATTCTAGCTCATCCATTGTGACGCTCCTTACTCGCGTTTGCTTGCTCTAAGGCTTCTTTAACTTGATTACGTGCACGAAACAAGCGAGTCATAACAGTGTTTTTATTTAAATCTAGCTGCTTAGCAATTTCATCACCGCTATAGCCAAAAACGATTTGTAACATAAGGGGTTCTCGGTATTCTTCACTCAAAGAAGCCATGATTAAACGAAGTTCGCGATGTTCAATTTGCATCTCATGCGACAGTTGTTCATCTATTACCGCGACATCTTCAATATCCACTAAATCAAATTGTTTACGTTCAAAGCGTCTGGCATTTTCTCTGCGTAAAATAGTGATCAGCCAAGATTTAGCGGCTTTTTCGTCTTTTAACGAATCTAAAGATTTCCAAGCCCTTAGAAAGGTTTCTTGTACTATGTCTTCAGCCACAGCTTTATCTTTTACTAACCAAAAGGCGTATCTATAAATGTCGCCGTGCAGCGCTAACACTAAGGCTTCGTAACGTGTTTGTTTATTTGTCATGCCACTTAAGACCGAGGCATCCTTGGTTTGCTTTCGCGAAAACATATTATTTTCCATTTCAGCTTAATCAGTGCCTTTCACTCAAGCTAATGAATGAAAAAAATCAGCAGTAGAGTTTAAGATAACAGCGACTAGCCTTGCTGCAACTAAAACTTTACTGCTGAATTACTAGCCGCCAGTGGGGTAGAGGGCTGTTAATTTTTGTTGTTGCTTAGAACTTTGTGTTTTTTGTTTTCTCAATTGCCTAACTAATTTATGTAATTCAGTGGCTTGCCATGGGGTTTTATTGGCGGAGTAACGCGCGGCTAATAAGGCCTGCGTGGCTTGCGTCAGTTGCGCGTTTTGTAGCTTAGCTAAAGACTGGTTTAACGAGGCGTGTTTATCCCCTAACCATTGCCCTAACCATAAACCTAGCAAGTGTTGCGATTGCGCTGCATCATTTTTGCTTAGGGCTTTATCTAACTTTTTCCAAAGTGCTTGTTCACTTTCATGGGTTCTAGCAGTGCTAGCAGTTGCTTTAACTGTAGACTTGATACGGCTGACATGGATTTTCCATGCCATAAGGGTTAAAAGCCATACTAAGGCTAGCCCTAAGCTAAGCCATTGCCAATATGGATTAGTACCCGCATACACTGCTGGTTCACCATTTAAATCAGTCGCAGAAACCACTGGTGGTTCAATTGCTAAAGTTTGTGAACTGGGCGGGGTAAAAGCTGTTTGATTTTGATTAGGGCTTGGTTGAATCTGCAATACTTTTTCAGGAAGCACAGCATATTCGGTTTTTTTGGTAATGCTATTAAACCAAGGCAAACGCACTTCGGGAATGACTAGCTCGCCAGCTTGACTCGGTATAATGGCAATGCTTTCTTTGCGCTGGGCAATCAAGGTATTGTCTTTTTCCACTGTGCTGGTTTCTGCTTGATCTGGGTAAACTTTAACTGAGTCAGGATATTGACTAGCAATTTCGGGCAGTTGTTCTTCTACAACGCCCACCGCAGTTAGGGTTAGGGTGCGAGTGATAGGCTCACCCGCTATATATTGCTTGGCGTCGCCTTGCCATTCATCATGCAGTTGTACAAAGTCACTGGGTAACCAATGTTGCTGATAATTACTAGGGATAGGTAGCACTTCAATTTGTTGGCTAGGTCCCACTCTATTGACCGCTTTACTGCGATTAAAAAAGCCAAAACTCTGGCGAGAATTGTCAATTATTTCACCCTCAAACAAAGGCCCTGCGATAGTAAATTGGCCACTTTCTTGAGGAATGATGGCAAAGGCACGCTCAATAATGCGATACCGCCTGCCATCGACTATTTCACTGTATTCTTTGTCTTTGCCAATCTGTCTTATGTCTGCATTTTCTAGGGTAGGGGATGATAGACTCCCGCGTTGTAGATCTTGGCCTAAATAGAGTTTAACTGTGTAGCGTATTTGTTGTTGTAGATAGACCTGATTGACATCTACCTCTGTGGTCACAAACAAGTCTCGACCTTTTTGTGCCGCTTGGGCGGTCATTGGAATAACATTAATTTCTATGGGTTGAGTTTTTGCTTTGGCAACATTGAACGCTGGAATGGTAAAACGGCCCACTTTGGTGGGGATTAAGGTAGTGGACCAAGTGGTACTTTTAGTGGTAGTAAAATTAATCATTTGGGTTTGAGAACTAACAGAAGTGCGGCCCACCACAAAATCTTGCATTAAAATGGATGCATCAAAAGCATCTCTGTCTACGTCTCCATTGGCAACCACAGTTAAAATAAATGACTCGTCTACCATCACCGGATTTTTATCCACTGAAGCGGTTACCTGTATATTTTGTGCTAAACACAATTGACTAAGCAGTAAACATACTACTGCCCAAACGCTTTTTGTTTTGCTTAATTTAACCATACTCACTGTTACCAATTCCCCTGTACATTAGTTGGTAGCCTTTCTCTTTTTCGCCTTTGTGCCTCAATTTGCATTTTGCGTTTTAATAAAAATGCGGGATCGTCGGGCACCCGTTTGAGTAAATTTTGCATGCGTTGCATTTGTTCTTTTTGCTCATCGCTTAGTTCTTGTTCTTGCTGCTGCAAGGCTTGGTTTTTGTCATTTTGTTCGGCGTTTTCGGCCTCCGATTCTTGAGCTTGCTGCTGTTCTTGTTGCGCTTCTTCTTGTTCGTCAGATGTTTGTGGGTCTTGTTCTGCAGCTTGTTGTTGATCTTGTTGGCCGGTTTGTTGTTCAGCGTTTTGCTGCTGTTGCTCACCAGCATCACTTTGTTGATCTTGGCTATTTTGTTGACTCTGTTGTTGATCACCTTGTTGTTGGTCGTCTTGCTGATCATTGGACGAGTCTTGATTTTGCTGTTGTTGCTGGTTCTGCTGTTGCTGTTGTAGCTTTTCTAATAAGGTTTTATTGGCTAAGGCATCTTGATGATCTGGGGCCTTAGCCAAAACTTGTTCATAAGCCGCAATGGCTTTGTCTAGCTCTCCTAGCTGGGCCAGGGCATTGCCTGCATTGTAAGTAGCATCAACAAATTCAGGAGAGAATTCGGGGATCTGAGCGTACAACTCAAGGGCGGCTTGATAGTCGTTATTTTTATAATGGGCACTGGCTTGCCAAAGTGGATCGTTAAAGGTGCTTGCCGCAGTTTGATAGTCTTGAGCTTGAAAGGCTTGTTGGCCTTGTTGATCTTTAGTTTTCCACATATCTTGCCACCAATCAGCTCGGGCCTGTGGCGAGTAAATAGGCAACAAACAGCCCAATAAGATCACAGTGACTATGCCCCTTCTAAAGCTATAAGCCGCAAAAGGTAAGATTAACAAAAGTAAGTAGGGCCCCATTTCTTGCCATTTATCGCCAAAGTTTTGTTGCTCTTCAGACTCGTTGGCGTTGGGGTCTTGCTCCACTAGAACTTGTTCGATCAAATAATTTATATCGCTGTCATCGGTTTGCATTTGAACAAATCGACCACCGCCAGCTTGACTTAACGAGGCTAGATTATCGGAAGTTAGTTTAGGTACCACTATTGCGCCCTGACTATCTTTTAGCAACTCTCCATTGGTCAACTGAATAGGCGCTCCTTGTGCTGTGCCAACAGCCAAAACCGATAGTCTATATTGGCTACTGTTAATAATGTTACTCAGCTCCTTCATTTGTTGATTTGTTACCCCATCTGTTATCCAAAATATTTCGCCTTGCTGGTAACCGGCATTATTTAATAAATCAATGGCAGCCTGTAAACCCAAGGCCGGATCACTGCCAGGAATAGGCATGATTTCTGGAGATAAACTGGGAATTAAGGTCGTGAGATTTTGGGCATCAGAGCTAAGTGGGCTAATAGTAAAGGCATCACCTGCATAAGCAACTAAGCCTGTCTCACCTTCGGTTATGGCATTGACTAAATCAATCGCTTTGTATTTTGCTCGGGTTAATCTGTCAGGTTTAATATCGGTGGCGCGCATAGATAGCGACATATCTATTAACACCACTTTACCTGTATTTAATTGATATACAGGCTGAGGCAAGCGTTCCCAAGTGGGGCCGGCTAGAGCTAAGGTGGCTAATACCCAGCAAAATGCCAATAAGGTTAAAGGTGGACGAGCGCTTTTTACTCCTTCTGTGGTAATTAAATGTTGATATAAATGGCTGGCCAACACTGATTGCCAACCGGATTGTTGTTTGTGTACAAGCTTTATCAATGAAACCACTATTAATAGCGGAATAATGGCCCACAACCAATGGGGGCGGATAAAATGAAATTCACTAAATTGGGCAAGAAGTTCCATCATGCGGCAGACCTTCTTAAAACAAGTTGATTAATCACTGGAGCTAGTCCCATTAAAAAGGTTATCAATAAAGCTAAGGCTAGCGGGTAATAATATAACGCCTGTAGGGGGCGCATTTGTCTGGTTTCGCGGGCAATGGGCTCTAATTCGTCTAAGGTGGCATAAATTTGCTGAAGAGATTCGGCATCTCGGGCTCTAAAATAGCGCCCACCAGTAGAGGTTGCTATCTTGGTTAGCATGTCCTCATCAAGATCTTGTGATGGGTTAACCTGACGACTGCCAAAAAAGCTTTGTACCAACATTTTGTCGGCCCCTACACCTATAGTATAAATGGTCACCCCATTATTAATGGCCAATTCGTTTGCCTGTTCAGGGGTGATATTACCCGCGGTATTTTGTCCATCAGTTAATAGTATTAATACTTTGTTTGATTCTTTGCGTGCTTCAAAGCGTTTTATTGCTAAGCCTATGGCATCTCCTATAGCCGTTTGTTCGCCAACCAATCCAATGAGAGACTCATTGAGCAGTTGTTCGACTGTCTCTCTGTCGTAGGTGAGGGGGGCTTGTAAATAAGCCGTATCAGCAAACAATATAAGACCAAGGCGATCGCCCACTCGACGTTTTATAAAGTCACTTAGCACAAACTTGATCATTTTTAGACGGTCTACCTGGCGACCATTTAATTGCATGTCATCAATTTTCATACTGCCTGACAAATCTACCGCAATCATCAAGTCGCGGCCCTCAGCGGGTATGCTTACTGGCTCGCCTAACCATTGAGGGCGGGCAGCCGCTACTATCAAAGCAATCCAAGCTAAACTAGCTAAAAATAATGGCAGTTTTTTACTGACTTTTTTGCCGACATTATGCTCTATGCCTTGGGTTAAACTTGGCACCCGTAAGGCTGCCTCTTGTCCTAGCTTTTTACTTGGTAGTAATAAAACTAATAGTGGTAGAGGTAATAAATACAATACCCAAATCCAGGCAAACTCAAACATCTTGTTGCTCCAATTTGTGTAATACACCTTTGCTCGGCGGCAAAGCGTGTTTTAACCAAGCTTGGCAAGCCCTTTGGTAATCTTTTAGTTGTTGGGCTGTGACTGACTGTTTTTTATATAAAGCTCCCTGCATGGCCGCCAAATCAGGTTGCAGTTTGGCTTGGTGTTTAGGGGAGATGCAGGCGGTTAAGAAGGCTAACCATTGCTCTGTATGCAAATTTTCAATGCCAAACTCTGGGAAATAAACCCGCGCAGCACGCTTTAACAATTTATTGAAGTGTGAAATGGCCTTGGGATCTGACAGATCGTAATTTTGTAGTTCAGCTAAAGCTTCGCGTTTTGCTTGGCGTGTTTTAATCCCGCGCACAATGCAATAGGTCAGTAAACCAATAGTTACCAACACAACTAAGGCTAGTAACCACCAACCATAAGCGGGCGGCCAACTTTCTATGGGCGCGGGTAGGTGAATATCTTTTAGATCTTGTAATGGATTCATCATGCTTTTATACCCATCACCTTATTTAATTGCATTTCAAGAGGTAGGCCAGCATTGATGGGTACCACTTGCGCTTTACATTGTTTGAGAGTGGTTTCTATGCGATTAAACTGTGCCATATGCTGGTCACAATACTGACTTTCAGTGTGCTTTTCTCCCAGTACAATTTGTTGTCTATTTTGACCATCAGTTAGAGTCACAGTTTGACTGACTTTTACCTTAGGTAATTGATGTTCAAAGGGATCACTTATGGGGTAAGCAATGACTTCATTATGTTTGCTAAGCTGGGCTATATGCTGTTTAGCCAATTCATCTAACTGACTAAAATCACTTATGATAAAAATTAAACTACCAGGATGAGCTAAACGGCGTAAACGTGCACACATATCAGCTAAGGTCACAGGCGGGCTAGCTAAGTCAGTCGTTTTTGAATTAGTTTGCAGTTTAATCATGCTATTTAACAAAGATAATACCGCTTTTTGCCGAGTAAATGGTTTAGATTCTATGTGCTGGTCTTGATTAAACACCAAGCCGCCTATGCGATCGCCGCGTTTACGTGCCGACCAAGCAATAAGTGCACTTAGATGCGCAGCTTGTACAGATTTAAATAAAAATTGGGTGCCAAATTGCATGCTGTTTGACAAATCGGTTAGCACAAAGACCGGTCGCTCTTTTTCTTCACGGTATAACTTAGTGTGAGTTTTCCCTGTACGCGCGGTGACTCGCCAATCTATGGCACGTATGTCGTCGCCTGCTTGGTAATGTCTGGCTTCGTCAAACTCCATGCCCCGACCTTTGGTTTTAGCCAAATAAGCGCCGGCCAGTTTGGCCTGTACGGTTTTGCGTGGAGACAAATTTAATAAAGCGGTTTTGCCTTGGTAGTAGATCAATTCTTTGATCCCAAGTTCAACCCCATTAGCCTGTAACTTTGTTAACCATGCAGATACATCTAGCATATTAGGCTCCTCAACAAACTAGGTTAAGGAACAGCCACTAGCTGTAAAATTTTATCAAGCACTTGATTGCGGTTTACGCCTTCAGCTTCGGCCTCATAACTAAGCAACACTCTGTGCCTTAACACATTGTGAAACACCGCCTGAATATTGTCTGGGCCAACAAAGTCACGACCCATTAACCAAGCATGAGCTCTTGCGCATTTATCTAAGGCTATAGTGGCCCTTGGACTGGCACCAAACTCTATCCAATTGGCTAAGTCTTGGTGGTAATTCTGTGGCTGACGAGTGGCAATAATCAGTTGCACTATATATTGCTCAAGTGCTTCATCTAAATGGATTTTTAATACGTCTTGGCGAGCATTAAAAATGTCAGTTTGGCTTAAGTTGGGGGCCGCCACGGGTTTTACATGCATGGCTTCGTTACGAGTTAAGCGCAAAATTTCTAATTCAGTGTCAGCCCCTGGGTAGTCAATTTCTAAATGCATTAAAAAGCGATCGAGTTGAGCTTCTGGTAAAGGGTAGGTACCTTCTTGTTCAATAGGGTTTTGGGTTGCCATAACTAAAAATAACTCAGGCAATGCATAGGTTTTGTTTCCAACCGTTATTTGCCTTTCGGCCATAGCTTCTAGTAGGGCAGATTGCACTTTCGCTGGCGCACGGTTAATTTCATCGGCCAACACTAAATTATGGAATAACGGCCCTTTTTGAAACACAAAGTCACCGGTTTCTGGTCGGTAGATATCTGTACCCGTAAGATCTGCTGGTAATAAGTCTGGGGTAAATTGCACCCTATGAAAATCACCTTCTAATCCATTTGCTAAGGCGTTAACCGCGCGCGTTTTAGCTAAGCCTGGTGGCCCTTCAACCAAAAGATGCCCGTCAGCTAATAATGCCACTAAAATATTCTGTGTTAGTGTTTGTTGCCCTACTACCTGACTATCTAAGTAGGCTTGTAATTGGTTAAATTCTGCTACTGCCATAGTGTTAACTATTTCCTTTATATTCTTTGCGAGAACGGACTAACCTTGCTTTGCAATTAGGTTTAAATTAGCGATTTTTTGCTGGTGCTTGCTACTGGAGCCAATGTGAAAATGTTTAATTTGATCACTGAAGCTCAGTTTAATGGCACCGTTTAATGACTATGCTAACCGATATAAGGTTCCCCATTAAAAAAACAATGTTACAAAGCTTAAAAGTCACACTTCATTTCACTACTTGGGTGAAAATCACCCAATTGTTTTAGCGCATGGCAATTTAGCTCCTACACTTAGGCTCAAAAATAGCAAGTGGCAGAAGGTCTTTTTAGGCAGTTCTGATGATTTTTAGGTAAATAGGCAAACCTTGCAGTCAATTTGTTAACTAGGTACAATCGATTAAATTTCACAGGTCAGACCACTGGGTTTGAATGATTAAAAAAGGGTTAGACAATGTCAGCTAAGCAAATAGTTACAACCAGAGAAGGCGACAGAATTGCCATAGTTGCTGGACTTAGAACGCCGTTTGCCAAAATGGCCACCTATTTTCATGGTGTGCCAGCGGTAGACTTAGGCAAGATGGTAGTTAATGAAATGATGGTCAGACATAATCTAGATCCCAATCTCATTGAGCAATTAGTTTATGGCCAAGTAGTGCAAATGCCAGAGGCACCAAATATTGCCCGCGAAATAGTATTAGGCACTGGCATGAACGTTCATACCGATGCCTACAGTGTATCTAGAGCCTGTGCCACTAGTTTTCAATCAACAGTGAGTGTTGCCGAGTCAATGTTAGCTGGCAATATTAGTGTTGGGGTAGCAGGGGGCGCAGACTCTACTTCAGTATCACCTATAGGTGTGTCTAAAAACTTAGCGCGTGCTCTGACAGATTTAACCAAAACCAAAACATTAGGGCAAAAACTGAAGGTACTAAAAAAGCTTGGTCTTAAGGACTTATTACCTGTTCCTCCAGCAGTAGCCGAGTATTCTACTGGGTTGTCTATGGGGCAAACAGCAGAGCAAATGGCTAAAACTCACCAAATTAGTCGTCAAGAGCAAGATGCCTTAGCTCATAGATCACATACCTTGGCAGCCCAAAGTTGGGAACAAGGTAAGTTAGCCAACGAAGTGATGACTGCCTACGCTGAACCTTTTAAAGGCGCCTTAGAAAAAGATAATAACGTGCGATTTGACTCCACCTTAGAAGGTTATGCCAAACCTAAGCCAGTATTTGATAGAAAACATGGCACAGTGACGGCTGCCAATGCTACGCCATTAACTGACGGCGCCTCAGCTGTGTTAATGATGACCGAAAGCCGAGCTAAAGCTCTAGGTTATACCCCCCTTGGTTATATTAAAAGTTATGCTTGGGCGGCGATAGATGTATGGGAAGACATGTTAATGGGGCCTTCTTATGCAACTCCTTTGGCGCTAGATAGAGCCGGCATGACCTTAAATGATCTGACCTTAATTGAAATGCACGAGGCTTTTGCCGCCCAGACCTTAGCTAACCTTAAAATGTTTGCTAGTGATAAGTTTGCCCAAGATAAATTAGGGCGTAAACAAGCTATAGGTGAAATGGACATGGATAAGTTTAATGTCATGGGAAGTTCGCTAGCTTATGGTCACCCTTTTGCCGCAACAGGCACACGCATGATCACCCAAATGTTAAACGAATTGAATCGCCGAGGCGGTGGAACAGGTTTACTTACGGCTTGTGCCGCGGGTGGATTAGCAGCAGCTATGATAGTTGAAACAGAATAAGGTGACTGACATGACCAAACAACAAACCACAGAAAATAACAGCGCCTTTACACTAGATGTGCGTGATGATGGTGTGGCCATCTTAACTATGGATGTGCCAGGCGAGAGCATGAACACCCTTAAAGTTGAGTTTGCTGAGCAAATCCAAGCTGTGTTGCAAGAAATTAAGTCGAACAGCAGCATTAAGGGAGTAGTGGTCATTAGCGGCAAAGACAATTCTTTTGTTGCAGGGGCCGACATTAGCATGTTGGCAGCTTGCGAAAGCGCCGATGATGCAACAGCTATAGCTAAAGGCGGTCAAGACATGTTTCAACAAATTGAAGACATGCCTATTCCCTTTGTGGCCGCTATACATGGTCCTGCGTTAGGCGGAGGCTTAGAGTTAGCCTTAGCTTGTCACTATAGGGTGTGTAGCGATGACGCCAAAACCCAACTTGGTTTACCAGAAGTACAATTGGGGTTGTTACCTGGCAGTGGGGGAACCCAAAGGCTACCTAGATTAATCAGCATCCAACAAGCCATGAAAATGATGCTAACAGGTGCATCTGTTCGAGCTAAGCAAGCTAAAAAATACGGTATTGTTGACGACCTGGTACCGCGCTCGATCCTATTAGATGTGGCGGTTGATTTAGCTAAAAAGCCTAAGCCTAAACGCCAAGGTCCTAAATTAAATTTGATGGGCAAGTTTCTTGAGAAAACGCCTGTTGGACGTAATTTGATGTTTAGCCAAGCGCGTAAACAAACCGCTAGTAAAACTCAAGGCAATTACCCGGCTCCTGATTTGATTATTGATAGCATTGAAACTGGCTTGAATAAAGGCATGGCCAAAGGCCTGGAAGTCGAAGCTAAACACTTTGGAAACTTGGTGATGAGCACAGAATCTGCTGCCTTACGTAGCCTGTTTTTTGCCACCACAGAAATGAAAAAAGAAACAGGTGTAGTAGGGGTAGCCCCAGCCAAGCTAAATAAAATTGGCGTATTAGGTGGTGGATTAATGGGCGGCGGTATCGCCTTTGTTACGGCAGCTAAAGCTGGCTTACCTGCACGTATTAAAGATATTCGAACTGAAGGCATTGCCAATGCAATTAAATATAGTTACGACATATTAAATAAAAAATTCAAACGCGGTTTTATAAAAAAATCTGAGATGCAAAAACAGTTGGCCAAGTTAACCGGTACTGTTGATTATTCGGGCTTTAAAGATGTAGATGTAATAATAGAAGCGGTTTTTGAAGACTTAGGCTTAAAACAGCAAATGGTCGCTGAAATTGAGCAAAACTGTGCTGAGCATACTATCTTTGCCTCAAATACCTCTTCCATTCCCATTGCCAAAATAGCCGAAAAAGCAGCTCGACCTGAACAAGTTATAGGTCTGCATTATTTCTCTCCGGTCGACAAAATGCCATTGGCTGAAGTGATTGCCCATGAAAAAACTTCAGATCTGACAATATCTACTACTGTTGAGTTAGCCAAAAAACAAGGTAAAACCCCTATAGTAGTAAAAGATGGAGCAGGCTTTTATGTGAACCGCATTTTAGCCCCTTATATGAATCAAGCTGCAGAAGTATTGCTGGCGGGTGAGCCTATAGAGCACATTGATAAATCTTTGGTTAAATTTGGCTTCCCAGTTGGGCCGATTAAATTACTTGATGAAGTAGGCATAGATGTTGGCACCAAAATTATTCCATTTTTACAAGAGCAATTTGGTGAACGTTTTGCTGCAAACCCTAGTTTCGACAAAGTTTTGGCAGATGAGCGTAAGGGTAAAAAGAATCAAAAAGGATTCTATAATTATTCGGGTAAAAAACCAGGTAAAGAAGTGGATGCTTCTATCTACACTTTGCTCGGGCTGACGCCAAATAAAAACCTTAGCCAAGCACAAATTGCAGAGCGCTGTGTTTTGTTAATGCTTAACGAGGCGGCTATGTGTTTAGATGAAGGGGTAATACGTAATGCCCGGGATGGCGATATAGGCGCTATCTTTGGTATAGGCTTTCCGCCATTTTTAGGTGGGCCTTTCCGTTATATGCACACAGTGGGAATTGAGCATATAGTTGCTAGGTTAGAGCATTACCAATCTATATTGGGTGATAAATTTACGCCAGCCAACTGTCTAATAAAAATGCGTGATTCAGGCCAATCCTTTTATTGATATGGCTTGATTAGGCCCTAAGGGCTAAAACGTAAAGATTTATATACCTAGCTCGACTTTAATATACTAAGTCGAGCTTTTTTATCTCTGCCATTTGGTTAGAATAGCGCCGATTTTATTCAGGCCAAACTTAACAAGTTGAGCCAGTGCATTATTTGAGAATTAACGACTATCCAATCTTAGAGGTAATTTACATGTTGGTGTTTTTTGGCGCATCGTTAATTTTTAGCGTGATTTATTATGTGCAAGCATACAAAACCGGACTAACGGCTAAAAAGTGGGCTATGGCAGGACTGGTATTTGGTCCAACTATTTATCCATTGTTTCGCTCTAGACAAAGAATTAAGTTGGTAAAGGCAAGAGGATTAGGCAAGGTATTGTTTCAGGCGTAAAAAAAAGAGCATCCCTCTCTTTTGGCTTTTACGACTAACAGCCACTTAAAAATTGATTAACTTCTTTTAGTTTTTTAATAATCAATTAAATAAATGGCTGTGAACTTAAGTAAAGTTTCGGTGGGCGTAAAAAGCCTACCTAATACTAAACTAAGTTGCTTACCAGTATTTACCGGTTTTAACGCCTTTTTTGTTTGTCTCAACTTTAGTGGTAACCACTTTATTGCTTTCTGGAGCTTGAACTGTTTGCTCAGATTTAACAGCTACCGGAGTAGAGGTGGCTAGTACTAAAGCTACTGCATAAGATTTTAACATCTTTCGTTTCCTTCTATTATTATTGACGTTTTACCGAGCTTAGTGTCGGCAACGATATATAAGCTATATGCGTGCCAACTTTTATAAAAAGCCAAAAATAACGGCAAAAAAACATCCCCAAATATACAGTATGGTTTAGTTTTATTGGTTATTGAATGGAATGCTAACGTTAGTGGTATATGCCCCGTAGTGCTTATTTAACGGGGCTTGTGGACGTGTTAGGCTTTAGAGCTTTGAATGATTTTTCTAAGTTGATGGTTTTCTTTTAATAAACGTTCAAATCTTAGGGCATTAAGCGGTTTGCTGTATAAATACCCTTGCAACATCTCACATTTATAACGACGTAAAATTGACAGCTGATTTTCGTGTTCAACCCCTTCGGCCACCACTTTTAACCCTAAGTTATGGGCGATAGTGATGATAGCTTGAGTCATATGACGATCTTCTGACGCTCTGGCAATATCATCTATAAAAGCTTTATCTATTTTAAGGGTGTTAATTGGAAAACGCTTTAAATAAGCCAAAGATGAGTAACCCGTACCAAAATCATCTAGAGCTAAGTGAATACCATGCTCACGTAAACGCTGCATCATTCTGAGAGCGTTTTCGGGGTTTTGCATTAAGGTGCCTTCAGTGATCTCACACTCTAAGTGCAAGGCCGACAAGCCTACTTTTTGCAGAATATTCATAATGCGGTCGTCAAGATCAGGGATCTCAAATTGCCTTGCTGAAATGTTAACCGCTACTCGTCCGGTAAATAAGCCTGCGTCTACCCATCGTTTAGTGTCTTCACAGGCTTTTCTTAATACCACTTCACCTATTTCTATGATTTGCCCAGTCTGCTCAGCTAAAGGCACAAACTGAGCAGGGCTGACTAAGCCTTTATCTGGATGTTCGTAACGTACTAAGGCTTCCATACTAACCAATTTGCCTGAGGCTATATCAACCTTAGGTTGGTAAAATACAGTAAAGAGATCTTCTTTTAAGCCATGGCGAATTAGATTCTCAATTTGTAATTGGCGAACCGCATTTTGATTCATTTCACCACTGAAGAATTGATATTTATTGCCGCCAGCATTTTTGGCAAAATACATAGCTGTATCAGCATTTTTTAATAATTCTTGTGAATTACTGCCGTCTTCTGGATAGAAGGCTATACCTAAACTGGCCCCTAAAACAAACTCTTGTTTGTTTATAATAAAAGGGCGGGCCATATTATCTAAAATGGTTTGGGCAAAGTGAGTGATGTGATGAATGTCGGTAGTATTATCAATCAAAATACTAAATTCATCGCCGCCTAAGCGGTAACATGTCGCCTTAGTGCCGGCTAATTTTTGCAGGCGTTTAGCAATTTGTTTAATTAAGATATCACCTGTTTGATGGCCAAGTGAGTCATTGATTTTCTTAAAGTTATCCATATCTAAACAAATTAACGCATGCTCTGTACCACGGCGCACTATATTGCTGTGGTTGGCCTGGAAGAAAGAGCGGTTAGGTAATTCGGTTAACGGATCTGAGTTAGATAATTTAAGTAATTCTTTTTCAGTGCTCTTACGCGAGGTAATATCCGAAAATACCCCTACGTAATGACTTATTTTGCCGTCTTCATCGGTAATGGCATCGATATTAAGTTCCATTTCATACTTTTCACCCTTAGCCCGACGAGACTCTACTTCGCCATTCCAATTACCTTTTTGCTGTAGCACTTTTTTCACTTCTTCAGTAAATGCGCCAGGATATTGGTGGAAAGTAAGATAGCTAGCTAACGCTTGTTCACGAGTTTCGCCAGTATATTTACAATAAGAATTATTCACTGAGATAAACTTAAAACTGGTATCGGTAATAAACACGCCATCTGAAATGGTTTCAATAGAGCGTTTAAACAGCTTTAATTGTTCTTCTGATTCTTTTAGGTGACTAATATTTTTAAGCGTACCTGTCATTCGTAGCGCTTGGTGGTTGTTGTCTCGGGCCACCACTTTTCCGCGATCTAAAATCCAAATCCATTCACCCTTGTAGGTTTTCGCGCGAAATGTCACTTCATAGTGTTCGGTTTGTTCGTTTAAATGTTCATTTAACGACTGTTGAACTCTTTGAATATCGTTAGGGTGGATATTTGCCTCATAAGAACTATTAACTCGAACATCGTCCTGGGGAAAATCTAAGGTTCCCCAAGTATTGGAACGAAACACCTGGCTTTGATAAATATCCCAATCCCACAATTCATCACCGCTACTCCAAAGGGTTAACTTTAAGCGTTCTTCGTTTTCTTTTATGGACTGTCGAATGGCTTTTTTGGCTCTAGCCTGTTTAATCCAATAAATGAGTAAAACAAGGGTTAACAATGCATATAAAAACACTACGTTTTTGCCCAACCAAATAGGTGGGGCAATATTGATTTTTAGCACTTTTGATGCTGACCAACTTTGCCTTGGTATTTTGCTTTGTACGTGAAACTCATAATTACCAAAGCTTAAATTAGAAAAATCAGCTCGTCTTTGAGACTCTACATCGGTCTCAATCCACTTATCCGATAAGCCAACTAATTTGTATCTATATTGAATCACTTCTGGGGTAAGAGCATTAATTTGCGCAAACTTAAAGCTAATCATTTTAGAATCATTGGGTAAGTTAATCTGTTCTGACAAATCTATGGGTTCTATTAGTGGCGTATTTTCACTATGTACAGAAACCGGCAGATTCCAAATTCTCAACTGTGTAATAGTAGGGGGAGTCAAAGAGAGCTTGTTTTGTCTATTAAAAATAGACTCAGTATGATGCAAAGACAGTTTTTTAGGGTCAAAGGTAACAAGCCCATTAGTTCCACCAAAAAACAATTGGTGTCTGCTGGTTAACAGCCCAACGCCTTCATTTAACTCGTTATATTTAAGTTGTTTGGCTGAAATGTTTTGCAAAAACTTTTTCGATGAAATTGACACTTCATCAATACCGCCATTGGTATGAGACACCCATAAACTATTTTCAAACCTGACCATTTTAAGAATTTGGTTACTAGCTAGGCCAGTGTTGGTATTAATGTGTTCAACTACAGAGTATGTCGCTTTATCTAAAATGACGATCCCATCTTTTAATGTCGATAGCCAATATTCGTTTTCCATCTCAAGGACATTGTTAAACAGTCGAACAGGGGTGTCTAGGTTGATTACTAATTGCTTAAAGGCTTGGGTAGTAGGGTTAAAAAGCACCATACCTAAATTAGAATTTAACCATAGGTCACCTTCGCTATCTAAAAACAAAGGTTCTATGTTATTAATTTTGTTGTTTGGTAATTTAATTTCGTTTGGCTGTAGGCTTTGTGTATCTATCCAATTAACTATGCCTCCCTGAGTACTAATCCACATAGAATTAGCAAAATAGCTCATTTTAAGTATTTGTTTTCCTGGCAATAGGTTTTTTATCAGCTTTAGCTGCTGATTGTCGCTTTGTTCGTAAACAAAAACCCCACTATTGCTGGCTACCCAAATCCTATCTTGGTTATCTACATCAATACTCCAGATACTGTATTTAAAATCTTTTAAATATTGGCTGAAAAGAAAATCATCAGGGTTGAATTTACTTAGGCCATTTTGTTGGGTGCCAATCCAAATGTTTTGTTTTGAGTCTTCAGCTAAGCCCCAAATAATGTTGCCAGACAGGGAGTTTTCGTTGGAAGGGGTTCTGCTAAAGTGTTTTATATCTGAGCCGTTTTCATTAAAACGGTATACACCACCGGAAAAAGTGCCAAGCCATATAGATTGATTCGAATCTTGAAATAAACTTAAAAAGTGCAGACTTTCAAGGCCAAAGTTGACATTGTTTTGTGCATCATAGGAAAATTTTAGTTGTTTTTCTGGGGTTAATATTGACACCCCTGTAGTAGTAGCTAACCAAATATCCTTATTGTGATCTTCTAAAATGCTCCATATTTCATTGCCTATTATGGCTGGTTGACTATTAGTATTAATTCGCTCTACTTGGGTCAGATTATGGTTAATGATAAAGGCACCTTGATCTGTACCTAACCAATACTCCTGGTTAATTTTTTTTAAGTCGAACAAAAAATCGGCATCTATGTTGATATTCCACGGGTTGGGCTCTTTTAAGCTAAATAAAGTATTAGTGGCGTGTTCTAAAATAAAGATGCCGTAGTTTAAGGTTCCTATCCAGGTTTTATCTGCCTCACTAAATACAACCTTTATATCTTCAGGTAAGTTTTTGCTACTCACATGAAAAGGTAATAAATCGTTGGACTTGTCATCAAAAAGATAAAGGTTTTCATTGGTGGATATTAATATCTGACCTTCAGCGTTTAGAGCTAAGGTAAATATTTCATTGCTGATTAATTTACTGTTAGAGGTGTTGAAAACAGTAAAATCATCAGTTTTAGGGTTGTATTTTGCTAAACCATTTGGAGTGCTGACCCATAATCTACCTTTGGTATCGACTAATAATTTTTTAACAAAGTTTGAGGGCAGGGAGTTAGGAATATTGCTCGAGTGACGATAGGTTTTAAACTCGTAGCCATCAAAGCGGCTTAAGCCTTCAAAGGTAGAAAACCAAATATACCCTCGTGGGTCTTCAATGATGTCAGTGACAGTGTTTTGCCCTAACCCATCTGATTTGGAATATTTTACAAATGCATTATTTGCCGCTTGTACGTTAAAGGATAACTCTAAACCTATAAGTAGAAAAAATATCAATGTAGAGAAAACTGATTTATACCGAATATGCACATTTCACCTAGTGGTAGTCGACTACCTTATTTTTATTAGCTTTCGTTAGCGGCATATCCATTTTGCCTTAGACTAAATATGCCTAATTTACGCCTCTGCTACAAGTAGTATTCTTATAAAAACAGGGTTCTTGCAGGTAAAATCTGTAAAATTTTGATTTTTTGGTACTTTATTGAGCAATCACTATAAATATTGACTGTTATGTTTAAAGTCTTGCATATTTTTAACAATCTTAAATCGTGCCAAAGCTTGGCTATTATTAGGCGCTTGGTTATAAAGAACGAGTTCCCCAAATCCTTGACCACTGACTAAGCTTTGAACAAAGTCTTTTAAATCAGCAAAATGCATATCTTGTATGCATTGTTTGAGTTGATGGTTGCTTGAAAAGTCAAAATCATTATTGCCAATCGCCATCCACAGTCTTTGACTTTTCATGCTTAAATTTGTGTCTTTTTCGGCTAATTGTTTGATTAGGCCGTTTTTTAATGGCTCCCACATAGTTTTAAATTGTTCAATATGCTGAAAAAACTCATTAATAAAGCTTTTAATGGCAAAGACTAATTGTTCAGTACTTGCATGAGGAGATTGTATATAGAAGCCTATGCCCGGATGTTGATTGTAAGGAATGTATCCACTGCCAACTAAATAGCCAAGCTGTTGCTCAGTTCTAAGCTGATTAAAAAACGGAGCGGCAATCATTTGTTCAAATAAAATTGACAGTGCCACCTTAGATAAACTGGCATCTGGTGCTTGATAATAAATGACAACAGCGGGATCAGAGTGCTGACATTCTACATGGTGCATACTAGGTGCAATATTGCGAATGTCCGCTACTCCTCTATGGATTTTTTCACAACTGGCATAGCCTTGTCTGAAACGCGATATTTTATCACAAACCCACTGTGCTTCTTTTAATGACCAATCGCCGTACATTAACCCTTCAAGATGAAATTGATTAAGCAAAGTTTTAGGTACTGAACTTATGTCTTGCACAGTTAAGTTTGCCATTGTTTTGGCTGTATCTATAGGTGAATAATTTTGCTGTTGTAATAAAACGGCTAAGCGCGTGAATAACCTATTTACTGGTTTGTTTAACAAAGCATTAGATAAGCTTTGCATTTGTTTGGCTTTGACTTGTTCGAAGGTTTCTGAAAAGTCGTTATTGGTAACGATTTCTGTTAGTAGCTCAGCGCAAAATTCTAACTGTTTACTGCTAAAGCCGTTTGTTTGCAGGGAAAATCCACACTGGTGCGGGTAAAAGTGAAAATGCATGCCAGCTAAGTTGGCCTGGTAATATTTTTGATTAAGCTTTTCGTTTAACAGGGCCACCCATAAACGTTTGGCGGCACTCACTGCTACTCCTTGATTAACCGCTAGGCAGTCAAAAGTTAAAAAGCAATCCCCCTTAGGTTGACAAAATTTGTCATCTTGACCATACCAAATATTCAGCCCCTCTTGACTAAGTATGGGTTGAGGTGCGGTGTAGTTGGCGTTGACTGGTTGTATTTCACTTCGAGTTTGCAAAAATGGATTGGCTTGGGGCAGCGAAAACTCGGCTAAAAATTGGTTTTGTTTAAATTTTTGTAGTTTATCTGTACTTAAAGATTCGGTGCTATAAGGGGTGTCATACCATTTCGCTTGTTTTTCTGTTTTAACTTCAGGGTTAACCGACTTTATTCGCATATTTTCTGGGGTAAAAAAGCTTAACATTTGCATGACGGTTTTGGCACAAGGAAAATCAATAATATAATCGCCAGCTATGACATAGTTAGGCGGGTATTCAAACATAGCTTGGCTGAGGTGAGTTGCCTCATCTATTGGCTTGGCATGATCGGGAAAATCCCACATCAGTTGATTTAACATGGCGGTTTCTTTAATGCGCCAAGATTCTATGCCTTTGGTTTGCAATAATTGAATATACGAAAAAAAACCGGCTATGATTTGGTCTTCGTGTTGTATGCCTAAGTCGGTTAACTGTAAATTAATATTAAAGTCTTTAAAGTTACTACCTTCAATTCCGCCGCCAGCACTAAGAGTGGTAGCCCAATTTTGTTTTTTATAAAAATCTAATAAACCACCTTTACCTTCATCTCCCAAAATGTGGCTAAGAATACTTAGAGGTTTAGTACGAAAGTATTCTAGTTGCCCTGGCAAGGCAAAAGTCAAGATTAAACGCTTAGCCTTTTGCAAAGGTAAAATATTAATTTTAAGGCCTTTGTGTTGCGGCAGGTACAAATCTGGAAAGTCTGGTTGCTTGGGTAATGGATGCGCAGACCAGTCTGAGAATAAAGCTTGGATCATGTCTTCGCTTTTAGCTAACGGACTTTGGCTAATAAAACATAGGCAGGCATTATTGGGTTGATAATAACTTTGATGCAGCTCTTGTAGTTTAGTTTTTAGGGTAGGGATATCAAAGGCAGCAAAAGTATGTTGATTGCCCACAGAAAACTTACTGAAAGGGTGGGCGGGGTTACAGGTTTCTTTATGAACTTGGTATAAACGTCTTAAATCATCTTTTTGCTTTAATAAAAACTCGGCATCTATAGCGTGAATTTCTTTTGCAATATTGTCTTCCAGAAAAAGTGGACTGCAAAGCATTGCCTTTAAATGGGTTAAGCCTTGCTGCTCTTGCTGTTGCGAAACGTCAAAGAAGTAACGGGTATATTCTGTGCCCGTTAATGCATTAACACTGCCAGAGTGCAGGGCTAAAAAATCATGAAAAGCATTGGCTTGTTTAAAACTCTGGTTACCTAAAAACAACAAGTGCTCTAATAAATGACTTAATCCATGGCAATCGTCAGGATCATTAAAATGCCCTACATTTAACGAAATAGAACAGGCGCTTTTTGTGCTTTGGGGATCTTCAACTAGCAGCACCCTAAGACCGTTTTCTGATTCTATATAGTTAAATTGTCGTTTATCGTAGGTACTTTTAAGCAAAATGTGGTTTCATCCTGTTTGTCAGTCGTTCAAGCATAAACTAATTTTAGAAAGCTACAGATTTTTAATTTATATTTTTGCTATATTAAAGCTCAATCTTGCCATTACCAAATCCGCGATTCAATGAAGTTAATAATAATGCGACACGGCCAAGCAGAGTCATACCATGCACAGGATGCTCTGAGAGAATTAAGCCTAGAAGGTCAAACACAAGCAACCAAAGCGGGAGAATGGCTGTCACTATACCTTGGAAAGGATACTGCGGTGGATTTGGCGCTAGTTAGCCACTATACAAGAGCAAAACAAACCTTTGATTGTCTGGAGAAACACCTTAGTGTGTTAGACACTCAAGCCAGCAATGATGTAGTGCCTGACGGACGACCTAAAGTTGCCCATGACTTTATAGATGCGTTATTAACCCAAAGAGATAATATTGAGGTATTGCTAATAGTCAGTCACATGCCTTTTGTGAGTTATTTTTTAGAAGAAGTGTTGAGTGATAAACTTTCGATGTTATTTGATACTTCAACTGTGGTAGTAGTCGACTATAATTTGAGCTTAGGAAAAGGCGAAATTGAAACCATTTACCATCCTAACTAAGGTGTTTTTTTAATCTTTTACCTTTAGAAATTAGTTTGGCTAACCGATAGGTGAATATGGTCACTAAAACTTTACCTGCTTCTTTGCGGCAGGCATTAGAATATCATGTTAATCAATCCCAACTGAATCACGATGATGAACTTCAGGGGATCTACGATCGCCTGTCTAGCCTAAACGAAAAAGTTGAGGCACTGAAAAGTAAAATTAAACAAAATCGCCTGAAACAAGCCGAGTAATTATTCGGTTAACTGACTTTCTTGAGCGCGATAGTACTCAGGTAACACTCTCACCGTTTTAACCATATTGTCTTTCATCTCTAAAATTTCAACAGGGTATCCGGCTATACGCAGGCTTATATTGGCTTCGGGGATGTCTTCTAAGTACTCTAAAATTAATCCGTTTAAGGTTTTAGGCCCTTCAGTTGGAAACTGCCAATCTAATTCTTTGTTGAGCTCTCGAATATTGGCACTACCATCAATCAACACACTGCCATCTTGCTGCAGATTGGCTTCTTTACTGTGGTCGGGTAAAAAGCTAGTAGTAAAGTCCCCTATGATTTCTTCTAAAATATCTTCTAAGGTTACTAACCCTTGGATATCACCGTATTCATCTACTACTAAACCAATACGCTCTTTGGCCGCCTGAAACTTGTACATTAAGGTATGCAAAGGTGTGGATTCAGGGGTGAAATAAATTTCTCGCACTGCACGTAATAAGGTGGCTTTACTAAATTGATCTTTAGATAACAATCTTAGGGCATCTCGTACATGAACAAAGCCTACCGCGTCGTCTATGCTATCGCGGTACAGTAAAACACGGGTATGCTGGGCGTTAACTAATTGTTTTTGTATGTCTTTCCATTCATCGTTAATGTCAATTGCCACTATGTCACTGCGCGGAACCATAATGTCTTCTGCTGTGACTTTTTCTAAATCCAAAATGCCTACTAGCATATCTTGGTGCTTTTTAGGGATCATAGCTCCAGCTTCGTGTACTACTGTTCTTAGTTCTTCGCGGCTTAAACTATTACTGCCATCACCAATTGGATGCACGCGTATTAACGCTAATAAGCCATTACAAATTCCATTAACTAAATACACAACAGGATAAAGTAAGGTTAAAAGTGGCAATAAAATAAACGAACTAGGGTAAGAGATTTTTTCAGGGTACAAAGCCGCCAAGGTTTTTGGGGTCACTTCGGCAAAAATTAAGATCACTAAAGTCAAAGAAAAGGTAGTGATAGCTGTGGCCACTCCTAAACCTAAATGACCAAATAAACGCATGCAAATAATAGTGGCAATAGATGATGCCGCTATATTAACAAGGTTGTTACCAATTAAAATTAATCCAATTAACCTATCAGGGCGCTGTAAAAGCTTTTGCACTCTCATGGCACCTTTGTGCCCTTCATTTTCTAAATGCTTAAGACGATACCTATTAATAGACATCATGCCTGTTTCAGAACTTGAAAAGTATGCAGAGAATAAAATTAAAACGCCGAGAATAATAAACAAACTGCTAGTGGCGATATCGTCCAACTATTGATTTCCTATGGTAACAATGAACCCGCACTTTAAGGGCAAATTAATTGCTATTCAAGCGTTAAGTAAGACTTCTCGAACAAATCTACTACCAAAATAACCTAAGGTTAAAAGAATGACCCCAATTGTGGTTGCCCATACTACAGGTTTACCACGCCAACCGAATCTAAAATGACCTATTAAGATGGTTGTAAACATGCCCCAAGATAACAGCGAGAATACGGTTTTATGTGCTTGCTCTTTGGCAAACATGTTATCTAAAAATACAAAGCCACTTATAAGAGATAAAGTTAATAACACTGTGCCTACTAAAAGTAACTTAAACAAAATGTTTTCTACTGCCAATAAAGGTGGCAAAGATGAATGTAACATTGAGCCACTTTTTTCTTTTAATCGCAGGTTAATATAAGACAATTGCAGAGCGTACAAAAAGGCTATAGCCAAACAAGCATAGGCAAATAACGCTAAGGTGATGTGGATCAATAAACTAGGTTGCCAACTGATATAAACCACATGCGCGTTGGGTAACATAAAGTTTAAAAAAACTATCAGGCCGGTAAAGCAAAACACCACAGGCAACAAGATCATATTAGGTAGACTAAATGAAGCCACAAACATAGTTAAACTAATTAACCATCCCACTAAGGAGGCCACATTTAACATACTCATGTTTTGGCCCATTTCTGGGGCGTTAAAAATGCTGTTTTGTAAGATAACAATATGTACCAACAAAGCTAAAACCACTAAAGGTGTTGCTAAACGTTTATTCGGCCCTTGTTGGCGAAACATACCGCTAATAATAATGCCTGAAGCGAGTAAATATAAAATTGAAGCAATACTGCTGATTATCATTTTGGCATCTCTTCTGCTCTGTGCTTGGAACTGGAATTTTGCATTTTATTGTTAAAGTTAAGCGTTTGAAATTCATCTGTATTTAAGTGTAAAACTAACACTAAATTCAACCAGTTGACATACTTCTGGCTAGTTTAAAAAATTAATCAGCCAACAGATAGTGGTAAGAGCATTCTTATCTGTAAACTTCTTCTATATAATGGCGGCATAATTTCATAGGTAACACAAAATATGTTTGAAAATCTTACAGAACGATTAGGCAAAACCCTAAAAAATATTAGTGGTAAAGGCAGATTAACTGAAGACAATATTAAAGACACTTTACGTGAAGTAAGAATGGCTTTACTCGAAGCCGATGTCGCCTTACCAGTTGTACGCGAGTTTATTGGGCAAGTAAAAGAACGCGCAGTAGGGACAGAAGTCAGTAAAAGCCTAAATCCTGGCCAAGTCTTTATCAAAATAGTTCAGTCTGAACTTGAAGCTGTAATGGGTAAAGTCAATGAAACCCTTAACTTAGCTGCGCAGCCACCTGCAATTGTCATGATGGCTGGTTTACAAGGTGCGGGTAAAACTACCAGTGTGGGTAAGTTGGCATCTTTATTAAAACAGCGCGAAAAGAAAAAAGTCTTAGTGGTTAGTGCCGACGTCTATCGTCCTGCGGCAATTAAACAGTTAGAAACCTTAGCAACAGATGTGGGTGTGGAGTTTTTCCCTTCTAGTATTGAGCAAAGTCCTATTGATATTGTTAACGCGGCAACTGAGCATGCCCGCAAGCAATTTTTTGACGTGTTATTAGTGGATACCGCGGGTCGTTTGCATGTAGATGGCGAAATGATGCAAGAAATTCAAGCATTGCATCAGGCCATTAATCCAGTTGAAACACTCTTTGTGGTTGACGCTATGACAGGTCAAGATGCGGCCAATACTGCCAAAGCCTTTAACGATGCTTTACCTTTAACTGGGGTGATCTTAACCAAAGCAGATGGTGATGCACGAGGTGGTGCCGCCTTATCTGTTCGTCATATCACAGGTAAACCTATTAAGTTTATTGGTATGGGCGAAAAGCTCGATGCATTAGAAGCCTTCCATCCAGATCGCGTGGCATCACGTATTCTTGGTATGGGTGATGTACTGAGTTTAATTGAAGAAGTTGAACGTAAGGTCGATAAAGACAAAGCGCAAAAACTTGCCAAAAAAGTACAAAAGGGTAAGGGGTTTGATTTACAAGACTTTAAAGAGCAACTTGAACAAATGCGTAACATGGGCGGCATGATGTCGTTAATGGACAAAATGCCCGGTATGGGCAATATGTCGGCACAAATTAAAGACAAAGCCAATGACAAGTCTTTTGTGCAAATGGAAGCTATTATTAACTCTATGACGCCGGGTGAAAGAGCACGCCCAGATGTCATCAAAGGCAGTCGTAAACGCCGTATTGCAGCAGGCTCTGGAACGCAGATCCAAGATGTAAACAGGTTACTTAAACAGTTTACTCAAATGCAAAAAATGATGAAAAAAATGTCGGGCGGCGGCATGAAAAAAATGATGCGTAATATGAAAGGCATGATGCCACCAGGAGGACCGGGCGGCATGGGCGGAATGTTTGGCCCACGTTAGTCTAAAATTAACAGGTAAGAAGAGGGTAATTCTTAAACAGAATTGCCCTTTTTATTTATCCCAGTATATGCGTAATTAAGTACGCTTTTTAATTAGCTTAAAGAAAACCCAATAGGTTTATGTTTTGTCGATTAATCTTGTCAACCAGCGCTCACACAGGCTGATAAATATTATTTTTTTTCTGGTCTTGCTGTTGGGCATGGCCGTAAGTTTAGTGGTGTTTTACAAAGGCGATTATATCGCTAAAAAAACCACTGGTTTGATTGCACAAGAAGTGCCCACCTACGATTTATTAAGAAAGCTTAACAATAACCTAATAGAGCAAGAGCTATTTCTGTACGAGTTTTATGCCACAGAGCAACAAACGGCCCTTAAAAAAGGTTATGGCCAAACCCATGACCAGTCGTTGATGATCATTAGCCAATTACTTAGCCGTTTTGGTGATATTCCACCATTACAACTGACCCAAGAAAGCATGCAAAAACTCGATCAATTAGCCACAGAGTTTGTTGAAAATATCATGCTAGCAGAAACCAATTGGACTAAAGCACGGCAACAATTAAGCCAAATAAGTGATGTTAGACGCGCCACTAGCCCTTTGATCCAACAATTAATAGTCTTGACTGAAGGACAAATTGATCAGTCTGAAAATGTCATTTTGAATGGCTTAGAGCTAGTTAGAATGTTTGTGGTGTTATACGGTATCGCAACCTTACTCATAGCTTATGTAGTGGCTAAGGCGTTAAGAGCATATTTGGCCACCACAGCAACTAATCAACGTTTATCGCTGTTTTCTACTCGTAACCCCAATCCTGTAATTAGTTTAGATGAAAACAACCGAGTGACTTATTGTAACCCTGCCACCGAAAAGTTGTTGCTGAGGCTAGGTTTGCCAAAAGGTAAAACAGAAGCTTTGTTGGCTAAAAATATTTCTGAATACCAAAACAAAGTGTTAACCAACAATGAACTGGATTCTGTGGAATTTGAATACCCGGTAGAGCAAAGTTATTTTCTTTGTGAGTTGCATTGGTTGGCAGATCAAAAACAATGGGATATGCATTTAACCGAAGTAACAGAGCGCAAAAAAGCTGAGCAAGAATTACAATACCGCGCTAGCCACCACCCCTTAACGGGCTTGTTAAATCGTTACGAGCTAGAAAAAGAAGCCGCGCGTTTATGTGCTACCAATACCGCCTTTGCTTTTGGCCATATTGAAATTCGTTCATACAGTCAATTAATTGCCGGGCAGGGGGTAGATGTTGCGGCGCAAGTGGTAAAAGAAATAGCGGTGGCGCTGAGCAACATTTTGTTTGAGGTAGATAAAACTGGATGCAGTTTATTTCACCTAGGAGAAAAGAGTTTTGCCATTATTAGTACCAGTTGTTTGGATAAAGAAAAAATTGGCCAGCTAGTTGCCAATATCGAAAAACGTATTCGAGAAAGCATTTTTCATAGCCAATACCAAGTGCAATTGGATTTTGGCTTTTCTGTTGCACCAGAGCATGGCAAAGATTATACCCAACTGCATAAGAGTGCGCTGGCGGCGCTTGATAAATCGGCCAGCAGTGATGACAAACATCATGTGTTATTTAACCATGCCTTAGGGGAAAAAATTGAATATCAACAACAGCTCACCGAAGATTTAAAGCTGGCCATAGAAAAACAACAATTCGAACTGTATTTTCAGCCTCAATTGTCGTTAGCAACGGGCAAAATGGTTGGGGCTGAAGCGTTGATCCGTTGGCAGCGAAATGGTCAGTGGATTGGCCCAAGTGAGTTTATCCCCTTAACCGAAAGTGCTGGATTAATTGATAAGCTTGGCAGTTGGATTTTACGCACTGCCTGCGAAAAAGCTCAAAACTTAGTTGCTAATGGCCACACAGATATAGTTGTAGCAGTGAATATATCGCCAATTCAGTTTTCTCGTAAAAACTTTTTGCAACAGGTTACCGATGTGTTAGCGCAAACCCAATTGCCAGCGCAAAATTTAGAGTTAGAAATTACCGAAGGGGTGATTATTTATAACGAACAAGAAGCTATCGAAACCCTTACTCAGTTAAAACAGCTTGGGGTACATTTATCCATAGATGATTTTGGTACGGGCTATTCTTCGTTAAGTTACTTACGCCGCTTTAATATAGATAAATTAAAAATTGATTTGTCTTTTATTGAACATATTCAAAAGCAACAAGCCGACCAAAGCATAGTGCGTACTATTATTGAGTTGGCGCATAACCTTGAGTTAAAGGTTATCGCTGAAGGAGTTGAAAATGCCGGCCAGCAACAGATCCTCAAAGACCTAGGCTGTGACGAAATTCAAGGGTTTTATTACAGTAAACCTCTGCCTGAAAAGCACTTTAGAGAGTTTTTAAAAGCAAATTAATAAAGACTAAGGCTAAGGCTATGCCTAAAAGACCCAATACATATCCAATAAAAATGACAATATCTAGGTTGGCTAATTGCATGGTTTAATCCGTTTTTTGTTATTATTTGGGTTAAAACTGCGTTTAGTCTTATTTTTTAGCAATAAACTTTTGTCTAAAGGGAATTGAAATTACAAGCAGTGCCAAGGTCAAATTTCGCCTTACAATCTTGCTAATTGACAAAGCTGTCATATATTTAAGTAATAACTGAAGTGTAACTTGTTACAAGTTGATATATGCAGGCCAACCTAATTCACAATCTAAAACCTATACGCTCCTCTAAATGCTATGCAAGTCAATCAGGGTTTACCTTAATTGAATTAATAATAGTGATTGTTATATTGGGCGTATTAAGCGTTGTGGCAGCGCCTAAATTTTTTGACTTTTCTTCAGATGCCAGAAAGTCTAGTCTCAGAGCGTTAACAGGCGCGGTTAAGTCGGCCAATAATTTAGCGGTAAGTTATGCAAAACTAAAACGCTTACCCATAGAGCTCAACCAAGACTTAACATTTCCCAACGGTAATGTTGTACGTTTTGACTATGGGTATCCCGAACATGACTGGCTAACCGCATGGCAATATTTATTAGAAGGAAGTTACACCCTTAAATCTTCTGGCGGCGAATGCGACGCAGATACCGACTGGTGTGTAGACAGCGAATTTGATATATCCAGCGATGTAACAGTAGCAGGTTCAAGTGTAGCAGTGGTCTTTTGGCTAAAAGGCACCAACACCTCAGACGACTGTTACGTGTATTACGCCTATAGCGCTGCATCAAAAAGCAATGTTCCCAGCATTGGTGAAGTAAGTACTGGTTGTTAACGCTAAATAATTCAAAACCTGCGGGTTAAAAAGCAAAAAAGGCTTATCAAATGATAAGCCTTTTTGTGTTTGGTGGAGCTGGCGGGAGTTGAACCCGCGTCCAAAAAACGTCTACCGTCGGTACTACATGTTTAGTTTGTCATTTATTTAACTACGTGGAACTCCGACAAACAGGATTTCGTTGTAGCTGGCCTAATACTGTTTCGCGGTTCACCCTTAGACAAGGTTCCCTCGCTATTCTGCTGGGATGACCTTCCGAACCTCTACTAGCAGAAAAAGTATGAGTGGAAGGGCTTAGCCGGTTATTAAGCGGCTAGAGCGTAGTTTTCGTCGTTTGCGACTATTTAAATGCGGCTTTTTACGAGGCAAACCGCTCCTCGACATGCACCTAAAGCGTCAAGAGTCTTGTCGAATCCAAAATCAGCCCCAAAGTGTTGTTGGTTGCAAACAGCCAACATTGGCATTGTAGCATAGCCTAATTGACTGTGAATATAGGCGATTGTTTTTTGTTTGCTTAGATGCTTGTTTTATAAGCATTTAACCTCATATTAATTTTTAATATTTTGCCTAATTAAGAGTATTTAATGTCTTCTAGCGTATTTAGTTCGTTTTCATTGCCCAATGGACAAAAGTTAAAAAACCGCTTAGTGAAAGCGGCAATGGAAGAAAACTTAGCCAATGCCGAACATTTGCCCGATCAGGCGTTGTTTCAATTATATAAAACTTGGGCACAAGGCGGAGTAGGGTTAATTATTACTGGCAACGTAATGGTTGATCATTTGGCCATGACTGGCCCTGGTGGGGTGGCCTTAGAGGCAGAAACCCCGCTTGAGCCTTTTATAAAGTGGGCTAAGGTAGCCAAACAAAACAATTGTAAGCTGTGGATGCAAATTAACCATCCAGGTCGACAAGTGTTTAAAAAAATGGGTGGCAAGGTATTGTCGGCTTCGGATGTAGCCTTAGACATGGGCAAACATTCTGCTATGTTCATGCAGCCTAAGGCCATGGATGAGGCTGAAATTGCAGATGTGATCACACGTTTTGCCACTACCGCCAAGCGGGCTGAGCAGGCAGGGTTTGATGGTGTTGAAATTCATGCTGCCCATGGATATTTGTTGTCGCAGTTTTTGTCTCCTTTAACCAATAAGCGCACAGACAAGTGGGGCGGAACCTTAGAAAATAGAGCGCGATTGTTAATGAGCATAGTTGAGCGTATTCAGCAGCTTTGTTCTAAAGATTTTGCTATTGCGGTTAAACTCAACTCAGCCGATTTTCAACGTGGTGGTTTTGATATAGAAGACGCCCAGCAAGTGGTTAAATACTTAGAGCAAGCCAAGGTTGATTTGGTTGAGTTATCAGGTGGAAGTTACGAAGTGCCAGCTATGCAAGGGCGCACGGCTGATGAGCGTACGTTAGCAAGAGAAGCTTACTTTTTAGACTTTGCCAGTGGCATTGCAAAAAGTGTCGATATTCCCATTATGACAACAGGGGGAATTAGGCGCTTTCAGGTAGCCGAACAAGTTCTTAATAGTGGTGTTCAACTAGTAGGTATGGCCAGTGCGTTAGCTTTAACCCCCAATTTACCTAATCAATGGCAAAACGATCCTGAGCAGTTAGGGCAAATTCCGGTGGTAAATTGGAAAGATAAAACCCTAAGTGGCTTAGCGACTTTGGCTGTGATCAAACAGCAATTAAGGCGAATTGCTGCTAATCGCCCCACCCAATTTAAGTCATCAGCTTTGTGGGCCTTAATAGTTGATCAAGTACGAAGTGCTAGGCTAACTAAGCGCTATAAAAAACAGCATAACTTAGCTTAATTAATACAAGCTCACTTTAACTTTGGCTAAAAGCAAAAAAGCTAAGTAAATACTTAGCTTTTGTTTATTTGTATGAGGTAAAAAACGGCTTGGTTTACACTTTGTGTTTCATCATGCGCTCTTTATCACGTGCCCAGTCGCGGTCTTTTACTGCGTCACGTTTGTCATGTTCGTGTTTACCTTTACCTAAATAAACTTCTAACTTAATCCAATTTTTCTTCCAATACATAGCGGTAGCTATGATTGAATAGCCCTGACGTTCAACTGAGCCAATTAATCTATCTAATTCGCGTTGTTTAAGTAATAGTTTGCGTTTACGTGTTGGGTCGCATACCACATGACTAGAGGCTTGGTTTAGAGGCTGAATAGTTGAGCCAATTAAAAACGCTTCACCTTTTTCAATAGTGACATAACTTTCTGAGATATTAACTTTACCAGAGCGAATACTTTTTACTTCCCATCCCTGTAAGGACATGCCACATTCGAGTTTGTCTTCAAGGTTGTATTGGTGACGGGCTTTTTTATTTAGCGCTATGGTGTTGTTGGTAGATTTTGACTTCTTTTTATTCATAGGGCGGTATTATAGAGATTGTATAAAAGCGCACAACAAAAATTCTATGCAAAAGTAAAACTATTAGTTCACCACAGGCGAAATGACTTATGGTAATCTACTCGGCTTTACAAGCCATAGCGAAAGGAGAGTGAATGGCCAATGTATCACGCAGCGCTTTGGTTGCTTATAGCGCTGAGTCTATGTTTGATTTAATTAATGATGTTGAGCGCTACCCAGACTTTATTCCAGGTTGTGCCGAGACCAAAGTGTTAGCCCAAAATGAACACTCTATGCGTGCGTCTATCTTGATCGCCAAAGCGGGTATCACTCAGTGGTTTACCACACAAAATACCCTTAAGCGCGGCGAGTCAATCCAAATGGAACTGGTTGATGGACCATTTTCTGAGTTAAGTGGCGGTTGGACTATCACAGCGTTAAACCAAACAGCCTGCAAAATTGAATTAAATTTAGACTTTGCATTTTCTAGTCGCTTGGTAGAAATGGCATTTGGCCGAGTGTTTAATTCTATTGCTGCCAGTATGGTTGTGGCATTTACAGAAAGAGCCAAACAGGTTTACGGTTAATTTTATGACAGACAAACAAATTTCAATTGAAGTGGCCTACGCAACCCCCGAAAAACAAGCGTTATTAGAAGTGGTGATTGAACAAGACACCACTGTTGAGCAAGCTATTTTAGCCTCGGGTATGTTAAAGCGTTTTCCAGATATCGACCTGACTAAATTAAAAGTAGGGATTTGGAATCGAACCTGTAAACTTTCAGATGTACCTAAAAAAGGCGACCGAATTGAGATCTATCGCCCATTAATAGCCGATCCTAAAGAAGCGCGTCGTCGTCGTGCTGAAAAAGCCAAAGAAGAAGGACGGGCTAATAAAGTTACAGGGGGCAGGGCAAAAACACCCACCCAATCCTCAGACAGCGCCACAAATACTTAAGGGGGTTAAAACCTCTCTCTAAAAAATTAGTACTTTCTTCTTTGTAATCCTGTTTGAGCCAAAATTTTGGCTGAAATTTCTTCGATAGAAAATTTGGTGCTGTTAAGAAAAGGGATTTTTTCTTTGCGATATAGGTTTTCTACCTCTCGTAATTCCATTCTACATTGCTGCAGAGATGCATAACGGCTGTTAGGTCGGCGCTCTTCGCGAATATGCTGTAAGCGGTCGGCCTGTATAGTTAAGCCGAATAACTTATCTTTAAAGCGTCTAAGGGCTGGGGGCAAGCGTAAAATGTCACCCATGTCGTCTTCGGTAAACGGATAATTGGCTGCTTTAATGCCGTATTGTAAGGCTAAATACAGGCTAGTAGGGGTTTTGCCTGAGCGTGACACCCCAACTAAGATAATGTCTGCTTCGTGGTAATCTTTCAGATTTGATCCGTCATCATTGGCTAAAGCGTAGTTCACTGCTTCTATTCGAATGTCGTAGGTTTTTTCATGAATACTATGAGTTCTATGTTTTTCTGGCTTAGATGGAACACCTAAAATCTTTTCTAATGGCGCCACAAATTGATCTAAAAAGTTGTAGTTAATGCCAGCCGACTTTGCAATGATTTTTCGCACCTGAATATTTACTATTGTGTAAAACACTAGAGGGCGCTGTTTGTCATCTTGAAAACTTTCATAAATTTTTTGAACCACCTGTTCGGCTTGTTCTTCTGTTTCCACAAATGGAATGGTGATGTGTTTGAACTCCATGGTAAACAGGGAAAGTAATGCGTGGCCAAAAACCTCGGCAGTTATGGCGGTTCCGTCAGAAATATAATAAGCAGTTCTCACAACAATTCCTTAACATTGGTGTAATTTAATTACGAAAGTAAATTAAATTTTACTTTCACATTCACAACATTCTAAAATCAACTTGGCAAAAGTTTAGGCGTTATAAGAATGCGGTTTTTTATATTATTTTATATGGTTTGAATAACCTCTGTTGCTTAAATTAACACGATATCGATAAAACCAAACAATCATTTTGGAGACAGTGAGAATGCAAGAACACGTTTTGTGGTACCAACAGCTTGGAATGGGTGATGTTGGCGTGGTTGGTGGTAAGAATGCTTCATTAGGGGAGATGATATCTAATTTATCCAACGCAGGCGTGCAAGTGCCGGGTGGTTTTGCTACCACATCCCATGCATTTAATTTGTTTCTAGAGCAAAGTGGTTTAGAAGCGCGCATACATGAATTATTAGACAGTTTAGATGTTGATGATATTCCGGCCCTCAATAAAGCCGGTGAAACTATTCGTAACTGGATCATAGATACGCCGTTTTTACCCGAATTAGAAAATGCCATTCGCGACGCTTTTGATACCTTACAAGCGCAAGCAGGTGGCGATGCTTCATTTGCAGTGCGCTCTTCAGCTACAGCCGAAGATATGCCCGATGCCTCTTTTGCTGGTCAGCAAGAAACCTTTCTAAATGTAAAAGGCTACGATTCGGTCATGGTAGCCATTAAACATGTATTTGCCTCATTGTTTAATGACCGAGCAATTTCTTATCGTGTTCACCAAGGGTACGATCATAAAGGCGTAGCTTTATCGGCTGGCGTACAGCTTATGGTACGCAGCGACTGTGCTTCTTCTGGTGTGATGTTCTCTATCGATACCGAATCTGGTTTTGAAGACGTGGTGTTTATTACCTCTTCTTATGGCTTGGGCGAAATGGTTGTGCAAGGCGCAGTAAACCCAGACGAATTTTACGTTCACAAGCCAACTTTAGCTAAAGGCTTTCCTGCGGTTGTACGCAGAAACCTAGGTAGCAAATTAACTAAGATGATTTATTCAGCTGATTTAGCCCATGGCAAACAGGTTGAAATTGTTGATATTGATAAAGCCGATAGCGTGCAGTTTTCATTATCCGATGATGAGGTGATGGAACTTGCCAAACAGGCAGTCATTATCGAAAAACACTATGGCCGTCCTATGGATATTGAATGGGCCAAAGACGGGGTTGACGGTAAGTTGTATATAGTTCAAGCGCGTCCTGAAACAGTGCGTAGCCGTGAAGACATGCAAGTTATTGAACGCTTTATGCTTAAAGGTAAGGCTAAAACAGTGTGTGAAGGCCGTGCGATAGGCCACAAAATTGGTGCCGGTGTAGCAAAAGTCTTATCTGGTGTTGAAGAGATGGATAAAATCCAGCAGGGAGATGTGTTAGTAACAGACATGACCGATCCTGACTGGGAGCCCATTATGAAAAAAGCTTCTGCCATAGTCACTAATCGTGGCGGCAGAACCTGTCACGCAGCCATTATTGCCCGAGAGTTAGGTATTCCTGCAGTAGTGGGTTGTGGTAATGCCACCGCATCTATCGAAAATGGCGATAAGGTTACCGTGTCTTGCGCTGAAGGTGATACCGGGTTCATTTACGCTGACGTATTAGATTATGACGTGGTGACTTCGCGCATCGACGCTATGCCAGAGGTGCCACTGAAAGTCATGATGAATGTGGGCAACCCAGATAGAGCTTTTGATTTTGCACGTTTGCCTCATGAAGGGGTAGGACTGGCACGTCTAGAATTTATCATAAACCGTATGATAGGTGTGCACCCTAAAGCTTTGCTTAATTTTGATGATCAACCAGAAGAATTAAAAGAAGAAATTAACGATATTATTGCGGGTTATGCTTCGCCGGTTGAGTTTTATATTGAAAAATTAGTTGAAGGGATCAGTACCATAGGTGCAGCCTTTTCGCCGAAAAAAGTGATAGTACGTATGTCAGACTTTAAGTCTAATGAGTACTTTAATTTAGTTGGCGGTTATCAATATGAGCCAGACGAAGAAAACCCAATGTTGGGATTCCGTGGGGCTAGCCGTTATATTTCAGAAGACTTCCGCGAATGTTTTGCTCTTGAGTGTGAAGCTATCAAACGTGTTCGCAATAAAATGGGCTTAACTAACGTTGAGATCATGATCCCCTTTATTCGAACTTTAGAAGAAGGTAAAAAAGTTCTAGAGTTGTTAGCCGAAGAAGGGCTAGTACAAGGTGAAAATGGTTTACGCGTGATTATGATGTGTGAATTACCCTCAAACGCATTATTGGCCGACCAATTCTTAGATATGTTTGATGGGTTTTCTATTGGCTCAAACGACTTAACTCAACTTACCTTAGGTCTAGATCGCGACTCAGGCTTAATCGCGCATTTATTTGATGAGCGTAACCCTGCAGTCAAAGCTTTGTTAGCTATGGCCATTCAAGCGGCTAAAAAGCGTGGTAAATATGTTGGCATTTGTGGTCAAGGCCCATCAGATCATGAAGATTTAGCTCAATGGCTAGTAGAGCAAGGTATAGACAGTGTGTCGCTTAATCCAGATACAGTGGTTGAAACCTGGTTGTACTTAGGTGAAAAACACAGTCAGTAGTTATAAGTACCACTAACAAAAAGCCGCCAGAGTCAACTGAAGTGACCCCCAATAGTTGGACATACCAATTACTGGGGGTCTTTTTATGTCCAAATACCACAGAGCATTTAAGCTAGAGATAGCGAAACGTACTCAAAACCAAAGCTCGCGAGAGCTTGGTTTAATATACAACGTACCATCAAACCAAATCCGATACTGGTCAATAGTTTATAGACTTAATGGTTTGGATAGCTTCTTACACAAGCAATTTCCTTACACGCGTGACTTCAAGCTAGAAGTATTAAGGACTATGAGAGTAGAAAGTTGGTCATTGTCCTATACCAGTGCATTTTTTGATTTATCCACGCCAGGTATTTTATATCAGTGGCAAAAGCTTTACGCTCGCGATGGTTTATCTCGACTCACACCACGCAAAAAAGGAAGGCCTCGCATGACACATCACTCTTCAGAGCCCAAACCATCAGGGCAGATGACAGAAAAAGAACTAAGAGAAGAGTTAGAGTATTTACGTGCTGAGAACGCTGTCCTAAAAAAGTTAGAAGCCTTGGCTCAAGCCAAAAAGAAAAAAGCAAAGAAAAGGCCCTAGTGGTCGATGAGCTCAAGGCAAAATACAGCTTACATCATTTACTTAAAGCTGCGGGGCTAGCTCGGAGTGTGTATTACTATCATCGTAGCGCACACCAAGCAGCATGCCCTGATGTAGCCTTAAAATCCCAAATACGTGAGATTTATCATCATCATAAAGGGCGGTATGGGTATCGTCGGATAACATGTACTTTAAGATTGGCAGGTATGGTGGTTAATCATAAACGTGTCCAACGTCTGATGGGGGAATTGGGTCTTAAGTCAAAGGTCAGACCGAAGCGATATAAATCATATAAAGGCGAAGTGGGTAAAATCGCCGCTGATTTAGTTCAAAGAGAATTTAGAGCTGATAAACCGAATCAAAAGTGGGTGACGGATGTGACCGAATTTAAAGTCAATGGACAGAAGGTTTACCTGTCACCTGTTATCGACTTGTTTAACCAAGAACTGGTGAGTTATGAGGTGCGCAAATCGGTTACGCTTCCGTTAGTAACCGATATGCTGAAAAGCGCAACGAATAAGCTTAAGAAAGGTGAGAAGCCGATTGTTCACTCAGACCAAGGGTGGCAGTACCAAAACAGGGCTTATCAAAACCATCTCAGAGATAAAGGCTTATCACAAAGTATGTCGAGAAAAGGTAACTGCTTAGACAACGCTATAGCCGAGAACTTCTTCGGCATACTCAAGACTGAAATGTATCATAATGAAGAATTCAAAAATGCAGATGAACTGATTGCAAACATCCGAAAATACATCGACTATTACAATAACGAACGTATTAAGCTAAAACTAAAAGGCCTGAGTCCGATAGCATATCGAAATCAGGCCTTGGTAGCTGCTTAGAAATGAGTCCAACTTTATGGGGTCACTTCACAAATCTGGCGGCTTTTTTAATGCAATAAATAAAATTACAGTTTTAGTTTTCTGGCTAATAAAAATCTATCTAACTTGCGCGCAGACTGAGACATGGCTCTTTGACACTTTGTTAGCCAAGTACGGGCTTTGGGTAAATCGTAGCTCAGCATGACTAAGCCAATTAACAATACAAAAATCGACCCAGGTAAAATAAAAAATATCACCCCAAATGCTGTGCATAGGCTACCTAGGGTAATGCGAATGTTTCGCTTCATGTTTATTTCCTAATGCGTTAGCTTGATTAATCTATAGAGTATAACCTTGTTAGCCCTGTATAAATTGTTTAGTTGTTACAAACTATTTAATGCCAAACTTATATAGGGAAGCGATGAATAATTTGGGTATAATTGAATTCTTGTTCGTTAGCTAAGCACTGATTAATTTTTATGTTACCAGCATTAGATCCGCAATCTCTTCTAGAAGCCCATTATCAACAATTCATTCAAGACTTGTCTCAGTCTGCATTTGCTGGCGATATCGAATCAAGTTATGCCAGCCGTTTGGCGGTATCTACAGATAATTCAATTTATCAGCAACTTCCTCAAGCCGTGGTGTTTCCTACTGGACTAGAGGATCTGCAAATATTAGGGCAAACCGTGGCTGCTTATCCTGAGGTTAAATTTTCAGCCAGAGGAGGGGGCACTGGTACTAATGGTCAATCACTAACCAGTGGCATTATTGTAGATATGTCTAGGCACATGAATAAGGTGCTAGAAGTTAATATTGAAGAACAGTGGGCTAGAGTGCAGGCGGGGGTGGTAAAAGATCAGTTAAATGATGTCTTGCGTCCACTAGGGTATTTTTTTGCACCAGATTTATCCACCAGTAACCGGGCCACTATCGGAGGCATGATTAATACCGATGCTTCAGGTCAGGGCTCTTTGGTGTACGGAAAAACCAGTGACCATGTATTGGAATTAACCAGTGTGTTAGCCGATGGTACCTTATTACACACAGCACCAGTTGCATTAGAGCAAGCCAAACAGTCTGCCCAAGATCAAAGCCGATTAAGTCAAATTCAACAGCAAGTGCTGCAAAGCTGCCTAGATAAACGCCAGCAAATATTAGCTAAATTTCCAAGATTAAATCGTTTTTTAACCGGGTATGATTTAGAAAACACTTTAGATAAAGACCTAACTCAATTAGATGTAAGTCGGGTGATTACCGGCTCTGAAGGCTCCTTAGTTTTTGTTGGCGAAGCTAAAATTAATATTACTCCTATTGCTAAATTTAAAGCCCTAGTTAACGTAAAGTATGACTCATTTGAATCGGCCCTGAGGCATGCACCAAGTATGGTGGCGGCACAAGCAACCTCGGTAGAAACCGTCGACAGCAATGTATTAAACCTTGCTAAGCAAGATATGATTTGGCACTCGGTTAAAGCGCTCATTACCGAAGTTGAAGACAAAGATGTGTTAGGTCTGAATATGGTGGAGTACAACAGTAATGATCAGGCCGATATTGAAAACAAGATTGCCGAGCTGTCGCAAAACTTAGATAAGGCCACAGACTCAGGGGTAATTGGTTACCAAATTACTTACGACAAAGCTGATATACAAAAAATTTATGCTATGCGTAAAAAGTCAGTAGGGCTATTAGGAAAAACTAAAGGGCCTAAAAAGCCCTTAGCCTTTGTTGAAGACACAGCCGTACCCCCAGAGAATTTAGCCGATTTTATTATGGAGTTTAGGGCGCTATTAGATAGTCATGGCTTATTTTATGGCATGTTTGGGCATGTGGATGCGGGGGTTTTACATGTGCGTCCAGCACTGGATATGTGTGATCCCGAGCAAGAAGCCTTGATCCCACAAATCTCTGAACAAGTGGTGGCATTAGTAGCCAAATATGGCGGGTTAATTTGGGGTGAACACGGTAAGGGGTATAGAAGCGAATATGCGCCACAGTTTTTTGGTGAAGAACTGTTTGCTGAGTTGCGTAAAATAAAGTCTGTATTTGACCCACATAATCAAATGAATCCAGGTAAAATTTGTACACCTTATGACTCTGATGATGAATTAGTTAAAGTCGCAGGACAAAAACGCGGATACTTTGATCGTCAAATTCCCGTTGAGGTGCGTGACAGTTTTGAGCCTGCCATGAGCTGTAATGGAAATGGCCTGTGTTTTAACTATGATACTCAGTCTGCCATGTGCCCATCATTTAAAATTACTGCAGATAGACGCCATAGCCCTAAAGGCCGAGCGACTATGGTTCGCGAGTGGTTGAGGTTGTTGTCTAAACAAAACATAGATATCAATGAGTTAGAACATAATCAAGATCCTCCAACTTGGTTTGAACGATTTAGAAACAGTACAGATAAAAAGCCAGCTTATGACTATTCTCATGAAGTGTTAGAAGTGATGAATGGCTGTTTGGCCTGTAAAGCTTGTTCTAGCCAATGTCCTGTTAGTGTGGATGTACCGAGTTTTAGAGCGCGATTTTTAAATATCTATTACCAGCGCTATTTACGCCCAACGAAAGACCACTTAGTGGCCAATATCGAAAAAATGGCACCGCTTATGGCTAAAGCGCCAGCTATGGTCAATTTTTTCTTAAAACAAAAATGGGTGAATCAGCTAATAAGAAAAACCGTAGGTTATGTAGACACACCCATTTTGTCGCAACCCACGCTAAAGCAGCAAATAACAGAGCAACATATTCCGCCTTTTGATTTAGCTGAATTACAAAGCTTAGAGCCACAGGCTTTAGCTAAAAAAGTTTGCATAGTACAAGATCCTTTTACCAGTTTTTATGATGCAGAAGTGGTGGCCGCTTTGGCAAAATTAATTAAAAAGCTAGGTTATGAGCCGGTTTTGTTGCCATTTATGCCTAACGGTAAACCACAACATGTAAAAGGTTTTTTGGCTGAGTTTGCTAAAACCGCAAAACATGCTGCAGATTTTTTGCAACAAATTCAGCAACTGTCTGTACCTATGGTGGGCGTCGATCCTTCTATGGTGCTGTGTTATCGCGATGAATACAGCAAAATACTAGGTAAGGCTAGAGGCGAATTTAAGGTGCAATTAGTCCATGAATGGTTGTTGCAAATAGACTTACCAAAAGGGCAAACCAAGTCAGAGCTAGGCTACGCTTTATTTGCTCATTGCAGTGAAAAAACCGCCTTGCCAGAAAGTGAAAAACACTGGCAGCAGATATTCTCTGCATGTGATTTAGACTTAACTGCTGTGGCAGTTGGTTGTTGTGGTATGGCTGGGACTTTTGGCCATGAAGCCAGTCATTTAGCTGAGTCTAAGGGGATATATCAATTAAGCTGGCAAGAGGCTATTGCTAAGTATGCGCCAGAACAAATATTAGCCACGGGTTATTCATGCCGAAGTCAGGTGGCACGTTTTGAAAAAACTAAGCCAAAACACCCATTGCAAGTTTTGGCTGATTCTTTATAAGCTTGACCTAGCAGATAAAATAAAACCGCTAAACGGAATGGCTTTTTTACAGGCGCCATTTTTATTTAGCGGTTTTTAGGTCTAGTGCGTCAGTTCAACCCGCTTGAGGGTAAAACGGCGCAAACTACATATCATACGTTGGCGCGGAATGCCCGCGTCCATAAAGACACTGCCGATTGGACGAAATCCCTGTTTTTGGTAGTAGCTAACACCTTCCAACTCACATTGTACTAATATGTGCCTCACGCCAATTTGACGGGCAATATTGAGTAGGGCATCAGAGAGCTGTTTATACACTTCGGGTCTTCTATGCTGTGGCTCAACTGCTATTCGGCCAATTTCACCTTGAGGTGTAATACGACCTGTGGCGATTTCTTGATCCTGCTCGTTTACCACCAATACATGAAAGGATTGGCTGTCTAGTTGATCAAACTCATATTCAACAGGAATACGTCGCTGGCATACAAAGACTTTTTCTCTGATCTTTCTAAGTTTGTGTTGCTCGTTTTCCCAATCGACGTTTTTAACAAAAAACGTCATATGGTTACTCCAAATATTTATTCATCCTCAAGGTACCAAAACCCTGAATGAATCATTGTAGACAAGAATTTTGCAAATACCACACTGATTTTATTAGAAAAACTGTTTTCTAGGCTAAATTCAGAATTAAATAAAAACTGCAATGCTTGGGCTTTTTCTGATGTGGGCAAGGTAAATAATTGCCCCTGAATATAAAATTGAAACTCTTGTGAAGAGTTTTGACTGGCTTCTGAATACACGGCTTTAACGCCAGGTGAGCGATACAGCTTTGCCCCACAGCTTAAAGCGTCATCAATTTGTTGATAGGTGTAAAATACAGAGCTGTCTTCTAATAAGTCTAAGCTAGGGCCGTTTTCACTTAAAAATTTCATTAACCATTGGTTAAAGTGGTCAGTTTTTAATGTTTGATTAAGCAAAGATTTAAAACGCTGAATTTCAGCTTGAGTAACTTCGCCGCTGTGGGCTCTTAGATTTAATTTTTCATCTGTGTATCTGTGTGAAAAGGACTGAGTATCTAAGGCATAATCAGCTAATGAAGAGAGTAATTCTTGCTGATTAGGTGCTCTAAAACCGATGGAATAATTTAAACAATCTTCTAACGCAAGACCATTATGGGGGTGTCCAGCTGGAATGTAGACTATGTCGCCTGGGATTAACACTTGGTCAATCACAGGGGTAAAGCCAGTGATTTGGGCTAAATCTTTACAAGGACGCAGACTGCTAAACTCACCGGGCAAACCAACTTGCCAGCGTCTTGAACCTTTGCCTTGAATAATAAAAACATCGTATTGGTCTAAGTGAGGCCCAACCCCGGCGTTAGCGTTGGAAAAGCTAACCATTAAATCGTCCATGCGCCAGTGAGGAATAAAGTCAAAGGCCCGCATTAATTGGTCTGCTTCGGGTAAATAGTGATCCACTGACTGAACTAACAAACTCCAAGCCCCAATACAGAGTTGGTTTATGTCACTGAATGGGCCATGGCTAACTTGCCATTTATCTTTATCTAGGCTGACTATTCTTGAGTCTACATTTGGCTCTTCAGCCAAACCTGCTAGGTCATGTTCATCTAAGGGATCGTCAAAGTCAGTGAAGCCTTGTTTAATGACTAAAGGCTTTTTTTGCCAGTAATGAGTTAAAAACTCCTGCTTATCAAAGTTGTTGAGCGAATTCATGCTTCTCTACTTGTTGTTTTATGCCGAGCAACCAATAGGTGGTTACCTTACCTACGCCTTTTACCTCTATACCACCTCGTTTATCGTAACAGAAAAACTCTTTGGTTAGCTTATAGGTAGCCTCTGTGGTTTGAATTTTGTTACATAACCCATGGCTTTCCATACGCGAGGCTAAGTTGACTGCTTCGCCCCACAGGTCGTAGCTAAATTTATTTTTACCAATGATACCAGCAATCACCTCACCACAGCCTATGCCAATGCGTAGTCCAGTGTGTAAATGATGCTGCTGGCAAATGGTTTTAAATGCACTTTGCATTTCTAATGCGCAGTAGCAGCATTGTTTGGCATGGCTGGCATTTTTAGTGGGTAATCCACCTGCCACCATATAACCATCGCCACTGGTTTTGATTTTTTCTAGACCATATTTTTGTGATAAAGAATCAAACACACAAAAAATTTGATTCAACAAATCCACTAATTGATGGGGTGATAACTGTTTACACAAAGGGGTGAAGTTTTGAATGTCGGCAAACAAGATACTGGCTTGTGAAAAATAGTCGGCAATAAATGCTGGAGAGCCTTTTAAACGTTGAGCGATACTTGCTGGCAGTATGTTCAGTAAAAGTTTTTCTGAACGCTCTTTTTCAAAAGCTAATTTTTGCCAGCTTCGATTCACATTTTTCCAAAGGTGGTAACTACAGAGTATACAAGCTAGCGCAAATAAACTGGCACAAGATAAGCTAAATATTTGTTGATGCAGTGACAGGGTATGTTGCAAAGTATTGAAGTAAAACCAAATTTCAAAGCCAACAAATAATCCACTTAAGCCAACTAAGATCAATAACATTGGGTATTTTTCATGTACCGCAAACAAAAAAGGACAAATAAATACCGCCAATAAAAAGAAATAGTGAATGTTGAGATTAATTTTCCACAATAAACAAGATACAAAAATATCTAAAACATACACGCTAATAAGTAGGTATTTAGCACCATGGAACGCATGTTGGCGATTTAAAACTGGTACCCAAAGTAGGGCTAACACCACCAGAGCAACAATTAGGATCTCACTGTAGTTAGAAAAGTAAAAGGCGGTGGGCAGTTGCAATAAAGATACAAAAATAACCAAGAGCGCGGTTATATTAGTTAAACGAATAGGGTTTATGCTTTCACTCCTTTGTGGCGACAACCCAGCATGCACCCATGCTTTTAAAGCAAGGTTAAGCATTTTTAAATCCCTTTAAAAATTATGGTGAAACCTAAGTGTAGTTCACCTTAACTATTTAGCCGCAATAATGCTTAACCTGTTTAAAGCCTAAACTTTTCTTCTAGGCATCAAGTTGTTCTACAAACTCTATGGCTCGACCAATATAATTGGCTGGCGTAAGGGCGCGTAGCGAAGCTTTAGCCGATTCTGGTAGGGCAAGGCTATCAATAAATTCAGCCATCACTTGTTGATTAACCTTTTTACCACGGGTTAGTTCTTTAAGTTTTTCGTAAGGCTTTTCTATTCCGTATCTACGCATTACGGTTTGCACAGGCTCTGCCAATAACTCCCAGTTATTGTCTAGTTCATTAAGTAGACTTTGCTCATTGACTTCAAGTTTACTGATGCCTTTTAACGTCGCTTGATATGCAATGACAGAGTAACCCACACCTACCCCTAAATTCCTTAATACAGTTGAGTCTGTTAAGTCTCGCTGCCATCTTGAAACCGGCAACTTCGCGGCTAAATGATTAAACATAGCATTGGCTAAACCTAAATTGCCTTCCGAATTTTCAAAATCTATAGGGTTAACCTTGTGCGGCATAGTAGAGGAGCCAATTTCGCCAGCAATGGTTTTTTGCTTGAAATGCCCCAGCGCTATATAGCCCCAAATATCGCGGTCAAAGTCTAATAAAATGGTATTAAAACGTGCGATGGCATCGAATAACTCGGCAATATAGTCGTGAGGTTCAATTTGAGTTGTAAATGGATTAAAAGTTATACCTAGGCTAGTAACAAACTCATTGGCAAAGGTGTGCCAATCTAACTCTGGGTAAGCGCTTAGGTGAGCATTGTAATTACCAACGGCCCCATTAATTTTACCTAAGAGTTGAACCTTTACGATTTGCTCTCGTTGGCGGCTTAAACGCAACATCACGTTAGCCATCTCTTTACCCATAGTAGTGGGTGAGGCAGGTTGTCCGTGAGTTCGCGCCATCATAGGCACAGATTTTAATTCTATGGCTAAACGTTTTAATTCGCTAATAAGCTTATCGCAATAGGGCACTATAACCTGGCTACGTGCTTCATCTAACATTAACGCATGTGATAAGTTGTTGATGTCTTCTGAGGTGCAAGCAAAGTGGATAAATTCACTAACTGCATGCAGTTCTGCCTGTGAAGCGACTTTTTCTTTTAAGAAGTACTCCACAGCTTTGACATCGTGGTTGGTTTCTTTTTCAATGTCTTTGATGCGCTGCGCATCGGCTTCACTAAATTCGTTAACAATATTATCTAAAAATGCATCTGCAGCCTCGCTAAGACGCGGGACTTCTTTGATCTCGTCAGTGGCAGCCAACTTTTGTAACCACCGAACTTCTACAATAACTCGGCATTTAAGTAGACCATATTCACTAAAAATATGCCTTAACTCTGTGGTTTTACTACCATATCGTCCGTCTATGGGAGACACAGCTGTGAGTGCAGATAAGTTCATTAATTACTCCTAATTAGACGTGTTAATTTGACCTAAGGTTTGCTGAGCGCAATCGATAATTTGTTGCCGACTAAACAAAATATGTCGACGTTTTCCCCCTAGCTGGCGCCACAATACGGCCGCTCTAATGCCAGCTAATAATACCGCTCTAACGCGGTTTTGATTGTCTGCTTGCTTTAAAACGCTAGGGTTGCCAGCCACTTGAATTTTTCTACCTATGGGGCTAACAATATCTGAATAAATGCTGGCGAGGTTGGCTAACATTTGGCTTTCAGATAAGTTCAGTTGAGCTTGTTGACGTTGAATATTGCCAATTCTCTGACCTAAAGCCGCCATAATCTTTTTGTTGGCACTTATTTTTCTTTCTATTGCCATTAGATTCGCCACATAACGGGTGATTTCTACGTCTTTATCTGGGATTTGATTGTCTAATTGGGCTAGGATGGTTTGATAACCAAGCTTTAGGTTAGCAAGTGAACCAAAGACCTGTTCAGTATGCTCAGGATCAGTAATGGCAATGCTATTAACACTGGCCTGCAAAGCTTGCGCGTCAAAATCATTGGTTCTGGCAATGCGCTTAACTAAAGCGGCTGCTTGGCAAATGCCAGCTAAGGCAATGTTAGATTGGTAAAATTTATGGGTATTACTCATTAGCGAATATAATTCTCTATAATGCCGCCACCTAAGCACACTGAGCCTTGGTAAAATACCGCTGACTGTCCAGGGGTAACGGCTTTTTGTCCTTGGTCAAACTTGACTTCTACACTGCCGTTTTCAGTTGGGGTAACTAAGCAAGGAATATCTTGTTGACGATAGCGAGTTTTCACTGTGCAACGTATAGCTTGTTGTGGACCTTGGCGGTCAACCCAATGCAACTGCTTGGCAATTAGTCCTTGCGAGTACAAGCGCGGATGGTCTGCCCCTTGACCTACTATTAGTACATTGCGCTGTATATCTTTATCTACCACATACCAAGGATCGTCACCGAATTCTTTCATACCACCAATAAGTAAGCCTTTACGTTGACCTAAAGTGTGATACATCAAACCTTCGTGCTTACCAATAATTTGCCCTTCTGCGGTCTCTATTTCGCCGGGTTGGGCGGGTAAGTACTGGGCTAAAAAGTCTTTAAACTTGCGTTCGCCAATAAAACATATGCCAGTACTATCTTTTTTATCATGGGTGACTAAATCTTGTTCTAAAGCAATTTTACGTACTTCGGGCTTTTCTAAATGACCTATGGGAAATAAGGTTTGCGCCACATGTTGTTCACCTAAAGTGTACAAAAAGTAACTCTGATCTTTATTTTGATCTAAGCCTCGTAGCATTTGCCATTGCCCGTTAACTTGAGCGCGCTGGACATAGTGACCTGTGGCAATGTAGTCGGCATTTAATTCTTCTGCAGCAAATTCTAAAAAGGCTTTAAATTTAATTTCTTTGTTACACATAATGTCTGGGTTAGGGGTACGCCCAGCTTTGTATTCGGCAAGAAAATACTCAAACACGTTGTCCCAGTACTCTGCGGCAAAATTAATTGTATGTAATTCTATGCCTAGTTTGTCTGCCACCGCTTGGGCATCTTTTAAATCTTCTGCAGCTGCACAATATTCGTCATTGTCATCTTCTTCCCAATTTTTCATAAACAAACCTTCGACCTGATAGCCTTGTTGTTTGAGTAGAAAAGCCGATACCGAGGAGTCCACACCACCAGACATACCCACCACTACTTTTATTTGGCTGTTGTCTTTTTCTGGTGACGCATTTGGGGGTCTTTGTGTCATAAAATCGATGAATTAAAGTGCTAAAAAATGGTGGCGAAGTTTATCAGTAATTTGGACATAAATCATTAGGGCCTTTTAATCTTTCATATGTCATCGAGAACTTTTTCAAAAATGCTCTCAATTAAGGGAAAACTTGTGAACTTTGGTCATCCAAATCAACAAGTTTTAACCTCTAGTGGGGCTTTTGTGGAAAACCCTAAAGTGGCAGAAACCGAGTTATGAGCCCTTTACTCTCTTAGTTTGGTTGTTGGCCTTTGCTTTAGAATAACTAAGCTTGTAGGTAAACGCCTAGGTATCCAAATAAATGCACTTAATCTCAAAGATATATGAATGATATTCAGCCCCTAATCTCATCAGCCAATTGAGCTTTATAAAAGATTTTTTAAGCTGACTTAAGGCTAACGATTAAATTTTAAAATATAACCTTTAAAATCGTCTTTTAAGTAGCTACCTAATGCCGGCTTGAGGTGTTCTGATTGGAAGCCGTTGACCAACATTTGTTTGCTTAATTTGTTTTTTCTACCGCGGCCAGGATCGACAATAATCACTTCGCAGTTTGGATTTGCATGGCGTTGGATAAATTGTGCAAGTAAGGCGATATGTTCGTCTTCATACAATAAGTCACTGCCAATGATAAGGTCAAAAAGGCCTAATGTATCATGGTGACTTGCCCAGTCTGTTTGCTCATAAGCGATGGGGCGATCATTATTGAGTTGGGTGTTCGCAATTAAAAATCGTGCTACTTCTGGGTGGTAATCGGTGGCTGTTATATCTGCGTTGAGTTTATTTAACAGTAAACTACTTAACCCCATGCCACAGCCCACTTCTAAAATACGTTTATTGGCTAGCTGGTAGTCAGAAATAAAGTGGGCTAGCACCAAACTTGATGGCCAAATTACCCCAAATAATGACCAAAGCGAGGAAGAAATACCTAGACCTTCAGCAATTCCTTGGGGGTCGTGAAACTCCTGTTTGTCTCGCAAAGTACGTAAATGAATATCGATTTTGCCAAATTCGACAGTTTGATAACTATAGCGAAGGGCCGTCATGGTATTACCTGAGTCGTGGCTAAGGCAGTTATCGGGTGATAAGTGTCGAAACGCGAGAGAGTGAGGTTAAAGTACAGGACTTGTTGTGGAGTGCAATGGTTTTCGAATTTCGTTGATTAAAATGCATGGGCCCGTGCATGCTTTAGATCTTATAAAACCTTCGAGGAACAGCTGAAGTTTTTTAAAAATTAAACCTCCACAAATTCACCATTGCCAATCCCGTCAATTGTCCACTCTCCCACGCTATATCGTATTAACCTTAAAGTTGGAAAACCAATATGCGCGGTCATGCGTCTTACTTGGCGATTGCGTCCTTCTGAAATAGTAATGGCCAGCCAACTAGTGGGCTTGTTTTGCCTATACCTTACTGGGGGAGTGCGTTCCCACACTTGGGGTTCTTCTATTGCTTCGACTGTGGCGGGTTGCGTTAGGCCGTCTTTAAGCTTTACTCCTTGGCGTAATAATGCCAAATCAGATTCTTGCGGCACGCCTTCAACTTGTACCCAATAGGTTTTTACGGTTTTGTGCTTTGGTGAAGCAAGTCTATTTTGTAATTTACCATTATTGGTCAACACCAAAAGACCTTCGCTGTCTTTATCTAGCCTACCAGCTGCGTAAACGTCGGGAATAGGAATAAAGTCTTTGAGGGTTTGCCTGCCTTCTTGATCGGTAAATTGAGTCAACACATTAAAAGGCTTATTAAACAAAACCACTCGGGTTTTTGTGGGGCTAGTTGAATGAGAGTGTTTAAAAGTTGGCTTAGTGGTTTTAGGCATTATGAGGTTCAGTAAAAGAAAAAACTAAATTAATTAAACTAATATATTGGGCTAAAGTCTGATTAACTTGATATATTTTGCAAGCAAAACTTGTACTTAATTGATCAACCCATATATTATTTACGGGTTGTCTGGACAAGACACTTTTTTAAATTCGGTACTTAACATCAATCCTTATTGTCACAACGTTGTGAATTTACCTCTCTGAAAAGCAAACGGAGGTAGGATTGACGGTGATTTACCATAAACATGAGGCTCATAATGACGATTTCTAAGTCGAAAATTATCTATACAAAAACAGACGAAGCGCCGGCACTTGCCACTTATTCATTGCTTCCAATTATTCGTAGTTTTACATCAAGCGCAGACATAGAAGTTGAATTAAGCGATATTTCGTTAGCAGCACGTATATTGTCTGTAATGAGCGAGTTTTTGCCAGCTGAGCAACGTGTACCTGATGCGTTATCAGAGCTAGGTGCATTAACGCAAGAGCCTACGACCAATATTATCAAACTGCCTAATATCAGTGCATCTATTCCACAGTTAAAAGCAGCGATCAAAGAATTGCAAAGCAAAGGTTTTGATTTACCTGAGTTTCCTGAAGATCCTCAAACAGACCAAGAAAAAGCCATTAAAGCCAGTTATGGTAAAGTATTAGGAAGTGCAGTAAACCCGGTATTACGTGAAGGAAACTCTGATCGTCGTGCTCCTGCTGCAGTTAAGAATTACGCAAAAAATAACCCGCATTCAATGGGTGAGTGGAGTCAAGCGTCTAGAACTCATGTAGCACACATGCGTGGCGGCGATTTTTATTCAGGTGAGCAATCGGTCACTGTTGAAAAAGCCGGACACGTTAAAATTGAATTTACTGACAAAGCTGGCAATGTCACCGTACTTAAGCCAAGAGTTGACTTGTTGGCAGGTGAAGTGATTGATGGCATGTGCATGAGCAAAAAAGCTTTATGTGAATTCTTTGAAGAGCAAATCGAAGATGCTAAAAACACAGGCGTATTATTTTCATTGCATGTTAAAGCAACCATGATGAAAGTGTCGCACCCAATTGTTTTTGGTCACTGTGTTAAAGTTTTCTACAAAGAACTGTTTGACAAGCACCAAGCTTTATTTGATGAGCTAGGAGTAAACCCAAACAATGGTTTAGGCAGTGTTTACGACAAGATCGCTTCTTTACCGCAATCGCAACGCGCTGAAATTGAGCGTGATATTAACGCTTGTTACGCAGAGCGTCCGCCTATTGCTATGGTGAACTCAGATAAAGGTATTTCAAACCTGCACGTTCCTAGTGATGTGATAGTTGATGCATCTATGCCTGCGATGATCAGAAGTTCTGGTCAAATGTGGGGACCAGATGGCAAGTTACACGACACTAAAGCGGTAATTCCAGAAAGTACTTACGCCACGATTTATCAAGAAGTGATTAACTTCTGTAAAACTCACGGTGCATTTGATCCAAGAACCATGGGTACAGTGCCAAACGTTGGTTTAATGGCACAAAAAGCTGAAGAATATGGTTCACATGATAAAACTTTCGAAATGCAAGGCGACGGTAAAGTTCAAATCATCGATCAAGATGGCAATGTATTAATTGAGCATGAAGTCGCTGAAGGTGATATTTGGAGAATGTGCCAAGCTAAAGACGCGCCTATTCGTGACTGGGTTAAATTAGCAGTAAACCGTGCTCGTCAATCTGGCATGCCAGCGATTTTCTGGTTAGATGACGAACGAGCTCATGACGCGCAACTTATCTTAAAGGTAAATAAATACTTACAAGAGCACGACACTGATGGATTAGATATTTCTATTATGTCACCAGTGCGAGCCATTCGTTACACCATGGAAAGAGCGATCCGTGGACTAGATACTATTTCAGTAACAGGTAACGTATTGCGTGACTACCTAACTGATTTGTTCCCTATTTTAGAATTGGGTACTAGTGCAAAAATGTTATCAATTGTACCGCTAATGGCCGGTGGCGGATTGTTTGAAACGGGAGCCGGTGGTTCTGCACCTAAGCACGTTCAGCAATTTGTTGAAGAAGGGCATTTACGTTGGGATTCACTAGGTGAGTTTTTAGCCTTAGCTGTATCTTTAGAAGATCTTGCAATAAAACAAGATAATCAAAAAGCCAAAGTACTTGCTGTTGCATTAGATAAAGCAACAGAAAAACTACTGAATAATGGCAAGTCGCCTTTACGTAAAGCTGGGCAACTTGATAACAGAGGTAGTCACTTCTACTTGGCCATGTACTGGGCAGAAGAACTGGCGAACCAAGCAGATGATAAAGAATTAGCTGCTAAGTTTAAGCCATTATTTGAGAGCCTAAGTGCCAATGAAAGTAAGATTATTGCTGAAATTGATGCGACTCAAGGCAAAGAAGCTGATATCGGTGGATATTATTATCCTAATGATGATTTAGCGACCAAGGCTATGTGTCCTAGTGCAACCCTTAACGCAGCTTTAGCAGCTAACTAATGTTACTCATTGCGCCATCGGTTTGGTGGCGCAATAATCTTGCTAAAGTTTTATATTAGGCAAACAAAAAAGCAGACGTTATCGTCTGCTTTTTTATCTCCTAGATAAATATTTATCTGTCTGGCTCAGTTTTGAAGTCAATGTTTTCAGCATGTAAGCCTTTAGGCCCTTGCTGAACTTCGTATTTTACCTCTTGGCCTGCCTTTAGAGAGCGGTAGCCCTCCATTTGGATGGTAGAGTAATGCGCGAAAATATCTTCGCCACCATCATCGGGAACAATAAAGCCAAAACCTTTCGCATTATTGAACCATTTTACTTTGCCGACTGCCATACCTCTGCTTCCTTTTGATCCCTTGAACTAATACAACTTTGCCCCCACACTAAGGTTAGGGAAAGACGTGTTAACTACTTAATACAACCGTCGATTTAAAATGTAGGTTTTTTAACCTGTTTTTGTCAAGGTGAATTTGAAATTTCGTTTAAAATATAAACTAACTGACACCCTGGTTGGTCTAAATTATTATCAGACAAAACGGTTAAGAATATAATTATGTAAGCGAATTATGAGTAAAGATAACACCATTGATATCACACCACATAAGGCCATTGACACGGTTAAGAAAAAAGCCGCGCCACCACCTATGTATAAAGTGCTGCTAAATAACGATGATTACACGCCTATGGACTTTGTTATCGAAGTGCTTATGCGTTTTTTTAATCTAGATGGCGAAAAAGCACAACAAATCATGCTAACAGTGCACTATCATGGTAGAGCGGTTTGTGGCATATATACTGCAGAGATAGCAGAAACTAAAGTGATGCAGGTCAGTCGTTATGCTCGTGAGCATCAACATCCATTGATGTGTACTATGGAACAAGCATAATGAAATTTTTGAGAAAAGTATCATCATCGAATAGGCTAGTAGTCAGAGGGTATTCTTATGTTAAATAAAGATCTAGAGCAGACGCTTAACGAAGCGTTCATTTTTGCCAGAGAGCATCGTCATGAGTTTATGACGGTAGAACACCTGTTACTTGCCTTGTTAGACAATAACGCCGCCAGAGACGCTCTGAAGGCCTGTGGCGCCAATATTGAGTCAATTAAACAAGAACTTACCGATTTTGTGAAAGATACCACGCCATTATTATTAGATGAGCAAGGTAACGAACGCGAAACTCAACCTACTTTAGGATTTCAACGGGTATTACAACGTGCGGTTTTTCACGTGCAATCTTCAGGCAAAGAGGAAGTGACTGGGGCGAACGTGCTGGTGGCCATCTTTAGCGAACAAGAATCACAAGCCGTATATATCTTGAAGAAATCTGATGTCACCCGATTGGACGTTGTGAATTTTATATCTCATGGGGTTTCTAAAGTTGATGATGAATCAACCCCTCATGGTGAAAGCGAAGAAGAAGTCAGCGAGCAAGATGAAGCTGAAACTATGCTCGATAAATATTCAACTAATCTTAATCAGAGTGCCAAAGACGGCAAAATTGATCCGCTAATTGGTCGTGATAGTGAATTAGAGCGCAGCATTCAAGTATTATGTCGTCGCCGCAAAAATAACCCATTGTTAGTGGGCGAGGCGGGGGTCGGTAAAACTGCCATAGCAGAAGGCTTGGCCTATAGAATAGTCAACAATGAAGTACCAGAAGTGATTGCCGATGCTACTGTCTATTCGTTAGATATGGGAGCGTTGCTGGCCGGTACTAAATACCGTGGCGACTTTGAGAAGCGTTTAAAAGGCATATTAAAAGAGTTATCTGCCAGTCCAGATGCGATTTTATTTATTGATGAAATTCATACCATTATTGGTGCCGGAGCCGCATCGGGTGGGGTGATGGATGCATCAAACCTGCTTAAACCTAAGCTTAGCAGCGGTGAATTACGTTGTATTGGCTCTACTACTTATCAAGAATATCAAGGTATCTTCGAAAAAGATCGGGCTTTAGCAAGACGCTTCCAAAAAGTTGATGTGGTTGAACCTACAGTTACCGACACCACTAAAATATTAATGGGCTTAAAGTCGCGTTACGAAGAACACCACAGTGTGCGTTTTACCCATAAAGCTATTCGAGCAGCTGCTGAATTGTCGGCTAAATATATCAACGAGCGACATTTGCCTGACAAGGCCATTGATGTGATTGATGAGGCAGGGGCGAGCCAAAGATTATTGCCTGTATCTCGACGCAAAAAAACTATAGGCGTAAATGATATCGAGCATATTATCTCTAAAATTGCGCGTATTCCTGAAAAGTCTGTATCGGCCTCTGATAAAGAAGTACTTAAACACCTAGACCGTGATTTAAAGTTGGTGGTATTTGGTCAAGACGATGCAATAGAAACCCTAACAGATGCAATTCGGTTATCTCGCTCTGGCTTAGGCAATGAAACTAAACCTATAGGTAATTTCTTATTTGCCGGTCCTACTGGGGTAGGTAAAACCGAGGTCACTTCTCAACTAGCTAAAATTATGGGAGTTGAGTTAGTTCGCTTTGATATGTCTGAATATATGGAAAGGCATGCGGTTAGTCGATTAATTGGTGCGCCTCCAGGTTATGTTGGTTTTGATCAAGGTGGGTTATTAACTGATGCGGTGATTAAACATCCTTATTCTGTGGTGTTGTTAGATGAAGTTGAAAAAGCTCATAGCGATATTTATAACATTCTATTGCAAGTGATGGATCATGGCACCTTAACTGATAATAACGGCCGAAAAGTCGATTTTAGAAATGTGGTGTTAGTGATGACAACCAATGCTGGGGTACAAGAGTCGATTCGTACTTCCATAGGATTTAAACAGCAAGATCATACACACGATGCCATGTCTGAAATCAAGAAAGTCTTTACTCCTGAGTTTAGAAACAGGCTAGATGCTACAGTTTGGTTTAATCATTTAGATATTGAGGTGATTTTACAGGTTGTAGACAAGTTTATTGTTGAACTACAGGTGCAACTTGATAATAAAGGGGTGTCACTGGAAGTCACGAATTCGGCACGTAATTGGCTAGCTGAAAAAGGCTATGATAAAAACATGGGAGCTAGACCTATGGCTCGTGTTATTCAACAACATGTTAAAAAGGAATTGGCGCATGAACTACTCTTTGGTCGTTTGAGTCAAGGGGGCAGTGTTAAAATTGGCCTTAGCAATGATGCTCTTAGTTTTGAATTTTTATCTGACAGTAAGGAAAAGCCAGAGGCTTTAAACTCTTAGATAATTAGGCTAGAAAAGTGTAAGTACAAAAAAACCGATAATTTATTATCGGTTTTTTTTATTATTACGAAGATATTTAAGCTGGCAAACTAAATTCTGAGCCTAACTTAATGCCATTCGATTATTATCTAGCGCGGTAAATGATACGGCCTTTAGTTAGGTCGTATGGGGTCATTTCTACTGTTACCTTGTCGCCAGTCAAAATACGAATGTAGTTTTTACGCATTTTACCCGAAATATGTGCGGTAACAACATGACCATTCTCTAATTCAACACGAAACATAGTATTTGGAAGGGTATCCAACACAGTGCCTTCCATTTCAATACAATCTTCTTTCGCCATCTAACTCTGTTACCTCTGTTTATAAAATAAGTGTCTAAAAATGCCGCGCAGATTTTGCCCAATAAGCCAGCGAGTGTAAAGCTTTACCCTGATTTTTTTGTAATTAGTTGCCATTTATTGTCTAAAAAGCGCTCATGAGGTAAAAAATTCTGTTTATAGGCCATTTTTTGACAGGCATCGATTTGGTATCCCAAGTACAAATATGGCTTGTTTAATTTTTGACATAAGGCAATTTGTTGCAAAATTGCAAAGTGACCCAAGGAACGTTTTGCTTCGCTAGGTTTAAAAAATGTATAAAGTGCCGAAAGTGACGAAGGTAGATTGTCGGTAACTGCTACACCTATTAATTCATCAACTAAGTACATTTCGATAAATAAGGCTTGGTGCCAAGGGTTTAAAATAAAACCGTTATATTGTTCACGGCTGGCAGGATACATACTGCCATCATCATGGCGTTGGTTGATGTAAGACTCGTACAGAGGGTAGTAGCTATCTTGATTGGTTTGACTAATACGAACAGTGACATCTTGATTTCGCTTTAGCGTGCGTTTTTGGCTTTTAGAGGGAGAGAACTTACTAACTGGTATCCTAATGGATTCACAGGCTTGGCATTGAGCGCAATGAGGTCGATAGACTTGAGTGCCACTTCGTCTAAATCCCGCATGAATTAATAAATCATAATCCTGAATTTTAACTTTTTTGTCGCTCACATAAATTAAAAGTTGTTCTTGTTGCTCTGGTAGATAATTGCAAGGAGAAGCTGCTGTTATGCCAAATTTCATGCTCATATTAACGATTCACTCATCAGGAAGTTGCCTGGCTTGCCAAAGGCCAGGCAAAAAACCAGAGGTAAGCTGTTCACCTAATTTGCTTAAAAATATTGAACGCTCTATTTCTTCACAACCCAAGCTCTTTAAATGTGGGTTTTGCATTTGGCAATCAATCATTTCAGCGCCTTGGGATTTAAGTAGCCTGACTAAATGTAAAAAGGCTAACTTAGAGGCATTGGTTTGAATATGAAACATAGATTCCCCACAAAATACTTTGCCTACTACCACACCGTATAAGCCCCCAACTAACAATTCGTTGTCCCATACTTCTATTGAATGAGCATGTCCCGCTTGATGTAAGTTTTTATAGGCTTGTATCATTTCTTCTGTAATCCAAGTGCCTGAGTCGTTTCTTGGAATACTTGCACAAGCCTCAATGACCTCTTCAAACGCATAATTTAGGCTAACCTTTAGGGTAGTCTTACGGGCAAATTTTGCTAGGCTTCTACTTGGCTTAAATTGATTTAACCATAGCACCCCCCTAGGATCAGGTGACCACCACATTATGGGTTCACCTTCGCCATACCAAGGGAAAATACCATTCGAATAAGCCAATAATAATCGCTTAACCGATAGGTCTCCACCAAAGGCCAATAAGCCATTTGGTTGTTCGAGGGCTTCTGTAGGGTGCGGAAATCGCAGAGTCTGATCCAATTGAGTGAGGACAAGCATAAGTCAGTATGACACTTCCTATAGGATTAAAACTAAAAAGGTCTCTTAAGATGAGACCTTTTTTATTTCTAGTTTGTGTTTATTTATAGAGCATCTAAAAACTTTTCTGCATCTAGTGCCGCCATACAACCCGTTCCGGCTGAAGTAATAGCTTGGCGATAAATATGGTCACTCACATCACCTGCGGCAAACACACCTTCAACACTGGTTTGAGTTGCGTTACCTTCAGTTCCACTTTGCACTTTAATGTAACCGTCTTTCATTTCAAGCTCACCCTCAAAAATACCAGTGTTAGGTTGATGACCTATTGCAATAAATAGTCCCATTACATCTAGCTCTTCTGTGGCATCAGATTGGGTATCTTTAATACGAATACCTGTGACACCCATGTCATCACCTAGTACTTCGTCTAATTGGCGGTTTAGGTGCAATACCACATTACCATTTTTGGCTTTTTCCATTAAGCGGTCGGCCAAAATCTTTTCACTTCTAAAAGTGTCACGTCTATGGATAACGTGGACTTCTGAGGCAATGTTAGATAAATATAAGGCTTCTTCAACAGCAGTGTTTCCACCACCAACAACTGCTACTTTTTGGTTGCGATAGAAAAAGCCATCACAGGTAGCACAAGCTGATACCCCTTTACCCATAAATGCAGTTTCTGATTCCATGCCTAAGTATTTAGCTGATGCACCAGTACAAATGATCAATGCATCACAAGTGTAAGTACCTTGGTCACCGGTTAAGGTAAAAGGTCGTTTAGAAAGGTCTGTTTTATTAATGTGATCAAAAATGATTTCAGTATCAAACTTTTCTGCATGCTTTTGCATACGCACCATTAAATCAGGCCCAGTTAAGCCTTCAGGATCGCCAGGCCAGTTTTCTACTTCTGTGGTAGTAGTTAACTGACCACCTTGTTGAATACCGGTAAGTAACACCGGGTTTAAGTTAGCGCGGGCTGCATACACAGCGGCGGCATATCCAGCAGGACCAGAGCCCAAAATTAATAGTTTTACGTGTCTTGCTTCAGACATTTAACTCTCCAAATATTCTTACAGTGATCAAATGCTAAGCAAGCATTTGTGAAATTATCGCCTATACATGTGGGCAAGTGATAGACTTTCAACGTTGAGAAAACACTAATTGCCCTTATTTCGGCTATTATATTGATAAAGTGCAATTTTGGTAATGAGATTGATTAAATTCTACTGAATGAAAGGTCATTTGTTATAACATTTAGCGAGAAATAGACTTAAGTACTTTTCTAGTAATATCAAGAAAAGTGAATGTGGAGGTAATGCGCATGGCTAAAACAATTACATCTATGCTGAAAGACGGACAGCAGTACATGCAAACTTGGCCTATGCAATCTCAATTGTATGGCATGTTTCCAGAGTGTCGGGTGATTGCCGCAACGAAATTTTCAATCAAAGTTATGCCAGCACTAGCCGTTATGTCTGTGGCTATGTTAGTTAACTTGCAAGGTGTTGAGCGATTGCCTCAAGCTTTAGCTATTGGCGGATTTTTCTTATCTTTGCCCCTGCAAGGCTTATTGTGGTTAGGGCACCGCTCTAATCAGTTATTGCCACATAGCATTAAAAGTTGGTATTTAGATATTCACCATAAAATGCAAATGCAAGGTTGTGCACTGCAGCCGCCTAAAAATAAACCCGAATACAAAGAGCTTGCACGCTTATTAAAAACCGCTTTTGACGAATTAGATAAAGCCTTTACCAAGCGCTGGTTTTAATTTTATTAACACCTAGCAATATCTAACTGACCCACTATAAAAATCAATAATGGCGGGCAATAAAACATTGCCCGCCTAAATTGAACTTTAATCTTGCTGTGTGACTTTGCCCTCAATTACACCTTGATTGACAAGTTTACCTAATCCATTTTCAGAGGCGTTGCCTTTTACTGTGCCAGTAGGGCGTACGACTAGATCACCTTTACCGCTCTCAGTTACCTTACCGCTCACCAAACCAGAAATGAGAATATTGCCATCGTCCTGTTCATCAATTTTTATGTTGGCATTGCCTTCTTCATCTATGGTTTTGTCAACTCGACCAGTTGCTGTTATTTCAATACCACCAGCATCTGACTCCATAAGCTTTCCACTTGATATACCCGCCACTATTATCGAACCGGGGCCAGACTCAACTACTTTATTTTTCGCTATGCCTCCTTGCAAAATACGCACGCTGCCTTTACCAGTTTGAACAATCTTTTTATTGACCGAAACACCATTGCCTAATACTAAAGTGCCATCCATTATCATAATGTCTTCGCTAACATTAGCGTCTAGATAACAGAACCCAACAAGGTCATTTTGCATGCCATTATTAATATTTATAGCAGTTGCTTCCTCACAACCTTGGCCATTGACAAGGTTAATTGAAGTGAAAACATGACTCGCTTTATATACAGGGTCAGAGAGTTCTAGTGGTAAACCATAAGTGGGTATTGTGCCTAAAAATCTGGCTGTTATATCATATGAGCCAGCTGGCAAGGCTAGGTTACCTAACTTGGCTTTACCTGTATTGTCGGTAATGGTTGCGATTGTATAGGTTCCGTTCGGTCCACCTTCAAGGGTAAAATACACAGTACGCTGAAGTAGCGGGGTGCCTGCTGCATCTTGTAATTTAGCTATCACTCCTGATTGCACGCCCTCAACTTCGACTATCTGCGGACCTTGCTCTAAGGTTAAATTGGTAGAGGCCTTAATTATTTGAAATGCTTGCTCTGCAGAAGAGGCTCCAAACTCATCATTACCAGAAAAAGATGCTGTCAGTTTGTATTGATTAGGCAAACTATTTAGTGGCAATTGCACTGTGGCTTTGCCTAACGCATCTGTCTTAGCTGCTCGTCCAGTACTACCTATAGTAAATAATATATTGGCATCGGCTATGTAGCCTGATTCTGAGTTGAGGGTTGCTTCAAAAGTGTGAGTTTGGCCATATTGACCTGAAACAGGACCCACTAGGCTAATGTTACTATCGTCTAAACTTGTAGGCTTTCCATCAGAGCCTACTTCACCTTGTGCACCTGCTATGTGGTAATAGGCCCCATAGTTGTCACTCATAGTGACAAGTCCAGTCCCGCTTACCGCCTGAACAATATAATCTAGTCGAGCAAAGGAATTTGCTTGCCCTACTAAACGCCCAGTCCATTCGGTTGATTGGGTTGGATTTTGGGTAAGGTCTAGTGATTGCCATTGGCCTGTTGACGCTAAGCCTTCAGTGTAGGTAACCCAAACATTATGTATGCCAGAGGCGGGATCGCCTACCACCTTGGCAGAAAATATAATATCGTTTCCATCAACCACCGCCTGAACCCCTGATAAGCTAGGAGGACCTGAAAGAGCAGGAACATTCTGGGCATAGGTTTTAGTGTTGTCGCTGTAATACAACCTAAATTCTAGATCATTATATTGTCTTAGAATTGCGTCAAAATCCCCCACATTAGTTACCCTATGTTGAGCTGGTGTTACATGTAATATCGGCTCTTTACCTGTTAACGCGCCAAAATAATTAACTGTCGCAATGCGCATTGGAAAATTAACTTGTGAAGTAAAGGGCGTGTGTACTCCGCGTAATTCGGTAGTGGGTGCCCCAGTTAGCGGTAACACTAAACGTTCCTGCCATGCTCCACCACGTAGACCAATACCTCTCAAAGAGAGTGGGGGGCCAGTGACTCCAACCTGACGCGAGAATAATGGTATAGCTGGTTCTGCAGGGTTAGAAACCACCCCATTAGCTCCAAGTAAGTAGGTGGCAGTTAGATTTCCCCCCTCTAAATTCGCTAAAGTAACAGTACGGTCGATAGTGGCACCATCAGCACTATTAGTAAATTGCATGGGTAAATCTGCAACTTGAAGGCCTAATAGGGCGCCAGGGTTGTTAACAACAGGCTCAGGTTCGATATTTGCTACTGATGCAGGGGGAGTTATACGCTCTCCAGCAAGATCGACTTTTAACATTGGCAGACCAAAAACCGTACTAATTAAAATAGACTTACGATGTAGCCCTCTAATATCAGGGGTATCTGACAAGTATTTTTGCTTAGCTCGAACTAATGCTTGACCAACAGACACTGGGCCTAAGCCAGTACGTAATTCTTTGGCAAAGCCAACATAAAGTTTTTCACTGTATTCAACAAAGTCAGTATCCCCATATTGATAACCTGTACCTGCAATTAGGGTGGCACCTTTTTGGGCAAATGCTTGAGTCCAGTCTAGGGTCAAAGTTACGCCAGGTACGGCGTCTTCGTTGACTATGTTGTAACCTGAGTGACAACCCGCACTAAAAACAATGGAATTGGTAAAGTCTACTTCATCATCAAGTAGCTCTGTGGTAAGGGCTGTGGTTTTGTAGTCTGCGGCTAAAGTACTATTAGCGCTAAAATGGCCGGCCAAAAATACTATATCTTCACCTTCGATTATTAATTCTCGTCTTAAATCATCTGCAGTCCATGAGCGAGGATCATCTGGAGAAATATTAGCTGCAGTGATTAAAGTGTCATTACGTGCGTCTTGTGTGCCGGCGACTAGTTCATGTTGCACTTCTAAGGCCGCATCGGTCAAAAAGTCATAACCAGTCACTAAAGTAGACGAAGGCTGAGGAATCACTCCGTTAGGCGTAGAAAGATAGGCGTCTAATATTATATTCATTTCAGCCGCGGTTTCGACCAAACGACCTACAGCTAGATCAGGTATAGGGAAAGAGCCATCTCGCAAAGATAATATAGTACTTGCCCCATACTCATCTTGACCCAAAATATAATTAAGCCTTAACGCAGACTGCGATTGAGTACCATTAGCCATTGGCGGATCGTAATCTTGCTCTGGGCCTAACAAGCCCTGATCTGGATAGCGGAAAAATGGTACATGACTGTCACTGCCTAAAATGACCACATAAGATAAGCTAGGATTAGCACTACGATAATCATCAATAAGCTCTTTAATGGCAAAAGCAGTTAGATTTTCAGCATAAGGGCATGAGCTGAACTCATCTGCTTGTTCATGTAAGGCTTGAATGTGGTTTATTTGGCTAAGATCGACTATTGCCCCTTGTATTTCGGCTCTGGCGGCAAATTCGTTAAGTTTAGCTCTAAGTTGGGCTATATCAGCCGCTGAGTTGTCAGGATCTGCTATTATCCGCTCACTATCCCATAAGATAATGCTCTGATAATCATTGGCTTGGGCAGAAGTGGAGCCAGTCATTGGCACTACCCCAGTACAGTCTACACCATCGAGGTTTACCGACAGTTCAAAAGGGGTAGAGAAATCTGAAGCGCCATTTTTTCCCGACACTCGTACATAAAAATGCCCAGTATTGTTCCAAGTATCAGCTACAACCACTTCACTACCTGTACCGGTTTGTGCTGATACGGCAAGTAACGCGCGAATTTGCGCACTAGCAAAGTTTTCGCCATTAAATACAGTGGGAGAAAAAACCGATGGGCTGAAAACCGAAGGACTAAATACCGAAGGCGAAAATACCGAAGGGCTAAACACAGACGGACTAAACACAGATGGTGAAAATACCGACGGAGAAAATACTGACGGACTAAACACTGAAGGTGAGAACACCGATGGGCTGAACACTGAAGGTGAAAATACCGAAGGAGCGTAAGCATCAGGGCTAAACACCGAAGGCGAAAACACCGAAGGACTAAAAACCGAGGGAGAAAATACCGAAGGCGCAAACTCAGCACTAAGTCTATTCAGACCATCAATATCTGCATCACCTTGCAAGCTAGTAAATGCTTGTTGAATATCTTTAAAAACAAACAGATCATAATCATCAGGAAGTGATGATAATGAGATTGTGGCGCGTCCTCCAGGCTGTATAGGGAATTTATACCATCTAGATTTTCCAGGGCTATCTAAATAACCGCTTATGCTTGACTCAGCTGTTAATGTAGTAAGGCTATTAGTAAGTTCAATAGGAAGTGCTCGTACCCAAGAATCATTATCTGGACCTGCAATAATACATACTGATGGTTCACCGCTGGTTTCGTCACCTGCAATACGAGCGGTGACATAATTTGAAACAGGCTCAGTGGTTTCCACTAAGGCTGAAATAAAAGCCTCACCATTAGCGTCAAATTCGCCAATATTAAATTGTGCAAAGACTTGCGCATCTTCGCCTAAATCTCCATCAAAACAATAGGCTGAAGTCATTAATTCAATTGCCTGTGAGGTTTCACCTGGCTCGCCTGAAGCACGAAGCGTGACTGCGGCTTTGTCGCCTTCAGCATTAGCTAAGGCTTGCAATAACACGACTTCACCAAATTGTTCAGGAGTAGAGATAGTTGCACCATTAATAGTTAAGGTGCCTGTTAATATGGCATTACTATCAAAATTGCTGCCAGACAATTGAAATCCATATCTTTGCCCCGCATTGACTTGCAATATCACAGAGCCACTATAACTAAAGCCAGCTGAAGGGGTTGTGCAACAACTTTCTGGGCCTTCATTTACCAATGGAAAGGTTGAGACAGTTTCACCGTCTTCGACAAATGCTTGTAAAGACACTAACACTTGATGAAATGCATGGTGGCCTTCATAAGTATAAAACAGTTCTAAGGTGGCGGTTTGACCTGCAGTGGTACTTAACTCCCATTCTCCTCGGCCACCAGAAACAAAACCCGTTACTGGTTCATTAGTGTAAAAAAATGTTAGCCTCCCAGTTTCAGCATCTTGTGTTAATGAAGTAGTAAAAGGCGGATAACCACTAGGGGCAAAAGCTGAGCTTTGCCAAAAGTCTAACGTATCTGAATCTTGTGCAGTCGAAGTATTTAAAAAACAAAAAAAGCAATACAGTAAGGTAAAGGTCAAAATCTTGATGGAAGTGTTAATCATGTGCTTAATATCCCTGTTACAAGTTCAACCATTAATGGCCAAACCCAACGTTCAAACACCTAAATATGCTAAAAGCGATATGGTAGGTGGAACACCATATAAAAAACTTGCAAAAGCAAGTTCAAAGCACTTTCTCTTTGCAGGTGATGTAACCAAAGTTTAGGCTGGAGCATAAAGTACAGTTAAGCGAGCAAAGTAAGACTAAAGCTTGTAGGTAAATATAGGCGTCTTTAATGCAAACGCAAACATAACAACTGTATCTTTATTAATCATTTTAAGGTTAATAAAAATCTATAATTTTAAAGCTAACCCTTTAAGGAAAGAAAACTCACCAAGTGTAATGTAAGGCTACTCGATAAGATTAAATAAAAAAGGCATGCTAGTCTGTAAATGATTTATTAAATCAATGGCTTGGAAATGAAATAAAAAGTTTAGGCTCTAGTCCTTGTAAATGTTTTTACTCAATCTTTGAATCTGTCTGTGAGTAAATCAGCATGTCATTTTTATAAAATGACAAAATACGTTTTTGCGCATCTTTGGCAAAAGGACTGCCCTGAGGTCTAGTGTCAATAAATTGCTCGTAGGTTTGTTTGGCCACTTCTATATTTCCCAAGCCTTCTTGAGCTCGAGCTGTCCAGTAAGGCAGGGTAGACAAATATCTAAAGCTAGGTAAGTCATCTAAAAACACAGCTGTAGCTTGACCTTTATTCTTTTCGCATTTCACAAACTCATCCAAGGCTTCAACATAGTACCCAGCTGCAAGATAGGTTTTCCCTATTTCAAGGCGGATCAGCCATAGGTCTGCAAATTGTACAGCCGCACCTAGCGTGTCAAAGGCTTCTATGAAGTTACCTTCTTTACGTTTAATCGCACCTTTTATCATTAAGCCATAAGCGCGACTGTGTTTTTGAAGTTTGGCTGATAAGGTATTGGCTATGTCTTCAGTTTTTTCAATTAAATTACTATCTAAAAATATCCTTGCCGCACCGACTAAAATGGAATCACGAGAAGATAAGGTTAAGGCTTTATTAGCAAAGTCTAAAGCTGCTTCATGGTTGCCTGAAGCGAATTCAGTTTGCGCTAATGCAATTAATTTCACTGCAGCATGGTGTTCTTTGTTTGCCTCGATATCGCGTTTTATTGCGGGAGTTAGTATTTCTCGAGCAGCAGAAAAGTTGCCACGAAACATTTCTAAATCGGCTAAACCTAGAGTTGCTGTAGATTCTCTAAACTCAGTTAATGTTGCTTTTGTCATTTTATTGTAAGTGTCTCGAGCTTTTGCAAAATCACCAGTCGCTAAATAGCCAATCGCAAGTGGCAAATAACCGGTACCATAGTTGGGTTCGTCTTCAACTAACGACTTTGCCATTTCAGATGCTTCAGTAAATTTGCCCGAGTACATGGCATACAGCGCAAAGTTAGAGCGAAATAACGAGTTTTTTGGATAAAGATCTAATACGATTTTGCCTTCAGAAGTAGCGGTATCAAAATCTAACAAATAAAATGCCACAACAGCCAGGTTATTATGACCCGCAGTATCTGAGGGGTATTTTTTAACTAACTCTGAGAATACTTCTTTGGCTTTTTCAAAGTTTTTTGTAACACTCACATAATAAATACCTAGGGTTCTTAATCTTTCTCGCTCCGAGATCCGATTCATTCGAGATAAAGATTCTTGCCATAATTTAGCGGCTTTTTCTTCTCTACCTAAATTGGTTTCGCTAAGCGCCCATCCTGCATAAGCACGGCTAAAATTAGGGTCAAGTTCTGTGACTTTTTGAAAAAGCTCTATGGCGGCTTCATTATTGCCTTCAATGGCAAGTTGTTGGGCCTTGCTGTACAGCTGCGCAGCTTCTAGTGAAGCAGCGGTAAAGGTTTCGTAGGTTTCTAAGGATTCACTGCTAATAGAATCATCACCTAGTTTCTTACGTACATCTTGAGCTAACTTACCAATAGTTTCTAACACGTGCTCTGTAGACTTGGCCTCTTTAGAAAGAGCAAACACTTCTTCTCCAGTGACTGGCTCTATGGCTTTTATAGTGATGTTGAATTCTGACTTTTTAGGCACTATCGAGCCAAGAATAACCAAACCAATACCTTCTTGAATTGCGACTAACTGCGCAATATCTGCATTAAGATTAGGCGTGTCTTGTTGTATCGTATTTGCAACGGCAAGGGCTTCATTGCGTCTGTAAGAAGAGATATATGGCGCACTTTCGATGCCTACTATTAATGCCATTTCTAAGACATCTTTAAACACAGGATTTTGAGTTTTGTTATCAAAGTCGGCAATCAAAATAGAAACATTCTCATTGGAAACTTTTTCACTCACGTTAGTGATATTCATGCCAACAGATAAAATTAACGCAACAAGTAAGATGCCAATGATTATAAAGTCGAGTTTTCTATCCTTAAAATAGGGAATGATTTCTTCAGTAGATTCATCGTGTAATTCAACGCCTTTTTCGGTTATGTTGAAAACCCAAGATAGCACCAAAGTTACAGGAAAGCCGATAACGGCAGTGATCACTATGGCTTGCATTACCCAATCAGGTGCATCAAAAGTAGGTAAGATAATACTGGCCGCTTCAATCAGTATCCACACAATACCTACGTAAAGACCAGCAGTGCGGAATACATCGCGGCTACGTAATTTTTGTATAAAGCTATTCATATTATTTTCTTAGTTATTAAGCTCCATCTCTTACCAAAAAGTCTAGCATTAACAGAAATCAATGTTAGCTGTTTGATATTTATACAGGTTTATGAGCAATTTACATACAAATTTAACTAATAGAGCTATGAATTAAGGCAGATAATAGATTTAGCGAACTTTTTTAGCCCACTAAAGGTTATAAATGGGTAACGGTTGTAGACAATGAAAGTAATTTATCAATCTAGTGAGCGGCTTGCGTTATTTCGGCTCGAAGAACGCTTTTACACTTTCGGCAAATATATTGTTGCTGGCCTCTTTTCACTTTATTGTGCCGTCTAATACTTAATGTTAACGGGCCACAGGCACAATGATAGGTAAAGGTTTTTCCAGCAACTTTTGTTACGTTCATTTTGTGGTAGGTTTGAGGTTGTCTTTCAAATACCGTTCTCATTAAATTTTGCCATTCCTTACCATGGGGTTTAACACGTCCGAACAATTGAAATGCTAACAAGTGGCAAATTTCGTGTGGTACCACATCAGATAAAAACTCTGAAAGATTATCGTTTAACAACACAGAATTAAAACGCAATTCATGAGTTTGCAATCTGGCACTAGCAGCCACTTTACCTCTTTGATTAAAAGTAACCTGTGGCATGGCAAAATTTTGTTGTAAATACTCATTCGCATGCTGCATTAAAAGAGTAACTTGTTGAATAATTTTTTGTTGGTTTGGGCAAATCACAAAACGCCAATTGATGATTAGTTACTGACAATATTAGAATTTTAAACAATACTGGATGAATTCCAATGACTTTAGGGCATATTGTGAAAAAACAAAAAAGACGCGCATTAAACTTTCGATTTTTAGCAGAACCTACAGATGTTAATTTTGGCGGTAAGGTTCATGGTGGTATTGTCATGAAATGGATGGACCAAGTGGGGTATGCCTGTGCTGCCCAGTGGAGTGGACGCTATTGTGTGACGGCTTCAATTGGTGGGATCCGTTTTAAACGTCCAATTTTGGTTGGTCAAATGGTTACCTTAAAAGCGCAAATCATTCATACAGGTCGCACTAGTATGCATATTTATATTGGCATTGAAGCGGGTGATCCCACCGACAGTGAAAAGCATGAAACTGGGCACTGTATTATGGTGTTTGTTGCTAGCGATGAGTCAGGAAAGCCAGTTGAAGTACCGAGTTGGAAGCCAGAGTCTAAGCGCGACATTGCATTTGAACAATTTGCTATTCAGGCAAAAGATGCTGCCATAGATCTAGACAATGCGCTACTCAGGGCCAAAGCCACTGAGTAGCATCAGAAGGATTATTTAATACTCACAAGTTAAGCAGTAAGCGTAAACACCTTTAGGATCGTTTAAGGCTATGGCAGCTTCAATATCAGTACTAAATTGTTTAACTAATTTTAACAAGGCGCTAGATTTTTCTAGTTCAAACGCCCCATCTAGGTGAACTGAGGCATGTTGGAACAACTCACGCCAAAACAGCTCCTGCTTAGATAAACTTCTCTTAATATATTGAGTGTCATAAGTATCTAAGTTGGCCAATTCAGCAGCTTTTTTCACGCCATCTTCTAAATAACCTAGCTCGTCTACTAAGCCTAATTCTAAGGCTGTGTCACCAATCCAAACGCGGCCTTGAGCAATATTGTCGACTTGCTCTTTACTCATGTTACGTTTGTCTGATACTAGGCTAATAAATTGGTCGTAGCCATGTTCAATACTACGTTGAATGATAGCGCCTAATTGTGGGTCTAAGGTTTTTGCAATACTCATACCCGAAAATTCAGTGGTGCCTACACCATCTGTGCTAATCCCTAAGTAGTCTAAGCTGTTTTCAAAGGTTAAAAACATGCCAAAAATGCCAATTGAACCTGTGATAGTAGTAGGGGCCGCAATAATGCTATCTGCACCAGCAGAAATCCAATAACCTCCAGATGCAGCATAAGTACTCATTACCGCCACAACAGGTTTACCTGCAGCTTGTAAGTTTTCTACTTCTTGACGAATGATCTCTGAAGCAAAAGAGCTGCCACCAGGTGAATCTACATATAAAACCACTGATTTAACCGAATCATCTAAACGGGCTTTGCGCAATAATTTAGCTGTGCTGTCGCCGCCAATTTTGCCTGGCTTTTGGGTGCCATTTAAAATCGCGCCTTTAGCTACCACTATGGCTACTTTGTCTAATGTATTAGTGACATTGGGCAGTACAGGTTTGATGATCTTTAAATAGTTTTTAAAACTAATGGCATTGTAGCCTAAACCACTTTCATTAGTTCCCACCACTGAGGCAATCTCTTGAAAAGCTTGTTCACGGGTTTTTAACTCATCTACCCAGCCAAACTCTAAGGCGTACTTGGCAAAGTCACCTTCTACTTGTTCAAACTTTCGTAAAAATACATCCAGTTTTTCATCAAAATCTTCTACTTCAAGGCCACGGGCTGCAGCCACGCTGGTTTTATACTGCTGCCACATGCCAGACAACCAAGCTAAATTGGCTTCTTTGGCTTCAGCAGACATGTCGTCGCGAATATAAGGTTCTACAGCAGATTTGTAGGTGCCTACTTTAAACACGTGGGCTTTGGCTTTTAATTTGTCTATCGCAGATTTAAAGTAGGTGCCGTAACGTCCGTAGCCTTCAAATAACATAAAACCCATAGGGTTTAAGTAAAGGTGATCGGCGCGACTCGCAAGGTAATATTGATTTTGGCTAAAGTAGTCACCTACTGCAAAAATAGGCTTCTCACTGAGCTTAAAGTCTTCTAAGGCAAGGGCAATTTGTTCTAATTTGTCTAAACCCGCACGTCTTAGTCCATGTAAATCTAAAACTAAGGCTTTGATTCGGTTGTCTTGCTTGGCATTTTCTATGCTAAACAACACATCTTGCAGTAATACTTCTGGGTTATCGTCTTCTTCCTCAAAAGCTTCTTCAATGAATTCAGAAAAAGGATCTACCGCTTGTTTCTCTATGACTAAATCACCGTTTAGTTCTAAGATTAACGCTGAGTCTAGCGGCACTACTATTTTGTTGTCATCTTTCATCAATGCCGAAATAATAACAATACAAATAACAATGAATATAAGGTTAAAAAATAATTTGCGGCTAAAATTTAGCCCAGTCCACAAGCCCACAAATAAAGACTTGGTCCAACTTTTTCCAGAAGACATACACTCAAACTTAATTAAAAATGAAATATACTGCATCCTAACTAAAAAACGCTTCAGTGAACATTTTGAAATGTAAATTTCTGTGACTTTTTTATTCACAGACTAAATGAGTAAGATAGACTGAAACTAAATCACATTATTAAACTTGGATGCTTGATGAATACTAAACCTGCTTTTCCTCATTTATTTCAACCGTTAAATTTAGGCTTTTGTGAATTACCTAACCGCATCTTAATGGGCTCAATGCATCTAGGCTTAGAAGAGGAAAAGAATGGTTTACACAAGCTCGCAGCTTTTTATCGTGAGCGAGCAGCGGGGGGAGTAGGGTTAATGGTCACAGGTGGCATTAGCCCTAATCGTCAAGGATGGTTGTTACCTTTTGCGGCCAGAATGGCAAATAAAAAGCATGCTCAGCAGCATCAAGTGATTACCCAAGCTGTACATGAATACAACAGCAAAATCTGTTTACAAATATTGCATGCAGGACGTTACGGTTATCACCCATTTAATGTGGCCCCTTCAGCTATAAAATCTCCTATTACCCCGTTTAAACCGAGAGCCTTGTCGGTTAAAGGTATCATCAGTACCATAAACGACTACGCCAATTGTGCGGCCATGGCTAAATTAGCAGGCTATGACGGAGTCGAAATCATGGGCTCTGAAGGCTACTTTATTAATCAGTTTTTATGTCAAAGAACCAACCAAAGAACGGATGAATGGGGAGGCAGTTTTGAAAATCGTGCGCGTATTGCTATCGAAATAGTGAACGCGGTAAGGCAAAAAGTTGGTAGCGATTTTATCATTATTTTTCGTTTGTCTATGTTGGATTTAGTGGAAGGAGGCAGTCAATGGGATGAAGTGGTTGCCTTAGGTAAAATGATCGAACAAGCAGGCGCCACTTTGATTAATACTGGTATTGGTTGGCATGAAGCCCGAGTACCTACTATTGGCACTATGGTGCCAAGAGGGGCCTTTAGCTGGATCACAGAAAAGCTTAAAAAAGAAGTGAGTTTACCCCTGATTGCCACTAACCGTATTAACACCCCAGAAATAGGCGAAAAAATCTTGGCCAGTGGACAAGCAGATATGGTGTCTATGGCTAGGCCCTTTTTAGCTGATGAACAATTTGTTATCAAAGCGCAACAAGGGTGTAGTGAGCTAATCAATACCTGTATTGCATGTAATCAGGCTTGTTTAGATCATGGTTTTCAACGCAAACGCGCCAGTTGTTTAGTAAACCCTAGAGCCGGCTACGAAACAGAGTTAAATTTCACTTTAACTACCCACAAACAAAAAATCGCGGTAGTGGGCGCGGGACCGGCGGGTTTGGCTTTTAGTTGTTATGCAGCTGAACGAGGACACCAAGTCCATTTATTCGAAAAAAGTACAGATATTGGCGGGCAATTTAACTATGCCAAGCTTATTCCAGGTAAAGAAGAATTTCACGAAACCCTGAGGTACTTTAGCCATAGGTTAAAACAAACAGGGGTGAAGTTACATTTAGCTAGCGAACAAAGTGTGTCTTCTCTGGTTGATGGCAAATTTGATCAGGTCGTATTAGCCACCGGAATTAAGCCAAGGCAAGTGGATATTCCCGGGATTGAACACCCAAAAGTCATGACCTATCTAGAGGTATTGCGCGATAAAAAAACTGTTGGTAAATCCGTGGCTATTATTGGCGCTGGGGGCATAGGTTTTGATGTGGCTGAATATTTAGTTGAGGGCGAATCATTAACCACTCAACCCGAACTTTGGTTAAAAAACTGGGGAATAGATAAAGATTTTTGCCACGCCGGCGCACTGACAGAGCCACAAGTTTTGCCTCCTGCACGGCAAGTTTATTTGTTACAACGCAAAACCTCTAAAGTTGGCAAAGACTTAGGTAAAACCACAGGTTGGATCCATCGAGCTAGTCTTAAACACAAACAAGTTGCAATGATGGCTGGAGTGGAATACCTCAAAATTGACGATCAAGGCTTACACATTCAAGTAAATGATAAAAGCCAAGTGTTAGCAGTTGATAACATTATTTTATGTGCAGGCCAAGAGCCATTGCGCGCCTTGCAAACAGGCCTGCAAGAACATGGCATAAAGGTGCATTTAATTGGCGGGGCAGATGTTGCCGCAGAGCTTGATGCAAAACGGGCGATCCGCCAAGGGGCAATCTTGGCCTCAGAAATCTAGGCCAAGATAATTTATTGCCCATGGCCTTTTATTTTTTAACCACTAGATCAAGCTGTCTGGCCGGAAAATAAACCACAGTGGCGCATAGTATTAATGCTGCGCTGGCGAGGTAAATGATAAGCTGATAGTTGTCATTACCTAGTACTAAAGCGGCCACCATAGGGCCAGAGGCTAAGCCCATCTTAGACGCAAAACCCCCTAAGGCCGCCAATTGGCCGGCTTTGTCTAATTCAGAGCAAATGCCAAACATATAGGGCAAGGCAAAAGCCCAAGTAATGCCAATCATGATATTAGCCAACAAATACACCATGGAAATTTCACTAAATATAAGCACCCAACTACAAAGTGCAGTTAGTAAAATAGCCATTACTAAAGGACCAGTACGCCCCAGCTTAGTGCCAATTAAAATCACCAACATTGAGCCCAATAGGGCCACCCAACTTGCGCTAGCCAAGGCTGGGCTCATAAAGTCCATGGTTAATCCTTCGGCTTTGCCTAAACCAATTACATAGGCAAACAAGCCCATATTGGCTGCTTGAAACAAAAAGATTGCAGATAAATTCATATACAAAGGTAATCGTTTTACTTTAGGGGGCAGGGCGGCTAATGGATCAACCACTGCGACTGGGTAATGAGGTAAAAAAGGCAGCATAACTAACGAAATAAAAGTAAAAGCCATAAGCGACACAAACAAAGCGGTGGTGCCAAATTCAGGTACCATAGCTGGTAAATACATAATACCTAAGCCCCCTAAGCCCCATTGGATCAACAACAGATAACCAAAGGTTTTATCAGGGTTTTCGGTACGAGATATCACCGCAAAGCCAATGCCTACTAACAGTCCCCCTACTAAGCCATGCAAACCTCGAATAAAAATCATTAGGCTGGGCGAGTCAATAAAAATGCAGGCAAAATCTACGCTTAAAATACAAACTAGTAGCCAGTAGGCCCATTTTTTCCAATCGATATGTTTAACTACAAATACAGCTAACAGCGCTCCTGCTGCAGCACCATACAAGTTAGCTGAACTAACAAAACCCGCTTGTTGATTGGTAAAGTTTAAGCCTTCTTTTAAACCGCTAACTAAGGCAGGCATGATGTTGATATAAAATATCCCTGCGGTGGTTAAAAAGGCTAAAAATATACGTGCCAGCGCTCCGTTAGCCTCAACTTTATAGGTATTTACCGGGGCGGCATGTGAAGATAGGTCATTTTCCATTTTATTCTCCAAAGTAAACTAGACCCCAGTAGGGGCAGTAGAGTGGCGGCAGCTTGATTGTAATTTTTGTAATTCAGGCAAGGCTTCTGACCAATCATATTGATGATTGTCGCTAAAGTAATACACACCTTGAGCATGACCTAGTAGTACCACTGAGATCCCTCCAAAACCCGACATAAATGGTAGCCATTGGGTCTGGTTGCAATTGGCATGGGGTGGGAATTTTCGAGCCCAAAAGCCATACTGATAACGCAGATAGTCATAATCAGTAAGCATGCCCTTAGACTTAGGCTCTAATTGTAAAGCAGCCTTAAGTGGGGCTTTAGCTAATTTGCTTTGCGCCTGTTTAGCTTGAACTTGCTGATCAATCCAAGCTATCAGTTTGACTAAGTCGCCTGGGGTAAAAAATAAGCCGTATCCCACATAAGCTTGCTGTTCGTGATCTAGTGTTCGTCGACTAACAGTGCTGACCTGACTTAAAGCTAAGGGAGTAAAAATCTGAGCTAAAATCACATCTTTAAAAATATCTGCTGAATGGCCTAATTTTGATTTTATATAAGCATTTAATCCAGCTCCTAATAAATAGGTTTCTGAAGTATGGTAAACAAACTGTTGGCCAGCTGGGCTTTTACGAGCATAGTGCTGGCAGGCAAACCTCAGCCTTTGTTGATGGGTTTGGGCATTAAAAAATGCCAATTTATCTGCCGAGCCTTCGTCCTCGGCATAAGTGGCTGAATGATAGTTGCCTGAACTCATGTTTAACAAGTGCGCAAAAGTCACACCTTGCCATTGTGCGCCTTGGCATTGTTTGACCCACTTGTTGATAGGTTGCTCAAACACATCAGCATATTGCTGCTCTAGATAAAACATGGCTAACCCAGCAAACAGTGATTTAGCCGTTGAATAAGAGGGAAGCACTAGTTGGTCGCAAAATGGATAGTTGCCAGCTCTTGTGTAACAACTGGATAAATAATGTATCCCCTCATATAACGCTCCATAAACCGTCATGTCTTCAGTGGCTATTGATTGAGATAGGGCCAGTTTAGTTAAGTCAATATCAGGCCTTATTGCCGCGAGCTTTGCAAATGGCAAGCTCTTAATAGTGCGATTTTTATACTCTTGATATTGTTCAATGGTTTGGCTGGCCTGGATTTGTGCAGAAGAAAATTCTGCCTTACCTGTTCCCCAAAAGTCGGCCTTAAAATAGGCACAGGTTTCGCTGCTGATCTGATAATAAAACTTGGCGTTTGGCTTGTTTTGCGGATTGTCTAGTACTAATAGACCATTGTGTACACAGTTTTCATTTTTTTCTACTAAGGCAAATGGCAGGGTGATAAAGGCCGATGGATCTTGGGTATTCGCCCTTGGCCAAGCTTGGCCTACTCCCACTATATAATCCCAATTGGGATTGTCTGTGAGTTGTAAATGGCGGCTAGTAGGGATCACTTCACCTTCTTGGGTGATCACGTAGTCAATTTGCATATTGGGTAATAATGCCCGAGCGTCTGAGTTTGTTTGGGGCTTGTCTAATTGTCTTAGCTTAGCTGTAGCTTGTTGGCTAAGTAGTAACACACTACCTATTTGAATCTGCGAAAACTTAGCTGGCTGGCTAGGCATTAAGGCCACCATTGGTAGAGGCTCAGAGGGTAACTCATTTGTTTGAGAAAATAGTTTAAGTTGTGGCGCGCCAAACGCTAAATGGCAGATCAGATAAAAAAGCCCCCCCAGTATTACTCGCAAGGTATACCAGCCTGTTCAAATAAGCTTTTTACTGGTGCTAATGCTTGGCTAAAATGTTTCCACTTGCCAACTGAGCTGCTATACACAGGCTGCCTTACTTGCGAAGCACTGGCAGTGGTGGCGGCACTGGAATTTTGTTCAAATTCACAGCACTGATCTTGCCAAGGTAGCTCACAGTAGTTGAGTAGTGCCTGAGTTTGTTTGCTTAAATCTGCCACTAGGTTTTCGTAACTAATGTTATGGATCACGCCAGGTAACACCTGTTGCCAATGTGCCATCAATTTATAATGGGCAATTTGATAGCGCGCTAACTCCTCTAAATCATAAGAAAACGGATAACCTTGAGTAAATATTTGTTTAAACATAGCCAAACAACTGTCCATAGGGTGGCGCTGAACATAGATAATTTTTGCCTTAGGCAAGGCTAAGTGGATAAGACCAATGTAAAGCGAGTTTAGCGGAAGCTTGTCGATAAACCTTTTATAGCCTGTGGTGTCTGGGCGAGTGCTATTAATATAGTTTTTACCTAAAGTGGCAAAGTCGAGGTTTTTAGTTGCGCTAATTAATTCTAGTTTATTGGCGGGTGGCTGATTAAATTGCTTGCGCACCAATTGCATCATCTCAAGAGCAAAATTGTTTAACTCACCAGCACTAAATACATCAGAATGACTACTAATGATCCTTTCTACTAAAGTACTGCCGGTACGTGGCAGGCCTACTATAAAAATCGGTTGGCTATCGTTATACCCAGCGAGATTTTGTTGAAAAGTTTGGGCATCAAATACCTGAGCAATTTTCTCTAAGGTCGCTAAATCATTCTCTACTGAATATTGCATATGGCGGCGACGCACTGACGCCCCATTTTGCCAGGCATCAAAGCATTGTGGGTATTGTTTTAAATCCTCTAATTCTTTGCCTAGGGCATAATAAAGCTGCGCTTTAGGCAAGGGAGAAGTGGTTAAAGTTAAGGCTTTTTGTAGCTCAGCAATATGGTTAGCGTTTGGAGTTTGCTTAAGCAAACTTGAACGCAATAACCAGGCTTCACTATCTTGCGGGTTTAATTGAATTAACTTGTCTAAACTTTGTTGGGCCTCAACAAGCAGCCCCATAAAACGTTGTAATGAAGCCAAATTAAACAATAGCTGGGCATTATTAGGCTGAATGCTTAAGGCTTGTTGATACCAGTCTAAAGATTCTTGATGCAGGCCCAGCTTATTTAACAATAGGGCCAGTTCAGCGCAATAGGCCACTGAATCAATAGGCGTTTGTGATAACTCTATGGCTAATTGGCGTGCAGCTGAGCGTTGCTGACAGATAAACAACAAACGCGCTTTATCTAACAACCAATGCCTGTTGTCTGGCTGTATATTTAAGGCATTTTGAATATAGTTTAAAGCACTCGTGCTTTGGCCTAGTTGCATTGCTATTACACTCGCTACCTGCCAACCAGCGGCATATTGAGGGTAATCTTGGGTAAGCTTTTGACTAAGCAAGCTTGCTTGGTCTAATGATTTAAGGCGCACTAGGCGCCAAACTTCTTCAATTAACTGTTGCGCTGCGGCTTGTCCCTGATCTGTCATTAACAAAACATCATTATTGGTAATACTTGGGTGACTTAGCATAACAAGCGATCCTATTTAAAAGGAAACCTTTTGCAGGCTTTCACCTGCAAAAGGGCCTAGATTAGAATCGATAATTAAATGCCACGCCTAGGGTTCTAGGTAAGCTGATGTAATCTTTAGAAGAATTACCATAAAAGTTTTCATCAGGATCTGTGCCCATGTAAGCTTCTGGGATCAAACCTGTTACCCCATCTTCATTAAAGATATTTTTAATGTAGAAAGTGATATCCCAGTCATCACTGCTAATTTTAGAGGTGGCATTAACTAAAGAGAATCCGTCTATATCAGCTTGCAAGGCAGCGCTGTCGCCTAAATAGTTAAGAGAATCTGATTGATAATACACATTGACCTGAGTAACCCAGTACATGTCATTGTCTAGTTCGTAGGTATAATCTAAAGCTAGACTGATAGTTTGTTCTGGTGAAGCTGGTAATTTGTCTCCGTCATAGGCCTGAATGCGTGTAGGTGAGTCAGCTGTTACACCTGTTGGTACAATAAAATCTGCGGTCAATTCTGCATTGATATTGGCATAACCAAGTACGTAGTGAATATTCTCAGACAAATAACCTTGTAACTCTAATTCTATGCCTTGAGTTTTGGCTGATTCGCCATTCGCCACAGTGAAAAAGCCCCAAGTTGACGCTGTATTTAGCTGCGGATTATCCCAATCTAAGCGAAAGGCCGACAGGGTATAACTATGTTTGTTACCGCTTAGATAACCTTTTACCCCAAACTCATAATTGACTATGCTGTCTGAATCATATTGCTGCCATTCTGGCCTTTCTGCCAAGCTACCAGTAAGCGGCACCGCATTGGCTCCTCCACGTCTGTAACCTTCAGAGATAGTGCCGTAAAACATAGTATCTTTGTCTAAGTGATAGGACAGGTTCATCTTAAACAGGGTATCGCTTTCGTCTGTTTCAAAGGTTGGCTCAGCCCCTAAAAATGGCCAAATAGGTAGCACTAATTCTGTGTCATTAACAAAGGTATTGTTAAAGTGGCGTACACCTATAGTGCCTTGTAGCGCATCTGAGAAGTGATAAGTTAACTCACCAAATAGGGCTTTATCTTTAAAGTTTTCATTGCGTACATAATGAAAGTCATTATCTGTGTAGACCATGCCAAAGTCGGCCATAACTGGCCACCAAGAAAATGCAGCCCCCGCCCATTCTTGATAGCCAGGCATAAAGCTATCTTGGGTGGCAACATTGTCTTGATCCATATAATAAGCGCCCAATACCCAATCGATATTGTTTTTTGTTTCATTCGACACTAAACGGATCTCTTGCACAAAAGCTTGCTCATCATACCCACGAAAAGCTTTAGCTAAAGGTCTGGGCGAGCCGTAATACAAATCGGCAAACCAGTTTTGCTGAGCGTAAAATCCGGTATTGTCACTGACCGAATTCCCTTTATGATTATATTTTGAAGTACTAGAGGTGAGGGTGGCAAAACCCAGATCCCATTCTGCTTCGAGCGAGGTAAGGTCTACTTCACGATCAGATGGCTCAAGTATTACTGCGCCATTTTCGTACTCAGCATAAGCTTGCTCAGTGCCATTTACCCAGTTATTGCCGCGCGTTACTTGACGGCGACCGCCAATTTCGTCGTTTTGTTGCTGATAGGCTAGGTTAATTCTTAAGTCAGCACTTGGCTCCCAGTATAAAGAGAGTCGGCCATAGTCAATATCTACAGTATCGGCATCTTCAACGCTGCGAAAGCTAACGCCTCCTGCAGCCAGATCATTATTTTGTGCAGCAGGTGCGTAATTGTTGCTATCTAACACGTAGACATTGGTGTAATCCACTATACCTGCGTTGTCGATTCGTCCTACATTCGCTCGAAACGCTAGGTTGTCGGTAATGGGGATGTTGATCAAGACATCCATATTTTTATTAAAGCCTTCTGAGCCTTGGGTTTGACTTAAAGATCCGCCAACGCTGCCATAAAACTCATCGGTTTCAGCTTTTTTCATGCGATATTTAACTGTGCCTGCTAAAGAGCCAGAGCCGTACAAGGTACCTTGAGGACCTCTTAATACCTCAACCATATCTACATCTTTAAGAATAAAATTGGCATTTAAAGGGGTGTCATCAACATAGGCAGCCACAGTTGAAACCGCAGATAAAGCCACATCGCCTTGCGAGCCGCTGTCAACATTAACGCCTCGAATCACCACGCCACTAATCACCCCAGAATTACGGTAACCGCGATCAACAACAGTAGCGCCTGGAATATTACGTAGCATTTCATTGGAATCAATTATGTTGCCATCTAACAATTCTGCACCCGACATGGCGGAAATATTGTATGGCACATCTTGAATGTTCTGAACGCGTCTATTGGCTTTTACTTCAATGCGTTCAATGGTTTTTTCGTTTTGGGTCGAACCTTCTTGCGCCGAGACTTGTGCCACAGGTGCGCTTAAAATTAAAGCGCTAGTAATGGCTTGGGCGATGGAATGTTTTTTAAACGTCACAGCATGCATAGTATTACTCCAGTTTGCGTTTTTTTTATTCTATTGTTCGAGATTAGAGCACCCTTTGCCTGACTCATAGAACCAGATTGGTGCCAGCTATTGGTCCAGAATTAGTTGTCGCTATTATTTTTACTCGGTAAGGCTAATGGGCCTAACGAATCTAAAAACTGCTTATTAGTGTTTTCTGTTAAACCATGAATTATTGAGCGGTTATCTCTAAAGCTTTTTAAAGGTTGCCCTAAGTTATGCAGGCCACGTTCGCGATCGCGGCGTACCTGAGCAAAATCTATTTCAACTGGGATCACTTCAGGTAATTCACCGGCTACATATATTTCATTGCCTTGCGGTCCCACTACTATGGATTGGCCGTTGCCTAATTCACCAACAGTATTGATTGCCATGACATAACATTGATTCATAGCCGCTGTGGCTTTGGTCATGTTGAGCTCTATTTCACGGTCGATAGTGCCTGTCATAGTGGGGTAAATGAGTAATTCAGCCCCTGCACAAGCCATACTGCGAGCCACTTCTGGAAACCATAGGTCATAACAGATGGCTAGCCCAATGCGCCCTTGAGGTACGTCAAATACTAAAATATCTTGTCCGCTAGTTACGTCAGTTTCATAAGGGCAAAAAGGAAAAATCTTGCGATAACGGGCAACTACTTGGCCTTGGTTATTGATAACCACAGCGGTATTAAAAATTTTATCTTGGTGTTTTTCGTAGTGACTACCAGGGATAAGCCATACATCTAGCTGTTTAGCTAGGTCACAATAAAACTGTTCAGTGGGGCCGGGCATAGGCTCGGCATATTTCTTTTCAGGGCCAAAACTGTTGAGCTCTCCTAATACCAACATATCTAGCCAAGGAAAACGTTTCTTACAATTAACTAATTGTTCAGAAATGTACTGAAGATTATTGTTACAGGAAGAATTTAGTTGTAAACCAGCAATGGCAAAATGACTCATTAGATCCCTCGCGGATAAATATTAACTAATTGATGCTAGTGTTAAGCTTACTCTAATGGGTCCAGAGTGGAGGGGATAGTACCAGATTGATGTTAGTTACTGGTCCAGAATGACGGAGGCATTTTTTAGTTCGAGTTGGCGTACAAAACAATAGTTTTGGTCAAACCATTTCATTTGTTGTCCATCCATGATCACATAAAAGCCTTTGATTTCACCATAACTCCATAACTTCCATTGACGCCAATACATGCCATTTTCAATCCACCAACGGCCTGTATCAGTTTCGCTGTCTATGCCACCAGTATGTCCAATCATTTGGCCATCGGGCAATAAATCTATAGTACAAGGCACCCCATAAACCATTTGGCATTCTAGTTGTGCACCAGGTAATAATTGATGTAAGGCGTCTTCTGTTAGGAGTTTACCGCTGGCGTTGTCGAGCTTTTCTTCGTATTCAGCGGTAAGTTGGTGAATAAGCTCGGCCAGCTTACTAACCCCTGCACGAATTCTATTGTTAGGAATACTGGTAATGCCCATGCGAAAACAATTTTCTGGGTGGTTATTTTTAGCAAAGTAACGTTTTACCGGTTCAATTAATATCCCAATTTGTGCGGCTTTTTCTCGTAAGTTTTCACCATCTAATTGCTTAGGGCCGGTTATCCAATAAGCCGTTCCCCCTTGTATGGGGCCAGTATCAATGCAATTGGGTAAATAAGTATTTAACGCTTCACGTAAGGTTAACCAACGCTCAAAAAAGACCTTATGTAACTGCCACATAAAGGCGTCGTAATAACCTAGGGCTAGAAAGTGTGCTACTGCCCTTTGATTGTTTAACGGTGGATTACGCATGGTCATTTTGCGTAGCTTTTTTAATTCGTTGATCACCCCAGAATCAGCCACAATAAAACCAATCTGTATGCCCGAGGCCAACACTTTGGAGATGCAGGAAATATAAATCACCCGATTTTTGTCATCTAAACTTCGCAGGGCGGGGTGAGGTTGGCGTAAAAAGTTACTTTCAAACTCAAAATCATCTTCGATGATCAATAGGTCTTCTTGATTGGCTTTTTTTAATAAGTCGTGACGCCGGCTCATAGACATAGTCACACTAGTAGGCGTTTGGTGGCTAGGGGTAGTGTAAACAATGTCGCATTGATTTAAGTTTTCGTCTACTTGCATACCATTGTCGTCAACTGCTTGGTACACCAAGTTGGCTCCACAATATTGCATTAGCTCCCTAACTTCGGGATAACCTGGCTCTTCTACCGCCACAGTTACACTTTTATCCACAAAAAGTTGAGCGACTAAATGCAAGGCTTGTTGGGTACCCACAGTAATTAATATTTCGTTACTGCTAGCGTGAATACCACGCCTAGGTATGACTTTAGTGCGAATTTGCTCCACTAACATAGGGTCATCACCTATACCCTGAAGCTGAGACCATTGGTTGATTTCACGTGTCACATTGGCTTGTTGATTGGCTTCTCGCCATTCTTTTACTGGGTATAAAGACGCATCAAATTTGCCATCAATAAAAGGGTAGGTATATTTTTGCCAATCGGGAGGACAAGCTGTGTGATTAGTGGTTTGCAATACCCCTTTAAATCTATGCTGATTGTCACTGGCTTTTGGAGTAAAAGCTGGCTGGCTTTGTTTATCGTTTACCCAGCCTTGATGAATTTTATCACTGACGTAGATCCCACTGCGCTCTTTGCTAACTATGTAACCTTCATCTTGCAAAGTTTGGTAAACCAACACCACAGTGTTGCGGGCCACACCTAATTGTTCGGCCAATTTGCGCGATGAAGGTAATCGGCTGCCTAAAGCGAATGATCCCACCAAAATGCCTTCCACTAATTTATTGCGGATCTGACTTTGTAAACTCTCATCAAGAGAAGTATCTATATGGATCAATCGCTTAAGCATTGTTTTTTCGATCACATTAATGGCTTTTTATATCCTGTAACGAAACCACATCCTGAAATAGTTGTTTAAATTTAGCAATACCTTGCAGCAAAATTTCCTCTTCAATTGTCAGAGGCGGTAGAAAACGAATGACATTTCCGTAAAACCCACAAGCTAACAAAATTAACCCATAATCAGCCGCTTTGGCTATCAGGGCTTGAGTGAGTTGAGTGTTAGGTTGAGCAATGTCGCCGTTATTAACCAGCTCTATGGCTAACATGCCGCCAATTTGACGTACATCAATAATAAAGCCTGGGTATTGGTCTTTTAATTCATGTAAATGTTGCGCAAATAGCTCTCCCATAGCTTGGGTTTTGGCTAATATATTGTCATTTTCTATTATGTCTAATACTGCTAAGGCTGCGGCACAAGCCACCGGAGAGCCACCATAAGTGCCGCCTAAACCGCCAGGCAAAGGGGCATCCATAATATGGCTTTTGCCAACTACTACTGCCAGCGGCAAACCACCTGCAATGCCTTTGGCCATAGTGATGAGATCAGGCTCTACCTCTGCGTATTCAAAACAAAACATTTTACCGGTACGCGCAAAACCCGTTTGTATTTCATCGGCTATAAGTACTATGCCGTGTTGATCACATACAGCTCTAAGCTCTTGCAAAAAGGCTACAGGAGCCCGGTAAAATCCGCCTTCACCTTGTACAGGCTCAATTATGATGGCGGCCACATCTTGGGCCGCAATACTTGTTTTAAACAAGGTATTTATGGCCAATAGTGAATCTTCAACTGATATTCCACGAAGTGGATCAGGAAAAGGCAGATGATAGATGTCGGAAGGGAAGGGCCCAAAGTCCTGTTTATATGGAGCAATCTTTCCTGTTAACGCCATGGCCATATTGGTACGCCCATGAAATCCACCATTAAAAGCAATGACCCCACGTCTTTTGGTATAGGCCCGCGCGATTTTAATACAATTTTCAACTGCTTCGGCGCCAGTACTGACCATCATGGCTTTTTTCTCTGACTCACCTGGGGCAATTTTGACTAGCTTTTCGGCTAATTCAACCGCCACTTCATAGGGATTAACCATTAAACAACTATGGCTAAACTTTTGCATTTGCGCCTCTACAGCTACCATCACTTTAGGGTGACTATGCCCGGTATTACATACAGCTATGCCAGATGCAAAATCTATATAACGATTGTTTTCTACATCCCATACTTCTGCATTTTTGGCATGGCTAACAAAAACCGGATAGACATTGCCTTGGCCTCTGGCCATTACTGCGTTTTTGCGTGTTTGTAAGTGCTGATTGCTATTCATTGTTGGTTGAGTAGATTGTTTTAAGCTCATGCTGTTTGCTCCATTGACCCTAAACATAGGTATTTAATTTCTAAGTAATCGTCTAGTCCGTAACGCGAACCTTCGCGGCCATTGCCTGATTGTTTTATGCCGCCAAAAGGCGCAGCAGCATTGGAAATAATGCCTTCATTAATGCCAATCATGCCAAACTCCAAGGCTTCTGCTACGCGAAAGATGCGGCCTATATCGCGGCTATAAAAATAAGCGGCTAAGCCGTATTCAGTGGCATTGGCCTGCAAAATGGCATCTTGTTCATCGGTGAAACTAATAATGGGTGAGACAGGGCCAAAAATTTCCTGGCTAGCAATAGGCATAGAATTAGTGACTGAGGTTAAAACAGTGGGTAAATAAAAATTATCACCTAACTCACTGCGCTGTCCTCCAAGGGCTAAATGCGCACCTTGAGCAATAGATTGTTGGACCAAATCATCTACATCACTGGTTGCTTGGGCATTGATCATTGGGCCTATGTCTGTGCCTTGTTCAAGTCCGTTGCCCATATTTAATTGTTTGACTGCAGTGATGAATTTGTCGCAAAACGCTTGATAAACCTCTTGCTGCACTAAAATACGATTGGTACAAACACAGGTTTGTCCGGCATTTCGGTATTTAGATACCAAGGCGCCTTGAACTGCAGCGTCTAAATCTGCATCGGCAAATACTATAAAGGGCGCATTGCCGCCTAATTCCATAGACACTTTTTTCACTGTGCTGGCACATTGAGCGATTAACTTTTTGCCCACATTGGTAGAGCCAGTAAAGGTGAATTTAGCTACTTTAGGATGTTCAGTTAACACCTTACCTATAGCTTGTGCATCTTGACCTACTACCACATTAAATACGCCAGCTGGAATGCCAGCTCTTGCGGCTAGCTCTGCCATAGCAAGGGCTGATAAGGGAGTTTGGGTGGCGGGTCGCACCACAAAGGTACAGCCTGCTGCTAATGCCGTTGCCGCCTTTCGGGCGATCATAGCGTTAGGAAAATTCCAAGGGGTGATAGCACTGACAACACCTACGGGTTGTTTAATAACAATAATGCGTTTGTCACTTGACGGAGCGGGGATAACGTCACCGTAAATGCGCTTGCCCTCTTCAGCAAACCATTCAATAAAGGCAGCGCCATAGGCTATTTCGCCTTTTGCTTCGGCTAAAGGTTTACCTTGTTCTTGAGTTAAAATCTGCGCCAAATCGTCTTGATGTTGCATAATTAAATTAAACCAAGCTCTGAGCAACTCAGCGCGTTGTTGGGCACTTTTGGCAGACCAGTTGGCCAATGCTTGGCTAGCGGCCAGTACTGCATCTTCAGCTTGTTGTGGACTGGCGTCACTGATTTCTACTAACAGCTTATTTGTTGCTGGATCAGTCACCGCTATTTTATTGCTATTGGTTACCCAAGCACCGTTAATATACGACGCAGTTTTGATTAAATTTGGATCGTTTATATTTTGCACTTTACTGCTCCTATCAGAATATTTGGCTATTGAAACCTAAATGCATTAGGCTTTAAATATTAAACATTCAACCTTTACGTTTAGGCTGGTAAAACTTAATGAATCGCTCAAATTTGATCCCTAAGCCTGTTACTGAATACGATTTACGTCTTTTACGCATCTTTAAGTCTGTGGTAGAAAATGGCGGGTTTTCCGCTGCAGAAGCAGAGCTAGGTATAACTCGCTCAACTATTAGTGTGCATATGGGGAATCTAGAAAGCCGCATGAAACTTAAGTTGTGCTTGCGTGGACGGGGGGGCTTTACTCTGACCGAAGTGGGGCAAACGGTTTACCATGCCTGTATTGAATTATTTGATTCGTTAAATGACTTTTCTTTGTTAGTTCGCTCACTTAATAGTGAATTAAGTGGCGAGTTAGTGATTTTATGTGCAGACCAATTAGATTGGGTGAAACAAAGAAAGCTGGCAGAAGTGATTCAGCAGATCCATCAGCAAGCGCCTAAATTACAATTAGTGTTAGACGGTGATTCAATTGAAAATATTGAAAAGTCTCTGTTAAAAGACAAAGCCCATGTTGGCTTATTTCCCAATTATAAACAGGTTGATGGCTTGCAATATTCGCAAGTGTTTAGTGAACAAATGTATTTGTGTTGTGCTAAAGGTCATGCGCTTTTTGAGATCAATGACCAAGACATAGACGAAACTTTATTGGCTAATTATAGTGCCATTCACCCAGGCTTAGATGTGGATCAAGCGGCTAGAAGTCAGCTACAAAAATTAAAACTTGAAGCCAAAGCCTATCAATTTGATACCCGCAAAACGTTAGTTTTGTCTGGTGCTTATATTGGTTATTTACCTTTAAGTTATGTAGAGCGTGAAGTGCAACAAGGTGATATTCGACTAATTTGTACGGATACTTGCCACTACGACTTTAAAATTTCATTAGCCAGTAAAAAAACACCCAGAGAACAAGCAAAAATTGCCCTGATCCAACAGGCGTTTTTGGAACTATCTGAAAGTGAAGGCAAGGTGGTTTAACTTCTAAGACCATACTTAAAGCTGCAGCCGCCTAAAAACGAATAATTGCTTAAGGCAATTAGCTCTGTTATCTGGATTTCACTAATTTGATCATTAGTTTTATATTGTTGTAATTCAAAAAACATTGGCCAATTGTCATCTATAGAATATAACGCCAAATAGGGAAATTCAGTGATTTGCCAGCTTCCCTGAGTAAGTTCTGCATCTATTTGGTGATCCCCTGATGTGTGGATTTTATATTGGCCATTTTTATCCAGATGAATACTAATAGTTAGCTCACAGTTTTCACTGCTATATTGATTGGCAATATCTTGGCTGGAGTTTTTGCGTTGTGGATCAACCTCTGGCGGCACTAACATCAAAGCAAGGGAGTTTTCTTTGTACCAATGATTATCTACAAACAGCATACTAGTGTGATGGATAGGCCAGCCTATGTTTTGCATTGCATCGAGCACTTTACGCACTGCATTAGGGTCGTCAATAACAGGTGAATAAGTTAATGAGGAATGAGTAATGGAAGCGGGAAAAGCCAAGTCGTTAGGCTTAACTTGCATATTGTTTGCGCTTAAGACTTGTTCGATTTGCGTGACTTGGTCTTTTGTTAAATAACGGGTATACAAATGCACTGTTGGGGTTTGGCTACAAGCAGCTAAAAGCAGGGCCACAATAATCATAATTAACTTCATCAGTATGGCCCGTACTAGTTAGTGCTGTACTTTAATTTTTTCGATAGCAGCCGTACCAGCTGTTTGCCCCTGGTATGGTGCATCTAATCTGTAATCCAACTGTACTTTTACCCCAGTTTGTCTTTGTGCTTGTCCACCTTGAATTCTAGGTTTGTAGGTCCATTGCTCTAAGGCAGCAATTGAAACCTTATCAAAGACTTGAGCTGGAAAAGATTCGATGACTTCAATGTTGTCTGTGCTGCCATCTTTAGCAATATCAAATTGTAAAATGACTGAGCCTTCTTGTTTATTTTTTGCCGCTTCTACTGGGTATTTAGGTTCGATTCTAATAACAGGTCTCGCATCTTCACCTTTTTCAACTGTATAGGCTTTGTCAGCCATATTGGCAAAAGCGACGCCGGCCAACATTGTGCTACCAAGGGCGATACATAATCCGACTAAGGCTGGTTTGATTGTAGCTGGGTGCTGAATACTGTTGATACGTTTTAGCATGTTGTTTTTTTCTCCGTAGGGTGAATAAATTGAAAAGCTGTGTAAGGCATGTTCGGCACATTGCACTAGTGCTCGGCTATATGTGATTTTGTCTTGTTTGTTTGCTTGTTGCAGTACAGCTTGATCACAAGCCAGTTCTTGGCTACGTCTAAAAGCACGATAGGCCAACCAAGCGATGGGGTTAAACCAAAAAACGGCAACAAAGATTAAGGCTAAGAGGTTAAACAGATTATCGTGACGGCGTAGATGCACTAATTCATGGGCAATGATTAAATCTTGTTGGCGTTGACTAAATTGCTCATAAAAATCTTTTGGGATCAGCAAAGTAGGGGTAAATATGCCGGTTAACACTGGGCCACTAAATTGCTGGTTGGATACCACAGATAAAGATTTTGGCAGCTTAGCCTTTAACCTCAGATCTTGCTCGCCAAGTTTGCTTATTCGATGGATTTGCCATTGTGTCACTGTAGCTATTGTTAAAATAGCAAGGCATCCAGCAATCCAAAGCATGTCCCAATTAATACTAAACTCATTAACTTGGTTGACTGAATTGACTTTAACGAGGTAGCTGTAGATTGACTGATCTGACACCGCAATTACATTTTGCGGCAGGTTGGTGGCGATTAACAATAAAGGTACCAGTAGCCACAATGCATAAACTATATTGGCGCCTAATTTTTTAATGCCTTTAGCTTCTAATCCTATCAATACCAATAACAAAAGACTGATAGGCAACTGTTGCTCAATTAACCAGTTAATCATTTTCTTGCTCCCATTTTTTAATCAGGGATTTTAATTCGTTAACATCGTCTTTTGATAAAGATCCTGAACTGGCAAATCCCGCTACCAAAGGCGCGACTTTGCCGTCAAATAGGCGGCTAACAAAACTTTTGCTTTCTTTTTGGGTGTAAGTGCTTCGTTCAACCAATGGAAAATACAAATAGCTGCGTTGTTGTTTATCAAAGCCTATTACTTGTTTTTTAACTAAGCGGTTAAGTAAGGTTTTGACGGTTTTGTCGTGCCATTGTTTGAATTGATTGAGGGTTTTAATGATTTCATTCGCACTTGCCGGCGAGTTATCCCAAAGCACATTTAATACTTCAAATTCGGCTTTGCTGATGTCTACTTTTAGTGGGTCATTTGGCATAGCTTGTTCTCTATATAATTTAGATTACATTTGTAATTTATATTTAGATTACACCTGTAATCTTGTTTTTCAAGCTTTATTTTTAGCTAAATTTGATTCTTGGTTAAAATAAACTCGAATAAATCCGACTTTAGGCTATTAACCTGTTAAGCTGGACCAACTACTAACGTGATAGTGATAGCGCTGGTGGAATTAAATTATTCACTTACATAAAGAGAGCACAACATGAGTAAAGGTACAGTTAAGTGGTTTAATGCCGACAAAGGTTTCGGATTTATTGCGCCAGAAGACGGCAGCAAAGATTTGTTTGTTCACCATTCAGAAATTCAATCTGGTGGCGGATACGCAACATTAGCCGACGGTCAAGCTGTTGAGTTTGAAGTAGGCGAAGGGCAGAAAGGTCCTTGTGCAAATAAAGTTATCCCTTTATAAGCATTACTTTTACTAGCAATTTTGGCTCATTTAATGGGCTGGGTTTTAGCGATAGTTGGCTAAAATCCTTGCTAGACACCGCAAGTCTTAGTTAGTCATTTCCGCATTTTATTCTAAGTTTTATCTATAGTTGTTTTTCAGTAGAGTGGTATTTTAGAGGCGTGGCCAAACGGCTGTTTTTCAGTTATCTTGCTGCACTATGATCAACTGCTTCAAAGTCTAGTTGTTGTAATTCAAAATCTTGTTTTGTTACTTTCAGTACACTGCCTTGTTCATACCAGTCGCCTAATACTATGCGCTGTGCAGCTTGGCCATTTAACTCGAAGTGATGGATATTAGGCCTATGTGTATGCCCGTGGATCAAGGTGCTTACCTGATAACTTTGCATCACCTTATGCACTTCTTCTGGCGTCACATCCATAATCTGGGCTGATAATTGTTTTTGTTTTTGTTTACTGGTTGCTCGCCCTTTTGCGGCGATTTTTTTACGTAAACTTAATGGCAAGCACAGAATTAACCTAGGCCACCACCAACTGCGGGCTTTTTTGCGAAATGCTTGGTATTCAATATCTTGAGTACAAAGTTCGTCGCCATGCATGATAAGGCAAGCTTTACCATATAAATCAACCACAGTTTGCTCTGGCAATAGGGTCATGCCGGCTTTGTTGGCAAATCCTTGGCGTAATAAAAAGTCGCGGTTTCCGTGAATAAAATAAATAGGAATGCCAGTTTCACTTAAGGCTTTAAAGGCTTTGGCTATGCTCAGGGTAAAAGGGTTGAGATCATCATCACCTATCCATACTTCAAATAAATCACCTAACACATAAAGTGCTTCGGCTTTTGGCGCTTGTTCACGCAAAAATCTAAACAGACATTGATTAATGTCATCTCTGTCGGCAGAAAGATGAAGGTCGGCGATAAAATATGTAAAAGCAGTCAAAGGCGTAGTCTGTTGGTTATAAAAATCTATTGGGGAAAGCCTTTAGGCTGCATTTTAGCTTGGGCACTCAATGCAGCCTAAAATGAAATTAGTCGATAATTTCAGCTTTTTGGATCACAACATCTTCAACCGGAACATCTTGATGATATCCAGAATTGCCGGTTGTCACACCTTTAATTTTTTCTACTACATCCATGCCGTCTGTAACTTCAGCAAACACACAATAACCCCATCCATCAGTGCTTTCACTGCGGAAATTTAAAAAGCTATTGTCGCCTACATTTATGAAAAACTGCGCGGTAGCTGAGTGAGGCTCATTAGTACGGGCCATGGCTACTGTGCCAATTTTGTTAGCTAAACCATTATTGGCTTCGTTAACTATTGTGTCTTTGGTTTCTTTTTGTGTCATGCCGGGTTCAAAGCCCCCGCCTTGGATCATAAACCCATCTATTACGCGGTGGAAAATAGTATTGTCGTAGAAACCTTCTTTCACATAATCCAAAAAGTTGGCCACAGTAACCGGGGCTTTGTCGGCAAACATTGACAGTGTAATAACGCCGTAATTTGTATGGATTTTAACCATTAAGTCGTTCCTTAATTTAGCTACGAAAAATTTAATCAGCGCATTCTAGCTTAATACTGGGATCTTTTTAAGGATTAAAGGCTGATTCACTAATGCAGGGTGAGTTTCTCAGTGTTAGAATTGCGGCTTTGAGCTTAACAACTACACATTTTGGTAACAGGAACTGAATTAATGCTGCAAATTTATAACACCTTAACTCGTCAAAAAGAGCAATTTAAACCATTGCAACCTAATAAGGTGGGACTATATGTATGCGGAATTACAGTGTATGACGTGTGTCATGTTGGTCATGCTCGTACTTACCTAAGCTTTGACTTAATGGTGCGGTATCTGCGCTCGCGTGGCATAGAGGTGAAATATGTGCGTAACATCACAGATGTTGACGACAAAATTATTGAAAGAGCCAATGAAAAAGGCTTAAGCACAGAAGCCTTTACCGAACAAACTATTGCCAGAATGCATGAAGATTTTGCCGCAATAGGGTTAATTGAGCCAGATGTTGAACCTAGGGTTACCACTCATATTGAAGAAATTATTCAGGTGATCCAACGTTTAATTGACAAAGGTTATGCTTACCAAGCCGCCAGTGGTGATGTGTTATTCGAAGTTGCCACTTATGCTGATTATGGCAAATTAGGTCGCCAAGATTTAGAGCAGTTAAACGCAGGCGCTAGGGTAGAAGTGGCTGCAGAAAAGCGTGATCCCTTAGACTTTGTGCTGTGGAAGTCAGTGAAGCCGGGCGAGCCACATTGGTCTTCGCCTTGGGGCAATGGGCGACCAGGTTGGCATATCGAATGTTCGGCCATGAACCATAAACATTTAGGTGAGCACTTTGATATTCATGGTGGCGGGTCAGATTTGATTTTTCCTCATCACGAAAACGAAGTGGCGCAATCTTGCTGTGCATTTGATACACCTTATGTAAATTATTGGGTGCATACTGGCATGGTGCAGGTTAACCAAGAAAAGATGTCTAAATCTCTTGGAAACTTCTTCACCTTGCGTGATGTGTTAGATGTATATGATGCTGAGACGGTTCGTTATTTCTTAATGTCTGCGCAGTATCGCAGCCAGTTAAGTTACTCAGACAGTTTTATTCAGCAAGCACGTGCGTCTTTAGAGCGTTTGTATACCGCCCTTAGAAATGTTGAGCCTAATAGACAGGTTGATATAAGTTTAGGCGGCTACCAAGAACGTTTTAATCAGGCTATGGACGATGACTTTAATACCCCAGAAGCATTTGCTGTGTTGTTTGACTTAGCTAAAGAAATTAATAAGTCTGAAGGGCAACAAGCGGCTGACTTAGCCGGTGTAATGATAAAACTTGCTGATATTTTAGGGATTTTACAGCAAGCACCTGATCAGTTTTTACAAGGCTCAGGGGCCGAGGATAGTGAAGAGGTTGCTAAAATCGAACAACTAATTAAAGCCCGCAACGATGCCCGAGCTAACAAAGACTGGGCCGCAGCAGATGCCGCCAGAGATGCACTAAATGCGCTCAATATAGTATTAGAAGACAGCGCGTCAGGGACCACATGGCGACGAGGTTAATACCAAATTAAAAGAACAAAGGCAGCTTACTAAGCTGCCTTTTTTATTGGGGTAAACAAACTTTTAGGTGTTTATTGCGGTTAATTAAGTGCGAGTCACGTCTACAAAAATTTGTAGTTTTTGCCCAGGTTGAAGATATTTTTTCAATTTAGATTGATTCCACTTTTGTAAATCACTGAGCTTAACCTTAAATTTATTGGCAATTTTTGCTAATGAGTCACCGTTTCTTACCGTATAGGTAAGGGTGCGCATGACCGCGTCTTGGCGTTGATTGCTACTAACATTATTCACCCAAACAACGAGCTTTTTGCCGGGGCGCAGAGTGTCGGTTGGCGCCATGCCATTCCATTTAGCCAATTGTCTTAAATTCACTTTATAAGTGCGGCTTAGATCCCAAAAGGTGTCTCCACTTTTTACCGTATGCTGTAATTTGTAGCTACCACTTTTGCGGGCTTGGGTTTTAGCTAAGCGCTGCTCTTGCGACAGGGAGTAAGATTCTAGGGATTTTAAGGCGACCGGAATAATTAAATAATCGCCCGCTATTATCACACTAGATTTTAGTTCATTAACATTGCTAATGATCTCTGTGGTGGTGTGATATTGGTTGGCTAATTTTAATAAACTATCTCCGCTTTTTACTTTATGCCTTACCCAATTTAGTCTTTGTTTATCATCAGTTTTTTCTAAGGCTTCGGTAAACTGCGAAACTTTGTTAATAGGTAGCAATAAATTAAACGGGCCGTTTGGATCGGTTGCCCAGCGGTTAAAGCCTGGATTTAAGGCATGTAATTCTTTTACGCTTAGGCCAGCCATATCAGCGGCTAAGGCTAGATCGATTTGTGAGCCAATAGTAACTTCTTGGGTAAAAGGCACATTTTCTATTTTCGGCCAGTCAAAATTGTAACTCTCGCTGTTGGCTAGTATATCAGCCAAGGCTAATAACTTAGGCACATAAGCGCGGGTTTCTTTGGGCAGATCTAAGGCCCAAAAGTCGGTGGATTTACCGGCTTTTTTATTCTTTTTTATGGCTCTTTGTACACGGCCTTCACCACTATTATAGGCAGCTAGGGCATGTAGCCAATTGCCATCAAACATTTGCTGTAAATAGGTTAAGTAGTTAATGGCCCCCTGTGTAGAGGCAAGTACATCGCGTCGTCCATCGTACCACCAGGTTTGTTTCATTCCAAAACGTTTACCTGTAGATGGAATAAACTGCCACATACCAGCAGCACGACCATGGGAATAAGCAAATGGGTCAAAGGCGCTTTCGACTATAGGTAACAACACCAATTCCATTGGCATATTATGTTGTTCTATTTGTTCAACTATTAAGTGTAAAAAAGGTTTGGCACGCTTAGCCACTCTTTGCATATAACTAGGGTGTTTTAAATACCAGTTTCGTTGTGCAGCAATACGAGGGTTGTCGCTAATCTCAAAACTTAATTGGTTGCGCACGCGTTGCCAAATATCTTTAACTTCTACCTCAGCTACGGCTTGGCTAAGTTGTTCTGTGGTTTCTTCTATTACATCTATTGGCTCAACCGGGTGGGTGACAGGAATAGTGCCTGATTGTGCTGATTCGCACTCTAAATGGTCTTCACTTTGGGCAATGAGTTGGTCACAGGCTTGAGTAACCTGTTCGGCTATCTGTTGTTCTTCTTCTAATTGCGCAACATGCTCGCTAGGCATTAACGAGGAACAAGCTGTTAACGCGCTGGCAAAGGTAAGGGCAATAATATGATTTAAACGCAAGGTGTTTCCTTTTTTACTATGACTAGATGCGGGTTTAAACCAGCCTAGCTTTGTTAGGCTGGCCTAATGCAAGCGTGAACTGCGCTATTCTACCCGTTAAAAATTATCTTTCCAGCTTCTTAAACTGGCAAATACCTCACTCGCCTCAGTGCAATAGTTAGCGGCTTGTTTATTTACACTAGTCATCACACTGGCTGTGTTGCAGCGAACAAAAGGATTAATGCTTAATTCCTTTTGAATACTTGACGGCAAAGTAGGGCGTTGATTGTTACGTTGGCTAATTGCCCAACTTTTGTAATCTTGCAAGGCTTTATTGTTAGGCTCTACTTGCTGCGCAAAGTTAATATTGGCTAAGGTATATTCATGGGTACAATAGACAGCGGTTTGCGCAGGAAGTGCCGTGAGCTTAGCTAATGATTGATGCATTTGTTTGGCTGTACCTTCGAAGAGCCGACCGCAGCCAGCAGAAAGCAGTGTGTCGCCACAAAATAGGCCAATTTCGCCGTAATAGGCAATGTGATCTAGGGTATGCCCTGGTACCTCAAGTACTTTAAATTCTAACGCGAGGTCGGGTAAGCTAATTGTGTCTGGCTCAGACAGTCTATGGGTGATCTGGCTAATGTTGGGATTTTGTGGGCCATAAACCCTTATGTTAGGAAACGCCTTGAGTAAATCATCTATGCCATTGGTATGATCCCAATGATGGTGGGTGATTAATATGCCAGTAAGGCGCAAACCTTGGTTTTTACAATAAGCTAAAACCGGCTCGGCATCACCTGGATCAACCACAACTGCTTGCTGTTGATTATGCAGGCACCAAATATAATTGTCTGAAAATGCCGGAATGGGAAAAACTTCTATTGCCATTTTATACTCCTTAGCAGAAACCATTAACACTGTTCTGCTTTTAGCGTACCATAAAGTGTATGAAAACTGCTTTAATCAAAACCCAGCCAGCCAAACCTGAAAACTGGCAATCTTTGCCTTTAGGACACGAACTAAAACGTTTGTTAGAATCGAGCTTGGCTGAAACTAGCCGCAAAATATTTGGTTATCACTTAGTTAGGCTAGGGTATTTAAGCAGTCAAATTAACTTGCCAGAATGCCCAATTAAACACCAAGTGAATGTTACCGCTAAAGTACAAAACTTTACTAACATGCAAGCTATGGCCAGTAGTTTGCCCATTAGTGAAAATAGTGTTGATGCATTCTTGTTGGCCAACGAATTAGATTTTTCACAGGACCCACATCAGGTTTTACGTGAAGTTGATCGTACTATTATGCCTAATGGTTATCTGATCATTAGTGGCTTTAATCCCTTTAGTTTGTGTGGGCTATTTAAATATTTACCTTTTAATCAAGCTAGCTTGCTGCACCAAGCGCGCTTTTTTAGTTGTGCCAGAATTAAAGATTGGTTGCAGCTTTTAGGTTTTGAAATAACCGAGGTACAACATTTGTTATTTAACGAGTTATTTTTGCAACGCAAACTTAGCCGTCCAACTAAATGGAATACTTGGTGTCAGCGTAATTTAGCTGGGTTTAGTTCAATTTATGTGATTGTTGCTAGAAAGCGCGAAATACCTTTATCAGTGATAAAACCAAAGTGGCAAACTAAAACTAAATTTTCTACTGTGGGTGCTAGTGTAAGAACCGGTTTAATGCAGAGTGAAATTGGCCCTAAAACTAGGGCCAAGACTTAAACTATTTGTTATTTAACTTTCATGCCTGGTTGTGCTCCAGCATGTGGCTCTAGTATCCAAAGATCTTGGCCTCCTGGGCCTGCGGCTAAAACCATGCCTTCAGATAATCCAAAGCGCATTTTACGTGGTGCTAAATTAGCCACCATGACAGTCAACTTGCCTTCTAAATCTTCAGGCTGATAGGCTGATTTTATACCTGCAAATACCTGTTTTGTTTCGCCGTCTAAATCTAGTTCTAAGCGCAACAGTTTGTCGGCTTTTTCAACATGCTCGGCTTTGGCTATACGTGCTATGCGCAGGTCAACTTTAGCAAAATCTTCAAAACTAATAGTTTCGCTAATGGGATCTTTGGCTAACGGACTATTAGGATCGAGTTTTACTGTGGGTTCTAGGTTTTCTTTAGAGTCTTCAATCATGGCGTTGACTTTGTCCATATCTACACGCTGCATTAGCGCTTTAAATTTATTTATCGGGTGATTGGTTAATACGCTTTGCGCACTGTCCCAGTTAAGCTCATCATTTAAAAAGGCTTCTGACTGACTCGCCAGTGTGGGCACAACAGGTTTTAAATACACCACTAGAATGCGGAATAAATTAATACCTAGTGAACATACATCATGAGTAAACTGCTGTTGGTTTTCGTCTTTAATGGTTACCCAAGGCGCGTTAGCATCGATAAATTGATTGGCTTTGTCAGCAAGGGCCATAATTTCGCGGATTGCTTTATGGTACTGACGATTTTCAAAGGCTGTGGCTATGCTAGCTTCGGCTTGATGAAACTCTGCAACCAGTTCTGGTTCAAGCACATTGTTAGATAACTTGCCGTCAAAACGTTTAGTAATAAAGCTGGCGCAACGGCTGGCGATGTTGACCACTTTACCCACTAAATCAGAATTTACTTTTTGCGCAAAATCTTCAAAGTTAAGGTCAATATCTGATACCGCATCACTTAATTTAGACGCAAAGTAATAACGTAAATATTCAGGGTTAAGGTGATCTAAATAAGTACGGCCTTTAATAAAGGTGCCTTTAGATTTAGACATTTTGGCGCCGTTAACGGTCACAAAACCATGTACATTAACCCCAGTAGGTTTTCTGAAACCGGCACCTTCAAGCATGGCAGGCCAGAATAAACAGTGGAAATAAGTAATGTCTTTACCAATAAAGTGATACAGCTCGGCGTCTGAGTCTTTGTTCCAATACTCGTCAAAATCTAAGCCGTTTTTATCACACAGGTTTTTAAAGCTGGCCATATAACCCACAGGGGCGTCTACCCAAACATAAAAGAACTTGCCTGGTGCATTTGGAATTTCAAAACCAAAGTAAGGTGCATCACGACTGATATCCCACTGTTGCATGCCTTCTTCAAACCATTCTTTTAGTTTGTTGGCAATTTCTGGCTGGATCGCGCCGCTTTGCAACCACTCTTGCAACATGTTTTGGAACTGAGGTAAATCAAAGAAATAATGCTCAGAGTCTTTTAATACTGGCTCAGCACCAGACACCACAGAGCGTGGATTTTTTAATTCGGTTGGGTCGTAAGTGGCGCTACACACATCGCAGCTATCGCCATTTTGATCTTCTGCACCACATTTAGGGCAAGTGCCTTGTACAAAACGATCGGGTAAAAACATTTGTTTTTCAGGATCGTATAACTGGCTGATAACACGTTTGCTAATATAACCGGCTTCGTCTAAACGGTTGTAAACTAGCTCGCACAGCTCTTTGTTTTCATCTGAATGAGTGACGTGGTAGTTATCATAATCTACCCCAAAGTCCATTAAGTCTTGATGATGCTCATCACGGGTTTGCGACACCATTTGTTCTGGTGTGATACCTAATTGTTGAGCTTTAAGCATAACAGGGGTGCCGTGCGCATCATCTGCACACACGCTATAACACTGATGGCCACGCATTCGTTGAAACCGAGTCCAAATATCGGTTTGAATATGCTCTAAAAGATGGCCTAAATGAATTGAGCCATTGGCATAGGGCAGGGCACTGGTAACGAGAATTTTGCGAGTATTTTGCGGCATGGTCACTAATGATTAATTGAAATTTTAAAAGGCCGCAAATAGTAGCGAAAATAGCTGATCATTGCATTACGAAATTAACCCTAAGCTTAATAAAATTACCTAAAACTGAGGTTTTAATGGCTAATTTAACTGAAACCAAAACAAACCTAAGCTTAGTAATAATAATTTCGTGGCTAAGTGTAGATTGAGCTATCGACAAAAAATCTTAGTCGCGGCAAAATATTATTACTTATATCTGGTGTAAATAGCGTAAGCTCTTGGCACAAGAACAAAAATCCATTGCACACTAAAATCAACTGTAACCACAACGAGCCAACTTTATGCGTTTATGTGACAAAGATATCTATCAACATTTACAAGACGGTAAAATCAAAATTACCCCTCAACCTAGTTATGACGACATCAGTGGCGTCACTGTAGATATCCGTTTAGGCAACAAATTTCGCGTGTTTGAAGATCACCAAGCGCCTTATATTGATTTAAGTGGGCCTAAAGCCCAGGTTCAAGATGCACTGAATAATGTAATGAGTGACGAAATTGAAATCAGTGCTGATAAAGCCTTCTTTTTGCACCCTGGCGAGTTAGCTCTGGCCGTAACTCATGAGTCAGTCACGCTACCAGCAAATATTGTGGGTTGGTTAGATGGACGTTCATCTTTAGCTCGACTTGGACTTATGGTGCATGTCACTGCTCATAGGATTGATCCGGGTTGGTCGGGCAATATAGTGTTAGAGTTTTTTAATAGTGGAAAACTGCCGTTAGCGTTAAAACCCGGTATGAAAATAGGGGCGATTAGTTTTGAGTTATTATCGGATTTTGCAGAAAAACCTTACAACGCTAGAGTAGACGCTAAATATAAAGACCAATCAGGCGCAACCGCTAGTCGCATTAGTGCTGATGATAAATCCACCTAATTCAAAATTTAACCTAAGTCTCTCATAAAACCCTAAAAAGCCCATTCTTGGCTAAGGAATGGGCAAACAACAGAAAATTATAGATTTGCCATTGCAAACAAATTTAATTTGAGTAAACTGCGCAGCTTCGGTCGGTGTGTAGCGCAGCTTGGTAGCGCACTGTCATGGGGTGTCAGGGGTCGGAGGTTCAAATCCTCTCACACCGACCAACTTCCTTATCCCCTCATCTAAGTATTATCAAATCAAATAAAATCGGTATTCGCCGTCAATTCGTTTTAAGATTAATTAACAGATTATGTTATTTGTTGAGGCTTGTTATGAGCTTGCAAGTATTGCCCTGCTTGGCTTTTAGTTAAGGGCTTAGACCAATAATACCCTTGACCAATATCGCAGCCTAAAGACAGCAGTTTAGCTAAGGTTGCTTCGTCTTCTATGCCTTCAGCCACAGTTTTTAATCCTAGGCTATTGGCCATTTTGATTATGGCTTTTACTAAGGGTTCATTTTGTTTGTTATTGCACAAGGCAGTAATAAAAGAGCGGTCGATTTTTAAAGTACTGGCAAAAAAATGGTGCAGATATCCTAGATTAGAGTATCCGGTTCCAAAGTCGTCTATTGCTATGGCAACCCCTAAATCACTTAAGGTTTTTAACTGAGATTTAATATGACTTGTTTCATTAATTAACAGTGATTCAGTTAATTCCAACTCTAGCGCTTGGGCTGGTAAATTGGCTTGTTCTAATGCTATTTTTACTATTTGGCTAAGTTGACCATCAATAAATTGGTTGACCGACACATTCACTGCTACACGCAAATCTGAGATACCTTGTTGGCGCTGTTCAGCACAAAATAGACAAGCTTGTTGAATAACCCAAGCACCTAATTCGTTTATTAACCCGCTACTTTCTGCAAGTGGAATAAATTTATCTGGGGGGATCATCTCACCGTCAGCTTGTGGCCATCTTAATAAAGCTTCTACTGTCTGAATGTTATTGTCAGCTAAATTAACCAGCGGCTGATAATAAAGTTCAAATTGTTGCTCTTTAATGGCAGGGCGTAATAGTTGCAGTAACTTAAACTTGTCATCACTGGCTTTATCTAAACTTTCATCATAGTAATAATAGGTATTGCGACCAGCCTGTTTAGCTTGGTACATGGCAATGTCTGCTTTGCGGCATAATTGTTTGAAATTGGTACCATGTTTTGGCGCACAGGCTATACCAAGTGAGGCTGAAATATTAATTCGCGTGTGAGAAATAGAAAATTCCAAAGCACATTGTTTAATGATGGTTTCGGCGAGTTGGTTTAACTCATTGCTTTGTCTTTTTATAGCCGCTAATAAAATAAATTCATCGCCGCCAAAGCGAATTAGATGCTGGTTGGGCTTAAGTACTTTGCTGAGTCTTTGGGCCAGTTGCTCGAGCAACAAGTCACCCGCAGCATGGCCTAACACATCATTTACAGGCTTAAAGTTATCTAGGTCAAAAAATAAAATGCCTAGTTTACGTTGCTGGCTTTCACAGTAACTCAAAGCTTGGCTGAATAGCTTTTCGCCGTAGAGCCTATTGGGTAGGTTAGTGAGTGAATCGTGATGGGCTAAATGTTGAATTTCAGCTTGGGTTTGTTGCACCTTGGCGTTTTCTTTTTGTAACGACAGCATCAAATGCTTTATATCGCTGACTAATTTAAATACGCTAAATCCAGTGACTGTGAAGATAACCAAAATAAACAAAAGATGGTTCCAGTCTAAGCTAGGTAAGTTAGGGCTAATAGTTTCCGAGATTTGCAACCAAGTAATAAGTACGCATTGGCCTATTACAAGTAATAAAATAAAAATAAATAAGCCTAATCCGCCTAAAACGCCGGCAAAAATCAACAAGCCAGGATATGCAAGCAAAGCTAAATCAAATATGCCTGCTCCAGTTAGAGATAAAGCAAACAGCATGAAGGATAGTGAGCTGAGTAGAATGTAGGCTGAAAGGGCGACTTTATGAAAGTAAGCTAAAATCGAAGCAATTAACAAAAAGCCCAAGCCAAAACTAAATATGTGATAGGTAACCCCTCTAGCTACAGACAAAGACGCGAGTAATCCTAATGCAATGACCAAACACATTTGCATGAGTCGGTAGCGACGTACCTGTTTAAGGACATCCTTTTCAGTAATACTATCAGGTGTAGGTAAAGTGTTTGGGTTGACGCTCAACTTTTACTCATGTTGTTTAAGTATGATGACTTATTTTACCGCTTAACTGATGAAAAACCAGTCAATTGCAATTTTTTGACCTTTTTAGAGTAATTTTTTAAATAGCAAAATTGACATTGTTGCTCAAACTCTAAGGTTCAGCATAGCAATAACAATAGGGTAAACTTTGCTACTCTTTTGGTTGTTTATTTTTCAATTGTAGCTTTTCTTTTCGATGCGGTTTAAGGTATAGCTGACTTTACATAACTTTATTTAAATTAAATGCTTAGGTCTAAATATAACAATAAATTACCCCACATTTTGTGCATCTTGCTCTGTGGGTTATCTAGTACCCTAAGCCAGGCTGAGTCTATCCGTTGGGTAACTGAGTCATGGCAAAATTATACCAATAAAGATGGTACTGGTTTATATAACGACATTATCAAAGCGGTATTTAAAGAGCACCAACTACAGGTTGACCATGTGTCTTGGAAACGCTCACTGTTAGAAGTTAAAAACGGCTCGGCTGATATGACTGGAGCGACTAGTGTAACCCAAGGCTATCTAAGCCCAAATAATGCTATTTTGGCTCCGCCAATTAGTATTCTTTTGATAAAAGATCGGCTCGACTTTCAAGATATGGGCTCTTTGCAAAATTACGTTGCGGTTTGGGCTAGCCCCTATGAAGAAGAAATCATTCCTAAGCATTATAAAAGTTTAATTAAAGGCTTTTCGGTATTGGAGCGTAAAACCGCATATAAAATGTTGCTTTCGGGTAGAGCAGATTATTTTGTTGATACAAAAGCGCTGCATCAAGCCTGGTTAGATAACTACCAAACTGAGCCTAATGAGCTAGCTGAGCGTAAAGAATTTGAGTTGCATGACATCAGTTCCCTCAAGCTTTATATGATATTTACTAATAATCAAAGAGGTCAAAAATTAAAGATCTTGTTTGATCAGGGCATGAGAGATTTAGCCAAAAACGGTGAACTAAGCAAAATTTACGCTAAATATCATTTTTTAGCGCAAATGCCACAGATAAACTAAAGCGTTTAAAAAACATTAGAAGGTTATAAAGCGCATCTTTTAACTTTTTATTAAACAACAAAATTTGTATTTATATGCATTTCATACCATTTTTACTCTTAAATTCACGGAAATAATAAACAAACTAACAACAGGACCTAACATGCGATTTTTATTGTGTTTGCTCAGTGTTTTATTAACAACGGCTGTACAAGCCAGTTTATTGATGAAACCTATCAGTGATCCAGATTTACAATACTCTGGCACTTTATTAACAGATGAATATGCCAGCGAGATAACTCATCCTGATACTATTTTAGGCTTTGCAATTGGCCAGCGTGTGGCATCACCAGCACAAATTAGTGAAGCCATTAACCTGTGGAAACAGCAAAGTAATAGGTTAAAAGTCATTGAATACGCTAAAAGCCATGAAGGACGTCCGTTATTTGCGGTGATTATTTCTAGCCCCAAAAACTTAGCAAATTTAGAGCAAATTAAACAAAAATTGAATGAGCTAAGTGATCCTAGAAATACTTCTTCTGCTAAAGCTAAAAGTATTATTTCACAATTACCAGCAGTCGCTTGGATGGCCTATTCTATTCACGGTAATGAAACTTCTGGTGCTGATGCAGCTTTAACCACTATTTATCATTTAGCCGCGTCTCAGTCAGACAAGGTCAGCGAGATGTTAGATAACATGATTGTGATCATCGACCCCATGATGAATCCAGATGGACGTGCAAGATTTGCTAAATCTCTTGAGCAATACAGAGGTACCGCGCCAAATGTTGATGACCAATCATTGTTACACAATGGCGATTGGCCTTACGGACGTACTAATCATTACTTTTTTGATTTAAATCGTGACTTTTTCTACTTAACTCAGCCTGAAACCATAGGTCGGGTAAAGTTAATTAATCAATGGCGTCCGCAGTTGATGATTGATGGTCATGAAATGGGCTCGCAAGATACCTTTTTGATGGGACCGCCAAGACAACCTTTAAACTTTAATATTGATCCTAGTGTGCAAAAGTGGGCACAAGTATTCTCTGATGAGCAAAGCTTAGCCTTTGATAAGCGTGGTTGGCGCTACTACACAGGTGAGTGGTTTGAAAACTGGTATCCAGGTTATTCAAATTATGCAGAGTACCGTGGCAGCGTACATATTTTGTATGAACAATCTCGTATGGCAGAAGATGGCGTAAGGCGCCCAGAAGGAACAGTGCAAACTTACAAAGAGTCGGTTCATCATCAGTTTGTTAGTACCCTTGCCAATTTAGAGACTCTAGCTAGTTATAGTCGCGAAATGTATCAAGATTATTGGCAACAGCGTCAAAATAACGTGGCCAAAAAAGGCCCTTATGCCAACCGTAGTTTTGTTATTTTGGCAAATCAAAATAAATCTCGTACTCAAGGGTTAGTGGAAAAGTTATTGGCTCAAGATATAGAAGTCTTTGTGGCTGATAAGAATATAAAAGTTAAATCGGCAGTTAATCAATTGGGGCAAAAGCTAAGCGATGTCACGCTACCGGCAGGCAGTATAGTGGTTCCCAATCGTCAACCAGAAGCGCGCTTATTGGCAGCTATTATGGAGTTTGAAGCGCAAATTCACCCTCAAACCTTAGAAAAAGAGCGTCAAAAAATTCTTAGAGAAGGTCGCTCTATTATGTACGATACCTCTGCATGGAACCTGTCTATGATGTATGGGCTAGAAGCCTTAACCGTGCCAGAGCATCTAACTAAAAACTTAACCCCTTATCAATTACTGGCTAAGCAGCCTAGTTTAAATCAAGCTAAGTCTAATGCTATTGCATGGGCTGTAAATGGCAATGATGACAACTCTGTAGCCTTTGCTGCTAGGTTAATGGAGCAGGGAGTAGTGGTGCGGGTGCTGGATAAAGCCAGTCAGTATGAAAACATAGGCGTCACAAGAGGTTCAGTTTTGGTAACTGTGACTGATAATCTAGGCAACAAAGATTTAATCAGTATTTTAAATAACACTGCATCAGAGTTGTCATTAGATATTCAGTCTTTAACCCGAGGCGCTGGGGTAGGTGAGATGCCTGATTGGGGAGGCAGTCATGTGAAACTACTGACTCGTCCACAAATTGGATTAATTAGTCACGATGACGTTCGTAGCTATGATGTGGGCGCGACTTGGTGGGGCTTAGATACTTATTTAGGTATTCGTCACAGCCAATTAGATAAAGCCCGCTTAAACTATACAGATCTTAGACGTTACAACGTGTTGATTTTACCTAGTAGTTTTAGTTTGTCTGATGGGCAAAAGAAAGCGTTAACCGACTGGGTAAAACAAGGCGGTACCCTTATTGCTCACGACTCTTCTTCAAAGGCATTAGCAGCTGAAAAAGGCATAGGTAAGGTTAAGCTAGTCGACAATATTTTGGCCAAACCACAAAGTTACGATATAGCCTTGCAAAGACAATGGTTAGCCGAGCAAAAAGTAGATCCGCAACTACTATCTATGCAGTACGACTTACAAACTGATCTTGCTTATCCTTGGGATGATGCCCCAGAGAAACGTAAAGAAGACGAGTTAAAACAACGAAATGCTTGGCAAAAACTGTTTATGCCATCTGGAGCTATGGTGGCAGGTCGAGTTGATCAACAGCATTGGTTAAGCTTTGGGGTTAACTCAACCTTACCTTTGTTGTTTGCTAAATACCCAGTATTGATGGCGCCAGAAAGTGCTGATGCAGTTGTAAGGGTAGGGGTTTATACAACGCAAGAAAAGCCCTCAGAGCAAGATAGCAAATCTAAAGCTCCAAGTTGGTATACCTTACCTAAAGGCCAAGAGTTAAAAGTTAGAATGAGCGGATTACTCTGGCCAGAGGCTGCGCAACGTATTGCGAATGGGGCTTACCTAACGCGTGAAAGAATAGGCAGGGGCCAGATAATATTATTTGCTGGCCAACCAAACTTTAGGGGCGCTACTCGAGGAACTAATAGGTTGTTGTTAAACGCCATAGTTTATGGACCAGGTTTAGGAACTTCTGCCAAAGTGAACTTATAATTTAAGTGGTAATTTTGTTTATTGTAACTAAGCCGAGCGTTTTGCTCGGCTTTTTTCTTTTTTAAGGGAAAATGCCAGACTTTTCAATTCACTAAAATAGGCTATGATGGCTTTTTTACTAATTTTATGATCAAGATGTTTGAACAATTCCAAAATTATATCACTCCCTATTTAAGTACCTTTGGCCAACAACCTTGGCTGCAAGCCTTGATGGTAGTGTTGTTGTCTTTTGCTGTGGCTTCGCTATTTAAATATGGCCTAGTTGCCGGGTTAAGGTACTTAGTAAAACGTGCACATTACCAATGGGCAGATGGGGTGTTAGATTTATTACATAGACCAATTTACTATTCAGTATTTTTAATTGGGTTAACCAGTGCGTTGTTTATTATTCAGCCTGAACAATTGTACTTCTATATTTTTACTTCTCTGTTTAAAAGCTTGGCGGTGATTATTTGGACTGTGTTTGTATTAAAAGGCAGTCAGGTATTGTTGCAAAGTTTAGTTATTCACCCTACGCGTTTTAATAGCTTTAACCATAAAACTCGGCCTTTATTTCAAAATCTACTTAATATCATCATTATCATTTTTTCGGTGTATCTGATTTTTACTACCTGGGATGTTGATATGACAGCTTGGTTAGCATCGGCTGGCATTGTTGGTATTGCTGTGGGGTTTGCGGCAAAAGATACCTTAGCTAACTTGTTTTCTGGGGTTTTTATTATGGCTGACGCCCCTTATAAAGTGGGGGATTATGTGGTTTTGGATTCTGGCGAACGTGGTGAAATTACCCATATTGGCATTCGTAGTACCCGCATGTTTACCCGCGAGCACATTGAAATAACTATACCTAATTCTGTCATTGGTAACGCTAAAATTATCAATGAATCCGGTGGCCCCCATGAAAAGTCGCGTTGCCGTATTCCAATTGGAGTTGCCTATAACGCTGACATTGATTTGGTTAAACAAGTACTAATGGATATAGCCTTAAATGAACCTTTGGTGTGTGAAGATCCAGAGCCTAGAGTGCGATTCAGACGTTTTAGTGGCTCGGCTTTAGATTTTGAATTGTTAGTGTGGATAGAAAAGCCTGAAACTAGAGGACGAGTAATAGATATTCTCAATTGCCAAGTGTTAAAACAATTTAGAGTTCACAATATTGAAATTCCTTACACTAAGCAGGATCTTTATATTAAAGAGTGGCCAGAGCATAAAAATGACAATGAAAACTAAAGCTAATTTAAGCCTTTTAGTTTTTGAATCTTAAGTGAAAGTAGACTAGGGTTTAATTAACTTCATGGCTAGCTTAATGAGTGCTTGAATGAAGATTTATCAGGTTGTTTTTATTCAACTTTTTTAAAGTTGACACTGATGATTTAATGTCAGTAGTTGGGCAAAATAGTACGCCTTCATCTAACTATTTTTATTAAGAATATTATATTGATTAAACAAGATAAAGCGATTCAAAAGCGTATTGATATGGATTTATTAAGGCGGTCGAAAACTGGCATAGTGGTATATGCACTCATGTTACCTGTGGTTTTTTGGCCTTTTGAATTCCATCTTATGCAACCCGATCTGAGTATAGTGTTTGCACTTAGCATGTTTGCAATCAGTACCTTGCGGGCGATTCATTGGTATTTTACTCGCCAACTTTATTCCTACTCTGCCAATTTATGGCGCAGGCTTTTTGAATGCTTATCCCTAAGCCATGCAGGGGTGTTAAGTGTGTTTTTTGCTTTATCTATTTATGATCAGCGATTTGATACATTAATAAATGTGACTATGTTAGCTATTGGTGGCATTTGCAGTGGGGCGGTGGTGGCCTTGATCCCAAGAATGAAATTGGCCCTAACAAATCTTTGCGTATTATTAGCCCCTTCTATCATTGCTGGTATTGTCATTGAGGATAAATTGCCATTTGCCATGATGATTTTGGTGTTTATGGGGTTTATTGCCCTAATGGGGATAAGAGCAGGAAAGGAATACACTCGTGCCTTTGAAGTTGAGTTAATGTTAGACGAGCAAAAGAAGCAACTTGAAAAACAAAACTCAATTGACGCACTTACTTCTATTTATAATAGAGGGTACTTTAATCAAGAATTAGAAAAACAATGGGACTATGCCAGTCGGTTAAACCTTAAACTTTCATTGTTGTTAGTCGATGTTGATCATTTTAAAACCTTTAACGATAACTATGGCCATTTGTTAGGTGATGCTTGTTTGGTGCACGTGGCTGACATCATTAACCAAACCAGTAAACGTAAAACCGATCTAGCTGCACGTTTTGGTGGTGAGGAATTCGTGCTGTTGTTAGTCGAAAAAGAGCCTCAGGATGCTGTGGACATTGCTGAGCAGTTACGAAAAAGTATTGAAGCACAGCCATTTGTTTCTGAGGGTAAGTCCTATCCCGTTACTGCCAGCATAGGGGTGTCTAGCATTCAACCTGATCATAAAATGGATCCTCGACAACTAATAGAGCAAGCTGACTTGGCTTTATATAAAGCTAAAAACCAGGGCAGGAATAAAGTTGTGGTACACCAAAACCCCTAATGCTGTATTAGATACTTAAATGTCGTTGTCTAAATCTTAATTTGTCTAAAGAGAACATCTCATCATGTGCGGGTATATAGAAGTAAACGGAGAGCGAGCATTACCTATAATGCAGCTTCCAGAGCGAGAAATTGCCAATCAATTTTTGCACCCAACTTTTAAACGTTATTACCCTGCCTTTGGGCAAGATAGTAGCCGAACCATAGATATTGTGATTGAAGAAGAGCAACAATTAAAGCAAGTATCTGCGACTTGGTGGTTTGATTGTAGCTATTCTGACGGTGGACTTGCGGTGGGTAATCGCACAACTTTCAATGCACGCAACTTAGACAGTCCCTATTGGCGCCATGCCGTAATGCATCAAAGGGCCATAGTCTTAGCAACAGGGTTAGGGGAGTCTAAAAAAGTAGGAAAAACTAAACATCAATATTATATGCAAAGTGATGATGTGTTTGTATTAGGTGCCTTATATCAAAAATTCCCCAATGGACAATATAGTTGTGCAGTCATCACTCGTGATGCCCATGAAAAAATGCAGCCTTATCACGATAAGGCTTTTCCAGGTTTTTTACCCCCAGATGACGGGTTTTTAAAGCTTTGGTTAAGTAAAAATGTGCAACAACATAGTGCCATTGAGCAGGTATTAGCAGTACCTACACTGTACCCAAACTTACAAGTGCAAAGAGTGAAAACCTATAAAGATAAGGTGCCTTTTAGGAGCTTTGAACCCGTATTTTTAGCTTCTGATCTAAGTAAGCAATAATGCCATTTTTTAGTTAATATAGAAGGCTATTGTTAAGTTAATGAGTCAAGCATGAAAACACTCACTCTAAAGGCGCAACCTTTAACTAAAGAAGCCTTTGCAGCATATGGTGATGTTATAGAAACGTCAGGCGCCGAACATTTTGGAATAAATCAAAACACTGTAGAGCGTTATCACAACTTAGCCGTTGCTGATGCCGATTATGTTGACGGAGGGCGCACTATTATCAGTCTGGCCAGTGTTAAGCAGCCTTGTACTTTACCGCATCTATTTAATTTAATAGAACGTCATCCCAAGGGAAGTCAGGCCTTTATTCCTATGTTTAATACACCAGTTTACACTGTGGTTGCGGCCAAAGGCGACTCGGTTAAAGCTGAAGATTTACAAGCTTTTGTGACCAATGGAAAACAAGGCTTTAGTTACCATAGGGGAGTGTGGCATATGCCAATTATGGCTGATGAAAAGGGCAAAATGTTTGTAATGATAGACAGAGCAGGCCCTGGCAATAACTGTGATGAATATAGTTTTGAAGATTACCAATTTAAGTTAATTGACTGATAATGTCTGATTAAACAAACTTGAGATAGATAGGCTAAGGCAAGTGTTAGTTGCCCTAGCTAACTTAGCTTTAGTGTTTAGGCCTGATGAAAGGCATGTGGCGATTCACATCTTTGTATAATAAGTATCGAAATGGCCCTGGACCGCCTGCATAACAACTTTGTGGGCAAAACGCCCTTAACCACATAAAGTCTCCCGCTTCTACTTCAACCCATTCTCCATTTAAATGATAAACTGCTTTACCTTCAAGCACATATAAACCGTGCTCCATCACATGGGTTTCATCAAAAGGAATCACCCCTCCTGGTTGAAACGTTACTATGTTCACGTGCATATCATGGCGCATGTCTGATTGTTCGGTAAAACGAGTGGTTTTCCAAACGCCATTGGTATCTGGCATGGCAATGGCCTCTACTTCTTGATCACTGGTAACAAATGCCTCTGGTGGCTCTATACCTTCAACATATTGGTAGGCTTTACGTATCCAATGAAATTTTGCTTTATCGCTGGCATGATTATGAATAGTCCATTGGCATTTGGGAGGTAAAAAGGCATAACCTCCAGCGGATAAATTGTGCTCTTGGCTTTCAATCGTAAGGGTAATTTGCCCTTCAACCACAAAAATAACCCCTTCTGCTTGTTGGTCTAATTCGGGTTTATCTGATCCACCTCCAGCTGCTAACTCAACAATGTATTGTGAAAAGGTTTCAGCAAAACCGCTAAGAGGGCGAGCTATAACCCACATACGCATACCTTGCCAAAAAGGTAAGTAGCTAATCACAATATCGGTTAATACCCCTTTAGGAATAATGGCATAGGCTTCAGTAAAAATAGCCCGATCTGATAATAATTGGGTTTGGGCAGGCAAGCCGCCTGGAGGAGAGTAATAATGGTTTTTTTTATTCGACATTTTTGTTCCTTGCGCCATTAAGTTTTGATGAAAACTAAACACGCTAATTAATGGACATTAATAGTATTTTATAACTAAGGGTATTTTATCAGGATTTTCACAAGCAAAGAGTAGAAAATATATGGCCTTTGGCTTAGCTGACGAATGCAATTATTCTCAACTATATTTTAAATAAAAATAACTTCTAGCTTGCTGGTGAGGCGTTCTCTGCACTTAGGTTAGACTCGTTATTTGATTCTGGCTGTTCAGTCATTTGGGCTCTTTCTGCTTTGCTTATATACTTAGGTTTACGTTTTCCAGAGAGTTTAGCCTTAGCTTTTTTAGCCCGGGCTTTTAATATTTGATTACCTTTTTTGCGTCTGTTCATATTTTTCTCACACTTCTAAAGAAACAGTTTACCATTGTCAGTGATGATTTGACTTAACACTATCGAATAAAAACTAAAAAACCTAACAGTAAAGTTTAAACATCATCGTCATCAATGGCATCTGGAAAAGTTAACGAGAAACAGCAGCCCGCACCTAACTCTGAGGCGAGTGACACTTCGCCATGGTGTTTTTGCATGATAGTTTTGACTATGGTTAAGCCTACACCTGTGCCTTCTTCTTTAGATAAGCTTTCAAAAATATCAAACACCACTTTATGATATTTAGGATCTATACCAATACCATTGTCTTTAACATGAATGATGGTTGAATCAGCAGTACGAGTAGTAAATATTTCTACAATTAATTTTCTTGATGGGTCGCGATATCGAATGGCGTTACTTAAGAGATTTAATAAGGCCTCTGAGAACAATCTAGGATTGGCATTGACCTTGTGTAATTCTTTAGCCACTTGAATAGTGGCATGGCTATTATTGATCTCTTCTTCTAAGGCCCGGCATTGTCTGGCAATTAAGCCTTTAATATCAACTGCCATGGTAGTAATGGCTTGTTGGGCAATTCTTGAGATATCTAACAGATCAGTTAACAAAGCTTCCATGTTTTTAATATTTTGAGTGATTCTATGAAAACGGTGTTTTTGTTCGTCGCTTAAATCGGAATTTAATTCAGATAGCAGTTTTTGGGTAAAACCACTTATGGTCACTAATGGAGATTTTAAATCATGAGAAACCGTATAAATAAACTGTTCCATTTCTTTGTTTTTTCGGGTGAGTTGGTCGTTTAACGCGTGAGTTTGACCTTTTTCTTTTTCAACATCTTGCATCACACTGAGTAGAATAGACTGAGAGCGCAACATGTCTGCTTTGTGCTTCTCCATTTCTTCATTTAATTGTTGACTATGATGTAGTGCTTGTTGCTGCTCTTTAAAGAAAAAGCGAATGAGCAATATTATGGTTAGTAACAAAGCTAGTAGCACAATAAAACCAAACTTTAAGCTGCGGTAGCTTAAGTCTGCTAGTTTGCTTTCCATATCTTTGGTAACTTTTTCTGCAGTATGTTGAATTTCTGTGTGAGAAGGTTGATCGTCAAATCGCAAGCGTTGATCAATTTCTCTAACACTTAAACCTTGAGCAAGTAAATTAGGTAAAATTGATAATCTTTTCTGATAGGCAGATATCATAGCGTAGGTATGTGGCATAGAGATGTTTCCATTTGCGCTACTGGATGAAGACTCAATCTCTTTAAGTATGTCTATTGCAAGGTAAATATTTTTATGGGCTTTTTGAATGTAGCTTGGATCCTCTGGACGCAAGATGGCATTTTTAAAGTTATGAATTAAGCCCACATAGCCAATTTGATTTTGCAAAGCGATAAAGTTGTCAAACATAGCCACGCGCTGCTTGCGCATTTCATCTTGTTTCGAAACAAAATCTAAAGCAATCAGCACTTCTAAAGTAATAAAAAACATCAGCAAAGTGGTTAAAATAGTGTTTTTGCTATTCATTATTTATTTATCACTCTGACCCAATACCAACCATTAAATAGAAGCACTTTAAGACTCTATACTTTGTAGGTTGGAATGCGTTGAAGTTCGACCATTAAATCATTGACTTCTTTTTTTAATTCTATAATGCGCTCTTCTCTTTCTAATGTAGCTGTGTAAACCGAGCTCATTTGTTGATGTTTTTCTTGTAACACCTCTAATTCTTTTAAGGTTTTGAGATAGTTCTCTTTGGCTTCTGGAAGTTTAATTAATTCTTGAAGTTTGGGCGCCAAAACTATGACTGTAAGCAATGAAGTAAAAGCGGTTAAGGCTTTTAGCCATCCCTGATATTCGTAGGCTGCATACCACGTAACATATATGGATACAAAGTGGGTGGTACCGCAAAAAAAGATAAAGGCCATAAATAAGCCAAACAGCTCTTTGTAAGGCACAGTGTCTTTTCGTTTAAACAACAACACACCTAAAATTAAAGGAATAACATAATAAGACAGGCCAATCACTACGTCTGAGATCACATGGGTCCACAAAATATCTGGTCGCCATGCGTAACAGTGTCCGTGCGGCATAAAACTAGGGTTGGCAAATTGTTCAAACCATTCTTGCATTGGACATCCTTTCTTATAGATTTTAGTTATTGAAATGAATTGACTAAGTTCGCAAGACTAAGTAATTATTTTGAGTTCTCTAAAATATTTTCAATTTCATTGGCGGGAGCCGGCTTACCCAATAAGTAGCCTTGGATCCTATCTATTTTTAAGCGATGGCACATGCTCAATTGGGTGTCTGTTTCAATGCCTTCTGCTATTACGATAAAATCTAATAGTTTTAGCATTAATGCCACAGCTTCTAACACTCCTTTACGTTTTTCCATTTTCCCTTCGGTTTCTTGTAAAGATTTATCTAACTTTACAATGTCGATGGGATAACTATGTAAATGCGAAATAGACGAGTAACCCATACCAAAGTCATCAAGTGCAATGACAAATCCTACAGCTGAAAGTTCGTTTAATATAATAAGGGTCTGCTCGTTATTGTTAAGCAATGCAGTTTCGGTTATTTCCAAAATAATGCTTTTTGGGGAAATGCCGTACTTTTTTGCTTCGCTGAGCAATATATCAACTAAATCAGCATCTTGCAGCTGTACAGCGGAAATGTTGATAGATAAAGATAAGCTTTTATCGTAAGTTTTTTGCCAATACGCTAGTTGTTTAAAACTGGTATTAATCACCCATAACCCAATTTTATTAATTAGCCTAGACTCTTCCGCAATGGGAATAAATTCGTCTGGGGTATAAAAAGGCTGAGTGTCTGGCCATCTAATTAGGGCTTCTACTCCTTTAATATTATCTTGGTGCGCATGAAAAATGGGTTGATAAAACAAACGAAAATTAGACTGCTTAACAATATCGCTAATAGTATTTTGGATCACAAACTGACGGTTAAACTCTCTTTGGTAATGAGATTCATAAAACCTAATGGTGTTTTTACCTTGTTGCTTAGCACGATACATGGCGATATCAGCACACTTTACTAATTCAACTTGGTTTTTAGCGTCATTGGGATATAAGGCTGCACCTATACTTAAAGAGCAATTTATTCGGTTTCCTTCAATAACAAAAGGTTGATGGGTGGAGTTTAAAATACGCGAGGCAACATTATTTACCTCATCAAGAGAATGTATTTCGGGTAAGGTGATAGCAAACTCATCTCCACCTAATCTAGAAAACCCATCGTTAGTGCGCAGACACTCTTTAATACGAGCAACAAAGGCAATTAATAGCTGATCACCAGCTTGGTGGCCAAGTGAATCATTAATATGCTTAAAGTTATCAATATCTAAAGCTAACATACCAACAGACAAGCCTGAACGTTTGCAACTTTCAGTCATGAATCTTAGGTTTTCGTTAAAGTAATATCGATTATACAAACCTGTCAGTTGATCGGTTTCGGCCATGGTCTTTATAGCAAGGTAACTGGCCTGCATTTTTTGTTCTAATTCAAAACGTTTTTTAGAATGAATAATGGCTTTGTGTAGGCGTAAGTGTGACACTTCGGTTTTAGAGATAAAATCTTGCGCACCCGCTTCGATACATTCAAGTTCAATTTCGTGATTTTGCGCAGCGCTAATAACAATAATGGCAGTATTGCCTAAATGGGGGCGGGAGCGAATATCAATGATCATTTCTATGCCATTGACTTCTGGTAAATGGTAATCAAGCAAGATAACGTCAAACGCTTTGCTATCGATTAATTCAATGCCTTTTTTAACTGAATCAGCTACTTCAATGTGATGTTCTGCATTTAACGCAGAAGCAAGGGCATTTTTTACTAATGCCGTATCGATTTCATCATCATCAACAATTAAAATATTCATTCATATTCCTATATTGCCTAATTCCATTTTCCCCATTTAAATAGGGGGTTCTATGCTATTGGATATTGCCGAATTATTATTTTAGTTTGCTATGTGTGTAAGCGTAGACCAAGATATAAAATATTGTTTTAATTTGTTAATTTTCTACTAAGTTTGGTTTTTTGACCAACATCCTTGTACCCAGTGGGATGTGAGAAATAACTATTTTGCTATGTTTAGGTTAAAAATCAACCAAAACTTTTGCCTTTATTCATACTTAGGTTTTGCTTTAAATAACTCTGGGAGTTGTTCTTTTCAACAAACAAGTTAAAAAGCTTATTTTACGCCCATTCCTATATTTTCAGCCTGCATATATTCAGCTAGGGCGCGATCATGTAAATGTTGAGATTGAGTTAATTGTTGAAAGATTGACTGTTGATCTGCCTGTTTACGATCTTGACCTAACTTATGTTGACCTTGCAAATTGTGTATTTCAATTTTAATTCCCACTATGCCAGCTAGCAGGCGTTCCTTATGAGCAGGTGACACAACCTCTGGCTGATTTAACAAGTTAGGTTCGTAGTGTGCCAATAAATCATCGATTGAAGCTAAGGTTGCTTCAGGCGTTAATAACTTGGCCTTGCCATAAGCATGGACTGCAGAATAATTCCAGGTGGGTACCGCGGGTTTTTGCGTATACCAATTAGGTGAAATGTATGCATGGGGGCCGCTAAACACCACCAATACTTGGTTGTTGTCTAATTCTTTAGTCTGTGGATTAGCCTTAGCTAAATGACTAAATAACACCCCTTGTTTACCTTCATTGGCTTTTAACACAAAAGGCACATGGGTCGCTATGAGGGATTGGCCTGAGGAGAATACAATGCCAAAACCAAATTGCTGAATAAATTTAAGTTGTTGTTGAGAGTCGGTCATTTTATAAGGAGTAGCTGTAAACATGGCTTAATTGCACCTAAGTTAAATTAAAGACTTGTGGAGTTTTGTTTGAATGAGTTGGCTTACCTGTGGCCATTCTGATTGTATAACACTATAGACTGCGCTACTTCGGGTTTGACCGTTAGGTAAAATTCTATGTTGGCGTAAGATGCCCTCAAAACTTGCACCCAAGGCTAAAATTGCTCGCCTAGAGGTATGATTGTGCTCGTGAGTTTGAAACGCCACACGGTTAAAATTAAGTGTTGTAAAAGCGTAATTAAGTAATAGCCATTTGCATCTTTTATTAATTTGACTGCCTTGGGCATTAGGGGTTAAAAAACTGTAGCCAATTTCTATGCATTTATGATTTTCTGAAATATTAAGGTAGCTACTTGAACCTACAATAGTATTTTGTTTCTTATCAAAAATAACAAAAGGGTACTGTTGTTGTTTTTGTTTTTCGGCTAAACAAAATTCAACCCAAGCCTTTGTCGATGCGCGAGTTAAGCAATAAGGCTCAGTGGTCCATTGCCATATTTCTGCAAACTTGCCGGCCTCATACAATGGGTCAATATGCTGCCTTTGCATGGGCATTAGAGTAACGACTTGATCATCTAAAATGACATTGTCTTGCATGTTTAATCTCCAATTTTAATAAATAAGTTAGACTATAATGCGTTAATTCTGGTTTAATTAAATCAACCAGTTTTTACTTTTTAAGTAGACCAGTGAAATTGCTATATTTGCACCCCTCTCACGAACATCAAGCCAAATACTTACAACTGGCAGACGCTATTAGAGTTGCCATTCAACATGGTCAATTTGAGCCAGGGGATGCTTTGCCATCGGTAAAAAGTCTCAGCCAAGATTTAAATTTAAATCGTCATACTGTAATGAAAGGGTTTGCTGAATTAGTTGCCGAAGGGTGGGTGGAGTCTTGGCCAAGGGTAGGGTATAAGGTTGTGCAGTTCCTACCTATAGAACAAAGTATTAAAACCAACCATTGCACCACTCCCTCTGTAAATCCACATAGCTATAGATTAGTTCGCAACTTACCGGCCATTCCTCAAGTGCCCAATATGCCAATAACTTTTAATTTTGCTGGTGGACAGCCTGATTTATCGCGCTTTCCTTTTACCGAGTTTAAAGGTTGTATGAGTCAGGCCTTATTACGCCCGAACTTAGAGCAAATGGGCTACGGGCAAGTTGCTGGTACACCTGCTTTAATTGAACAGGTAGCTAAGTATTTACGTCACTCTAGAGCAATTAGTGGGCGCGAGATTGTGATTACAAATGGCTCTCAAGAAGCATTATATCTAGTTGCACAATTGTTATTGCAAAAAGGCGACAAAGTGGCAGTTGAGAATTTAGGATACCCCCCAGCCTTAGCCGCGTTTAGTCATACTGGTGCAGAGTTGCTTGGGATCAAGCAAGATGAACAGGGGATCAATCCAGCAGATTTAGAAGCAAAAATTATTTTAGGTGATATTCGCTTAATCTATTTAACCCCTTTACATCAATATCCAACCACAATCACGCTGTCGGTAAGTCGACGTATGGCGATTTATCAATTAGCAACAAAGTACCAGATCCCAATTGTTGAAGATGATTATGACCACGAGTTTCACTATCGTTGTCAACCTTTAGCTCCTATGGCTGCTAATGATCCTGCACAATTAGTGATCTATCTATCAAGTTTTTCGAAAGTCATGTTCCCTGGCGCAAGAATAGGCATTATGGCATTAAGTGCAAGTATGGCTAAAGCGGTGATCCAATATCGATTGATGCTATCCCATAAAACTAACGTTTTAATGCAAGAAGCATTGGCAAAATGGATGGAAAATGGCGGGTTCGCTCGGCATTTAAGAAGAACGACTCGTATTAATCAACAAAGACGCGATCATGCAGTTAATGTATTGTCTAAATATAAACAACTGGATTTTGCGGTGCCAGACGGGGGCATGGCATTATGGATAAAGCTTAAGGCTAAGCAATCTAAGCCTATTAGCGCTAAACAGCTTGCCAAGCTGGCGTTGGAGCAAGGCGTATATATTCAAGATCAAAGTCAATTTGTGTTGTCAAAACAAAACCATTCAGACAATCATTTTAGATTAGGCTTTGCAGCTATGGATGAGCAAAAGTTTGCTAAAGGTATTCACGCTTTAATGGATTTATTGCAACAACTAACAGACTAAAAACAAGAACCAAGAGAAACCGCGCTCTTGGAACTTGCTTTTTATCATGTGTATTGGTTAGGTTTTAAGGTTTAGTGGCGCTTTTAGCCGGGTCAAATTCATCAAACCATTTACGCAACATTAGGTTGGTGCGTAGATAATTAGATGGGATCGAGCCGGTTCCATGATATTCATTGCGCATTGGCACTAAACGAGTAGGAATGCCTCTTATTTTTAACGCGGCATAGTAGCTTTCTGCTTCGCCAATAGGGGTACGAAGATCTTTATCACCAGTCATTAATAAGGTGGGAGTTGTCACTTTGCCCACATGCATTAAGGTTGAGTGCGCTAACCATGGTGTAGGATCTTCCCAGTAGGGAGCAGGGAAAAAGTTATATAACCATGCAACAACGTCAGTGGTACCCGACATACCTATCCAATTTGTCACTGGGCATAGTGCGGCGGCAGCTTTAAATCTGTCGGTTTGCCCAATTATCCAAGTGGTTAACACCCCGCCACCAGAACAGCCTGCAACAAATAGTCGATTTGCATCTACATAACCATCTTCAATGACTTTGTCTACGCCAGCCATTAAATCTGCATAGTCTACAGGTCCTGGGTATCTGTGTCGGATTGCGTTGGCAAATTCAATGCCGTAGCCAGTTGATCCTCTAGGGTTGGTATACAAAACCACATATCCGCGAGCGGCAAACTCCTGATAAGTAAAACTAAAGCCGCTGTTATACATGGCATGAGGTCCACCATGAATTTGTAATAATAGTGGATAACGTTGCTTAGGATCATAATCTGGCGGCAAAACCACCCATCCTTGTACTTTAGCTTGTTCGCCTGTCTCAGCAGTTGCTTGGTACCAAATTTCTTTAACTTGTCCTAAGGTTTTGCCCAAAAGAACATCTGCATTCACCTCGGTAAGTCTTTGTATTGCTGAGGCTGAACTAACCTTAGTAACTGCAATTTCAGTAGGCTTATCAGAGGTGGTGATTGACAAGGCCGCCATACCGTTTTTTGCCAAATTAAATAGAGAAATAACTTGTGCGCCTGTACTAATATCGCGCATTTTGCCTTTTAAGTTGACCTTATGAATATTGCGAGAACCCGCTGCAGACATAGTAAATACAATTTCTTTATTGTTGGCCAACCAATGAATAGACGAAGGGCCATCGGCTAAATTTTTTGTCAGGGCAGTTTGATCTCGACCAGTGTGACTCATCACATATAAATCTGACACCGGATAAGAGGTGTTGTGCTCAGGGTAGCCTACATAGGCAATATATTTGCCGTTTGGCGAAAATTGTGGCTCGGCATAATGACCATTGCCGGTGGTAAGTTGTACTAGGCTTTTATCGGCGAGCTTAACTAAATGTATATGACTTACCGACCAATTTTGTGCTGTTTGTGCCTCTGTGAGTCCATCAAATGCAATAACACTGCTATCTGGTGACCAAGATAAAGTAGGGGCAGTGGCAATACTGCCTATTCTGCGGCGTCCTACATTCCACTCTCCATCGGTTAACTGCCTAACTGTGCCGCCTAAGGCAGGGACCACAAAAATATGGTCGTAACCTGTGTTGGTATAACCTACGCGATCTTGGCGATAATGTAGGCTATCGATTATAGGCGGATCTTCTGTCCATTTAGCGCCTTTGGGTCTATCAGGAAGGGTCACTGTCCAATTGGATTTCATCGGCACCCTAGCCACAAATGCAATCTGCTTACCATCTGGCGACCAAGCTAAACTACGTGGTGCGTGTTCAAAAGAGGTAACTTGTATAGTCGCTCCTTCATCATTAATAAAACGCACAAAGATTTGCGTTCGTCCGTGTTCATCTTTTGCAAAATAGGCAATCCGCGAACTATCGGGTGACCAAAATGCTGCGCTTCCATCTATTAATGGGCGTTTTTCACTGCCATCGGCTTTCATCAGCCAAATAGTAGACACAAATTTATCATGCATTTTATCGACACGACTTCGCGCATAAAGAATATGTGCGCCATCTGGGGATATTTGTGCGTTGCTGACTCGTTCGAAATCCAAGTAATCTGAAATTTGTATATGTGCTGGATTTACCGTGGACTGTGTTGCAGCTGCTGAGTGAAAACTCAAAATGCAGCAGCTTATTAATGCCAAGTGGTATGCCATTTTAGAAAACATCTGTCTTAATCCTTTTGTTTGGGAAAGTAAATATCAACGGCTTTGCTTAAATAAGTCAAGTAAAGCTAATTGGATAACCAGAGTTGACACAGTTCTGGATCATTAATGCGTAAACTCAGGGTATCTTTAGCTGCTTGCTGTGCTGTAAAGCTTAGTTGCTTTAATTTTTTATCGCGTAAAATGTGCATAGCAAAACTTTGATTAACTTCTAGGTTATTTAACTGTGCTTTTAGGTTGGTTTTATCTATCTGCCAATGATTTAGCGCAATCACCAGATCGCCGACCATCAACCCTGCTTGATAGGCCGCACTTTGTTCTGTTACTTGAGTGATTTCAATGCCTATGTCCGCTGCTTTAAATTGCGCGCCAAACTCTATTTCAAGTGGCTCTTCTGCGGGTTTTCCACCTTTATCTTCAAAGTTGTTTCTACTGTGATAGTCTAAGCTGATACCAAATTCCGCAAGTATTTCAGCTACTGGTAACTCCTCAGTGCTGTATAAAGCCTGCTCTAAGAAATCGTTCAAATTTAGCTTCAGCTGATGCTGTAAAATTTGCTGTATGACATCAGGCGCCGTTGCTCGATTTTTTTTACCATATTCTTGCCATAAAAATTGCATGACATCTTGTAAGCTATGTTGATCTTGACTTTTAAAGCGGATCATTAAGTCTAGGCACATAGCTATTACGGCCCCTTTATTGTAATAACTGACTATGTGGTTAATGGCACTGGCATCTTGTTTATAAAACTTGGTCCAAGCGTCAAAACTTGATTCTGTCACGCTTTGTTTAAAGCGCCCTTTGTTACGTAATAAACGAGTAAGGTTTTGTCCAACTACGCTTAAATACTGGTTCTGGTCGATAACATGAGCGCTGAATAAACTTAGATCGTCGTAATAACTAGTAAAGCCTTCATATATCCATAGTTGTTCAGTGTATTGCTCGGTTAATAACGAAGCTTGATGTAATTCTTGCGGTTTGATCCTTTTGACATGCCAAGTGTGAAAAAACTCATGACTGCATAAACTTAAAAAGCTTTGATAGCTTTCTGTCATTTTGTGTTTTTCGGCTAGGCTTGGTAAATCATTGCGGCTATACATTAAGGCGGTTGAACTAATGTGCTCTAAACCACCAAAAGCGTTATCAGTTAACAAGGTAATAAATTGATAGCGAGAAACCGGGGCTGGTTCCTGAAAAAATGCAATATGATGCGCACATATTTTACTTAAGTCAGCGGTAATACGTGATACATCAGCTTGGTGACCACCGGCCAAGACTAATTCAAACTCGACCCCTGAGGTGTTAAAGCAATGGCGTTCAAATTCGCCTATTAGTACTGGGTGATCCACAAGATCTTGATAGTCTTGAGCCTTAAAGCGACAAAACCCTTCTTGCTTTTGGTTAAGACAGGGCATAGTGGTTGCTACCTGCCAATGAGAGAGGGATGAGTCTGAGGGTTTAATTAGGCTCATCTGGCAAGGTAAATCGCTTTGTCCTTCTACCGCCAAAAATAAATTAGTGCCATTAAAAAAAGCAATTTCATCATTAATGTAAGCGCCTCGTACCGATAGATCGAAGGCGTAAACTTGGTAGGTCACTGAAATAGGCGTCAAACTTGGTTGAATTTTAAAACTTTGTTTGTCTACCTTTTTTATCGTTAACGGCTGGCCTTGTTCATCTACCGCTGAAATTTGAACGATATTTTTGGCAAAGTCTCTGATCATATAACTACCAGGGATCCAAGCAGGCAGCGTAAGAAGCTGGCCCTCTGGGTTGGGATGCTGAATATCTAAACGAACATTAAATAAATGTCCTGCAAGGGAAGCAATACTCACCTGGTAGTGAATGGGGCAAAGATCATTTGACATGGTGTTCTCTTTTTAAAATTGACTGCTAAAAGTGTTGGATATGCGCGCGCTATTAAGATAGATTATTTTTGTAGGTCGTTGTTTTTATCTACTTTAATGAGCAAAAGACAAGAGCAGTTTTACTTTTGACATGCGCACTAGTACTCAAGGATATAATAATAACATGGCAATTTTGCAGGAAAAGATTGGACTTACTAATGAAGACCTAAGAAAAATTCGCGCTATGCGTCCTGGCCGACCAGTAGATCTCCAGCTTACTATGGCAGATTGTACCAAACGCGTTAGAACAGAGTTTGTTGGCATGGATGGTACACGTTGCATGATATTCCGCTACCCAGATGAAAGAAAGTGGGGGCCAGTTGGCGACGGAATATTCAAAGAAAAATCTATGGTTATCCGTTACATAAACGAAGATGAAACTGGCGAAATTATTGCGTTTAAAGTGAATGTTGTATTGGTGGCCACTAAGCCAAGTCATCTGATTTTTTCAAGTTTCCCTCTGGCGATTCAAAGTCACGATTTACGGGTTGAACCACGAGCTCAGACCCGTATTGCCACTACTATGTTTGACGCCTCAAATGATGAAAAAATTTGTGCACCTATAGTGCAAGATATATCTGTGCATGGTTGTCGAATTTGCATTAGTAAAAGTGAAGAAGGAGGGCGGCCTAAATTAAGACAAATGGTGAAAATGTTCTTTGCCGCATCTAAAGACAAAGAAATCTTTCTGACAGGCACCATAATGAACAATAAATCTGATGAAATAAGTTTGTATTATGGGATAAAATTTGACACCCCAGAAGCTGAAGTGAATCAGTTATTAAATGATTTAATGTTAACCACTAAATAGCCTCACATTTTTACTTATAAGTATGAGTTTTTATTGCTCAAACTCATGTGAATTGTTAACGTAAAGTTAATAATAAGATTGTGAGATATTTATGCGACAAATTGAGTTTTTGTTACGAGAATATGACGAAAGTCATCAGAATAAAACCAACGTTTTAATCCATGCAATTGCAGTTCCAGCCATATATTTTGTTACTTTAGGTTTATTGTGGTCTTTACCCACCCCCAAAGTGTTAGCTTACTTTGATTTAACTTGGGCGCATGTTTTTGTGATCCCCATTTTAGTTTATTATTTTAGACTGTCTGGTCCTATTGGGGCGGCAATGACCTTGCTTAGTATTACAGCCTTTGTGGGGATTAAGCTGTTGGTTTGGTTAGATATATCGGTTTGGAAATTTAGTTTAGCCTTGTTTGTAGTGATGTGGGTGCTGCAGTTTGTTGGTCATCATATTGAGGGTAAAAAACCGAGCTTTTTTAAAGATCTGCAATTTTTGTTAGTCGGACCCGCTTGGTGGTGGGTGCACTGGCTAAAAAGAATGAATATTAATTATTAAATAATACACTTCAATAAGCGCTTCTTGCGATAAGTGACAGTTAATCTACGACCAAGCTAATTCTAGCTTGGTCGTTTTTTTGTATACTAAGCTCGCAGTCATCTTTCAGGAAATCACGTGCCAAATTGGGAAAAGTTAGTAGATAGTCGGGAACGATTATTTTGGACCTTACATACAGCTGGATGGTGTGGATTTGCCATAGTCTATTATATAGGGTCATTTTTACATGAAATGCGCAGTATTTGGCTGTTTGTCATTATTCTAAATGCTTACGCTGGTTGGCTGCTTACCATTCCACTTAGATATATTTATCGCAAAGCCTTAACCTTATCGCCACTGAAAATGCTGATATTAGTGTGTGTGAGTTTATATATCACAGCATTGCTTTGGGCTATGGTGAAAAATGTCAATAACTGGGAAATATATAAAAAGGGCTATCGACCCGAAGATTGGTATTGGTATTTTAACGACACCATTAATTCATTGATTATGATTGGTTGTTGGACAGGGGGTTACTTTGGTATTAAAAACTACCAAATGCTGCTAAGAGAAAAAGCCAATGTATTAAAAGCCTCATCTATGGCGCATCAAGCCCATATTAAAATGTTGAGGTATCAACTCAACCCCCATTTTTTGTTTAATACCTTAAACGCTATTTCAACCCTAATTTTAATGAAAGACAATAAAACCGCTGATGCCATGGTCAGCCGTCTTAGCGACTTTTTACGCTATTCCTTAGACAAAGATCCAATCCACAGAGTGCCGCTTATTCAAGAAATTCAAGCGTTAGAATTGTATTTAGAAATCGAAAAAGTACGTTTTGAAGATAGGTTAACTGTCACTTGGGATATTGAAGAAAAAACCAAACAAGCTTTAGTGCCTAGTTTGATATTGCAGCCTTTGATTGAAAACTCCATTAAGTATGCCATTTCAAAACTAGAAGCAGGTGGTTGCATTAGTATTACGGCTAAAACCTTTGGCCGCGATCTAATGCTAAATGTGAGTGACAACGGCCCAGGTGCGGAAATTAAAAACGGTCAATTGCCCGCCAGCAAGGGAGGCGGGGTAGGGTTGCACAATATTCAAGAAAGGCTACAAGCTTTGTATACCAATAACTATTCTTTTGTAATTTCGCATAATTATCCAACAGGGATTAAAGTAAATATACGCATTCCCTATGAAGTAAAAGAAAAGGGCGAAGTAAATGGCGCATAACAAAATCATAAAAACCATAATAGTTGACGACGAGCCACTTGCCCGAAAAGGCTTAGCTTTACGTTTAGCCGAGTTTTCAGAGATTGAGCTAGTGGCTGAGTGTAAAAATGGCTTAGACGCAGTGACGGCAATTCCAGAGTTTTGCCCCGATTTAGTGTTTTTAGATATTCAAATGCCAGGCTTAAATGGTTTTCAGGTGATCAATAAGTTACAAGAATTGAATCAGCCCATGCCCTTGATTATCTTTGTTACAGCCTTTGACTCATACGCTATTAAAGCCTTTGATGTGCATGCTTTAGATTATGTACTTAAGCCTGTTGATGCTAGCCGTTTGGCCGACGCCATTAAAAAAGTCAACTTAACCCTAGAACAACAACAGCAAGACTCCAACCAGCAAAAATTAGCTCGATTAGTTGCAGATTTTACCGGTGATGACTGCGAAGATATTTTGCGTAAATTGGCAAACGGCGAAAATATTGATACTAACCTTTACCCCGAAATTTTAGCCATAAAAGATGGCTCTGAAGTCACTCGAGTGGCAGTGAGTGATATTCAATGGGTTGATGCTGCTGGGGATTATATGTGTGTGCATACCTTAGATATGACCCATATTATGCGTCGTACCATGAAAGAACTCGAACAAGAGCTAGATCCAAAAGTATTTGTCAGAGTGCATCGCTCAGCCATAGTGAATATTAAGTTTGTGCAAAAATTGGTAAGCCATATTAGTGGCGAATATCATCTGATTTTAAATAACGGCACCGAACTTAAGGTAAGCCGTAGTCATAGAGACAGAGTGAAAGAGATGATTAAACTCTAATACTTGAGCCATATGAGATTATTTTGCGGCGTTAAATAGCCTTTGCTGTATTTTAATCAGGTAAGGATCTAAGGCTTTTTGTTGTTGCCAGCTTATTTCAATATTGTGACTAACCAATTGATTGTTAAGTATGCCCACCATAATGTTGCTTTGCCCAGCTAAGGCTTGCTCTAAAGCATAAGCCCCTAATTTAGTTGCTAAAATGCGGTCTTGGCTAACAGGTGAGCCGCCTCGTTGAACATGGCCTAAAATTACTGGGCGACATTCAATTTGCGTTTTCTCAGTTATATCTTTAGCTAAACCTACCACGCCAGCTGGAAATAAGTTTTCACTCACAACCACTATGTAACTGGACAAGCCTCTTTGGCTATACACTGACTTTAGGTGGTCAATCATAGCGTCAATTTCACTTTCTTGATCGCTAAATAGCTCAGGCACTAATACTCTATCTGCGGCTGACGCCACTGCTGCATCTAAAGCTAAAAAGCCCGCGTGTCTACCCATAACTTCAATTAAAAATATGCGTTCAAAGGCATCCGCGGTATCTCGTACTTTGTCGATAGAGTCTAAGGCCGTTTCAATGGCTGTGTAATAACCTATAGTGGCATCTGTGCCGTTAATGTCGTTATCTATGGTGCCAGGCAAACCAATGACTTGGCCATTATAGTACTTGGCTAAATGGTGCGCGCCTTTAAAAGAACCATTCCCACCTATTATAAATAGGGCGTCAATCTCTAATTCGTGCAAATTATTGGCCGCCGCTCGACCCGCTTGTTCGGTTTTAAATTCTTGGCAGCGACCACTTTTTAAACAGGTGCCCCCTTGTTGAGTTAAATTCACAACATTAGCTGCAGATAGCAGTTTGTAATCTTGATTTAATAGTCCATTATAGCCGTGCTTGTAACCTATCACTTGCAGTGCATAATGCTCGGCGGTTAATACTATTGAACGAATACAAGCATTCATGCCAGGTGCATCGCCACCCGAGGTTAACACGGCAATTTTTTTCATCTTTTACCTTAGATAGTGTTGTGTTGAATTAGCTAATTGGGTTTAGATTAGAAAACAAAATGGTGACTAACAAGAGCTGCCAGTTAAATAATTGATTATGTCTATGGGATACTTCTAAAACATTAAGGAGGATTATGAAAATTTTCACAGGTGATAACGGCGCGCACTGGTATGGATTTTCGCTGTCATTGCTAACAGCAGTTTTATGGGGAGTATTACCGGTATTTTTATCTCTGTGTTTAGAAGTCATGGATGCCATGACCATTACCCTTTATCGCTTTTGGGTGGCTGGGTTGTTTGTGTTTATCTGGTTATATCAACGTAAGGCATTACCGCAAGTTAAGATCTTAGGAAAAAATAAAGTTCTGTGTTTGTTAGTGGCCAGTATTCTGTTGGTCTGTAATTATGTGGCAAACGTACAAGGTTTAGTTTATTTAAACCCAGAAACTGCGCAGGTGGTGATGCAAACTGCGCCTTTTATGTTGATGCTGGGAGGCGTGATATTTTTTAACGAACGCTTAGGGCGTATCGAAGTGTTAGGAGTATTAGCCTTATTTATTGGTTTAGGGTTATTTTTTAATGACAGACTGGCCCTATTACTTTTATCTATGAGCCAATTTACTACAGGGGTATTGGTCATTTTATTTGCTGCGACCACTTGGGCCGCTTATGCCCTAATGCAAAAACCTTTATTAAGGGTGTTAACTGCCAAACAGCTGACTTTGTTGATTTATATTATTGGATTTTGTGCGCTATTGCCTTTTTCAAGCTTATCTCAGTTATGGGCGATGCAAGGCATTCACTTATTTGCGTTAGGCTTTTGTTGTTTAAATACTATTGTGGCCTATGGCGCCTTTACTGAGGCTCTGCATGTATGGCAAGCTGCCAAAGTAAGCGCTGTATTAGCCTTAGCACCAGTGTTTACATTTTTAAGTATGATGGTGGCTGTGCGAGTATTACCCGAACATTTTACTGCCAGCGTATTAGATACATGGGCCTATTTAGGGGCTTTGATAGTGGTGCTAGGCTCAGCCTTTACCGCACTTGGGCGCGCCAAAACCGCTCAAGTTATTATAAAATAATGACGATTGATACTGATTTAAAGGCAACAAAAGGTAACTCGGCTTAATGTATGATTTCTGTGTAGTTGGCGGTGGCATGATTGGCTCTGCGACAGCCTTGGGCCTAAGTCACTTAGGCTTTAAGGTAGCGCTGCTTGAAGCAAAATTGCCCAAACCCTTTGAAGTTGAACAAGCGCCAGATATTCGTGTTTCGGCAATTAATCTGAATACCGAACAATTACTCCATAAACTTGGTGCTTGGCAGTCAATTCAGGCAATGCGCGTCTGCCCATACACTAGGTTGTCGGTGTGGGATAATCCAAGTTGCCGAACCGATTTTTGCAGTAAAACTATTAACCAATCACACCTTGGCCACATCATTGAAAACCGAGTTATTCAATTAGGTTTACATCAAACTATTCAAACTGCAGATAATGTGACTTTAATAGGCGATCTGAGTATTGATAGCCTGCAACTGGGGGAAGTAAATAAAGTCAGCTTAACCGATGGCAGTCAGATAGCTGCAAAAATGCTAATTGCTGCCGATGGTGGCCAATCTTTTGTGCGCCAGCAAGCCGGTATAGGCGTTCAGGGCTGGCAGTATTCACAACAGGCATTGGGGATATTAATTAAGACCTGTGCGGCTCAACAAGATATTACTTGGCAACAGTTTACTGCGAATGGCCCATTGGCGTTTTTACCTTTGTTTGACGGTTATGCTTCGTTAGTTTGGTATCATCATCCACAGGATATTCGGCAGCTGCAACAATTGTCTAAAACTAAATTAAAACAGCAAATACAAGCTCATTTTCCACCTGAGTTGATGGATTTTGAAGTACTAAGCAGCGCTAGTTTTCCACTCACTCGTATGCATGCTAACCAGTATTATAAAGCTAATACTCTATTAATTGGCGATGCGGCTCATACTATTAATCCTTTAGCAGGGCAGGGAGTCAATTTAGGCTTTAAAGATGTCACTGTGTTGTTGGAGGTTTTAGCTGAGGCTAAAAAACAGGCTAATTTCGCCGATCTATTAAGCCCAGATATCAACCAAAAGTGGCTAAAGCGTTATCAAAAACAAAGGCGAGCAGACAATCTGTTAATGATGTCTGCAATGGATATTCTATATGCTGGGTTTAGTAACAATCACTTTCCCTTTAAATTTATGCGCAATGCCGCGCTTAAATTAGCCAATAATGCTGGTCCATTAAAAGCCAAAGCCATGCGTTATGCCATTGGTTTATAAGGCTAAAATGGTTGGGCATGAGTATAAACACTAACAATAGGTAAATACTTTGACAGTTTTGATTATAATAGCGGTATTAGTTTTGGCACTAGTGGTCATAGTGCCGTTAATTGAGCGTTCAAATTTCCAAATGTCAGAACAACAAATGTCAAAATGGGGTAGGTGGATCTTACCTTTATTAGTTGTGATGGTGGTGATCCAACTAATAATGCATTACAGCAATTAATGGATAGTTTTTACGGCTGCAGCATTCACTATATATAAACAAATAGGCAAATAAATGGCGGTTCATTGGTACCCAGGGCACATGCATAAAGCCCAAAAAGAAATAAAAGAAGTTTTACCGCAAGTAGACGTGTTAATCGAAGTGCTAGATGCTCGTATTCCCTATTCAAGCGAAAACCCCATGATTGCACAATTACGCGGCGATAAACCTTGTATTAAAGTGCTAAGTAAAACTGATTTGGCCGATCCTGAAGTGACTGCTGCTTGGCAGGAGTATTTAGAACAAGAGCGTTCTGTTAAAACCTTTGCCGCTACGACTGAACAGCCAGCCAAAATGAAACAAATTATTGAGCTGTGCCGCAAAATGTTGCCCGAAAAAGATGCCAGCGTAAAAGCCATCAATACCATGATTGTGGGTATTCCTAATGTAGGGAAATCCACATTAATTAATATTTTAGCCGACCGAATTATTGCCAAAACGGGCAATGAAGCCGCAGTGACTAAAAACCAGCAGCGCATAAATTTAGGTAATGGTATTACCTTATTTGATACCCCAGGCATATTGTGGCCAAAACTTGAGAACCCTAATAGTGGCTATCGACTCGCTGCAACTGGGGCAATTAAAGACACTGCCATGGAATATGATGATGTAGGTTTTTATGCGGCTGACTATTTAATTAACGCCTACCCAGATTTACTCAAAGAACGATATAAATTATCTGAGATCCCACACACTGAAATTGAATTTTTAGAGTTGGCTGCTGCATCTAGAGGAGCGCTTAGAGCCGGAGGCCGAGTAAACTTACATAAAATTTGTGAGGTGTTAATTAATGAACTTCGCTCTGGGCAAATTGGGCGTATTAGTTTAGAAACACCGGCAATGATCATTCAAGAAGTAAAAGAGATGGAAGCCGTTGCCGCCAAAAAAGCTGCGGATAAAGTAAAACGTAAAGAAAGCTTTAAGACCGGCTCGTTAACACCTAATAAAAAAGATCGAAAAGAAAAACGTGAACAAGAAAGGGCAGAGCAATCGGCACGTATGAAAAAACAAACGAAAAGGCGCAGATAATTAACAACCTAAGACGTTTTTCTCATGCAAGAATGTAATTCTTGTGGCAAATGTTGCATTAAATACAGTGACGGCGATTTGTCGGCATCTGAACAAGATCTTGAAATGTGGCAGTTGCTTAACCCAGAGATTGCCCAGTATGTAAAAGCTGGGCTAATTTGGTTTTCGCCCACTAACGGCCAACGTTTAACTTTGTGTCCATTTTTGCGCGCTGTGCCCAGTAAACAAGCCAAAGGTAAAAGTTACTACACTTGTGATATTTATTATGATCGCCCTGAAGATTGCCGGTTTTATCCGGTGACAGTGCAGCAAATGATTAAGGATGAATGTGAAATGCTTGAACCACAAGATTTGACTGATCCAATAAAAGCCCAGCAAAACTTAGATAAATTATTAGCCGACAGTCGCCCTAGCTATGACTAGGGCGTTTAATTAACCTCTACCAAATTCCGTCTTCAGATTTACCCTGGATCTCACAGTCTCCTGCCTTGTATTCAATTTCTTTGCCGCTTTCACGCTTAGCAAAATAATCTTTACTGATAGAAACAATAGTAGGGGTCATCCACACTATGGCGGTAATGTTAATTACAGTCATTAGGCCTAATGCCATATCGGCTGCCGCCCATACCTCAGGCAAAGCGGCCATAGAGCCCCACAAGATCATAATTAAGTAACCTACTGTGTAACAGGCGCGGCCTAATTTATTGTCTAGCTTAAACATATGTAAGTTACTTTCACCGTAAGCATAGTTGGCCACAACTGAAGTAAAGGCAAACAAACTTATGGCAGCGGCAACAAAATAACCACCCACGCCACCAAGGTGTGAGCTCATGGCATCTTGGGTTAGGCGAATCCCTTCCATGCCTTCGTTAGAAGAGCCGCCAGCCAGTAAGATAACAACGGCAGTACAAGTACATAAAATCATAGTGTCGATAAACACCCCAAGCATTTGCACGTAGCCCTGAGACACGGGATGATTAGGATTCGGAGTCGCACTTGCTGCAGCGTGAGGCACACTACCAGAGCCTGCTTCGTTAGAATAAAGCCCACGTTGCACACCGTGTTTAAAGGCTGCGCCAATGGCGCCTGCACCAGCTTCTTGTAAACCGAAAGCTGAAGCAATAATATCCCACAACATGGCTGGTACTAGCTCAATATTTAATAAGGTGATAGCCAGTGTGACCAAAATATAAGTGACCGCCATAAAAGGCACCACCCACTCAGCAAACTTAGCAATGGCACGTAAGCCACCCACTACAATTAAGGCCGCCAATAATATGATGACTAAACCTGAATACAGAGTAGGGATGTCGTAGGCGTGATTTAACGCATCTGTGATGGTGTTGGCTTGTACCGCACTAAAAATAAAACCATATCCCAAGAATAAAAATAACGAAAATATTACCGCTAACCAGCGTTTATTAAGTCCTTGCTGAATATAGTAAGCTGGCCCACCACGGTACTCACCGTTGGTGTCTTTAACCTTGTATAATTGACCTAAAACACTCTCAGCAAAGCCAGTAGCCATGCCTAAAATGGCAATCACCCACATCCAAAAGATTGCCCCAGAGCCACCTAACGAAATAGCAACCGCTACACCTGCTAAGTTACCAGTACCGACTCGGGCGGATAAACTGGTACATAAGGCTTGAAAAGAACTAATACCCGCAGCGTCACTTTTGGTGCTGTTTTTCATTACTGAAAACATTTGGCCAAAATGGCGAATTTGAATAAAACCTAAACGAAAAGAAAACCACACCCCTGCTGCCAATAACATATAGATTAGGATCTGACCTTCACCCCAAAGAATGTTATTGATAAAAGAGACTATTTCATTAATCAAAGTGCTGCCCGCAAGTTATTGAAATTATATTAGAATATTGCCGTTTATAGGAGGAGTTGTCTAGAGTGAAATGACTTAGCTTAGAAACAAAAAACGCTAAGCAAAGCTTAGCGTTTTTTTAAGTATTTGGCTGGGGTAGCTGGACTCGAACCAACGAATGGCGGGATCAAAACCCGCTGCCTTACCACTTGGCTATACCCCAAGAGAATTAGGTAATCTTAAATCACCTTTAAACAACGAAATTAGAATTTGATTCTAATTTTATCACCATTGTTACCATATAAAAGAAAATGGCTGGGGTAGCTGGACTCGAACCAACGAATGGCGGGATCAAAACCCGCTGCCTTACCACTTGGCTATACCCCAACAATGGTGCGGAAGGAGAGACTCGAACTCTCACGCCGTGAAGCACTGGAACCTAAATCCAGCGTGTCTACCAATTCCACCACTCCCGCTTACTTCAAACTAGACGAATAAAAAGTGGTGGCTACAGCGGGACTCGAACCTGCGACCCCATCATTATGAGTGATGTGCTCTAACCAGCTGAGCTATGTAGCCACTTCATTACTCCGTCTTCGAAGTGGCGCGTATTATGCTGATCTAGCTTTTTGTCGTCAACCGTTTTATTGCAATTAAATGTTCGTTTGCTTAGATACTAAGCAAGTAGGCTCGATTTTTAACCAGATATAGCTAAATCGAGGTGTTTTTGTGCAGTAAATTAAGCTAATTTTAGAAAATTAATACTTTAATAAAGTTACTTATCAAAATATTAAAAAGATTGTTTTGAGAGGCTTTCCATTTGAGTGTTGGCAATATCTTTAATACTCAATGGATAATGGTGCAATTTTCTCTAGCTTTACCGAGAAAGCAGACATTGCCCAATTAACGTTGAACCTCCGTCTTTCCCGCGAAGGCGGAACCCCCTTCAACACCGGTGAAATGACGATAAATAATGTCAAAGCAGTAGCTTTCTAAAGCACGCTTCGCGCAATCATCCATGATTGTTTATGTCTCGAATCCCTTCGAGACATAAACTGGCAGGACGCCAGTGAGCGTAAGCGAATGCTTTTAGAACAATAAGCAAACAACCGCTATCTGCTAAAACCAAACAATCAAATATTGTAATTGGCATCCCATTTTTACTACTTATTCACTTTATCCATTTATTTAGGTACAAAAAAAGCCCACATTAAGTGGGCTTTTTAATCACAGTATTTGGGTTTACACGTTAAACCTAAAGTGAATAACATCACCGTCTTTTACTTTGTAGTCTTTGCCTTCTAGACGCCACTTACCGGCGTCTTTTGCACCTTGTTCACCATTGAACTCTATGTAATGGTCGTAGCTGATGATTTCAGCGCGAATAAAGCCTTTTTCAAAGTCGGTGTGAATGATACCGGCGGTTTGTGGCGCGGTAGAACCCTCAGGGAAGGTCCATGCGCGTACTTCTTGCACACCAGCAGTGAAGTAGGTTTGCAAAGTTAGCAATTCGTAACCACTGCGGATCACGCGGTTTAAGCCAGGCTCTTCTAAGCCCATATCGGCCATAAACTCGGCTTTTTCTTCTTCGTCTAATTCACCAATCTCTGCTTCTATTTCGGCACACACAGCAACCACTACCGCACCTTCTGCGGCAGCTATCTCACGTACTTTATCTAGATAAGGGTTGTTTTCAAAGCCGTCATCATTAACGTTAGCTATGTACATAGTTGGCTTAAGCGTTAAATAGTTCATGTAGCTTATGAGTTTTAACTCTTCTTTTTCTAAAGGTAATGAACGTAACAAATGGCCTTCATCTAAATGCGGCTTAATTTTTTCTAATACTTTTAATTCTGCTTTAGCATCGGCGTCGCCGCCTTTAGCGCGTTTTGCTACGCGGTGTAGAGCTTTTTCTGTGGTGTCTAAGTCGGCTAAGGCCAGCTCAGTATTAATAATATCTATGTCGTCAGCAGGGCTAACTTTACCCGCTACGTGAACAATGTTTTCATTGTCAAAACAACGTACTACATGGCCAATGGCATCTGTTTCGCGAATATTGGCTAAAAACTTATTGCCTAAGCCTTCACCTTTAGAGGCGCCTTCTACTAAACCTGCTATATCAACAAATTCCATAGTGGTAGGGATCACGCGTTTAGGCTGAACTATAGCAGCTAGTTTATCGAGTCTTAAATCTGGTACTGGCACCACGCCTGTGTTTGGCTCGATTGTACAAAATGGAAAGTTGGCTGCTTCGATGCCGGCTTTGGTTAAGGCGTTAAAAAGTGTCGATTTGCCAACGTTGGGTAAACCTACTATGCCGCATTTAAAACCCATTTTGATATCCTCGTAAAAAAGTGTTGGATTAATAGGGCTTGGCCCTTTAATCAATGTGCTGTATTAATTATTCGCTTTTAAACGAATGTAATCTGTTCATGGCGGTTTTTAGATCTTGCCTGATCAATATTTCGGTGCAACTTAGCGCTTCACTAATTGCATCTTCTATTTGTTGTTGTTCTTTTTGTGGCGCTTTGCCTAATACATGTCCGGTAACGCGATTTTTGTCACCTGGATGACCTATTCCTATGCGTAAACGTAAAAAGTCCTTTTGATTGGCCATTTTACTGACGATATCGCGAATGCCATTTTGGCTTGAACTACCACCTGTTTTAAACTTAGCTACCCCTGGAGGTAAATCTAATTCGTCAAATGCTACTAATAATCCTGCCAATGGCACGCGATAAAACTTAGCCATAGCTGCTACCGCTTGGCCGCTTTTATTCATATAGGTAGTAGGAATGAGTAGGCGAATATCCTGACCCGCAATGCTAATACGACCAGTATAACCAAAAAATTTATTTTCTAATTTGAGTGGACAATTGTAGGCTTTTGCAAGGGATTCAACAAACCACGCCCCAGCATTGTGGCGAGTATGCTGATATTCGGGGCCTGGATTACCCAGGCCCACAATTAACTGAATATCAGTCAAGCAACTTATTCCGCAGGCGCTTCTTCTTCAGCTGAATCACCTTCGTCTTCAACTTTAGGTCCTTTGGCAACTTTAACTGTTACTACAGCCAAGTCGTGAGACTCACCTTTGTTCAGTTCTAATAAAGTAACGCCTTTAGGCAATACTAAATCAGTTAAGTGAACAGTTTGACCTAATTCAACGTTAGTTAGGTCAACTTCGATGAACTCAGGTAAATCAGCTGGCAAACAGCTAATTTCTACGTCAGCCATGTGGTGCTCAGCGTGACCGCCTTGAACTTTGATTGAATCAGCTTTGTCTTCGTTAATGAAGTGCAATGGTACATTAGTGTGTACCGCTTTCTTCGCATCAACGCGCAAGAAATCTAAGTGCATAACTTGAGGTTTAAAAGCATGACGTTGCATGTCTTTTACTAATACTTCTACTTTTTCTTTACCAATGTTTAACGTTAATACGTGAGAGTAAAACGCTTCAAACGCTTGCGCTTGGAAAACTTTGTTATGAGAAAGGGTCAAAGAAACGGCTTCTTTATCCGCTCCGTATAAGACAGCAGGTACTTTACCTTGATGACGTAGGCGGCGGCTCGCACCTTTCCCTAAATCAGTACGGATTTCTGCGTCTAGTGTAAAAATTCCTTCAGACATTGAGATAACTCCAAATATATATAAATGAGTGTAGATTTTTGCGACCAAAATCTACGTTTAGTGAGGCAATTTACCGTCAATTTAAGGTAAATTACCCACACCCCTAAAAAAGGGCGGCGAATGTTAACATCTGTTGCTTTGCTAAACAATGCCAACTCGGCTTTATTTGCCAATAAAAAAGCGGCTTAAGAAGCCGCTTTTCTAAATTTCGTTAAAGCATGAGTTAATATTCGAACATAGCCGAGATTGACTCTTCATTACTTACTCTTCGAATAGCTTCGGCTAGCATGTTAGATAAAGTCAATTGTTTAACTTTAGGGATAGCTTTAATGTCATCACCTAAAGGAATGCTATCCGTTACTATGATTTCATCTATAACCGAATCTTTTAAATTTTGTGCGGCATTGCCAGAAAAGATTGCGTGAGTGGCATAGGCATAAACATTACGAGCACCATGTGCTTTTAGGGCTTCTGCAGCTTTTGCTAAGGTTCCGCCTGTGTCAATCATGTCATCTACAATAATGCAGTCGCGGTCTTGTACATCACCAATAATATGCATCACTTGGGCAACATTAGCCTTAGGACGACGCTTATCTATTATGGCTAAGTCAGTATCGTTCATTAACTTGGCTAAGGCACGAGCTCGAACCACACCACCAATATCTGGCGAAACAACCACTGGATTATGGAAATCACGTTGACGCATATCGTCTAGTAAAATTGGGGTACCAAAGGCATTGTCTACCGGTACATCAAAAAAGCCTTGAATTTGTTCAGCGTGAAGATCGATAGTTAATACTCGGTCAACGCCAACATTTGACAAAAAGTCAGCCACGACTTTTGCCGTAATAGGTACACGGGCTGAACGCACACGTCTGTCTTGACGAGCATAGCCAAAGTAGGGGATAACAGCAGTAATTCGACCTGCTGAAGCACGACGAAAGGCATCGATCATCACAATCAATTCCATCAAGTTGTCGTTAGTGGGGGCACAAGTCGATTGAATAATAAATACATCTGAACCACGCACGTTTTCGTGGATTTCAACGCTGATTTCTCCATCGCTAAAACGTCCCACACTTGCATGTCCCAACTTAGTGTAAAGCCTATCAGCAACTTTTTGGGCCAATTCAGGTACTGCATTTCCAGAGAAAATCTTCATATCCGGCACGGTTATATCCTCGGTGCGTAATCATTTGGCGAGATTAGCTGGAAATGAACCTACGACATAGCCGTGGTTCAGGCCCTGTTATCACAACCATACTTTAATAAAATGGCTGGGGTAGCTGGACTCGAACCAACGACATAGACGCGGATCAAAACCATATAACTCAGCGTTTATTGTTTTCAAAAATGGCTGGGGTAGCTGGACTCGAACCAACGAATGGCGGGATCAAAACCCGCTGCCTTACCACTTGGCTATACCCCAATTAAACTGGTTATTAAACCTTAGCTTGCAAAGGAGAGTTGTTCACCCCTTTTGCAACAAAACTTTTCATGCCTGTTGGCAATAATGTTTGAACACTCTGCGCGTCTTCTTGTCTATCAAAAACAGCAAAAACACATGCGCCTGTGCCGGTCATCCTCGACGGCGCGTATTCTAACAACCAGTGTAATGCTTTTGCAACATCAGGATAGCGTTGACAAACTAATTTTTGGCAATCATTTTGGGTTTGCGCAAATTGATAGCTAGCAAAGTTTATTTTTGCGGTATTTCTGGGTAAATCTTCTGCTGAAAAAATTTCGGCAGTAGATACATGCACATCGGGGCATAACACCAGATAATATTTAGTTGCTAGTCTAATAGGGTAAATTAGTTCGCCTACACCTTCGGCAAAGGCCGTTTGGCCTTGAATAAAAATGGGCAGATCGGCCCCTAATTTCAATCCCAGTTCGGCTAATTTAGTTTGAGAAAGGTTAAGTTGCCACAAATGATTCAATGCCACTAAAGTGGTGGCGGCATTTGATGAGCCTCCACCTATACCTCCACCCATAGGCAGTTGTTTGTTTAAATATATATGGCAACCTAAATGAGTTTGTTGCGCCATTGAAACTTGTTGCTTTAATAGCTTGGCAGCCCGCACTATGAGATTGTCTTGGTCTGGAACATTAGGAATAGGGTTGGCCAAGGTAATTGTACCGCTGGTATTGACTTCAAAGGCTAATTGGTCACCAAAGTCTAAGATTTGAAATAAACTTTGTAATTGATGGTAACCATTTTCGTAGCGACCGTTGATGTGTAAAAACAAGTTTAATTTGGCAGGGCTTGGCCACCAATCTAACTGATTAGTTTTCATCCAAACTCCAATCGTTAATGCGGATAAGCAGTTGGCTATTCGTTAGGCTATTGCTTAGTACTACTTTATGCGGCAACCAAAGTTCTCCTACTTTTTTATATTGATTGTATTCTATGCGCCAGCCAGAACAGTTTTCACAAACCGGGGTCAGTTGTGCTAGCCAACCTTGCGGACTCATTTTTACTTGGTCATTTGCCTGATATTGGCCTTTTATCCAAATGCGTAATGGTTCGACTGGTATTTGCCAGCCCGAGACTCGCCAAATAAGGTTGGCTGGATCTTTATCTAAATAGGTTTGTTCATCTGTAATCAGTTCAACCACCCCATTTTTATTGTTTAGCGATAATAAGGCACTGCCTATAATAGAAGTTAAGTTAATTTGATACTGCTGTGATTGCTGTTGCCAGCGAAAGTTTGCACTTTGTTTTTTGCTTGGCCCTTTAAATCCAATTTTACCTTTAATTGTCCAGTTTTTAAGTTTGGCTAATGCCTGTTGATGCTGCTGCGCATGCAAGTTAATAGAGGGCGCTGGGGCGGTGGCGCAACCCGTTAAAAAAGCGAGTAACAAAGATACCAATAAAATAGGTTTAATATGAGCTTGATAGGCTAACACTGAGTAAATTTCACTCTATTGAAGTAAATATAATGCGCCAATGGGAACATAGATGTGACATCGCTTTCAATAGTTTTACCTTTTGCGTACAATGCCGCCATCTTTTTAGGCAAACCATAACAGTAGTTCATCTTAGTATTCCATGACCCTGATCGCTTTTGGCATAAATCATAAAACAGCCCCGGTAGAATTGCGCGAGAAAATTGCTTTTTCTCCAGATGCTATTGTGCAAGCGTTGGCTTCATTGCGAAATAATACTGGGGCATGTGAGTCTGTGATTTTGTCTACTTGCAATAGAACAGAAATCTACGCTGAACTAGATCCGCAACAGCAACAAAAATTAGCATTTTGGTTAGCCGATTTTCATCAGGTTGAGATAGATCAAGTGGTGAATAATAGTTATTGCTATACCCAACAAAAGGCCGCGCAGCATTTAATGCGCGTAGCCTGTGGACTAGATTCGTTAATTTTAGGTGAGCCACAAATATTAGGTCAAGTTAAACAAGCCTTCACCGATGCTAAAAATTCCGGGGTGATAAACAGCCAGTTTGAGCGTTTGTTTCAATTAACCTTTGCTATTGCTAAAAAAGTGAGAACCGAAACCGAAATTGGCGCAAACGCTATTTCTGTGGCCTATGCTTCAGTGCAATTGGCTAAACATATATTTTCATCATTAGAAAAAAGTCGGGTGTTATTAATTGGCGCAGGGGAAACCATAGAGTTAGTGGCCAAACATTTATTTGAGCAAAATGTTAAATCGCTCACAGTGGCAAATCGCACCCTTGCTCGAGCTGAAAGCATAGCCAAACCACTGCAAGCCTCGGTATTAACCTTGGCGCAAATACCACAACATTTATCAGAAGCGGATATTGTGATCAGCTCTACGGCCAGCCAATTGCCTATTATTGGTAAAGGCTTAGTGCAAAGTGCATTAAAAGAAAGAAAGCATAAACCCATATTCTTAGTGGACTTGGCTGTGCCTAGAGATGTTGAAGGGGAAGTGGCTGAATTAGACGATGCTTATTTGTACACAGTGGATGATCTACAACAAATTGTGGAACAAAACTTAGCTAGCAGACAAGATGCAGCGGATATTGCTAATGGTATGATAGAGCAACAAGTACAAGTGTTTTTTAGTTGGCAACAAAGCCAAGGTTCAATCGACCTATTAAAGCAATTTCGCGATCAATGTGAAACACAGCGCGATGTTTTGGTGCAAAAAGCCTTGAACCAAATTGCCGATGGTAAACAAGCTGAAAAAGTCATTACAGAATTAGCCAATAAGCTAACTAAAAGTTTGATCCATGGCCCCACTAAAGCATTAAAAAAAGCGGCAAGCGAGCAAGATTTAGCGCATATGGCCTTACTTAAAGATGCATTAGCCTTAAAAAACACAGATAATTAACTATTAATTTATTATTTTTGAATTACAACGTAAGTTGTAACCATACAGGAATACAATGAAAGACTCGGTACAACGAAAATTAGAATCCCTGATTGAACGCTTTGAAGAAGTGCAAGCATTGTTGGGCGAAGCAGAAGTGATTGCAGATCAAGACAGGTATCGTGGACTGACCAAAGAATATTCGCAGTTAGAAGACGTAGTGAAATGTTTTCGTAGTTATCAACAAGCGCAGCAAGACTTTGAATCTGCGCAAGAGATGATGCAAGAAGACGACCCTGAAATGCGCGAAATGGCGCAAGAAGAGTATAAATCTGCCAAACAAGGCATTGAAGAATACGAGCAAGAACTGCAAATTTTATTGCTACCTAAAGATCCTAACGACGACAGCAACTGCTTTGTGGAAATTCGCGCAGGGGCAGGGGGCGACGAAGCCTCTATTTTTGCTGGCGACTTATTCCGCATGTACAGCCGTTTTGCCGAAAAGCAAGGCTGGAAAGTTGAGCTTGTTACCGCAAATGAAGGCGAGCACGGTGGCTTTAAAGAAGTCATTGCCAACATAATCGGAGATGGCGCCTATGGCATAATGAAGTTTGAGTCTGGTGGCCATAGAGTACAAAGGGTACCAGAAACTGAATCTCAAGGCAGGATCCATACTTCTGCGGTTACTGTTGTAGTGATGCCAGAAGTACCAGAATCTGAAGCCATTGAAATTAATAAAGCAGATTTAAAAATTGATACTTTCAGAGCGTCTGGCGCCGGTGGACAACACGTTAACAAAACCGATTCGGCTATTCGTATTACCCATAACCCAACGGGCATAGTGGTAGAGTGTCAAGACGAACGCTCACAACATAAAAACCGTGCCAAAGCTATGGCAATATTACAATCAAGACTGACCCAATTAGAAGAAGAAAAACGCCAAGCCGAAGAAACCTCAACCCGTAGAAACTTAGTGGCCAGCGGCGATCGCTCAGAGCGCATTAGAACTTATAACTTTCCACAAGGGCGTGTGACCGACCATCGCATTAACTTAACTTTATATAGTTTAAATGATGTGATTGCTGGAGACTTAGGGGCGGTGTTAGAGCCAATTAGACAAGAACATCAGGCTGATTTGCTTGCCTCATTGTCTGACGAATAATTTGTAGTCATGGCAAACTCCCGTATGTCCATTCAACAAGCGCTTGAATGGGCAAAGCTTGCTCTTGCACAAGCTCAAGTGAGTGATGACGGCGAGTCTGATTCTTCAGGCATAGATAGCAAAATCTTGTTAGCTGCAATCTTGCAAAAAGACCAAGTGTTTTTGCATACTTGGCCAGAACAATTGCTAGAAGAAAAACAATGGCAGCATTTTAGTCAGGCAGTACAACAGCGTATAGATGGTCATCCAGTGGCGCACATTATTGGCTACAGAGACTTTTGGTCTTTACGTTTAGAAGTAAACCCCTCAACCCTTATTCCTCGCCCAGAAACTGAATTGTTAGTTGAACTAGCCCTTGATTTAAATTTAGCTGATCAAAGTTCTGTGTTAGATCTTGGCACAGGAACCGGCGCCATTGCACTTGCACTAGCATCAGAGCAAGCAAGTTGGAAAATTACTGCCATAGATAAAAGTGATGAAGCGGTGGTATTGGCAAAACGTAACGCTAAGCGCCTAAAGCTAGACCAAGTAGAAATTAAACAAAGTAATTGGTTTGAAAATTTAGTTAATCAAAAGTTTGATTTAATTCTATCTAACCCTCCTTATATTGAAGATAAAAACATTTTTTTACAAAAAGGTGATGTGCGATTTGAACCAGCGTCTGCGCTTACTTCAGGCATTGATGGCTTAGATGATATTCGTTTAATTGTGTCACATAGCAAAGCCTTTTTAGCTCCTTCAGGAATATTGGCAATAGAGCACGGCTATCAGCAGTCAGAGGCCGTTCAGGCTATTTTTAAACAAAATGGATTTGCTAATATTCGAACCCAAAACGATCTAAATCATTTGCCTCGCGTAACTATGGGTAATGTTTAAATTTATCCGATATTAGATAGTGCAATAAATTGTCGTCAAACAGACTTAAATGATTAAATTAAAAAGAAATTCACTAACAAGAGTTGTTGTTTTTAGCAATACATTATAACTTAGTTATTGAAGCATCATAGTAATTCCATCTATGACTGATTTTTTTCAATGGGAAATGTATGACAGACGAGATTTTGTTTGCAGAAGATCAAGAGGATGAATTTTCTGAATATAGTGGAAAATGGAAAGTCCTAATAGTTGATGACGAGCCCGAAGTTCATGCTGTAACAAAATTAGCCTTAGGTGATTTTGTATTCCAAGATAAAAATCTTGAATTTATTAGCGCCTACGATGGTGAGCAAGCAAAACAAATGTTTCTTGAGCATCAAGATATAGCGGTGGTTTTGCTAGATGTAGTGATGGAAACTGACGATGCTGGCCTCAAGGTGGCTGAATTTATTCGTGGTGAAGCCAGTAATCATTTTACTCGGATTATTTTAAGAACAGGCCAACCAGGCCAAGCGCCAGAGCGTGATGTCATTATTAATTACGACATCAACGACTATAAATCTAAAACCGAATTAACCGCACAAAAATTATTTACCGTAGTGATCTCTGCACTGCGCTCATACCGCGACATTATTGTGATTGAACAAAATCGCCAAGGTTTAGAAAAAATTATCTCCGCATCTGCTGATTTATTCAGCATGCAATCTTTTGAAAACTTTATCGAAGGTATAGTTCAGCAACTTACATCTTTAATTGGCGGCACAAAAGATGCGGCCTATCTCACTTCTGCGGTAGCAGGTCCTAAGCCCATTGAGCAATATAATTCTTCTGAACTTTATGTGTTTACTGGCAAAGGCGAATATGAAAATACCGAAGGTAACAGATTAGAAGAAGTGATTAAGGGGCACGAACTAGAATCCTGTAAAAAAGCTTATGCAAATAAATGCTTAGTGTATGAAGACGATCACTTGGTTGCATATTGCGATAGTAAATCGCAAAAAGGCTCTTTGTTATATATGTCTGGTTTACCTAGAAAGTTAACTGAAGGTGATAAACGTTTAATCGAAATCTTTTCGCAAAATGTGCAAATTGCCTTTGATAACGTGCTGTTGACCAAAGATATTGAAGATACCCAAAGAGAAATTATTGAACGTTTAGCCCATGCCCTTGAAGAAAACTTTGGCAGTCAAAATCATACCAAGCGTATGGTTAAAATTTGCGAAATATTAGGTAGGGCCGCTGGATTAAGTAAAGACGAACTTAAAACCTTATGTTTAGCCGTTCCATTACATGATATTGGTAAAATTAAAGTATCAGACAGCATTATTTTGAAAAAAAGTAGCTTAGATAGTGAAGAGCTCAAAATAGTACAAAACCATGCTGAATTTGGTTATAGCCTTTTGAAAAACTCAAATCGTCCTTTGGTAAAAGCTGCAGCATTAATTGCGCGCGATCATCACGAATATTGGAATGGTAAAGGTTACCCAAGAGGGAAAGCCGGAGAGGCTATTCACATTTATTGTCGTATCACCAGTTTAGCTGATGCCTTTGACGCTATGCGTACATCAAGAAGTTACAAAGAAGCTTGGCCACTAGATAAGGTGCTGAGCATTATTGAAGCGGAAAAAGGCAAACAATTTGATCCTGAAGTAGTTGAATTGTTAAAACAAAATATTGATGAAATAGAACAAGTTATGCATGAATTTGGCTGTGAAGACTAAAAATACTTTAAGTCTTTAGGCGTGAAATAAGTAAATTCTAAAGAGCTTTAGAGTCGTTAAAATTAAAACCTAATATTTAGTAAATAATGGTGTTTTAAGGTAAAGAAAAACCCACATAAACCGATACAAAAAGCAGTATTGAGTTTTTGTGGGGAAAAGTCAGTGGAAGCGTTAAAGCAGGCGATCGATAAACAGGACTGTTTGATGGCCAGTTTGCAGTTAGCAAAGGTATTTCAAGGTAACCATTACCATCCTAGCAAGCATCTTAGAAAGGTAGATGCCTGGATAGAGCAAGCTCGATCTTTTATTGATGAAAGTCAGCCAAGTGCACAAGGTTTTAATCGCTTAGTGCAATTTTTTTATGTTGAACTTGCCTTTAGCGGCGAAGAAAAACATTATTTTACCAGTCAATATAGCTCCTTAGATTATGTATTAGATTATCGCACCGGCATTCCTGTCAGTTTAGCTATAGTGTTTTCTTTCATTGCCAGAGCCTTGGGCTTTGACGTACATGGGGTTAACTTTCCTGGCCACTTCTTAATAAAATGCGTAATCACTCCTCAGCACAGTATTTATTTAGACCCCTTATCTGGTAAACAATTAAGCCGTTGCGATCTTGAAGCCTTATACTTTTCTATTTTACAAGAAATGGAAGGGGAAAAGATGCCAGAGGAAGCATTAGACAAGGCCAGTTGTGATGAAACCATAGTCAGGTTATTACATAACCTAAAGGCCTCTTTTATTAACGAAAAGAATTATGCAGATGCGTTAAAAGCGGTGGAAGTGTTAGTTAACTTATGCCCAAATGATCCGTACGAGAGACGAGACAGAGGGTTTTTGTTGCATCAGCTAGATTGCACCCAAGTGGCCATTGCCGATTATCAATATTTTATTCGTCAATGTCCTAAAGATCCCGCCAGTCAGCTGCTGCAAGCCCAGTTACAACAGCTGTCTGAACAAGCGCCCGCCACCCTTCATTAGGGGGATTATTAGCTAGATTCTAAGGCTAGATAAATAGCCTGAGTTAATTGACTAAGTTGCTCAGGCTGAATGATGTAGGGCGGCATAATATACACCAACTTACCAAAGGGTCTGATCCAAACGCCCTGTTTAACAAAGATTTTTTGTAATTCTGCAACATTCACCGGCGCTTTACATTCCACTACACCTATGGCACCTAACACCCGCACATCTTGTACTTGGTTTAATCCTAAACAGGGCTGAAGCTCGGCTTTAAGTTGTTGCTCTATATTATTAACCTGCTTTTGCCAGTGCCCTTGTTGAAAGATGTTTAAGCTTGCATTGGCCACAGAGCAGGCCAAGGCATTGCCCATAAAAGTGGGGCCATGCATAAATACCCCAGGCTCACCTTGACACACACCTTGGGCTACATCTTCTGTACACAAAGTGGCGGCTAAAGTCATGTAACCACCTGTTAGGGCTTTGCCAAGGCACATTATATCTGGGCTAATGTCAGCATGTTCACAAGCAAAGAGTTTACCTGTGCGGCCAAATCCTGTGGCGATTTCATCACAAATGAGCAGTAGGTTGTAATCATCACATAGTTGCCTACAGCGTTTTAAGTATTCTGGGTGATAAATTCGCATGCCCCCTGCATTTTGCACTATTGGCTCAATGATCAAGGCGGCCAATTCATGATGATGGCTTTCAATTAATTGCTCTAGCGGCTTAATATCATCTTCATTCCACTGTTTATCAAAGCGAGTCTGAGGGGCAGGAGCAAATATTTGTTGGGCTAGGGCATCGGTAAATAAGCCATGCATACCATTTACAGGATCACATACAGACATGGCAGCAAAAGTATCACCATGATAGCCATTACGCGGGGTAATAAAGCGGTGTTTATGGCTGTTGCCTTGGCATGCCCAAAATTGCAAAGCCATTTTCATGGCTACTTCTACTGATACCGAGCCAGAATCGGCTAAAAATACCCGATTTAATCCTTGTGGGGTTAAGTCAATAAGGCTTCTACATAAGTCAATAGCGGGCTGATGGGTGAGTCCACCAAACATTACATGAGCAAAGTCATCCACTTGATCTTTTACTGCTTGATTTAGCTCTGGGTGATTGTATCCATGAATGGCTGTCCACCAAGACGATACTCCATCCACTAATTTTTCGCCCGTGGCTAAATGGATATATACCCCTTGCGCTTTAGTGACTTCATAACAAGGCAGAGGAGAAATTGCTGAGGTATAAGGGTGCCAAATATGTTGCTGATCGAAGCGTAAATTACTGTTGTTCAATTTTAATCCAGTTGTAAAGGTGGTGAATGAAATTAAGTTGACAATGTTGCCGCGCGGCATAGACTAAGCGCCTTGTACTTAATAGTAAAGTCTAATCATTCAAGGTCTTTTTATGTCGTTAAACGTCTCGTCTGCAACTTCCCCTTCACCCATTCGTCACGATTGGACCATTGAAGAGGTTAATCAGTTATTTAACTTACCTTTTAACGATCTGATGTTTCAGGCACAAACGGTACACAGAGCCAACTTTGATCCTAATCATGTACAAGTAAGCACTTTATTATCTATTAAAACCGGTGCTTGCCCTGAAGATTGTAAATACTGTCCACAAAGTGCGCGCTACGATACTGGGCTAGAAAAAGAGCGCTTAATGGAAGTTGAAAAAGTCATCCAAAGGGCACGTGAAGCTAAACAAGCCGGTTCAACTCGGTTTTGTATGGGCGCAGCCTGGCGTAATCCTAAAGAAAGAGACATGCCATATGTGACTGAAATGGTTAAAGAAGTGAAAAAGTTAGGTTTAGAAACCTGCATGACATTAGGCATGTTGTCTCGTGATCAAGCGTTAGCCTTAAAACAAGCAGGCTTAGATTACTACAATCACAATCTCGACACTTCTCCAGAGTTTTATGGCGACATCATTACCACTCGTACCTATCAAGATCGATTGAACACTTTAGATAATGTCCGTGAAGCGGGCATGAATGTATGTTCAGGCGGCATAGTAGGTATGGGAGAAACCGCAAAAGATCGCTCAAGTTTGTTAATGCAATTAGCCAACCTAGAGCATCACCCTGAAAGTGTACCTATTAACATGTTAGTAAAAGTTAAAGGTACGCCTATGGAAAATGTCGAAGACTTAGATTATTTCGCTTTTATTCGCACTATTGCGGTTGCAAGAATAATGATGCCTAAGTCTTACGTGCGCTTATCTGCAGGTCGAGAAGCAATGAACGAACAAATGCAGGCCATGTGTTTTATGGCTGGGGCAAATTCTATTTTTTATGGTTGCAAATTGTTAACTACTTCAAACCCAGAAACCCATGAAGATGTGATGTTATTTAAAAAATTGGGGATCAATGCTAGGCAGAGTCGCGAATATTCAGACGAAGCCCATGAAGCGGCCTTGTTAGAAGAAATAGAAGATAACAGCGAACCAAGTTTGTTTTACGACGCAAGCAAAAAGCAGGCGGCTAACGCTAATTTGTAATGGCTTTTGATTTTATTCAACAAAGTTTGCAACAGCGACGTGCTGAGGGATTGCTACGCAGCAGAACAACCATCTCCTCAGCTTCGGGGCCGTTAATAGAAGTAGATGGCCAGCACTATCTAAATTTTTCAACCAATGATTATTTAGGCATGCGCCGTTCACAAGTTGTTGCTCAGGCCTGGCTAGACGGTCTAACAGAATTTGGTGCGGGCAGTGGGGCTTCGCCTCTAGTAACGGGCTATACGTCAGCCCACCAAGCACTAGAAAACTATTTAGCCAGCAAGCTTAAGCGTGAAAAAGTGCTGTTATTTAATTCGGGGTTTGCAGCCAATCAGGCGATTTGCCAAGCGCTGTTTAATCAAGTCAATGTGCAAAAAGACGGGGCAATTATTGCCGACAAGTTAATGCATGCTTCTTTTATTGAGGGGGCTCAATCGAGCGGCATAGACTTTTCTCGTTTTAATCACAATCAAGTCGCTCATTTAAAGCAGTTACTGGTAAAACAAACAAGTCGCAAAAAGCATATTTTGGTTGCCACCGAAAGCGTGTTTAGCATGGATGGCGATAGGGCCGATTTAGCCCAGATCCAACCTCTGTGCGCCGAACATAATGCCTGGCTGATGCTTGATGATGCTCATGGTTTTGGGGTATTAGGCGCCAATGGTATGGGCGTTGTTGAAGAACACTGCCTGAGCCAAGAGCAGGTGCCTATAGTAATGGGAACTTTTGGTAAAGCGGTTGGCACTGCTGGTGCCTTTGTGGCTGGTAGCCATGATTTTATTGATTATTTAATCAACTTTGCTCGTCATTATATTTATAGCACTGCCATGCCTGCCGCCCAAGCTTATGCCACTTTGCAGAGTCTAGACTCAACTAGCATAAGTGAGAATAGGCAAAAGCTAACAGCAGGCATTGCATTATTTAAAACCCTGGCCAGCCAAGCCGGATTGCCGCTTATGCCTTCTGATAGCGCTATTCAGCCTTTGTTAGTAGGCGACCCGGTGCAGGCAATACAGGCCAGTGAAGAATTGAAAAAGTTGGGGATCTGGGTTTCAGCTATACGTTATCCCACTGTGCCCAAACATACAGATAGATTAAGACTTACCCTAAGTAGCAATCACAATGAAGCTGATATCAAAGCTTTAATTGATGCATTGCAATTAGTTTTGGTAAAAGCCAACACATGACGGTTTCTTTTGCACAACTTAATAAGCACCGTATTGCACGACAATTTAGTCGCGCTGCCAACACTTATGACTCGGCGGCTGAGGTGCAGTTGGATATAGCTCAGGATGCTATGTCTTTGTTACCCAAACAGGCCAACAGAGTGTTAGATATTGGCTGTGGTACCGGCCGAATTAGCCAAAAGCTAGCGGCTAAATACCAACAGGTATGGGCGATGGATTTAGCTTTTGGCATGCTTAGTTATGCTAAACAACAGGCGTTAATGCTTAATCCTAATATTGTTTGGATGCAAGGTGATGCAGAGCATTTGCCTATTGCTGATCAGAGTGTTGATCTGGTGTTTTCGTCCATGGCGCTGCAATGGTGTAACCAACAAAATCAAGTGATGCAAGAAGTCAAAAGAGTGTTAAGCAAAGAGGGGCAGGCGGTATTGGCAATCATGTGTGACGGCTCTTTTACTGAGCTTAATCAAAGTTGGCAACAGATAGATAGCCAACGCCACACAAATTTGTTTGCCAGTGCTGGGGCATGGCTACAAGCAGCGCAAAGCCAAGGTTTGCAGGTACAAATGCAGCAATCAAGTTATATGACTTGGCATTCAGGGGTAAGACCATTGCTAAGCTCGATAAAGTCTATCGGTGCCAATGTGTTAATAGGTGCAGAAGCAGGTCAAGAACCCCAACAAAATAAAAGCCTAACTCGATTAAATTTACAGCAACTAGAAAATCATTATCAGCAACATTTTGCCCAAGGTGCGCAACTTCCGCTGACTTATCAGGTCTGCTTTTTAGTTTGCCAGCATAATTAAAGGATATTCATGGGACATTTATCGGTAAAAAGACGCGCATTTTTTATTACTGGAACCGACACTGAAGTTGGCAAAACTTTTGTCAGCGTGGGGCTTCTTAAAATGCTGAATAACCAAGGCAAATTAACCGCTGGCTATAAGCCAATCTCTGCTGGCTGTGAACAAACACAAAACGGCTTGCGCAATGAAGATGCATTGGCCTTACAGGCTAATTCCTCATTAGATCTGGCTTATGATGAAGTTAATCCTATTGCTTTTGAAGCTCCCATTGCCCCACATATAGCTGCAATGCAAGCGCAACCCATCTCGGTAGATACCATTCGTGAAGGGATCAATAAGTTATTGCAAAAGAAACCAGAAGTGCTGCTTGTTGAAGGGGCAGGTGGCTGGCGTTTACCACTTGGCCAAGATTTTAGCGGCAAATCACGCTTTTTATCTGAAATTCCCGCTGAGTTAAATTTATCGGTTATTTTAGTGGTAGGTATGCGTTTAGGTTGTCTGAACCATGCGGTTCTCACTGCTGAATGTATTCGTAAAGATGGGTTAACTATTGCTGGATGGGTGGCCAACCAGCTAGATACAGAGATGCCCTATTTAGATGAAAATATCGACAGTCTCAAGCATTTAATCAATGCGCCATTTTTAGGCACTATCCCCAGGTTAGAAAACCCAAATCAGGTCAGCCAACATCTAGATCTTCAATTGTTAGACTTGTAGTAAAATTTATCCGCAAAGCAGCGGTGCCACTGTGTTATCCACTAAAATTCCTCTTAATTAGCCTAAATCTGCAATGGTTTGGGCTAAATCGTTGAAAAATATTTAATTTGTGGCAAATGAGTCTAGCCACTGAATAGGGCTTTCGTGTAGAATTGCGGGCTATTTTTTACTAGCCTTTGACTTGAATCAAGTTGTTGAATAAAGGCGATATTTTAAATCCAAATCCGAGGATACTATGGATCTTGAAGCCATAATCAGTGAAGCAGAAAGACAAATCAATGCTGCACAAGATGCACAAACACTAGACGCTGTGCGTGTAGATTTTATGGGCAAAAAAGGGCGCATGACTGAGCTGCTTAAAGGCTTAGGAAAGTTATCAAATGAAGAGCGTCCCGCTGCAGGGCAAAAAATTAATCAGGCTAAACAACAGATCCAACAGCTTATCCATGCTCGTGGTGAAGCGTTGCGAACCCTTGAGTTAAACCAAAAACTAGCCAGTGAAAGTATTGATGTGTCTCTACCTGGTCGAGGTCAATCACGAGCTGGCCTGCATCCTGTTACCCGCACCATTAACCGTATTGAAAGTTTTTTTAACGAACTAGGTTTTCAGGTAAAAACAGGCCCTGAAATTGAAGATGGCTTTCATAACTTTGATGCGTTAAATATTCCAGCTAATCATCCTGCCCGGGCTGATCACGATACCTTTTATTTTAACCCTGATGTGATGTTAAGAACCCAAACTTCAGGGGTACAAATTCGTACTATGGAAGTAGAGCAACCTCCTCTTAGAATTATTTCGCCGGGGCGAGTTTATCGAAATGACTATGATCAAACCCATACACCTATGTTCCATCAGGTTGAAGGCTTAATGGTAGACAAAAACGTTAGCTTTGCTGAATTAAAAGGCATATTGCATGACTTCTTAAATAACTTTTTTGAGCAAGATCTTCAGGTACGTTTTAGACCTTCTTATTTCCCTTTTACTGAACCCTCAGCCGAAGTTGATGTAATGGGTAAAAATGGCAAGTGGTTAGAAGTGTTAGGCTGTGGAATGGTGCACCCTAATGTATTAAAAGCCGTCAACATTGATCCTGAAATATACACAGGCTTTGCTTTTGGAATGGGGGTAGAGCGCTTAACTATGTTGCGCTACGAAGTGAACGATTTACGTGCCTTTTTTGAAAACGACTTACGTTTTCTAAAGCAATTTAATTAAGGTCGAGCCAAGTTATGAAATTTAGTGAAAAGTGGTTAAGAGAATGGGTTAATCCGTCGATTTCAACAGACGCATTATCTGAACAATTAAGTATGGCCGGCTTAGAAGTAGACGCAGTCGAAGCTGTTGCTGGCGAGTTTTCTGGTGTAGTAGTGGGTGAGGTAGTGGAATGTGCACAACACCCCGACGCCGATAAATTACGTGTAACTAAAATCAATGTAGGTGAAGACGAACTATTAGACATAGTTTGTGGTGCACCAAATTGTCGCCAAGGTTTAAAAGTAGCTGTAGCCAAAGTTGGCGCTGTGTTACCTGGCAACTTTAAAATCAAAAAAGCTAAATTACGTGGGCAGCCTTCATTAGGTATGTTGTGTAGTTTTTCAGAGCTAGGTATGTCTGACGATCACGATGGCATTTTAGAACTGCCTAGTGATGCCCCTATTGGTCAAGATATTCGTGAGTATTTAGCATTAGACGATTTGGTGATTGAAGTAGACCTTACCCCTAACCGCGCAGATTGTTTAGGCATTAAAGGCTTAGCCCGCGAAGTGGGGGTGTTGAATCAAATCTCAGTAACAGAATTAGAGGTGCCAAAGGTAAGTGTTAGCAGTCAAGAGACTCGCAATATAGTGCTAGAAGCGCCCGAGTCTTGCCCTAAATACTTAGGGCGAGTGATCAAAAATATTAAGTTAGATGCCCAAACCCCTTTGTGGATGGTAGAAAAACTTAGACGCTCTGGGATCAGAAGCATTGATCCTGTGGTAGATGTAACTAACTACGTTTTACTTGAGTTAGGCCACCCTATGCACGCCTTCGACAACGATAAGTTGCAGGGCGACATTATTGTACGTTTAGCTAAACAAGATGAATTGTTAACTTTACTTGATGGCAATGAAGTGAAGTTGCAGGCCAATACTCTACTAATCGCTGATGAAGAAAAAGCCTTGGCTATGGCAGGGGTCTTTGGTGGTTTAGATTCAGGTGTCACCCAGACAACTAAAGATATCTTTTTAGAAAGTGCGTTTTTTGCACCAGATGCCATTATGGGTAAGGCTCGACAGTATGGACTGCATACCGATGCCTCACATCGTTATGAGCGCGGTGTCGACCCCCAGTTACAAGCAACGGCAATGGAAAGAGCCACTCAGTTGCTGTTAGATATAGTAGGCGGAGAAGCCGGCCCTGTGGTTGAGGCGCTAGATCAACAGCATCTTCCTAGTCATCGCTCAGTAAGTTTGCGCAAGCAACGCTTAACTAAAGTTTTGGGTATAGAGATTGATTCAGCAAAAGTCACAGATATTATTCAACGACTTGGCTTTGGCGTAGACTTTAAAGACGACATTTGGCAAATCGAAGTGCCGCCTTATCGTTTTGATATCAGTATTGAAGAAGACCTAATAGAAGAAATTGCCCGTGTCTTTGGATACAACCAAATTCCAAATGTTGCACCTGTGGCAAGTCTTAAGATGTCTAAACATCAAGAACAAAAAGTGCAAACTAGCCAGTTAAAAAACAGCTTAGTAGAACGGGATTATCAAGAAGCCATTACCTATTCTTTTGTTGATCCAAAAGTGCAAGCAAAGCTTTTCCCTGATCTAAATGCATTGCAATTACCTCATCCTATTTCTATTGACATGTCGAGTATGAGGGTAAGTTTATGGCCTGGCTTATTACAAGCTATGTCCTATAACCAAAAGCGCCAACAAGGTCGAGTAAGATTGTTTGAAACAGGTTTACGTTTTATACCTGATGCGCAAGAAAAAGCTGGGGTGCAACAACAACAAGTAATAAGTGGTGCTGCATGTGGCTTAGTGAATGATGAAAATTGGGATAGTAACAGTCGTGCCATAGACTTTTATGACGTTAAAGCCGATGTTGAAGCGCTGTTAAATTGCGCTGGTATTCTCGATTATCGTTTTGAGCGAATTGAGCATAATGCCTTACATCCAGGGCAAAGTGCCGGCATTTATCAAGGGGATAGATTGTTAGGCATGATGGGCGCAGTTCATCCTCAATACGAAAAAGTTTTAGGTTTAAATGGCAGAAGTTTTGTTTTTGAGCTAGAAATAGCTAGCTTAGGGTTGAAAAACTTACCTAAAGCACAAGAAATATCAAAATTTCCTGCAAATCGACGTGACATTGCAATCGTAGTAGACGATGATAAAGTAGTAGGTGAAATTTTGAATTTCATTGAAAAATTTGGCCAAAATCAATTAGTTGGCCTAAACTTGTTCGACGTGTACAGGGGTAAGGGAATTGCTCAAGGTAAGAAAAGCTTAGCGATTTCACTTATTTTGCAAGACAAAACCAAAACATTAGAAGAAAACGATATTCAGGCTATTGTCGATAGAGTTTTAAGTGCTCTAGCACAAGAGTTTGGTGCATCATTGAGGGATTGACGGTATGGCGTTAACCAAAGCCGAAATGGCAGAACATTTATTTGAAAAACTTGGGATCAACAAGCGTGATGCAAAAGATCTGGTGGAAACGTTTTTTGAAGAAGTGCGAGAAGCCCTAGAGTCGGGTGAACAAGTTAAGTTATCTGGCTTTGGTAATTTTGATTTAAGACAAAAAAGTGAACGCCCAGGCAGAAATCCTAAAACTGGTGAAGATATTCCTATTAAAGCAAGAAGAGTAGTGACATTTAGACCGGGCCAAAAACTCAAAAGTCGAGTAGAAAGCTCAAAGCCTAACGATTAGCTTAATCAGTTTTAAATAGCATTAAAAAACCCGGTTTATACCGGGTTTTTATTTAGCCAAACTTTAAGCTTAAAGAACTGAGACTAAAGCCTTAGCTAAGGTATCTACGTTGTTTTTGCTGATCCCAGCAATATTCACCCGACTTGAATCAACAAAATACACGCTGTGCTTGGCGCGAACAGCTTGCACTTGCTCAGGAGTGATACACAAAAAGCTAAACATACCTTTTTGTTGCTTCACAAAACTAAAGTCTTTATTGGCACCATATTCGGCCATTTTATCTACTAGTAGAGTTCGTAAGTCTTGCATGCGGGTACGCATAGACTCAACTTCACCCATCCATTGCTTACGCAAGTCATCATCATTCAAAATAATATCTACTAAGGCGCCACCGTATGATGGCGGCATAGAGTAAATGCCTCGGGCAATGGTTTGAATTTGCGATTGAATCGCTTGGCGAGTTTGACTATTTTTGGTCACCATTACGGCAATACCTACACGTTCACGGTATAAACCAAAGTTTTTTGAACAAGAAGCGGCTATCACTACTTCTGGTAAATTGTTGACCATTAAACGCATGCCATAAGCATCTTCGTCTAAGCCATCGCCAAAACCTTGATAAGCCGTATCAATAAAAGGTACAAAGCCGGTTTTTTGCGCTAGTTCTAAAACCACTTTCCACTGTTCATTGGTGAGATCTGCACCAGTAGGGTTGTGGCAGCATCCATGTAATAACACCACGTCACCTTGTTTGACTTGGGCTAAACACTCAGCCATAGCGTCGAAGTTGATCAGTCCTTTAGACTTGTCAAAGTAGGGATAAGTTTTAATGGTTAAGCCCGCACTACCAATAAGTGGAATGTGGTTAGCCCAAGTAGGATCACTTACCCAAACCGTTAGGTTTTCATCACAACGCTTAAGTAATTCAGATAAGATCCTCAAGGCTCCACAACCGCCAGGTGCCTGCACAGCAGCAATACGGTCAGCCAACAAAGCCGGGTTGTCTTTACCTAACATAAGTTGCAACATGCCATCAATAAAACCAGGTACACCTTGCGGGGCAATATAGGTTTTAGATTGTTCTTGTTCTAATAAGATAAGTTGCGCTTTAGCTACGGCATCTAATATTGGGGTGTTGCCTAACTCGTCTTTATATACCCCAACCCCTAAATCAATTTTTTGTGGATTAGGGTCGGCTTTAAAGGCGGTAGATAAGCCTAAAATAGGATCGGCAGGCAGCTGCGGTAATTGGTCAAACATGATGTTCCTTAAAGATTGTTAAGCATGCACAAATATTTGTGCTCATTATGCCACCGAGATAATAAAATTCGAGTTAAATTCGCTCTAATTTATGCTGAACTGAAAGCTTTGAGTGGATAGCCTGTCGCCAGTGTTGGAATAGCTTCGCTCTTCCCAACTAACTTGATTTTGATGGCTAATAGTTAAAACCGTAGAAGAGCGGGTGCCATAGGTTTCACCTGTAATAAAAATAGATGACAAGTTACGCTCCCAATCTAAGGGGACACCTGTATTAGGCAAACTATGATCAGGAGCTTGTTGCTTGTCTTTTAATAAGGTAAATAAGTCCTGATGTTGTACAACTTGGTTGCTTTGGCAGTAGTTTTTTAGTTTATTGACTCCGCGACTTACTTTCGGCCAAGGACTATTTAAACTGGCGTTAGATAACCCATAGTAGCCGTCTGTAAGATATTGCAGACTATTTAAATGGTTGTTGTAAACCGCTAGTTTATGCCAAGGGCCAAACAATAAATTATACCCATTGTAGTGCTGCCGTGTGCTGCTTAGCTGTGTTTGATAATCTTGCTTGGGTTGCTTTATATATTGGCTGACTAATTCCCCGCGTGTACGGGCATTCGCATCAAGCTTATGTGGGTCACGAATATTGGTTAGCGCTGCCAAGTAGCCTTGTTTATTGATTCCCATCCAAGTTCCGCCAGCTTGTAGATCTCTGCCGGCTAAAACATCTTGATGTTCGGGCCAAAAATGCGAAGGCGCAGTATCGCGCTTAAAAAACTCATCACGATTTGCAGCGATAATCACAGGAAAGTCCTTATGCTGATTAATCGCTACAAATAATATACACATTACAAAAGCTTATTTAAGGGCTTTGCTTTTTTGCTCATCAACTTGAGTAAACAAAGTGTTAGAGCGGGCAATAAACCTATGGCTTTCAATGGGCGAACTAAGATTATAGGCCGGCGGTAACATTATGCCGTTATAAGTGGGGCGCGCTTTAAAGTCTGCCTCGGTTAAAAAGCCTAATACATAGATTGGGGCAATTAATACACTGGTCATCACACTGGCAATAATATTGCGTCTTCGGGTTGTTTGGTGAAAAGCAATAAACAAACTTAACCAAATAAATCCCCCAACAATAAGGGTCAATACTATTAGTTCTACCCAAGCTAACCAAGCTCCGGGATGCAGATTAAATACGGTGAACTTTTGTAAAAAAATAATCCCATTGGCAAATAATATCACTAGCCAAGTGAGACTAAACTGACTGACTATGTGACTCTCTTTTTTCACTATTTTGGCTAAAATCGCAAAAATTAATGGCCACAGACAGAACACAGCGAGTTTGCCTAGTTCTGCGGGCAGCGCTTTGGCTAAATTAAACGTCTCTATGCTGTCAAGATAACGGGAATAAAGCAGCATAGCTAAACAGCAGCAAGCTAAAGTAACGGCTAAAAAGCTGTGATTAAGCCAACTTAATTTTTCTTCTAATTCGCTTAAGGGTATAGCATCGGGTAACGCAACTTTAGTATCGATAATACGTAATCGCGTGCGCCCAATTTTAATGATGTCATGGGAATTTAAGGTTGCTTGGCGGACAAATTTATTATTGACCTTAATGCCGTTAGTCGATTGACAATCATTAACTATTAACTGACCAGACTCTGGATCTATAGCCACTAACATATGACTTGGGCAAACGTAGGGATCGTCTAATCGAAGATCATTATTAAAATCGCGACCTACACACACATAGTCTTGTTCAAATTTGTAGTGTTTGATTGGGATGTTTTTGCGCGAAAGCAGCTCTAAAACTATTGCCATGTTAGTGAGTCCATAAATTTCAGGGTAAAAGTAAGGGCTGATTCTTTGCTTACACCGGCTAAAGTGTAGTGACTGATTAATCCCTGCTTGTAGTGATCTAAGGTGGCGCCAACAAACAGTACATCATAGAGTTTATCGAATTCTTTATATGCTCTTACGCATAGCAGCGTTTTAAGGGTTACACCTTGTTCGTTTATTACCTGATCTTGTTGGCAGTTATAATTAGTCACATCTGTTTTGCCGGCTTTATTACCCGGACCTGCGCCAGTAATACTATTAGTGTAAAAATTATAAAATCTATGTTCCCCTAATGGCTCTCCGTCTAACCATTCAAATTCTATTTCTAGCCCACCAGTGGTTAAGCCATTGTGTAAAAATATTTGTTCATCTATCCGGCAACGATTTTCAACCGACAAATAAAGGGCATCTTGATCGTTAGTATTAGAGCCACCCCAACAAGAAAAGAACTCAGCAATCTTGCTGGGGATCATGGCGTCACCTAAGGGGCCTGCTTGCCATTTTTGAGAATTTAATAATGCAAATAGTTTTGCTTGATTAGCCAGTAGTTGGCTTTGAATGCGGGGTTTAAACTGTTCGTGGGTTAATGGGCTTTGATCTTTAGTCTTAAGCAAAGCTTGTACTTTAGCTAAAGGAATTAAAAAACCAATTTGATTGCCAGCGGTTGCTACATTCACACCCATAACCTGCCCAAGTTCATTTAACACTGGGCCACCACTCATGCCAGGATTAATCGAGCCAGTAAAATGAATTCGTTGATAAAAACTGTTTTTCTTTAAACCATTAAAGGTGCCAGGCACTACTATCATGCCTAAATCTAAGGGGTTGCCTAAAGAATAAATAGTGCTGCCTTGCTCTGGTAGGCTATCGGCTACAGGAAAAGCCACTTCTTGTGGCCAAAGCGACTGTTTTCTAACCATAGCCAGATCGTTAACCACATCCACATCTACTAGTGTTAATTCGCCTTCTGAGCCATCATGCGCCATATATTGCATTCTATATTTGTCAGGGTTGTAAACGTATTCAGAAATGACATGGTAGTTGGTGATCAAATTTCCCGACGCGTCAATTTGAAAGCCAGATCCAATTGAAGACTTGTTGCCAGACTCTAACTCGATAATTTTCACCTGATATAGTGCACTTCGGTACTGGCCAAATAAACTTTGCGCAGTTTGTTGTGCCTGAACTATGGCACTGCTAAACAACAGTAAAACTAATAAAATTCTCAATATTAAGATCCTAATGGCAAATTAGACAGAGGCTAAAAAATAGCCTAACGAGTCAGTTAACATTTTGTTTACACTCGACAAATTCACTTGCATAAGCGAACATTCAGCTAGTTTAAATTGCACAAGCTAAGAATGAAATGCCCGAAAGAATAAATACCCCAATTCTTTGTAAACAAATTCCTCAAAGTGGGAATAAATTTAGTCACTGGTTAGGTACGACTGTTTTAAATTTATTAGGCTGGCAATATCATGGTGAGTTTCCCTGTGCTAAAAAGATGATCATTGCGGTAGCGCCTCATACATCAAACTGGGATTTTGTTATTGGGTTAGCGGTTAAGTTTAATCTAGGTCTTAAAATTTCGTTTTTTGGTAAAGACAGTATTTTTATCCCTCCTTTTGGTTACCTGCTAAAACGCTTAGGTGGCATTCCAATTAAACGTAGTCAAGCACATGGTGTAGTAAGCGCTATGGCAGAAAAAATGCGTGAAGCCGAGCAAATGATATTAGCCTTATCACCAGAGGGTACACGCAGTCCTATTTCGCCTTGGAAAAGCGGTTTCTTGCATATAGCCCATCAAGCACAGGTACCGGTTTTTTTAGTGGCAATTAATTATAAGAAAAAACGAATCGAGTTTGGACCTATGCTGAATATCAGCGACAATATTCAAGATGAGATGAATAAAATCTATCAATACTTTCAAGATATTGAAGGTAAATACCCAGAAAAAACAATTACGGAAGTGGTCCCCTCAAGTGGAGAAAAAGATTGAAAAATAAAGGTTTTACCACCCAGTTAGTGCATGCAGACAGGTTATTAAACGCGCCGCAACATGGAGCCGTACACCAAGCAAGCAGTAACTCTGTGTTATTTGAATTTAAAGACGCACAAGATTTGGTGGATGTTTTTCAAGGTAAAAAAGCTGGCCATGTATATTCTCGCTCGTCTTCAGGCTCAAATGTTGCCCTACAAAACATCTTAAATTATTTAGAAGGTGGAGTAGGGGCAGTGACCTTTGCTACTGGTATGGCCGCCATTACAGCTAGCTTTTTAAGTTTATTTAGAGCCGGTGATCACCTCATTATGAGTCACTTCTTGTTTGGTAATACCCGCAGCTTGTGTGAAACCTTACAAAATTTAGGAGTCGAACTTAGTTTTGTTGATGTGACTGAAGTACAAAATGTAAAAGCGGCACTACAGAAAAATACTAAAGCAGTATTTTTAGAAACTATCGCTAACCCAGTTACTCAGGTAGCAGATTTGTTGGCTATAGGTGAGTTTTGCCAGGCCCAAAATTTGTTATACATAATAGATAATACCACCACACCTTTTAGCATTTTTGAGCCTAAATCTGTTCACGCTTCTCTGACTATTAGTTCTCTCACTAAATATATTGCCGGACATGGCAATGTATTGGGAGGGGTGGTGATAGATACCGGGCTGTTTGACTGGGCAAGCTTTGACAATATTTTGCCAATTTACCGTGGTAATGATGTTAAACAGTGGGGCTTAACCCAAATTCGCAAAAGGGGCTTACGCGATATGGGGGGCACCTTATCCCCAGATTCTGCACATGCCATTTCAATAGGATTAGAAACCTTAGTCTTGCGTCAGCAAAAAATGGCCGCCAATGCACAGCAGCTGTCTGAATTTTTACAGGCACACAAAAAGGTAGCCAGGGTTTATTATCCAGGTTTAGCGCATCATCCTCAGCACGAATTAGCTACCAAGTTATTTGACAACTATGCTGGCATTGTCAGTCTAGACTTGGCTGCTGGAATTGATCCTATTGCCTTTTTAAATCAACTTAACTTAGTTATATGTGCTACTCACTTAGGCGATAATCGCACCTTAGCTTTACCAGTAGCCTCAACGATTTATTTTGAGAATAGCGCGCAGCAAAGACAACAAATGGGCATTAACGACAATATGTTACGTTTATCTATTGGCATAGAAGATTGCCTAGATTTAATCGCCGACTTCGAACAAGCCTTTGCGAAATTTTAAACCATTGCATAGTTAGAGCAGCAAAAACTCGATTAAACCAAAGGCTGAAAAATATTCAGCCTGTTGGTTTAAGCAAAGTCGAGGGTTAGCTTGTTTGTTAGATAAATGCTATTTACTTAATGATTTCAAAGCTAGTAGTGATTTCAACCTTGCCTGCTAACATCAGCATCACAGAGCAATATTTTTCAGCCGAAAGCTGTACGGCTCTAGCCACACCTTTTTCAGTTAGATCTGCGCCTTTTACCTGATAATGGGCGTGTATAGCAGTAAAAAATCTAGGCGCTTGTTCGGCACGAGTTGCCTCTAATTGGCAAACACAATCTTCTACCTGCTTGCGCGATTTTTTTAAGATATCAACAACATCAATAGATGAGCATGCCCCAGCAGATAACAAAACCGACTCCATGGGGGTCATAGTTTTGCCATCGCCGTCTAAAATTAATTGATGTCCAGTGTCGGTGTTACAAGAAAAGGTTAGGTCTTGCTGCCAGTTTACAGTTGCTTTCATGATGTTTTTGTCTGTTCTACTAAAGTGATTTTGGTTTTATCGATTAATATACGTTTTTGTTTATACAAGGAGCCTAAGGCTTTTTTATAGGCATTTTTGCTAACATTAAATCGTTTGCTGATTTCTTGCGCTGAGCTTTTATCGGTTAAACTCGACAAGCCGCCATGGGCAATTAAGTCTTCGATAATTTGCTCTTCTAGGCTATTTCTGGCGCTAGGATCATGAAATTGAAAACATAAATCTATCTTGCCATCTTCTCGAATGCGTTTTATATAACCTGTTAAAGAGTGCCCAACTTTAATGGGTTGAAACACTTCATCTTTAAAAATTAATCCTAAGTGCGAGCCATTAATTACAGCTTTGTAACCCATATCGGTTTTGCCGCAAATTAATAATTCAACTTGTTGTTTGGGTTCAAATGTTCCGCCTTCTTCACAAGACTCTTCATATAAAAAGTCTTTTAACTTAGTTGATGCAGCCAAACGGCCGGTTTCTTCATCACAGAATACATAAACCACATAGGATAGCCCTTCAGACATAGGGGCATCTTGCTCGTTAAAAGGCACCAGTAAATCTTTTTCTAAGCCCCAATCTAAAAATGCGCCGACTTTGGTGATGCTCACAACTTTTAAAAAGGCACAATGATCGACTGTGACTTTAGGGCGTTTAGTCGTTGCTATAATGCGGTCGTCGCTATCGTGATAAATAAAAGCCCGTACTTGATCGCCGATTTTGCAATCTAAAGGAGCGTTTTTGCTAGGCAATAAAATTTGGCCTAAGTTGCCAGCCTCAAGGTAAAAGCCAAAAGGCACTTCTTTTACCACTTCTAGCTGATGAAATTTTCCAACTTGATACATGTGTTTGTTTTTCTGATACAAAATAATAGTCATAGTGTAACCGACCCTATGTCTAAGAAGTATAAAAACAATCAATATTTTATGTATTGTCGGTTTTTTTTCGTGGCATAATCTAGCCCCATTCACTGCACTAATTAGTTGCCAAGCTATGACTGATACCAACAATATTGTCTTCTTAAATGGTGAATTTATGCCCATTTCAGAAGCCAAAATATCTCCTATGGACAGAGGTTTTTTGTTTGGAGACGGCATTTACGAAGTTGTGCCAACTTACGCAGGTAAAGCCGTTGGGTTTAGATTGCATATGGAGCGTATGACTAAGGGCTTAGCGGCGATTGGCATTGAGCTTGATATGCAAATTGAACAATGGCGTACTATTGCCAATACCCTAATAGAACAAAACGGCGGGGGTAATTTAGGTTTATATTTTCATGTCAGCCGTGGCGCAGATGTAAAACGTTTTCATGCCTATCCGCAGAATATTTCTCCCACTGTATTTGCTTATTCTTTTGCCATTGAGGCTGCTAACAAAGCCGATAAACAACAAGTTAAAACTTACCGTGTGAAGAGTGCTGAGGATTTACGTTGGAAACGCTGTCATATTAAGTCTACCTCTTTGTTAGGCAATGTTATGCATTTTCAACAAGGACAAGATGCAGGGGTGAATGAAACAATTTTATATAATGCCCAAGAGCAATTAACAGAAGCCAGCGCCTGTAATGTATTTATCGTTAAAAATGAAGTGGTGATAACGCCCCCTCTCGACCACCAAATTTTGCCTGGAATTACGCGCAACATGCTATTAGACATTTTGCGCCAAGATGGCACGCTGCAAGTAGAAGAGCGGGTAGTGAGTATGAGTGAAGTGCGAGCGGCAGATGAGTTGTGGATCACAAGCTCAAGTAAAGAAATTGGTCCGGTGATAGAGCTGGATAATAAAGCGGTTGGCAATGGTAAAGTGGGAGATATTTGGTTGTTTGCGCAAACCTTATATTCAGCCAACAAGCACAAATATTAATAACTATAAAAAGGATTGCTCTAGTTTAATTATGTCACGACCTGCTCACGTTATTATCGATCTTGCCGCCATAGGTTCAAATCTTGAACAGGTGAAAAAACTTGCACCTAATGCCAACATTATGGCGGTGGTTAAAGCTAATGCCTATGGTCACAATGCGCTACAAGTGGCCAAAGCATTAAGCTCACAAGTAAGAATGTTCACGGTTTCTTGTTTAGAAGAAGCCTTAGCCTTGCGAAAAGGCGGGATCAACCAGCCCATATTATTGTTAGAAGGCTGTTTTCAAGCAGAAGAGTTACAGCTTGCAGCACAACAAAATTTTGAAATAGTGCTGCATAGTCAGGAACAAATTAAGCAGTTACTTGAGACTCCCCTCACCAGTAGTTTAAAGCTTTGGTTAAAGTTTGATACTGGTATGCATAGGCTAGGTCTGCCATGCGACCAGGCTGCTAGTTTTTACCAGCAGTTGCAAAAATCAGATAAGACTAACGGCATTAAACTGATGAGCCATTTTGCCCATGCCGACGACTTAGAAGGGGACTTTACCTTAAAACAATTGACTGCTTTTGAGGGAGTTGAGCAAGAGATTAACCAGTTATCTCAGGCAGATTGTCAGGTGAGCTTAGCCAATTCTGCGGCCATATTGGCTTGGCCCACTACTCACAGAGACTGGGTACGTCCTGGCATAATGTTGTATGGTCTTAGCCCATTTACCCAAGATTTGGCGATGACTGAACAGCTTGTTCCTGCAATGAACTTTGAGTCCGAGGTGATTGCCTTACGTAAAGTTAAAGCTGGTCAAAGCGTGGGTTATGGCTGTACCTGGCAAGCAAAATCCGATGCGCTGATTGCCACTGTAGCTGTAGGTTACGGTGATGGTTACCCGCGCAATGCTAAATCGGGAACACCAGTCTGGATCAATGGCCAGTTAGTGCCTTTAGTGGGCAGAGTATCAATGGATCTGATTTCTATTGAAGTCACTCAATTAACTAAGGTCAAGATTGGCGACAGGGTGGTATTGTGGGGTAAAGAATTATCTGCAGATAGGGTGGCAAAATTCGCAGACACTATAGGCTATGAATTAGTTACTCGTATGCCAAGCCGTGCGGCTCGGCATTTTATCAATCAGCCTAAACCTCAGCTATCATGACCGCTCTTAGTGGGGCGGGATAGCCTTCAATGGTTTTAGTTCGATCATTAGGATCAAGAAAGTCTTGTAGTGATTGACTGTCCATCCATTCAGTATGGCGTTGTTCTTCTAAAGTTGTGACAGCAAGGTCAACCAAGCGAATATTTTTAAATCCTACTCTTTGCATCCATAAACTAAGGGCATCGGTACTAGGTAAATACCAAACGTTACGCATTTGTGCATAACGATCTTTGGGCATTAACACACTTTGCTCATCGCCTTCTACTACTAAGGTTTCTAAAACCAGTTGACCACCTGGCCTTAATTGACTTTTAAGTTGATATAAAAAGTCGATAGGGCTACGCCTGTGATATAGCACGCCCATAGAAAACACTGTGTCAAAGGCCTTAAGTTCAGGAAGTTGTTCAACCCCTATAGGTAATAAGTGAATATCAGGGTGCGGATGAAAATGTTTGATGGCCTGAAACTGCATTAAAAATAGCTGTGAAGGATCGGCGCCTACAACTAACTTGGCTTGCTCACCTAGCATTCTCCACATATGGTAGCCACTGCCGCAGCCCACATCCAATACATACCTGTCTTTTAGGTTATGGATATGAGGCAAAACCCTTTGCCATTTCCAATCTGAGCGCCATTCTGTATCTAAATGAATATCATGAATATAAAATGGCCCTTTGCGCCAAGGCATAAACTGTTTAAGCAGGCCAATAATTTGTTTTTGGGTATATTCACTAATGTCTGACGCTTGACCCATGGCCACCTTATCTTTTAAATCGATAGTTGAGGGCGCTGTGCTGGGTAGTTTGTTTAATAATTTAACCCACTTATTAAAATCACCATGTAGTTGTTCTTTTTGCCAAGTGGCTATTTGCGCTGGCAACACTTCTAACCAATGGCTTAAAGGTGAATTAGCAATCTGTTTGTAAAAGTCATTAAACCAAGTGACAGCCAAAGGACCTCCTATTTTTATTTAAAATTTGTTGCCCAGACAGGCGTTTTATTTAGACCACATCTAAGGTAAATTTAAGCTTTTATGGCAACCATAGAAGCAAAATTAAAGCACCTAAACCAAGGGATCAGATCGTTAAAACCAATTTTTTGTAACCTTTGTTTATGGTCTGCAAAACTTTCCGGGCGCATTACATCTTCTAGGGCAGAGCGTTTTTGGCTAATTTCTAATTCGCTATACCCATTTCTGCGTTTAAATTCGTGGTGCAAATCAATGACTAATTCATTACCTTGCTCAGTGGGGTGATTGAGTTTTTCAGATAAACACAACACCCCTCCTGAATTTAAACCGTCAAAAATCTTTTGTAATATGGCATGGCGCTGTGCCAAAGGAATAAATTGTAAGGTAAAATTCATCACCACAGCACTGGCATTTTCAATGTGAATATTTTGAATATCGTCACACACTACCTGTATAGGGGTAGGGGCTTTATAAGATTGCAGGTGTAATTCACACCTTTGGGTCATGGCGACAGAGTTGTCTACTGCAATGATTTGGCAATCAGCTTTATTAATGTATTTGCTAGCCGCTAAGCTGACTGCGCCTAATGAGCAGCCTAGATCATAAACTTGAGTGTTAGCTTGCGCGTAACGCCCACAAATTTGTCCAATAGTATCAACTATAGTGTTGTACCCAGGTACCGAACGTTGGATCATATCGGGGAACACTTCTGCTACAGACTGATCAAAACTAAAATCGGTAACTTGCTGAGGTTGAGAATATATGGTGTCTTTATGACCTTGCATTAAGATCTGGCTCTTATTTAAAATTTGGCGCAATTCTACCTGTGCAATGCCATGCAATCAATTTCCTTTCTTGCCAACAGGTTTTGGCTCTTATACCTTATAGCATTGAACATTTATGTTGCTATTAATTAAAGTGTAAGGGATCGCTCAACATGTCAGAAAATGTCTACCCAGTAGCCAAAAATTCAACTCATAAAACTCACGCCGACAATGCCGAATATGAACGTTTATATCAATGGTCAATGAATGATCCAGATGAATTTTGGCGCCAGCAGAGTAAAAGAATAGATTGGATAACCCCTTTTACTAAGGTATCGGACTTTACCTTTTCTGCTAAGCATACTGAGATTAAATGGTTCGAAGATGGTCAGCTAAACGCCAGTTACAACTGTATTGACCGACATTTAGCAAGTGATCCTGAGCGTACTGCCATTATTTGGGAGGGCGATGATCCTAATCAGCAACAGAAAATTAGCTATCAAGAATTACATGATCAAGTTTGCCAAGTGGCTAACGGGCTTAAATCATTAGGTGTAGAAAAAGGCGATAGGGTCATTATTTATATGCCAATGATCCCTGAAGCAGCATATGCCATGTTAGCTTGTGCCAGAATTGGCGCTGTACACTCAGTGGTATTTGGCGGGTTTTCGCCTAATGCCATTGCCGATAGAATTGTTGATTGTCAGGCAAAAGTGGTCATGACTGCAAATGAAGGTCGCCGTGGTGGAGGCCTTATTCCTTTAAAAGCCAATGTTGATAAAGCGCTTGAAGATCCTAAAACCTCCAGCGTTAAAAATGTAGTGTGTTTCCAATTAACCTCTGGTCAATGCAATTGGCATGCGCCACGGGATGTTTGGTGGCATGAGCTTACTCAAGCATCCGCGCCTGATTGTGCTCCTACTGTAATGAATGCCGAAGACCCTTTGTTTATTTTGTATACCTCAGGCTCCACTGGCAAACCTAAAGGGGTAGTACATACCACTGGAGGATATTTAGTTTATGCGGCGCTTACGCACCATTATGTTTTTGATTATCAACCCGATGACATCTATTGGTGTGCAGCTGATGTAGGATGGATCACGGGTCACACTTATATTATTTATGGGCCATTAGCCAATGGGGCCACCACCTTAATGTTTGAAGGAGTACCAACTTACCCTGATGCCAGTCGAATGGGGCAAATAGTTGATAAACACCAAGTATCGATTTTATATACTGCGCCCACCGCCATTCGTGCACTTATGGCAAAAGGCGACGAACCCACAGCTGGCAGCCACAGATCGAGCTTACGTGTATTAGGCAGTGTAGGTGAGCCGATTAATCCAGAAGCTTGGCAGTGGTACTATCAAAAAATTGGCAATGCACAATGTCCAATAGTCGATACCTGGTGGCAAACAGAAACAGGTGGAATCATGATCACTCCTTTACCCTATGCCACAGCATTAAAACCAGGCTCAGCCACGCGTCCATTTTTTGGGGTAAAACCGGCATTAGTATCGAACGAAGGAGAAGTGCTGTCTGGTGCCGCCGAAGGCAATTTAGTGATCACTGGCTCTTGGCCTGGTCAAGCTCGAACCTTATGGGGTGACCATAATCGTTTTGAACAAACTTATTTTAGTACCTACGATGGTTTGTATTTTGCTGGTGATGGCGCAAAACGTGATGAAGATGGCTATTACTGGATCACTGGACGAGTAGACGATGTGTTAAATGTGTCAGGTCATAGACTAGGTACGGCAGAAATAGAAAGTTCCTTGGTGGCCCACCCATCGGTAGCAGAAGCTGCGGTAATAGGCTATCCACACCCAATAAAAGGTCAAGGTATTTATGTGTATTTATTACCTAATGATGGGGTGGCAGTGTCTGAAGAGTTAAGCCTACAAATTAAAAACTGGGTGAGAGAAGACCTGAGTCCCATAGCATCTCCAGATTTAATTCAGTGGACCACAGGTTTACCCAAAACCCGCTCTGGCAAAATTATGCGCAGAATTTTGCGAAAAATTGCCTGTAATGAGCATGAGCAATTAGGGGATACCTCGACCTTAGCAGATCCCAGTGTTGTGGACTTATTAATTCAGAATCGTCTAAATAAGTAGCGACTTTGCATAAAAGTCGCTTTGGTTGTAAGAAATATTGATTAAATATCAATTAAGCCTTCAAAGACTAATACTAAAGTATTAGTCTTAGCTTAATATGGTTTAGCTAACGAGGTTTTTAGTGTCAAAGTTTTTGATTGCAGATGATCATCCTCTTTTTAGAGATGCGCTAATTGCTGCACTGCATCCATTATTTGAACAAGTCTCAATTATTCAAGCTGATAATTTGCAAAGTACTATGTCTGCCTTGCAAGAGAATCAAGATCTAGATTTAGTCTTATTAGACCTTAATATGCCTGATTGTGATAATTTTTATGGCTTGATCCATGTTACCCAAGAATTTCCAGAGGTACCTGTAGTAGTGATTTCTGCTAATGAAGGAAATTCTGTGGTCACTAAAGTCATGAGCTTAGGCGCTAAAGGCTTTATTCCAAAGTCGACTCCATCTCACCTTATCGCTAATGCCTTAAAACAAATTATGCGCGGCGAAAATTGGGTACCAGAGGGCTCGTCAATCGAAACAACTGAAGATAATACAGCCGGTGATATTGCTAAATTAGTGGGGGAGTTAACCCCTAAGCAGTTTAAGGTATTAAAACTCATTCAAAATGGTTTACTGAATAAACAGATTGCCTTTGATTTAGACATTACCGAAGCAACAGTTAAAGCACACATCAGTGCCATTTTTAGGAAGTTAAAAGTGAACACTCGTACTCAAGCTGTGTTGTTATTAAATAACCTTAACATCGAGTAATGTTTTAGCTGATTTGAGTCACCTAATGCTAAAAAAAAGCCCTGTTAAATGAAGTGACCCCGTAAAGTTGGACTCATTTCTAAGCGGCTACCAAGGCCTGATTTCGATATGCTATCGGACTCAGGCCTTTTAGTTTCAGCTTAATTCGTTTGTGATTGTAATATTTTATAT
>NZ_JBRKBA010000006.1:0-301090 GCF_052983255.1 Paraglaciecola aestuariivivens | reverse complement strand
TACGCTTAACAGAGACTTTAATGCTGTGAAACCGAATCAAAAATGGGTAACCGATATCACAGAGTTTAAGGTAGCTAACCAACGTGTCTACCTGTCACCAATCATTGACCTGTTTAATCAAGAGGTTATTAGTTATGAGGTTGGCACTTCACCGAGATTAAATCTAGTCACGGATACGCTAAACAAGGCTATAAAACAATTACAATGGCATGAGCGACCACTCATTCACTCTGACCAAGGTTGGCAATATCAACACCAGATGACCAGAAAAATCATTGCAGACAACAACTTAATACAAAGTATGTCTAGAAAAGGAAATTGCTTAGATAATGCCGTTGCAGAAAACTTCTTCGGCATATTAAAGACGGAAATGTATCACGGCTATGAGTACAAAAGTGTTACTGAGCTGGTAAACGCAATCAAAGAATATATAAAATATTACAATCACAAACGAATTAAGCTGAAACTAAAAGGCCTGAGTCCGATAGCATATCGAAATCAGGCCTTGGTAGCCGCTTAGAAATGAGTCCAACTTTACGGGGTCACTTCATGTGCGGGGCTTTATTATTTTTGTCTTGCATTTATCCGAAGATTTATTTGTATCGGCACTATCTATACCTAAGCTATAGTGATTAAATAATCATCGAATGTGATTTTTATTGAACAATAAAAAGTTCAGTTAAACAAACATTTAATGTGCCTTAAGTGACTATGGAAATTGCCGCATGCAGGAAAAAATATTGGTGGTAGATGATGAACCCACCATACTTAGATTGGTTCAATTTGTACTTGAAGAACATGGCTATATGGTGATTACCACTCAAAGTGGTGAAGAAGCCTTACAATTAGCCGTTAGCGCAAAGCCTGATTTAATTATTCTTGATGTAAATATGCCTGGCGGGTGGAGCGGTTTTGAAACCTGCCAAAAGTTTAAGGCGCACCCAGAGTTTTCTAGTATTCCCATCATCTTTTTAACCGCCAATGCAAAAAACTTTGAAGAAGGATTTAAACTTGGCTGTGCCGATTATTTAGCTAAACCCATTAACCAATCAGAGTTAGTAGTTCGCACCCAATTTCACCTAAAAATGCGGCGCTTGGTTAACGAGGCGCAAAGTGCAAATGAACACTTAGAAGAACAGGTTTTCGCTAGAACACGAGATTTGACTGAATCCAATAGACGCTTAAATCAAGTCATTAATGAAAGAAAGCTATTAGAAGAACGCCTACAAGACCAAGTAGGCACTGACTTTTTAACCCAACTGGCCAGTGGCGTAGCTTTTGAAAAAGAATTGCAAGCGTGTTTAGACAACAGAGTTAATAGCCAAACTAAAGGAGCGTTTTTATTTTTAGATTTATTTGAATTTGAAAGTATCAATCAACTTTATGGTTGGGAGGCGGGTGATTACGTTTTAATTACTATTAGTCAGATGCTACCAAAACAATTAACCCCCTCTACCTTAGTAGGTCGTTTGGGCGGCGACCAGTTTGCGGTTTTTCTGCCAGATACGGACAAAAAAACCACCAAAAACATTGCCCGAGGCCTAATAGATTGTGTCAGTACCTTTCCTTTTAAATGGCAAGACAACCCTATGCAAGTGAACCTTTGTATTGGCTATTGTTTTGTAGAGCACAAAGAAAAGGATGTGAGAAAAATAATATCAAGAGCCAGCCAAGCTTCTGCCATTGCCAAAAGCCATGGTGCAGGGACTATCATTAATTATCATGAGCAAACTGCCATACAAAGTCCCAAAGAGGCGGATGAAGAATTTTACCGCTATATAGAGTCAGCGTTGCAAGCCAACCAATTTTCAGTGTTTTTTCAAAAAGTATTCCCCATAAAAAACTTATTTAATTATAAGCCTTCTATAGAGTTGTTAATTAGGCTCAAAAGCCAATCATCTGAGCGCTTAATGTTACCCACAGAGTTTTTGACTTTTGCAAAACGCTCAACCTTAAGTCATAAAATTGATTTATGGATGGTTAAACAAGCGATTAATTGGCTGGCTAAACAAACAAAAATTGAAAAAGACATTAGCCATGTGTCTATAAACCTTTCGGCACAAAGCATTGCCAATCCCATGTTTTTAATCACTTTAGAAAACTTATTGAGCGAAAAAGAAGTGCCAGCTAAGTTAGTTTGCTTTGAACTATCAGAGCCAGATGTTTTGCACTCTATTAGTCGCACTCGCACCTTTTTAGCAAGATTAAAAGCGATTGGCTGTAAAACCTGCATTGATGACTTTGGAGGGCAAAGCAGCATTTATCAATATTTAACTGACTTGCCAATTGATCAGGTCAAAGTTGGTGGAAGCTTTATTCAACAATTGGCCAACAGTCCGTTAAATTCTGTGGTGTTAAAAATGTTTAAAAACTTAACCGAGATTACCGGTAATACCCTAGTTGCAAAACAAGTAGAAAATGAACAGGTTGCTGAAAAGTTAAAGCATATAGGCGTAGGCTTTGCGCAAGGCCAGCATTTTCATGCACCCTGCGCGCTAAAAAATTACGCCCCCAAAAAACAAACCTAAATTAAAAGTCTAAGCTTAGCGTAAAGTAAATTGAGCGGGGTTCGCCAACAAAATAACGATACTGGCCAAACCCAAAGTCTGCTCGTTCAGCATAGTCTTGGTCAGTTAAGTTTATAAGCTTTAACGACAAACCTAGCCTTTGACTAAGCGGCCAGCTCCCTCTTAGGTTTAATAAGTTATGCCCACTGTATTTGGCCGTGTTTTCTGGGTTTAGATAATAACTGCCTAGATGCACCCACTCTAATTCGGCGGTGCCGCCCCAAAAATTGGTGGTTCCTAGTTGTAAACTGGCCATATGCCTTGGTGCAGTATCAATTTCATTACCTAGAATATTCGTTTGACTCAATTGAATATTTGACCCGTACCTGTGTTTAGCCACACTGCCACTTGCGCCAAGGTAATACTGCTGCCACTGGTATTCAATGGCCAATTCAAGACCATGATGAGAGGTTTTACCATCGTTTATATTGAATCTGTTGCTGTCTTGAAAAATAAACTGCTCTTTGTTCATCGAAAACAGCGTGAAATCATAAGATAAATCTTTAGCTTGCCCTTTAATGCCGAATTCAATTGAACGCAATTGCTCTGGTTTTAAATCAGCTACATTTTGCCCTCCTTGTAACCTAAACAACTCAGTGGCTTGCGGTGCGCGGTAACCGGTTGAATATTGGGCATATAATTTGTGCTGATTGGTTAAAGCATAGAGTCCATTCAATTGATAGGACCACTGAGTAAACTGGCGTTTTTGATCACTAGGGCGGGTAAATCGGCAAGTAGATACGTCAGCAGCACAAGCACTACCGTCAGATAAAAAGTTTTGGTAAGCATATTCGGTTTTTTCAAAGCGCAGCCCTGAGCTTAAGCTTAAGTTAGGCTGTGCTTGCCAAACTAACTGGGTAAAGGGAGCAATAACCTTGGCATCTACCTGGTAATCATAATGTATGCCCATTGGGATAGTTGGGGCAAAAGCCTCAGCTTGGATTTCGGTTAACTCTCCTTGAGTAAAATCAAAATCCACCCCAGTTAACCAAGTAAAGGCTCCTAACTTTTGGCTAAGTTGTGTCTGTAAACCTAGGCCTTTTTGGCTATTTTCTTCTTCAGGTTGCCAAGGCAAATAGTGTTGTAAAAAACGCATGGCAGTGGTTCTAAGGTAGGGCTTTAAGGTTAATAGGATGGTTTCGTTTGGTGCATATTCTATGAGGCTATAGATACGCGCTGAGTGGCTATCTCTAAAAGCTTCAGGATTGGGGTTTTGAGTTTTTAATCTGGCGTCTCTATAGGCTTCAAAGCCACTTATAAAGCCAGCCGTTTGTTGAGCTAAATGGCTCGCGGCAAACACATTTTTAATTTGCCAATTGCCTTGCTGATATTGATGAATGAGGTTGAGTTTTTGCTGCTCATAACCACTCTCATCTAAGTAGCCTCGATCTTTAGTGACATGCCCATACAATATTACCCCATGTTCGTCTTACACTGAGGACAACTTAAATAAAGCTCGCTGATAACCATGCGGACCCAAATTTAAAGCAAACTGCCCAGGCTGCTGGTCAAATACCTCTGGCGTTAAAATATTAATCACACCATGCACTGCATTTGAACCATAAAACGTGCTAGCAGGACCGCGTATAACTTCAATATTTGCCGCTTGTAGGGTATTTAAATCAAAAAGTTGATTGGCATTGCAAAAGCCTGGCGCCCTAGCCGAAATGCCATCTTGGGCAATATAAAACGCGCCACAGCCCCCTGCCCCAGTCAAAACAGGAGAGCGAATGGCAGTTAGGTGTTCTTGGCCATTGCCTCTGCTTATCCATCCTCCGGGCACCCGTACTAGCGCTTGATTAATGTGTTGATGTTCAATTAACTGCAAAGTGTCTTGATTGATTTGGCTAATATTACTGGCAACATCTAACATCCCTGCGGCCTGGCGCGTGGCACTCACTGTTATTTTTTCCACTTCAGGTTCCAACTCTTCTGCCAACAAAGAAATAGGCAATAACAATATCAGCAGCAAAAAGATTAGCTTATTCAAAATCACTCCAAAGGCATCTAGGGGAAGCCCCTCTAGATCAAAAATTAAAAGATTGAAAGTTACACTTGATGGTTTTTTTTACCCTAGTGGGCTAAGCATATCAAACTATTGCATGGCATGGTGGGTAAGTCAGTTGCTTAAACCTTTAGTTAGACATAATAATGAGTGGCATAGGCAGTTTAAAAAGCCCCCAAACCACCCTTAGTCTAAGCTCTGTTTTCTGATAATCAGCGTTTTTTAAGCAAAAAGTTAGGGCATTTAGTCTTTATTTGCTTAAATCATTGGATTACTTAACAAAAACGAGCGAATTCAGTGTAGAAATTGACTAGCCTTAGGCGTTTTTTTTTGCTGTAATGGGAATAAGTTTAATGCGATGAAGCCTGTAATATGCAAATTGGTTGGCGCGATTTTATTAAAGGCCACTTTAAGAAGGCCTCAAAATTTCATTCCCTCGGAATTGAGATTGGCGTTAATGACTTCCACATTTCAGTAATACAAAAATCCAAAGGTCAGCTCCATTGGGTTAAACAGCACTCTTTGCCCATAGATGACTGGCAATCAGAATTAAAAACTTTTGTTGAAAAAAATCACTTGGCCAATACTAAATGTAATGTAGCCCTGTCTATTTCTAAATATCAACTCTTACAGTTAGATCGCCCAGAAGTTGCCGAAAATGAAATTAACCAAGCGTTACAATGGTCGGTAAAAGAACAATTGTTTAGTGAATTTGAGTTAGCTATAGATTATTTTGATCCGCCTGTAGCCGCGTCAAACGTAAAAAAAGTCAATGTAGTAGCAATAGGCGAGCAAGAGATTTGTGATATTCGCGATGGCGTATTAAAAGCCGGGCTTAACCTCAATACCATTGGTGTTGAAGAACTAGTAACCTGTAACTTAGTTGAACCTAGTGACGATGCGGTTATTATCTTAAAACATGAAGATGGCGGCCAACTAAGCTTAAACATTGTTAAACGCAATCTATTATACTTTTCGCGACGTTTAAGAGGCTACGAAAACATCGCCAGCTTTTCTAAAGACGAATTAAAAATGGCGGTGGTTGATAACTTAAGTTTAGAAATTCAACGCTCTATGGATTATTTTGAAAGTCAGCTACGTCAGGCTCCAGTTAAAAAAGTCTATTTATCTTTAGACACTATTCATCAAGAAGAACTTGAGAGTATGATTAAAGAAGTCATCTTTATCTCGGTGGAAAAGTTAGTGCCTAATATTATTAACGACAACCACTTGCCTTTGTTACCCACAAGCTTTGCAAGTTTGGGAGCCGCTGTTGAATCTCCGAGTTTAGTTACATCATGAAAAGTAACGTAAACCTTTACCAACCCAAATATCAGCCTACATTAAGGCTGCTTAACCTATCTATAGTTGTGCGACTTTGGGGACTGAGCTTTTTGGCCTCGGTTTTAGTCTATGCCTACTTTAACTTTGAGCAACAGCAAATCGAATCTGAGTTAAGTTTGGTAAAAGAAAATCAAAAAAGCCAAACCATGCTAGTTTCTGAATTACAACTAGCTGTTGATAACATGCAAGTCGATCCACAGTTATTAAAAACCATTGAAAAAAATCGTGAAATTTTAAGCTCTAAACAAAGAGTGTTAGCCGAGTTGTCGGGACAAGAGTCACTCAAATCTAATGGTTACGCCAATTTGATGTTAGAGCTAGCTCAAAATCATCCTAAGGGCTTGTGGTTAACTCATATTCAACTTGATGGTCAAAAAGTAGTAATGGAAGGCGCGGCCAATGACTCGGCTATTATTCCTAAATGGTTAAATTCACTTGGCAAAACCAACTATTTTAAAGGCCAAAAATTTGCCGATACCCGTTTATACCGCGATGAAAATCAACAACTTAGCTTTGTTATCACCTCTGGAAAATCCTCTACTGAGAGTAAGGAGCTAAAAGGTGAGTAGTAAGTTCCAAGAAGAATATCAAAAGCTATCTGAGAAATTTTTAGAAGCAACACTACGCGAGCAATTTTTAATCTTGTTTTGTGGTGTGGTAGTAGTAGTAATGTTGAGTTATCACTTATTAATTTCGCCCGTGTTAACTCAGTCAGATAAATTAAATAATAATATTTCTAATATTCAATCTCAGATCAGCAGTTTAACCGCTGATGTGGCTAAGCTGTCGGTGAAAATAAATGAAGATCCCAACCAACCAGCACATGCCAGAATTGCCGATCTACAAGATGAAATTGCGCAACTCGATGCCCAATTAGCGCAACAAACTAAACACTTAGTACCTGCCAGTAAAATGGCCAGCATGTTGGAAAATGTGCTGACCGATAGTAAAGGATTAAAGTTAATAGAATTAAAGTCCATTCCTCCAACGGCAATACTAGCCGCTGGCCCAGAAGATCAAAATACTCAAGAAACCGGCTTATACCGTCATGGTGTTACCTTAATTTTTGAAGGCAGTTACTTTGATATTCAACAATATCTAGCCAAGTTAGAAGCCTTACATTGGCAATTTTATTGGAAAAAGTTTGATTATTTAGTTGGCGAATATCCTAAATCTAAGGTTGAATTAGACATATATACGCTTAGTACTAATAAAGCCTTTATTGGAATTTAAATGAAATACGTAATAATGGGGTTAACTTTATTGTTCGGCTCGGCTTCGCTAGAGGCTCAGGAAGCGATTGATCCTACTAAACCTGATTTAACAAGTTTGGTCAAAAATGACAAAAACAATCAGCTTAGTATGCAAAAAAACCAACAATTAAAACTAACTGCCATAATTAACAGCGAACAACAAATATTAGCCATAATAAATGGTAAAAGTGTTGTTCAAGGTCAACAAATTGATGGGTATGAAGTTCTGTCTATCAGTCAAAACCATGTCATTATAGATGGCTTAGAAGGCAAACAAACGCTTTATGTCAATAACAACAACGTTAAAAAAGACACAACAAATGGTTACTAATAAAGTTCTACTAATCAGTGTAATTATGCTGGCATCAGCGTGCCAAAACACACAACAAAAAACCGCTATCGGGCAGTCTTTAGATGAGGCCATAGAAACTCATAACCAGGCCCCTACGGCTGAGCAAGCCAAGCTTGAATCTGTACCCGATGAAATTAATCAAGCTCTTATGCCTGAAGCCAATAACGCTGATGCGCAACTCTTTGGCGAAGCAAAATACGATATTAATGCCCAAAAAGTACCAGCAGATGCCTTTTTCAGTAGCATAGTACAAGGCACGGCTTACAGCGTGGCTATTCACCCAGAAGTGTCTGGCGAAATCTCATTAGATTTAAAACAAGTAACCTTAAGTGAAGTATTTGATCTTGTTGCCGAATTGTATGGATACGAAATTTCACGCAAACAAAATATTTATCGCATTTATCCATCTGGCATGCGTACTGAAACCTTTGCTGTTAACTACTTATTAATGACCCGCGATGGCTCTACTCAAACCAGCATTACCTCTGGTGGGGTTTCGCAGGCCGCTGGCAATAACAGTGGCAATAGCAATTCTCAAAATAGCTTTAGTGGAAATTCAAGTAATAACAACTCGGGTGGCGGATCTTTTGGCAACAACAATAATATCAATGGCACCAATATTAGTACCCGTACCGAAACCGATTTTTGGACAGAATTATTAACCACCCTAGAATCTATGATAGGTGATGGGGATGGCCGCAGCGTTATGGTGACTCCTCAAGCAGGCTTAGTCACTGTGCGTGCTATGCCACAAGAAATTAGAGCCATAAAAGCCTTCTTAGATGTGTCTGAAGAAATTGTACAAAGACAAGTAGTGCTTGAAGCTCGCATTATAGAAGTTTCATTAGACGACGCTTATCAGCAAGGCATCAATTGGACACAAATTTTAGCCAATAGCGGTTCTACAGATTTTCAATTTTCAAACTCTACTGGCAGTATTGGCAATAGCATCAGCGCAGCTTTGGGCAATATCACTAGTTTATCTTTTGTAAACAAAGACTTTTCGGGCGTACTGTCGCTGTTATCTACCCAAGGCAATGTACAAGTATTGTCTAGCCCCAGAGTAACAGCAGTTAATAATCAAAAAGCGGTAATTAAAGTAGGTGACGATGAATACTTTGTCACCGATGTGTCTAGCCAAAGCACTATTTCTAGTAGCACAACCTCAGTTGCGCCTAATATCGAACTCACACCTTTCTTTTCGGGTATCGCTTTAGATGTTACCCCGCAAATTGATAAAGATGGGGTAGTGTTATTGCATGTTCATCCTTCGGTAATCGAAACCGAAGAACAAGAAAAAGTCGTCACCTTAAATGAAGAACAATACATTTTGCCGCTGGCGCAAAGTAACATTCGTGAATCTGATACTGTCATCAGAGCCAAGTCTGGAGAAATTGTGGTAATAGGTGGTTTGATGCAATCTATTATTTCTGAGGCAGAGTCTAAAACGCCTTTGCTGGGCGACATTCCTGTATTAGGAAACTTGTTTAAAAATAAAAGAAACAGTGAAATCAAAAAAGAGCTGGTGATTTTAATTAAACCCACAGTTGTCGATAAAGACACCTGGAAGCAACAATTAAAGCGTAGTAGAGATCAAATGGCCGATTGGCTGCACGTGGATTAGATCATGTATTTATACCATTATGGTATTAAAGAACTGCCCTTTACCTTAACGCCAAATACTAGTTATTTTTTTGGCTTGCCTAGTCATAAGGAAGCCATTCAGGTGTTGCTTACTGCACTACAAACCGGTGAGGGCTTTATTAAAGTGACCGGCGAAGTAGGCACGGGTAAAACCTTAATTTGCCGTAAATTATTAAACGAGCTTCCTGAACACTTTGTTGCAGCTTATATTCCTAACCCTTATTTGACTCCAAGTGAGCTAAGACGAGCTGTGGCAAGTGAGCTGAATGTGGTGCTAACCGAACATGCCGATCAGCAAGAATTTACCCAACGCATTCAACAACGCCTAATTCAAATCCACCACCAAAATAAAGGGGTGGTATTAATTATTGATGAATCTCAAGCTTTACCCGTAGAGAGCATTGAAGCATTACGATTAATTACCAATTTAGAAACTGAATCACGAAAATTATTGCAAGTTGTATTGTTTGGTCAGCCAGAATTAAACGATAAACTGGCTTTGCCCGAATTACGCCAGCTTAAACAGCGCGTGACTTTTTCTTACACACTACAATTAATGGACATAGATCAAGTTCGTCAATATGTAAAACATAGAATGAAGGTTGCTGGTTATCGAGGCCCAGATTTGTTTGACCGAAAATGTTGTGCCATGCTGTTTAAAGCGAGTAAAGGTACCCCAAGAATTGTTAATGTTATCAGCCACAAAGCCCTGATGTTGGCCTATGGTGAAGGTAAACAACAAGTCACCCCTCAACATATTCGCTTAGCAACACAAGACACAGAAGCTGCCCATCAACCTCCTAGTAAAATTAAAACAGCCATAGTGTTTATGCTGCTTAGTTTATTAATTTTGAGTGTAGTTTTTTTATTTTGGAATAGGTGGCCACTTTGAGTGTAGTAAATAAAATGCTGCAAGATTTAGAAGCTCGCAAGCAGCAAGATGAAACTCTCAATGCCGACTATCAGCCACCTGAAAAACGGCAATCTAAACTGTTATTGGTCAGCTTATTATTGTTGGCAGTCATTGCCATAGCACTGGCATTAACAGACTTTGCTTGGTTAAACGACCAGCCTCAACCACAGGCCAAGCCTGTTGTTGAAAATGTTGTTATGCAAAAACCACAAACACCTGACTCATCGGCCAATACTGGCAGTGTCTCACAGCCGATGAACACTCAGCCTGTAGCTGTCTTTACTCCACCTGTCACCGAAACTCCAACAACAGTTGAAACCAATTCTGCGCCCATTAGTGCAAGTTTGCCAGCCGAATCACCGCAGTCAGAATCAAGTGTTGAGTCAAAAGAACCAGTGGCAAAATTGGCTGTACATTTAAACCAAACTGCGTCTGAATTGCAGCCTGAAGCCCAAATTAGCCAGCCTTCTGTCCCAGTGGTTAAGCCTAGTTTTTCTATGAGTGACAGTAAACAAGAACATAAAGCCATAAGCCTCAAGCAACAAATTGCAGAAAGCTTAAATAGTAACGACATAAATACCGCTCAAACTTTGTTGAATGAATTGTTACTAAACGAGCCAGAAAACCTTAAGGCACGCAAAAAGCTCGCCTCCTTATACTTTTCACAAGGCAACTATGCACAAACCCGGCAACTTTTAGTGAGAGGCATAGACCTACATCCCAATCAAGCCGACTTACGCTTAATGTTGGCCCGCTTGTACGCGGTGCAAAAATCACCAGAACAAGCCATGAAGATTTTAAGTGATTTTGAACCTAGTAGTTATAACCAAGCCGAATATTTAGCTTACCGCGCAGCCTTGGCACAACAATTAAACAAAATTGAGCTTGCAAAGGCCGACTATTTAACCTTGACCAGTATTGAAGCAACTAATGCTAAATGGTTATTAGGCTTGGCCATAACCCATGACAAGTTAGGCGAAACCGCTGCAGCATCTCAAGCCTATGCTAAAGCGTTTGCCCTAGATCAACTGGATGATTCAGTTAATCAATTTATTCAACAACGACTTTCAGTATTAGCAGGGGCGCAATGAAACCTAAAGCCAAAATACGCTTAGGCGACTTATTAGTTCAGCAAGGCATCATCAGCAACGAGCAGTTGATGGACGCGCTCAGCGCTCAAAAAGAATCAGGGCGAAAGCTAGGCTCAATGTTAACCGAGCTAGGCTTTGTGACAGAAAACCAATTATTACAGTTTTTGTCACAACACTTAAATGTGCCTATGGTGGACATTGGCCAGTATAATGTGAATTTAGCGGCAGTTAACATGCTGCCCGAAGTACAAGCTCGTAGACACCGAGCCTTAGTGTTAGATGATAAAGGTGACAAGTTACTGGTTGCCATGAGTGACCCGGCTGACTTAGCTGCGGTGGATGTTTTATCTGGCATGTTACCTAAGCCTATTGATGTGGCGGTAGTCAGCGACCAACAATTGATCCAAGCCTACGATAATTTATATCGCCGCACCGATGAAATTGCCTCTTTTGCCCAAGAATTAGCCGAAGAATACCAAGACGAAGAAGAGTTTGACTTTGATACAGGTGTGGGCGATGAACAAGACACTGCCGTTGCCAGATTATTACAATCTATTTTTGAAGATGCCATTCAAGCCAAAGCATCAGATATTCACATTGAGCCAGATGAAGCACAGCTTCGTATACGTATGCGGGTAGATGGAGTTTTACAAGAAAACGTCATCCAAGAAAAAAATATCGCCTCGGCCTTAGTATTAAGATTAAAACTAATGTCTGGCTTAGACATTTCTGAAAAACGACTACCTCAAGATGGCCGCACCAGTATGCGGATTAAGGGTCATACCATAGATGTGCGGGTATCAACCATGCCCATACAGGCCGGTGAATCTGTGGTTATGCGATTATTAGATCAATCAGCAGGCTTACTGACTCTTGACCAAACAGGTATGCCCAATAATTTATTAACTCGCTTTAGAAGTTTATTGCATAGACCCCACGGTATGATTTTAGTCACTGGGCCTACAGGTTCGGGTAAAACCACCACACTCTATGGTGCATTGAGCGAGTTAAACCAAGCGGCAACCAAAATCATTACAGTAGAAGATCCTGTTGAATATAGGTTACCTAGAGTTAACCAGGTTCAAACCAACAATAAAATTGGCTTAAATTTTTCCAATGTCTTACGCACAACCTTACGTCAAGATCCCGATATCATCATGGTCGGTGAGATGCGAGATCAAGAAACCGCCGAAATAGGCTTGCGTGGTGCATTAACCGGTCACTTAGTGTTATCTACCTTGCACACCAACGATGCCATAAGTAGTGCAGTAAGACTTTTAGATATGGGAGCGCCAGGCTATTTAGTGGCCAGTTCATTGCGAGCGGTAATAGCGCAACGTTTGGTACGTAAAATTTGTAACAAATGTAGCCAAGATTACCAATTAAATGCCGAAGAAGTCTTATGGCTAAATAGTTTAGACGACAACCTACAAGCGGTTAAATTCAAACGTGGTGCTGGCTGTCAAAGTTGTAATAAAACCGGCTACAAAGGTCGAATAGGGGTATTCGAATTACTCGAAATGACCGAAAGCATGATGAATGCCCTTAAGTTAAACGACACCAGCAAATTTGCCGAAACGGCACTAGAAAGCCCTGGCTTTATTCCTTTAGCTAAAGTTGCCCTTATGTATGCCAAAATGGGCATAACAACAGTGGATGAGGTGCTTAAACTAATTGAGATGGTTGCAGATGATAAAGTTAACCCAACAGCAGAAAATCCAGAGGCCATTGAAGAAGAATTAGCTCAAGTAGCCAGTGAGCAACAAGAAAACCCAGAGCCAAGCACCAACATTGCTAAGCCTGCTAGTACATCTGAGTTTTCCTTTGAGCTAGAACCAGATACTAAACCACCTGGAGGCGACGGTGGCTCAGTTTAGTTATAAAGCACGTAAAGCTAGCGGCGAACTAGCCACTGGAGTTTTAGAAGCATCAGATGCCTCTGCTGTGGCACAAATTCTTATGGGCCGCAGTTTTACCCCTATCGAAATTGTTGAAACCAAACAAAAAGCGATTGCTGAATCAGATAAAGTATCTTTTCTGACTCCTCAAATATCCCTAGATGATTTGGTGATTTTCTCTCGTCAGATGTATTCGTTGGCCAAATCCGGCATTCCCATTTTACGTGCGGTAAAAGGTTTAGCAGATACCACTAACTCTAAACGTATGGCTTTGGCCTTAGATGATGTTGCCGATCAATTAGAGCGCGGGCGAACTCTGTCCTCAGCACTTAACAAACATAATCAAGTATTTGGCCGATTGTTTGTCAGTATTGTGCACGTGGGTGAGAACACAGGTAAATTAGATGATGCGTTTTTACAGTTATCTTTTTATCTAGAGCGCGAACAAGAAACCCGCAAACAAATTAAAGCGGCGACTCGTTATCCCATGTTTGTCATTATTGCCATAGTAGTAGCTATGGTTATTATGAATATGGTGGTGATCCCAATATTTGCTGAAATGTTTTTATCTTTTGGTGCAGAGTTGCCGGCCATGACCCGCATACTACTAGCAACCTCCAACTTTTTTATTACTAAATGGTTTTATTTAGTGATTGGAATTGCCTTAGTGACTTTTGCTTTAATGCGTTATTTACGCACTGAAACAGGCCGCTACAAATGGGATAGAGCTAAGTTAAGATTACCTATAGTGGGCAGTATTTTCGAACGTACGCTCTTAGGGCGATTTGCTCGTAGTTTTTCCATGATGTTAGTGTCGGGTGTTCCATTGACCTCAGCACTAAATTTAGTGGCAGAAGCTGTCAACAATTCTTATATGGCTGATCGTGTGTTAACCATGCGCAAAAACATTGAAAAAGGTGAAAGCCTGTCGCGGGTAGCTGCAAGCAGTAAGTTATTTACCCCATTAGTATTGCAAATGATTAACGTTGGCGAAGAAACTGGCCGTGTAGACGAATTATTGGCCGAGGCAGCGGAGTTTTACGAAAGAGAAGTGGATTACGATTTAAAAAGCTTAACCTCAAAAATAGAGCCTATTTTAATAAGTGTAGTTGCGGGTATGGTACTAATATTAGCCTTAGGTATATTTACTCCTATGTGGGACATGATGGGGGCAATAAAAGGCTAAGGCGACTGACAAATTATATGAAAAAAATTCAAGCCAGTGATGAACGTAGTAGAAGTTTTTTTATCAATATTACCGTTGTCATAGTATTTGTCAGCCTAATGTTAGGGTTTCTTGTGTACTTAAATAACGAGACCCCCAATATCAAAAAATTGGCGTTAGAGAATTTAGCGGAAAGATTTGCCACAGGAGTCAGTAATGCACATTGGCAATGGCAAGGAGAAGGCAGGCCACAAATTGTTGTTCTGATCACCTATGCAAATAAGCTTGGGAATGATAAAACTTTAGTAGAAACCAATAGACGTCCGATTTTCATGAGCCACTTGGGTTGGCCTAAAGCAGAGCCTAGCGCCAAAGGTTGTGCCGATATTTGGAACATGGTGCTAAATGTACCCATGGAAATTGAAGGATTTAAAGTTTTTGCAGAATATTTTGACGGGGTTAAATTAAGCGACAATGCGTTGCATTCCATTTGCCGCTATCGACTATCAACTGGTCCTTATTTCGAATATTCCATCTATTCGGGGAAAGTGACCAAAGTGAAACAATGAGAATTTATTAAGATGAATGCCACACTAAGCAGGAGCATATTAAGATGAATAAGCTAAGCAAAACAACAGGTAAGACTGTGCACAAAAATCACGGTTTTACCTTAATTGAGTTAGTCATAGTAGTAGTTATATTAGGTCTATTGGCCGCCACTGCTTTACCTAGACTACTTGATGTAACAGCCGATGCTGAAGATGCCACTGTAGACGGTGTAGCCGGTGGTTTTGCAACAGGTGTTGGGCTAGTGCGAGCTGAGTGGGAGCTTGAAGGCCGACCAAAAGAAAACAATGCCACCAATTCCACCTTTGTTACCATTGAAGGTATTCAAATTGGGGTCGATAAAGATACAGGCTATCCAACAGGTCAGTTAGATACAGACAGTAGCAGTGAAGATACCCAAATGAGCACTTTAGATTGCGAAAGTATTTTTAATCTCATAATGCAAAGTGCCCCTACTATTACTTCTGATTGGACTGAGCGACCTTTTGAAGACCATAGATATTTTACCCGAGTAAGTACAGATTCGGGCTCGGGCGGCAATGACGTTTGTTATTATTACCTAACTCAAACCATTAAAAACCGTACCAACGAGCCTACAGATAACCAAGCGGGCAATGGTTTTATTTACGACCCTAGAATTGGTCAGGTTATAGTATTTAGTAACAATTAGCAGTAAAGTTTAATTGTCAATTTAGGGGTAGAACTAAAATATAGTGTTATCAGTTTCTTACCATTAATACTTAGGTATGAAATAAAATAACCTATAATAAAATAACCTATTGGCGTTTATGTATGTTTTGATGGTATAAAACATTTATGAATTTCAGGGACTTAAACAAAATTTTCGGTAGAGGAACAGTATAATGAAACAACAAAGTGGTTTTACCCTAATAGAATTGATTATTGTAATCGTCATTTTAGGTATTTTAGCCGTAACAGCGGCACCTAAATTTATAGACATTCAAGGTGATGCTACGGCCTCTACTTTGAAAGGGGTTAAAGCCGCAGTTCAAGGTGGGGCGCAGCTAGTGTATGCAAAAGCTGCCATTGCCGGAAAGCAAAAGAATGCACATACAACTGACGCTACATCTGAAGTTACTGTCAATGGCCAAACAGTAGATATAGATTTTGGTTATCCAGATGCTGAAAGTGTAACAACATCTACAATTTTAAATTATTGGGTAGACATTAACAGCACTGAATTTACCTTAGTTCCAGGAACAGGAACAGGTACAGCAACAGTACCAGCTGCTGGAACCTTTGCGATTATCCCTGCTAGCGGCTCACCTACTACTGACTATACTCTTACTGCAGAAACTGGGTTAAGCTGCCATGTTTTATATACTGAAGCAACAAGTTCAACTACAGGTCCAGTTGTGACAGTGGTTTCAGGCGGTTGTTAACACCTTATAGAGCATAATCATTTAGAGGGAGCGTTTGCTCCCTCTTCTGTTTACACCCTAGCCTTTTGAGTACTATGCCGCGAAATTAGCCAATATGCCCAAGATCCAACATCACACTAACAGACATGCAGGTTTCACTCTGGTTGAGCTGATCATTGTGATTATCTTGATAGGGGTGTTAGCGGTATCTGCCTTTAGTCGATTTAGCGGCACATCAGGCTTTGTTGAATACACATATCAAGCAAGATTAATTTCTGCCTTACGCAATATGCAAACTCGGGCCATGTTTGATAACAGAGCGAATTTTTGTTTCAAACTTATCTTTGACCAAAGCACCCCAGCCTTTGGCCCCCCAGTCTTAAATTATGCTCCTGTAGGTAATGCAGCTGATACTTGTGGCAACAGCATAGACTTTAGCAACCCAGATTACCTAGCCACCAGCTCTACCGAAATGACTTCAGAAGGCGTGGCTATAACCACAACACCAAGTTTTAATTGGGTAAATTTTGATAACTTAGGCCGACCATCCATAGATTCATCTGACTGTTCTGGTACTTGTAAAATCACCTTAAGCGGTGAGTCAGCCGTGTCGGTATGCATTGAGCCACAGGGGTTTATCCATGCCTGCGAATAACACTAAAGGTTTTACCTTAATTGAACTTGTCATAGGCATTATTGTTTTTTCCATTGCCTTGAGCTTATTTACCTCACTCATTGTGCCCCAAGCTATTCGTAGTGTAGATCCGATTTTTCAGGTACGCGCGGCTGAGTTAGCTCAGTCATTAATGAGCGAAATCAGTGGTAAATCTTTTGATGAAAAGTCAGACCGTACCGGCGGAAGCTCACTATGTGATGCCAGCTGCATTGGCACTATAAATTTAGGGCCAGATGGCGAGTCGCGTGAAAGTTTTGATGATGTGGACGATTATCACGGGCTCACAGAGTCAGACAGCTCAATAAAAAATGCCTTAAATCAAAACATAGAAATAACCGATGGCCATTTATATCAAGGCTTTAGTGTAGCAGTGAGTGTTGTTTACGATGCCAATATGGATGGCGTAGCTGATACTGTGGTGGGCAACACTAAATTAATTACTGTGACTGTTACTACCCCTAACGATGAACAAATTATTTTTTCGAGCTTTAGGAGTAATTATTAATGTTTACTCCTAAGCGCGCAGCAGCTCAAGGCTTCACCCTAGTAGAACTCATTACTGTAATTATAGTTTTGGGGGTAGTCTCGGTTGGTATTTCTGGGTTTATTCGCACTGGGGTCGACATTTATTCAGATAATACTCAGCGCGATCAATTATTAGGCGACAGCCGCTTTGTGATGGAAAGGCTAAGCCGCGAATTACGTGGCGCCATTCCTAATAGTGTAAGAGTCGCAGTAAATGGCAGTAATAGCATTCACTGCTTAGAATTTGTGCCAGCACTATGGGTGAGCTTTTATAGCACTTTACCCGTCACACCAGATACCAGCACTAGTGCCAATATTTTTGCTTTTGCCGACAACCCCAGTGGCTTTGATCTAGCGGCAGGAGATTTTGCCGTGGTTTATCCCACTTCAACTGAGCAAGTGTACGATCCTTCTTTTAATAAACGTATAGAAATCACCGACTGTACGGATCAGGGCGATACTGCAGGCGGCACCAATAGTTGTAGCACCAATGATGATCCTAATGGTTTGGCTAACTTAACCTTAGCGGGTCCCTTTGCCGATCACTCACCAGCATCTAGATTGTTTATTGCCAGAAACACAGTCAGCTATTGTGCTAATAGCAATGGCACTGTGTACAGAGTAGAAAATAGTAACTTTACTAACACTCAAGTGATACATAGTTCGGGTGACTTAATGGTGCAAAACCTGAATAACGACCTAAGCCTAACTAACGAAGCCCCCTTTACAGTGGCCGAGGCCACCTTAAGTCGAAATAGCTTAGTGCAAATATTATTAGCCTTTAAGCGTGAAGAAGAAATTGTCAACTTTTCAACAGAGGTACATATTCCTAATGTGCCTTAATACTGATTTTACCTATTCATCTAAAAGCTTAGCTAAACAACAAGGCAGCATGTTGGTCATTGCGTTATTTGTGATTATAGTTTTAGGGTTATTGGGCATAACCCTTACACGCTTATTGGCCGCCTCTTCAGACAGCATAATTCATGAAGTTTTAGGCCAACGTGCCTTTAATGCAGCCAAGTCTGGTATAGATTGCGCAGTAGCGGCTCAGTTTGGGGCCGGTTGCAGTCAGCCAACTAGTTTTACCTTTAATGGCGTGCCTGGATTAGAAAACTGCAGTTATTCTGTAATAAGCAACAATACCGCAGTGCAAGATGGGGCTAAAAACTTTACTCATTGGTCTTTTACCAGTACCGGGCAATGTACTGCAGGTAAAATCATGGTCAGTCGAACGGTGTATATAGATGCAAAGTTATAAAGTGGTTACTCGAGTATCTAAAACTAAATTAGCTAACTCAATTTTATGCTTGATATTGCTTAGTGTCTTTTCGAGCTTGGCTTTTTCGCAAGCGGTTTCTGTACCACTAGTAGAGTATCGATTTGATGAATTAGAGTACGGTGACGTCGAAAACGAAATCATCGACAGCACTAGTGGTTTGCACGGCAGAGCAAAATCTTCTCAACCCGCAACAGGCAAGATTTGTAATGCCATAGATCTGAGCGCCACTGGAACCAGTGACTATGCGGTGTTGCACCAAAATGCCCTTAATGGACAGGGTAACTTTACGATTTCTGTATGGGCTAAAACCAGTACTAGCCGATTACAAACCATCTTATCAGGCGCGGGCACTGATCTTAACGACCTAATCATGGTGCTGACCAACAACACCACTTTTACTCCATATTTAAAAAGCACTTATTATGGCGATATTAGTATAAATTCAGTGTCTGATAATCAATGGCATCATTTGGTATGGACTAGGAAAAATGCCCAAAGTTGTTTTTACTTAAATGGGGTATTAATGGGTTGCCTCACCCAAACCAGTGCGGCCTTACAGATCCAAAGTTTAATTTTAGGTCAAGAGCAGGACAGTTTGGGTGGTGGCTTCGAAGCAAGCCAAGCTTTTGATGGTTTGCTTGATGAGTTATTAATTTACGATTCTGCACTTACCGCAAGGCAAATTGATACTCTTTACAACTATCAAAATGCCGGCCTAAATTACGATGGTAGTGCACGTAGTTGTCTTGATCCCTCACCTGTCGCGCTTTATGAGTTTGAACAAGAAAGTTGGAGCAATCCTGGGGATATTTTAGATTCAACTACTAATGCTAACCACGCTAGCCCTGTTGGCGGTGTGGCTCCACTTAAAGACGAGCCTAACCAAATTTCTTGCCGGGTTTTAGATGTACCTAAAAACCTTTCTAATACTCAATACGACGCCATAGACACAGGCATAGATCCCAATAATTTAGATAACAAGGGCACTATTTCTTTTTGGTATAAATCCAATGAAAATTGGAATTCAGGCAACCACAGATTTTTGTTTGACGCTTCAGAAGTCACATCTAGTGCGCCCAAACGCTTTTACCTTGCCATTAACAACAGTGGAGCATTGCAGTTTGGCTTGCAAGATACAGGTGGCGGGCAAGCGTTATTGGTAACCAACAACCTAAGTTATAGCGCTAATCAATGGGTACATGTAGCCGCGGCTTGGGATCTCTCCACCAATCAATATGCCATTTATTTAAACGGGGTAGCTGCCACTATCGCTTCATCTACTAATAGTATAACCAATACTACCTTAGGCAACGTAGATACCCTGTATGTAGGGGATAACCGCAGCCCTTATTTTTCTAATGCAGGTAATTCAGCTAATGGTCAAATTGATAACCTAAGAGTTTACCGAGTATTCCAAAAAACTTTGGCGATAACAGCCGACATGAACGATGTCACCACTTGCCACTTTAACCCTATAGCTGAGTATCGATTTGACGAGTTTGAATATAGCGATGTAGAAAATGAAGTCATTGACAGTATAAGTGGCTTAAATGGTAGAGCCAAGCTGAGCCAGCCGGTGCCAGGCAAAGTATGTAATGCTGTAGATCTAAGTGTAAATAGCATTAACGACTATGTGATTCTAAATGAAAATACTTTAACAGGACAAAGTGATTTTTCTGTCTCTATGTGGGTTAAAACCAGTAAAACTGCGGTGCAAAGTATGTTGTCTGGCGCTGGGGCCAGCGACAATGACTTACTGATGTTTTTTTCTAATAGCCAGACTTTCACACCATTTTTAAAAGGGGCATCGAATGGCAGTGTATCCACTACTAATATTGCCGATAACAGTTGGCATCACTTAGTTTGGACTAGACAAGGGGATCAGAGTTGTTTGTATTTTGATAAAACCTTAATGGGTTGTGTAACCCAATCTAGCAATGCCTTAAGCATTCAAAGTCTCATATTAGGCCAAGAACAAGATAATGTAGGCGGTGGTTTTGATGCAGCCCAGGCCTATGATGGTTTAATTGATGAATTATTGATTTTCCATTACGCCTTAGATTTAACAGGGGTAAGTGATGTTTTTGATAATCAGAATGCTGGCTTAGGTTACGATGGCAGTTTGCGCATCTGTCCGGACCCAGATCCTGAGGTGTTTTATCAATTTGAACAACAAAGCTGGACGACTGCAGGGGATGTAATCGATTCATCTGATAATTTATATGATGGCGACCCCATAGGTGCTGTTAATCCTATCTTTGAAGAATTAAATCAAAAATCTTGTCAAGCCTTAGATGTACCAAGCAATATTTCTAGCACTGAATTTGCTGCGGTAAATACAGGCTTTGATCCTAATACCTTTAACACTAAAGGTACGATTTCATTTTGGTATAAATCAAATGAAAATTGGAACAGTGGCAACCATAGATACTTATTTGATGCATCAGACGCCAGCGCAACCAATCCCGCCTATTTTTTAATGACAATTCATAATTCAGGAGAGCTACTTTTTGCATTACAAGACGATACAGGCGGCCAAAGTATAATAACCACTAATGCCTATACTTTTAGCGCCGATGAATGGGTACATATTGCCGCATCATGGGATCTTCAAACCAATAGTTATGCTATTTTTGTCAATGGCGCTCAAGCCACCATAGCCTCTAATTCTAATAGCATCGCCAGTAGTGTTTTAGGAGAATTAGCCAGTCTGTATATAGGGGATAATCGTAGTAATTACTTTAGTAATTACGGTAATTCAGCCAATGGTCAATTTGATGATTTTCGCATCTATAATTACCCTCAAACTGCTGAGCAGGTAAACAATGATGCCAATGCACTTAGCCCATGTAGTTTAGACTTATTAAGCCATTATCAATTTGAGCAAGAAAGTTGGCCGAATGCAGGAGATGTACTGGATTCCTCAGTCAATGCCTATAATGGTACAGCCATAGGCAATAATGTCAGTTCAATCTTAAAAACCGATCAAATTGCCTGCCGCTATTTAGATGTACCCCAAAATACTTCTGCCACAAGTTTTGATGCCATAGATACCGGCATAAAAGCCAGCACTATAGGCAATAAAGGCACAATTTCTTTTTGGTATCGCAGCAATGAAGCCTGGAACTCAGGCAATGCAAGGCAATTTTTTGATGCCTCTACTCAAAGTGCCAGTAACCCCGATCCCAATAAGCACTTTTTTATGGCCTTAACTAGCACTGGACAATTGCAGTTTAGTTTAGAAGATAAAAACGATAAACATATGACGGCTACCACTAACAATAGCTTTGATACTGCTGCCGACACTTGGACGCATATTGCTGTTAGTTGGAGTTTACCTGATAGAAGTGTACAAATTTTAGTTAACGCCGTTCCACTAGGTATAACCTACGACAAAAGCTCTAGTCTACATACCCAAATATCCGATACAGCCACACTATATTTGGGTGACAATAGAACCAACTATTTTCAATTTGATAGCACTGGCAACTCTGCCAATGGCCAATTTGATGACGTGCGCATATACCAAGTGGTGCAAAGCACAGCAGCCATCAGTCAAGATATGAACGACACTGAAAGCTGCCAAGCTGTGGATCATTACCGCATTGAACATGATACCAAAGGTTTTACCTGTGAAGCCGAGGCCATCACCATAAAAGCCTGTGCTGATGAAACCTGCAGTACTTTATATTCTACTGCGGCATCTATTACGCTTTCACCTTCTGGTTGGAGTGGTGGCGATACTATTACTTTTACCGAACAAATTAATACCACTTTAAGTGTCACAGATGCAGGCACAATAACGTTTACTAAAAGTACTGCCTCGCCTGAAGCTGACTTACGTTGTTTTAATGGCAGCGTAGAAACCTGCAACATGGAGTTTGTAGATGATGGATTTGAGTTTTCAGATGCCAATGGTGGTGCCAGTCTGCCTGACCAACTGGCAGAAGCCAACATCACTAACGTCAATTTACGCGCAATTCGAAATAATAATGGGGTTTGCCAAGGTCTGTTAGCAGGAGAGCAAGATGTTACCCTGATTTACGATTGTGACGATCCTAATGTATGTCAAACTCCTTTTGCGGGCATAGCCGTAGCGGGTGATGGCAGTGGTGAAAGTTCGGGCACAGTTCGCTTAAATTTTGATATTAATGGGGTCGCCTCGTTATCTGGGCTTAGTTATGCCGATGCTGGGCGCGTAAAAATCAAAGCTGAAGCAGAAATTAACAATGTCACTTTTACCGCCACCACTAATGGTGAACCCATAGATTTTTATCCTAGCTACCTTGCCTTAAGCGTGACAGATACTGCCCTTAATTATTCTGCCACGGCCAACGAAAATAATTATATAGCAGGTAAAGACTTTACCTTAGTGATAGGTGCCTATGGCGTAAATGATGGGTTATTACCCAACTATCAAATTAAAGATTCTAGATTAAAAGTTAGCCGACTTGCACCAGATAGCGGCGGTGCTAATGGAACATTTAGATACGCCAATTCTGCCTTTAAACTGGCAACTTTAGCTGCAACTTTTGAAACCACCAATAACCTTACGTTTAGCGGCGGAGAATATCGTTACGCCAATGCCTATTATTCTGAAGTGGGGCGAATTGAAATAGATGCCCAAGATAACGATTATTTGGGCAACCAAATCAACTCAAATGGAAGCTTAGTATTAGGTAACTTTTTCCCAGCCTATTTTGACTTAGCCGTCACCACTCAACCGGTGCTAGCTGATACCTGCAGTGCTTTTAGTTATTTAGGTGAGGAAATCGACTTTGCCACAGATCCTGTGTTGACTATGACAGCCTACAATGCGCTTGATCAAATCACCCAAAATTACACTGCCAGCACCACTGCCAACAACAATAGCTGGAACTATTTTCCCACTCAAAGCCTGTTAAATTCTGCTTTAAGTTATGTTGATAGTTCCACTTATACCAGCACGGGCACTGCAAGTGTTATGAGCTTAGGTGACGCGCCTATTGTTTCAGATAACAATGGATTTGATGGCTCAGGTAAAAGGCCGCTTTACCTATGACAAAGTAGACGGCACAGGATTAGCCTACGCCAAAGTCTCGCCTTTTGCCGCCAATATAGACTTAGTTTTTAACGCTGCCTTTTTTAACCAAAACTTTGTGGGTCGAGGCGGCACTCAAAGTATTTGTTATAAAGACAATTATGCCAGTACCAGTTGTAATGGACTTACCATTGCCGATGTACAAGGCACAGAAATTCGTTATGGCCGACTTGTGTTAGAAAGTACCTATGGCCCCGAAACAGAATCTTTAAATGTTCCTATAAAATCTGAATACTTTAGCAATAATCAATGGCTGCTAAACACAGATGATAGTTGCACTAGCATTGCGTTTACTGAGGCCAACAATCAAATTGTTTTGACTGCAATAGACAACGACATTACTAATCTAGTTGGAGCGGTAGAAAGCCAAGGCCAGTTGCTTAATGGCTTGCCAGTAGGAGACCAACTGACCTTAGCGGCACCCTGCTCAGGAGGAACTTGTACCCAAGGACAATTGCAGCTCTCGTTAGACCCCACAGCCACTAACATTGATTGGCCAACTCATCTAAATTACGACTGGAACGCAGATGGCAAAATCGATACCAGTGACTTTCCTAAAGCCATTGTCAGTTTTGGACAATTTAGAGGAAATGACAAAATCATCCAATGGCGCGAAGTATTTCATTAACAGCTAAAGCAATTAAAACTCACTCAGAGCAAGCTTAATTGCTTAGCTAAGCTCTGGCATTTTTAAAACATGGCTAGCAGAAAGTTAAGACTTTTAGCAGCAATCAGATAAAAACTATCTAAAAGCGCTATTTTTATCACATTGAGTGCCTTGCACCCTTGCCCAAACTAAGGGGCATTGGTACAGTTACAGCAATTCAATTCAATTAATTAAAGTGCGGTTTTTTCATGTTTAAAAAGCTACGGGGAATGTTTTCCAACGATTTGTCAATTGACCTCGGTACAGCAAATACACTTATCTATATTAAAGATCAGGGTATTGTTCTTAATGAGCCTTCAGTGGTGGCTATTCGTCAAGAACGTGCAGGTGGCCCTAAAAGTGTGGCGGCTGTAGGGAGTGAAGCTAAACGTATGTTAGGCAGAACGCCTGGCAACATTAAAGCCATTCGCCCAATGAAAGATGGGGTAATTGCCGACTTTTATGTTACCGAAAAAATGCTGCAGCATTTTATTAAACAAGTACACGACAATAACTTTTTAAGACCTAGTCCCAGAGTACTAGTTTGTGTACCTTGTGGCTCTACTCAGGTAGAACGCCGTGCCATTCGTGAATCTGCCTTAGGTGCGGGTGCACGAGAAGTCTACTTAATTGATGAGCCTATGGCGGCGGCTATTGGTTCTGGCTTACCTGTATCAGAAGCGACAGGTTCAATGGTGGTAGATATAGGTGGTGGTACCACTGAAGTGGCCATTATTTCATTAAACGGCATAGTCTACTCATCATCAGTACGTATTGGTGGTGACAAGTTTGACGAAGCGATTATTTCTTACATTAGACGTAATTTTGGTTCACTTATTGGTGAAGCCACAGCCGAAAGAATAAAACATGAAATTGGTGCCGCTTACCCAGGTGAAGAAGTTAAAGAAATTGAAGTAAGAGGGCGTAACTTGGCTGAAGGTGTACCTCGTGGGTTTACCTTAAATAGCAATGAAATTCTTGAAGCCTTGCAAGAGCCATTAACTGGCATAGTGTCTGCAGTAATGGTGGCGCTTGAACAATCACCGCCAGAATTGGCCTCGGATATTTCAGAGCGCGGCATGGTGTTAACAGGTGGTGGCGCTTTATTAAAAGATCTCGATCGATTATTAATGGAAGAAACTGGGATCCCAGTAGTGATTGCTGATGATCCTCTTACCTGCGTAGCCCGTGGAGGTGGTAAAGCCTTTGAAATGATCGATATCCACGGAGGCGATCTCTTTAGTTTCGAGTAGTCACTATAGAAAAGCCCCAACATCCAAGGTGACCTTTGGTCACCTTTAGGCGAACAAACATGAATTTAATGTTTTCAAACGAACCTTCTCTACCACACAGGCTAGCCTTAGCCTTGGTATTGTCGGTTGCCTTAATTGTGTTTGATCACAAATTCGATGGCTTTGGTAGCACCCGGGTTTACCTCAATTCCTTAGTTAGCCCATTACAATATTTAGCCAACTTACCTGGGCAAATGTTAAATGCTAGTGCTGGGCGTTTTGTTTCTCACCAGCGTTTATTAAATGACAATGCCAAACTCACCCACGATGCATTGTTAATGAATGGGCAATTACAACGTCTGGTATTTTTACAAGAAGAAAACCGTAGACTCAGAAGTTTGCTGAATACCCCAGTAGAAGATAACACCCGCAAAGTTGTGGCTGAGCTAATGGCGGTTGATAACAACCCCTACAGCCATCAAATTGTGATTAATAAAGGCGCGATTAATGGGGTGTTTGAAGGCCAACCTGTATTAGATGAAAACGGCATAGTGGGTCAAATCATGCAGGTAAGCTCGACCAATAGCCGTGTGTTATTAATTGCAGATGTGACTCATGCTATTCCCGTTAGAGTAGCACGTAACAATGTCAGGCTAGTGGTGTCGGGCTCGGGCAGTTTAAAGCAGTTGCTGATCCAGCATGTACCTCACAGTAGTGACCTCAAAGTCGGTGATTTACTATTATCTTCTGGCTTAGGCCAAGTGTTTCCTGAAGGTTACCCTGTGGCCACTATTACCTCTATTGTGCGCGACGAAAGCCGACCTTTTGCGCAAATTAAAGCTGAGCCTGTGGCTAAACTAGACAGGTTAAAGTACTTGTTATTAATTTGGTCTGAGCGCACCTCGGCACTAGATAAAACTAGTGAGGCAAGCGCACCATGAGCATCAGGCATTATACTATTACCTTAAGCATATTAGTGGCACTGGTGTTACAGATTATGCCTATGCCTGCCATAGTCGATCTATTTCGACCTGATTGGGTATTGTTGGTTCTGAGTTACTGGACTTTGGCTTTACCTAATAGAGTCAATGTGGGTGTGGCGTTTTTCACAGGCTTGATCTTAGATATTCTGCTTGGCACCAGTATGGGTGTTCATAGCTTTGCCATGAGCCTTAGCATTTACGTGTTAGCCACCAATTATAAACGCTTACGCAATTATTCAGTATGGCAGCAATCTATTATCATAGGGGTAATAGTTGCGTTATATAATCTAGTGATTTTTTGGTTACAACACTTGCTCACCGATATTTACTTTTTATTGGATTATCTGTGGCCAGTAGCCAGCTCTATGATTATTTGGCCTTGGCTATTTTGGCTGTTACGTAGAGTACGCCGTCAACTTAGAATACGTTAACTATGTTAATTTTAGCCTCGCAATCTCCTAGGCGTGCCGAGTTACTCAAGCAGTTAGGGGTAGATTTTATTCAACAAGCCGTCAATCTTGACGAGTCGCTAATGCCAAATGAATCGGCACAGGATTATGTTTGGCGCTTGGCAGAACAAAAAGCCGCTTTAGGCTTTACTCAACAATCAACTGTTGCTTGCGTATTAGGGGCTGACACCATAGTCGTTGCCAACCAACAGATACTGGGTAAACCTAAAGATAAACTAGACTTTGCCGCTACCATGCGCACTTTATCTGATAGCAGTCATCAAGTATTTACTGCAGTGAGCCTCATCAATCAATCTCAACAAAAAACCTTATTAGTTGAAACCAAGGTGCACTTTGGCCCTCTAACCAAACAGCAAATTGAGCATTATTGGCAAACAGGTGAGCCGCAAGATAAAGCTGGCGGCTATGGTATCCAAGGTATAGGTGGAAAATTTGTGAAACAGATAGAGGGCAGTTATAGCGCTGTAGTAGGCTTACCTCTATATCAAACCAATCAGCTTTTAACCGAATTTGGGCTAATCAATGAGTGCTGAATTATTAATTAATGTTACCCCCTCTGAGTCTAGAGTTGCCTTAATTGAAAATGGAATTTTGCAAGAAATTCACATAGAAAGGCACACTAAACGTGGGCTAGTGGGCAACATTTATCGTGGCAAAGTGAGTCGAGTGTTACCTGGCATGCAGGCCGCTTTTGTAGATATAGGATTAGACAAAGCCGCATTTTTACACGCCTCAGACATAGTGGTACATAGTGAAGTAGAAGAAGACGTTTCACCCAATCACATTGAAAAACGAGACATTCGTGAGCTAGTTCGAGATGGACAAAACATAGTCGTTCAGGTGGTAAAAGACCAAATTGGTACTAAAGGCGCACGCCTAACCACAGACATTACCATTCCGTCGCGTTACTTAGTCTTTATGCCTAGTGTTGAACATGTTGGGGTTTCACAGCGAATTGAAGATGAAACCGAAAGAGAACGTTTAAAATCTTTAGTGCAAGGCTTTTGCAGTGAAGACGGTGGCTTTATTTTACGTACAGCCGCTGAAGGAGTAAAAGAACAAGAGCTCACCCAAGATGCCGACTTTTTAAAACGTCTATGGCAAAAAATTCGTTCACGCATGAAAAATAAGTCACACATTTTGTACGAAGATTTACCCTTAGCAAGGCGAGTCTTACGCGACTTTGTTGGCACTCAACTTGACCGTATTCGAATCGATTCAAAATTATCTTTGCAAGAGCTGCAGGTATTTACCAAAGAATATGTGCCTGAGCTGCACAAGTTACTCGAGTATTACCCTGGTGAACGGCCTATTTTTGATTTATACGATGTTGAAAATGAGTGCCAGCGCTCATTAGAGCGACGCGTAGATTTAAAATCTGGCGGTTATTTAATTATTGACCAAACCGAAGCCATGACCACTATTGATATTAATACTGGGGCCTTTGTTGGACATAGAAATCTCGAAGAAACCATATTTAATACCAACATTGAGGCAACCTCTGCCATTGCACGGCAATTACGCTTACGTAATTTAGGTGGCATGATATTAATCGACTTTATCGATATGACTGATGAAGATCACAAAAGGCGAGTGATCCATAGCTTAGAAATGGCGACCAGCAAAGATAGAGCTAAAATTAATATTCATGGCTTTACCGCGTTAGGCTTAATCGAAATGACACGCAAGCGCACCAGAGAGAGTTTAGAGCACATATTGTGTGGTGAATGCCCAGCGTGCAAAGGCCGTGGTTCGATTAAAACAGTAGAAACCGTGTGTTTTGAAATTATGCGAGAAATCGTTAGGGTCAATCGCGCTTACGATGCTGATCGTTTTGTGGTTTATGCCTCACCCGCTGTAGCTGAAGCTTTGTTAGGTGAAGAGTCACACATGTTAGCTGAACTAGAAGTATTCGTGACTAAGCAAATTAAGGTCCATACTGAACTGTTATACAACCAAGACAAATTTGACGTTGTCATGATGTAAAGTGAGCTAAATGGCAAATACTCCTAAAAATGGCGCTTATTATGTGGCCTACATCATAAAAAAACTATGGGCCTTATTGGCTATTAGTTTAGTTGTGGTGGCTGTGGGTATTAGCTTATTGCGATATTCGCTTCCGTACATGCAACAACAAAAACATCATGTAGAGCAATGGTTGTCTAGCCAAATTGGGGCCGAATTAAGCATTGCTGAAATCTCAGCTAAATGGCAAGGATTAGGCCCGGCCATAGTGCTGCGTGATCTTCGACTTGTAGATAGTCAGCAATCTCCTATCAGCCTGTCTATTGCGGAAACCGCCATTGAAGTCGACTTTTGGCAATCTGTACTTGGTTTGCAGTTGCAAGCAAATAAGTTTGATTTAAAAGCCCTAGAATTAAATTTAAATTTACCTTCTTTTGAACAAAAAGAAGCCGAATACCCCATAGTAGAAGCCCTAGAAAAGTTGTTTTTACAGCAACTGCAAATGTTTTCTATCAGTCAAAGTAAAATCATTATTAATACCGCCAATGCCCAGCAGCAAGTGGTGTTAATTGACCAAGTATCTTGGGTTAACAAAGAAGATCATCACCAAGGCACGGGTGAGCTGCAAATAGAAGAAATTGCTAAAAATTCCGTGTCTTTTGTATTGGACTTATATGGTCAAAAAGATGAAATTTTTGGCACCTTTTTCGCCCAAGGAGCAGAAATAGACCTCTCACCTTGGGTAAGCCAATGGATTATTAGTGACCATCAACTTATTGAAAGTCGTGGCAGTTTTGTTATGTGGGCCAGCATAGAAGAAAAGTCCCTCAAGTCAGTGCAGTTAGACTTTTCTAAAAGTCGTTTTCATTGGCAAGATCCTACTGCCGAGCCAGCAGAACTAGAGGTGCAATTAGAAGTATTAGCTGGGCAACTCAACGCGCGCCCACTGAATGACGAATGGATTTTTAATCTCAACAACCTTAACCTAGAAGTCAATCAGAATGAATTACTAAGCAATTGGCAAGGTAAAATTAGCCCTGTTAGCGGTTTGAGCTTACAACACCAAGACTTTCTCCAAATAGAAGCCTTGCTACCCATGTTTAGCTTAGCCTTACCCGCTGAGCCTATGGCAATGTTACAAGCGCTGGATCCAAAGGCTAGATTAAGTCAGCTTTATCTTAATCAAGATCAGGCTGGTAACTTAGCCCTAAAAGCTCATTTAGATAATATGCAATGGCAACAAGCCATGGGCCTACCTGGCATGCAGAATGTTTCATCTGAACTGCATTGGTATAACTCAGAAGGTCGCTTACACCTAAAAAGTAAAGCCGATACCTTAGCCATAGATTCATTGCTTGCCAATAATATTCCTTATCAACGCTTTGAAGCCAAACTGTATTTTCAAACCTCAGAACACGACTTTAGTGTTGCACTGCACGATAGTTTTTTTAAAAGCCAGCTTATCAATCTTCATCCTAGTGCTTTTTACCGTAGTGTAGATAACCATTTGGCCTTAACTTTAAGGGTCGAGAATACCCAAGTATCTCAACTGCCTAAACTTTATCCTAGTGAGTTAATGGGCGTTGAGACACGGGATTATTTAGTCGCGTCTTTCACTCAAGGGCAGGTCAAAGGTGCCCAAATATTGTGGCATGGCGCATTAAATGAATTTCCTTATGCGCAAAATCAAGGGTTGTTTCAAGCTCAAGTGCAAATTGAACAAGGGGAATTAAAGTTTGACCCCAACTGGCCTGCTCTAACTAACCTTTCTTTAGACCTGTGGTTTGAAAACCAAAGTTTAACTATGCACAGCCAACAAGGTCAGTTGTTAAATGTGCAGTTAGCCGATTTAACTGCCCAAATCCCACATTTGGCAGAAAACGCCACCCTAAGTATAGATGTGTTGTCCCATGCAACGGGTCAACAAATTACCGAGCTAATGTTACAAAGCAGCATTGCTGATTCTTTAGGTAAGACCCTAGAGAAAGTGCAAATTCATGGTCCATTAAAGACTGAATTAGCATTAACCATACCCTTATCTGGCGAGCAACTCATTGCAAAAGGGCGAGTTGGGCTGCAAAAAAATAGGCTAGATTTGCCCGATCTGAATATTGAGTTAACCCAAGCTTCTGGCAACTTAGATTTTATTAATGAGCAAGTCACAGCTTCGGGTTTAACAGGCAAATTATTAGATCAAGAGGTGACCTTAAATTACAGCAGCGAATTACAAAACGACATTTATCAGGCCAAGATCCAGCTAGCGGGTGACTGGCAAATTACGCCTTTGTTAACCCCATATTCTAAAAGCTTACTTAAATATTTGTCTGGGCACAGTAAATGGTCGGCTGAAATTGATTTATCATTGCCCGAAGAGGGCTACCAATATAGTGCAACTATCCTCAGTGAGTTAGACCAATTAGATTCTAAGTTGCCTAATCCTTTTGCCAAAGCTAAACAATCGAGTTTACCTTTAAAGGTCACTAGCCAGGGTAATCAACAAGCTTCGTCCATTAATATAACCTTAGGTCAACAAGTGGAATTTAATGGCAATCTGCCCCACGATACCATGCAATTTTCACGGGCCCATTTAGCCATAGGCGAATCAGACTTAATTGGCATGGGGTTAGGCTTTAGTATATCTGCGAATGTCGCTGAGTTAGACACTGCGCCTTGGTATGACGTGATAGATGCGTTAATCGATGATTTACCCGATGATGCACAGGCGCCACTTTTAGCTTCGCCCAAACGAATTTTTATTAATGCAGACGCAGCCACTATCGCCTCACAACGGGTAACAGATTTAGAAATGGTGGTGAAGAATAACTCTGACCATTGGCAATTTGATGTCAATGCAAAGCAAGCCAGAATGCAGATTGCCTTATATAAAGATTGGTTAACTAAAGGGGTAGATATACAAGCTGATTTTATTGAATTAAATCAATGGCAATCTGCCTCAGACTCAAGCAATGTAGCTGACTTTAATCCTGATCTGGCGACTCTGCCGCCGGTCAAATTTACCTGTAAACGTTGTCGCTTTAAAGACAATGATCTTGGGCAAATAGACTTTAGCCTGGCACGCTCGGCCACAGGCATGAAAATAGAAAACCTTAGGTTAAAAAACACTCATGGTTTATTTAATGGGTCGGGCGATTGGTATTTAGCTGATGGGGCTAGCAGTACTAGACTAACAGGTGACTTTAGCAGCTCAGATTTTGGTGCATTTTTACAAGACTTTAATATAAATTCGGGCATTAAAGACTCTAAAGCCAATTCAACTTTCGACATCAGTTGGCAACGCGCACCATACGAATTTAACTTTGCCAGTTTAAACGGAGAAATCGATTGGCGCTTATCAGATGGGTATTTAACAGAAGTGAGTGACAAAGGCTCACGTATATTTAGCTTACTCAGCTTAGAGTCTTTAGTGCGCAAGCTGCAATTAGACTTTAGAGACATATTTGCTAAAGGCTTTTTCTACGACAAGATGAATGGCAGTTTTCAGTTAGAAAACGGTATTGCTTACACTCAAGATACTGAAGTGGATGGTGGCGCAGGTGAAATTACCATGCAGGGTTATACCGACCTCAGCGCCCAGCAATTAAATTATCAGATAGCTTTTGCGCCTAATGTCACCTCTAGTTTGCCTGTTATTATCGCTTGGATGGTCAACCCTGCCACTGCACTGGCAGCCGTGGCCTTAGATCAAATGTTGACCTCAGCTAAAGTTATCTCAAATATTAAATTTTCTTTAACTGGCACGTTAGATGATCCACAACTTATAGAATTAGGTCGTGATAGCAAAGAAGTCACCTTACCAGCTAGAGTGCAACCACCCCCTACTGATCTAGAAAACCAAAACGATAAGGACATTCCTCTCAGTGGCGTCTAATTCAACTCAAGTTGTTGCGATTCAAATGACCTCAAGTCCTGAGGTAGAAGATAACCTTAAGTTTGTTGAACAGCAGCTACAACAGCTGCCCCCAATGCGCCCATGTTTGGTGGTATTGCCCGAATGTTTTGCCTGTTTTGGTGGCTCTGATAAACAAATTTTAGCCATTGCAGAAACTTTAGACCAAGGCCCTATTCAGCAACGATTAAAACACTTAGCCAAACAATATGGGGTGTGGATTGTAGCCGGCAGTATGCCCATAAAAAGTCAAACAGCAAATAAATATACAGCTTCTTGTTTATTAATAAATGACACAGGTGAACGCGTGGCAGAGTACCAAAAGATTCATTTGTTTGATGTGCAAGTAGCAGATAATACCGGACACTATTTAGAATCGCGCTATACAGATGCTGGCAATAAATTAGTGGTGCTCGATACCCCTTTTGGTAATTTGGGCTTGGCAGTTTGTTACGATATTAGGTTTGCCGCTATGTTTTTAGCTATGGCAGAGCAGGCCCCCTTAGATATACTGGCATTACCCGCTGCCTTTACCCAGCAAACAGGCCAAGCGCATTGGCAGGCTTTGTTAACTGCTCGTGCGATTGAAAATCAATGTTACTTAGTTGCGGCCAACCAAACCGGTGAACACCAGAATAAACGACAAACTTATGGTCACTCCTGTATTATATCCCCTTGGGGTGAAAAGCTCGCTGAACGACCGACTGAGACAGGCCTAGTTAGCAGCGTCATAGAACCTTCATTATTAACTGATATTCGACAAAAAATGCCGGTGTATCAACACAACAAATTCAGGAGTCACCTTGCCTAACTTGGTAGAAGAAAACTTACTCACGGCATCTGATCTCACCACTGCTCATTTAGAGGTGGCACTAGACAGTATTTATCAACACGACAATGATTTTGCAGACCTGTATTTTCAATCAAGTCAGCATGAAACCTGGGTGCTAGAAGACGGCATTATTAAAGAAGGTAGCTATAACATTGAACGTGGGGTAGGAGTACGGGCTGTAAGTGGTGAAAAAACCGGTTTTGCTTACTCAGATGACATTTCTCCAGAAGCCTTAACCAAAGCGGCTAAGGCTTCACGCAGTATTTCAGCCAAAGGTGGAAAGCATCAGGTTCAAGGATTAAAAACTCAGCATGCAGCGAGTCGCTATCATGCAGACAACCCCTTGCTTGGCATGCAAGAACAAGAAAAAATTGCCTTATTAAGAGCAGTAGACAGCTATATTCGCCAACAAGAGTCTGCGCTTAGCCAAGTGGTTGTTAGTTTAAGTGGGGTGTACGAAGAAATTTTGGTGGCCGCAACCGATGGCACCTTTTGCACCGATATTCGTCCTTTAATTCGCTTAAATTGCTCAGTTCTGATGGAAAAAGATGGCCGCAGAGAAAGAGGAAGCTCTGGAGCAGGTGGACGTTTTGCCTATGACTATTTTGTTGCCGCAGAAGACGGCAGACCCAGATACCAGCAACTAGCAGATGAAGCCATACATATGGCCAGGGTCAATATGCAAGCTGTACCCGCACCTGCTGGAAATATGCCAGTGGTATTAGGTAGTGGATGGCCTGGAGTTCTGTTACACGAAGCTGTAGGTCATGGACTAGAAGGCGACTTTAACCGTAAGGGCGCATCGACTTTTAGTGGGCGCATAGGTGAACAAGTGGCGGCAAAAGGCTGTACTGTAGTAGATGATGGTACTTTGGCCAACAGACGTGGCTCTTTAACCATTGATGACGAAGGTACCCCAAGCCAATATAACGTGCTAATTGAAGACGGAATTTTAAAAGGCTACATGCAAGATAAACAAAATGCGCGGTTAATGGGAGTGGCGCCAACAGGTAACGGTAGGCGTGAATCCTATGCTCACTTGCCTATGCCGCGTATGACCAATACCTATATGCTAGCTGGGCAATATGCTCCTGAAGAAATTATTGCCTCAATAGACAAAGGTATTTACGCACCTAACTTTGGAGGCGGCCAGGTAGATATCACTTCTGGAAAGTTTGTATTTTCTACCTCTGAAGCGTATTTAATTGAAAAAGGTAAAATTAGCACACCTATTAAGGGTGCAACTCTAATAGGCAATGGCCCACAAACCATGCAAAAAATATCTATGATTGGCAATGATTTGTCATTAGATAAAGGCGTAGGGGTATGTGGTAAAGATGGACAGAGTGTGCCTGTTGGGGTTGGACAACCCACCTTAAAAGTTGATGAATTAACTGTAGGCGGCACAGCTTAATTAACCGCACCCAAGGCCGTCGCGGCCTTGGGTACTTGAACACTTTATTCTAAGTTTAGGGTAAAGCTCACCTGACTAATAAAACCACCTGGGGTGGTCATAGTGACCAACACAGTTGCAGTCACAGGATCTTCAGTTTCGGTATTTTCAATAGCAAACTGGGTATTAAAACCGCCTGCTTGGTTAGTGTTTGGTACTGTAGTTAGGCCTAAATCTACCACTGTACCTGCACTAGTCTCAACCTCTAAAGTTGAACCCATTGGTGGGGTTTGACCTGCACCGTCTTTAAAATTCACACTAAATCTATGTTTAGCTAGCTTAGCAATACTAATGTCACCTCTATCTGAAGCTGGGGCATTGCTCGCATATAATTGACCCGCGTTATCAAACACTTCTGCGTCTAAACTACTGCCAGCCATAATTAGCACTAGGCTTTTGCGTACTAAAGTTGTAGCAGCATCCCCTTGACCACATAAAGTTTCAGATTGGCAATGCACCCCATTAAACAAGCCATCGGCAGCATCAAAACTTTCATTTTTGTAATAGTCTAAAAAGCGCTCGCCTACTTGATACACGCCATCTTCGTTTTCATCTAACCACGCTTCCGAATAATCAACAAATCCTGTTTCACCTGGTTGGCTAACTCCAAATCCGCTAGCGGCATTGTTGTCGTCAGCTAAGGGTCCACCATCGGCATCGTCATAAACATTATTGCCATTACTATCAAATAAAGTTTCGTGACCAATTGCCGTAGCCAAAATAGTCACGCGATTATCACTAGGTCTGGGTTCTGCGCTGGTCCACACCACAGAACAACTGCCACCTTGAGTGACACAACTAGACTCAACCGTACCCCCTTCTGCAGTGAAGTTAACCACAGTATTGTCTGGTACAGGATTGTTAAATAGATCGGCAAGTTGCACAGTTAAATTTGTGGTTACACCATTAATCTGCCCTGCTTCTGGATTTAAGACATCTGTGCTTAAAGTAAAGTTACGTTGATTAGGCAAACCTGTTGAGATAATGATGGCCTCTGATTGGGAGCTAATGCTCTCACCAGACAAAGTTTGCACACTAGCAGTAACTCGCACTGAGCCAGGCACTGTGCCCGCAATGACTTCAGTAAATACGTTGCCATCTTGATCACTAACAGCCGTCTCTGTGCTAAGTGTCAACCCGCCTACTGTAGTACTTAAACTAAACTCAACTTGTTGATTACTCAGCCCTTGTTCAATGTCGTTGCTGACATTAAAGGTTAACTTAGTTTTAGATAAAACAGGATCCCCTGCTCCTTGCAAAATAATAGTGTCGCTAGCACTTTCGGTAAAACTAATACCGCCTATGGCTTCTGGGCGAATGCGGATTTCTTGATTAGCGCTGTAACTTTGGCTGTCGATGTTTAGCGTGGCAGTAATGGCATCTGTTATACCCGCGCCGCCGGCACAACTGATATCGGTATAGGTGCTACTGGCTTCGCCATTTATGGTGCTGACGTTTGAGTCTAAACTGGCATTACCCGCTGCCACACAGGCTGATTCAAAATTCACCTCATAGTTTTCCAAAACCCGTTCTAAGTCTTGATTTACTATGGCAACATTTAGCCCTACTGAGCCTCTTGCACTTATTTCGTACACGCCATTTTCTGGCTCAAGGGTTACCCCAATAACGCCTTCAACAAATTGACCAGACGCATCAAAATGCCCTAGTTTTAGACTGATCGGCTCAGGTGTTTGTCCTGTACCAAATGGATCTGAACCATTGTCGCCAGATACCCCTCCACCACAACCTGACAAAACCCAGGTAGATAAAACCATTAAAACCAACACTATTCGCATAAGGTTATCCATTTATCACTTGTTTTAAATATTGAAAAAGTTCTCGTGACGCTTTTGGCGGCTTATTTTCAGCCTGCTGTTTTTTTGCTTGTCGTACATATTGCCGTAATTTTTGCCTTTCTAGCAAGGGGTAATCTGCAATACATGCTTCGATTTTTTCATCGCCCTGACTAATTATTTCATCACGTAAGTTTTCGATTTCATGAAAAGCATTATTAATTTTTTTATGCGCCGCTTTAATGTTATTCAGAGCTTGCTCTATTGGAGCCACATCTGTATTCCGCATAATTTTACCTATCAGCTGTAATTGCCGACGATAACCTTCTTTTTTACGTAATATTTTACGCGCTAACATCACCGCATCTAATAGCTCGGGATCCATTGGCACTTTAGCTAGAGAGGACTGACCTAAATGCACTAACGACTCACCAAGTTTTTGGCGTTCAAGCATTTGGGCTTTAATTTGGGTTTTACTTAGAAACTCTGTTTCTTCATTCTCATCAAAATCATTTTCGATGTCTTTGTTGTTATTCGGTGCGACCATGACTTTATCTTTAGTGATACACTAGGCAAGATTGTAACCCTCTAAGCAAGAATAAACTACCAAGCCTGATTAAATTCATCAAATGTACAGGTTTTATTAAAATTTTTACTTAAACCCAACGACGAAGGTTTTATGCAACAACAACTAGCTGACATTCAAAATATAGTAGACGACGTACTAAAAATGGCCAAAAGCAAGGGCGCTACAGCGGCAGAAGCCAGTATGTCTAAAGTAGAAGGTATTGCAGTGTCTTCGCGTTTAAAAGAGGTTGAAACCGTTGAATTTACCAATGATGGTGGCTTAGGCATCACTGTGTATCACGGTCAGAAAAAAGGTAGTGCTTCCACTGCCGATTTATCCCCTCAAGCCTTAGAACTAACAGTGGAAAAAGCCCTAGAAATTGCCAAGCACACTAGTGATGATCCCTGTTCGGGCTTAGCCGATAAAGCCCTGTTGGCCAGCACTATCCCAGATCTCGATTTATTCCACCCAGTAGAGTTAGACACAGAACAAGCCATTGCCAAAGTCATAGCAGCAGAAACCAGTGCCTTAGCCCATGATCCTCGTATCACCAATTCAGACGGCGCATCATACAACGCCAACTTAGGCACTAAAGTTTATGGCAATACCCACGGGTTTAACGCTGGTTACAATAGCAGTAGGTATAGTTTGAGTTGCGTGGTTATAGGTGAACAAGATGGCGACATGCAGCGCGACTATAGTTATACCGTTAGCCGCGATAGCACAGCTTTAAGTAGCCCAGAACAAATAGGAACAGAGGCTGCGGCTTTTACCCTAAATCGATTAGGTGCGCGCAAAATTAAAACCTGTAAAGTGCCGGTATTATTTGATCGTGAAATTGCTTCTGGATTATTTGGGCATTTTGTTAGTGCCATAAGTGGCGGTAGCTTATACCGAAAATCTTCTTTTTTATTAGATAAGCTGGGACAAAGTGTTTTTCCTAAGTGGTTTAATATTGACGAACGCCCACATATTTTAAAAGGCTTAGCCAGTTCACCATTTGACCATGAAGGGGTAGCCACTATTGACCGCAATATTGTGGCCAATGGTCAATTGCAACAATACTTATTAACCAGTTACTCGGCACGTAAGTTAAAGATGCAATCTACAGGGCATGCTGGCGGCATCCACAACTGGTTTATCCAATCCACTGGGGAATCTGATCAACAATTATTGGCTAAACTTGGCACCGGATTATGGGTCACTGAACTTATGGGTCAAGGGGTGAATATAGTTACCGGAGATTATTCTCGCGGAGCTGCGGGTTATTGGGTTGAAAATGGTGTGATCCAATACCCCGTACACGAAATTACCATAGCCGGTAATCTCACTGACATGTTAATGAATATTGTAGCTGTTGGTGCAGAACAAGAAACCCGCGGCAGTATTCAAACTGGCTCAGTCTTAATTGAGGCAATGCAAGTAGCCGGAGAATAACAGGCTGTTAACCTATTAGCAGCGCACAAAGCGCTGCATTTAATGAGCCTTATTCTGGAATATCTGTTGGGGCCGAAATATAACCTTGGTAACCATCTGCACGTAAATTGTTAAAAGTTTCCAGTTGTGCCTGATCTTCGATACCAGTAATAATCACTTCTATATTCAACCCTTTAGCTACATTCACTAAAGCTCTACACATTTCATTGCCTTGTTTTAACTTTTCATAAAATGCAAAAGATTGGTCTAGCTTAATGTAGTGGGGCTGAATGTTTTGTAAGTACTGCAAAGACCCCATTTGTCTGCCACATTGGTCTATACCTATTTTGGCCCCAGCCGCACGAATAATATGAGTAAGATTTTGGCTTTGTTCTGGAGCACTGATACAGGCCGATTCTGGTAGTTCAAATAACATTGAACTGGCCTGTTGTGTTTCTTTTAAGAAAGTAGTTAACCAAGTAGTAAATGCCGGATCTTGGATACTGTCATGGGTTAGGTTAATCGCCACAGGTTGCTGAGTTTTGGCCAAGATCTGTTGTTGTACTATGGTAGTTAACAAACACCTATCGAGTTGACTGCCTAAAGACAACAATTCGATAAAAGGCATAAATTCAGAGGCATTAACTAGCTGATTATCTATATTAAGTCGGCAATACAATTCGTGTTGCAAAATATCTGCAGATTGCATGTGATTAACCGCTTGCCACTGAAACTTAAATTGATTGTTTTCAATGGCACTTACAAGTTTTTCGCGCCATTGTTCGCGGTTGTACTTTTGTGGCTGCTGAGCGTCAATCCAATGGCTTATTTTGCGCTCTTTACGCGCTTGCTGTAAGGCATTGTCTGATTGCGACAGCAGATCTGAAGGCTGCATATTATCAATGCGTTGGCTTACCCCTAGTGCAAACTTGGCATTGGCTAAGCAGCCTGCTTTAGTAATTTCTTGGTTAATGATGCGAATTAGGCTAGTTAAATATTGTTCAATTTGATGACGCTCAGCTTTAGTAAGCAAAAAGGCAAACTCGGTATTACTGATCCTAGCAATCACACATGGCGCAATATCAGGAAGCTCAGCCTGCATTCTGGCCGATAACAATTTTATAATTTGGTCGCGCCCCTGATATCCATATTTACTATGTATGTCTTCTAACCAATCAAACTGAGTCAAAATTAAGCCACCATAGCCTGGCTCATCTAACCAACTGTTAATTTGCGCAGTTAAATACTGGCGGTTGGGTAATTGCGATACTTGATCCAGCAATTTATCTTCTTTAAGTTGGCTGACCTCTTGATCTAAAGTCGAAAACACTTGTTTTAACTGGCCCGACATATAGTTAATGGCTGCCACCACGTCTTTTAATTCTGTGGTGTTAGGCAAGCTAATATGCCCACCAAACTTTTTCTGTGCAATCTCTTTTGCCTCAGCGGCAATATCATGAAGCGGCTTAAGAATGGTGTTTAATCGCACTCTTAAAATCACAATACTGATGATAAACAACAAGGATAAGATCATGATGGTATCGTTCATAACCCGCCATAATTGTTGATACCCAAGCGCTGGATGGGCTTCTACTTCTAGGGTGGCTAATTGCATCCAACCCGAGGTGATCACACTTTGTTTTTTCTGTAAGGCAAAAATATCTAAATTAATAAACCAATCTGGTACCCCTTCTACTTCTATCGGGTTTTCCCAATTTTGTTCTTTGCCATCTGCTAACCAAGTTAAGGTAACTTTTCGATAAAAGCCCCCTTCAAAAATAACATTGACTAAAGTCTCAGCTGAAACTAAGTCACCTGTTTCGATATGCGGCTGTAACATTAATCCCAATGACGTCATAGTGTTGTTTAAATCAGATTCCATTTGCTGATTCATAAAATCGCGAACTTGCGTATATTGGAAATACACTAAGCAGCTCATCACCAGTAAAAATAGCCCAAATAATAATGAGTTAATCTGTCGAAATAAGGTCATGGGGTTAAAACTCCAATGTCATCTTGGGTTGTTTAAGTTTTGCTGAATTAATTCGTTGACGTAAATCTTGCCAACGCTTTAATCGAGAAGAATTGCCGCTTTGTACACTGCGACCTCTTTCTTTATTTAGCCATAATTGGCTCGCGTTAAAACTATAAATTGGGATCAAATCATGGCGTTGATTAGCAGGTTTAATTTCGCCATCAATGTTATCTAAAATCAGCGGCACAGATGCGGGAGTGTCATAATAAGCTAAGACCATATGATATTGATTGAGTGTCACCGCTTTAACCATGGTAATACGCATTTTTTCATCCGCTATGCCTAGTTCTAGCAGGGTAAAATACTTGGCAATTGAATAGTCTTCACAATCTCCACCATTTACCCCAATAAATTCAACTGGCGTGGCCCAATAATTGTTAACCCCCCAAAGGTCGATATCATCTACAAAGCGAAATAAATTAAAAAAGCGATTCACTTTTTCTAACCTTTCAGGCTCTGATATATCACCTTCTGATTGCATCATATTAAGCCATGCATGGCCGCGTTTAGCCGCGCGTTCACCATAATTTTGTTTTAATGCCGATACGATTTTTTTAGCGTCTAATGGTTTTTGACTTTGTGCATATAACACGGGTAAACAGACCAAAGTTAAGCATAAAAAACACATGGGCTTTTTAACTAAGTGCTGAGTTAAAAAATGGTAAACCCTCATACCATTCACCCTGAATTAATCAACTTGATCAACCGTGTAAATAGTCCATATCATATCGTCAACACGCACATCTTTGTTAAACTGCGCCATAATTCGACGATTAGCTTTATGTGCATATTCAGTGTCAGAGTCATCTAATGGTCGCTCAAATCCATAACCAATAGGTTTTACTCTAGCAGGATCTAACTTAAAGTTATTTACCAAAATATTGGCTACTGCTTGGGCACGTAATTCAGACAACCTTTGATTATATTTGGCTTTACCTACTTTGCTGGTGTGCCCTTCAATCACAATTTTAAGCTCGGGCTTTTGCTGTAAAAAAGCAGCTAGCTGTTTAAGTTTAGGCAAAGCAGAAGCAGGAATAGCGTAAGAGTTATGTTCGAATTTAATGTCAATATTAACTGGTTCAACATAAGTACTGTAAGTACCGCAGCCAACATTATCAATAGCTGCGCCAAGCACTGTATTGTCACATTTATCCCGCGCTTCAATCACCCCATCACTATCATGGTCATTTAAATCATAAAGCTGAACTACGCTTTGCTCAGGCTGTACAAGATCTACAGTGCTACATGCACTTAAACTTGCTGCTAGCAAAACCATACAAGGGTAAATTGGCTTAAGCTTAATCATGCTGGCCTCCTTGCGAATATTGATGTTCGCCATTCCAAGTTTGCGAGCGGGTTACGCGCAATGAATCCAATAATTGGCCTGTCACATTTAATAATCTATATCGTGCCATCAATTCATCAAATTTAGCATCTAAGTAATCTTTGCGAGCTTGGAACAATTCGTTTTCTGTATCTAATAAATCCAAAAGATTGCGCTGGCCTAAGCTAAATTGTTGTTGGTAGGCTAGTTGAGTATCTTTAGAAGTTTCAACATGTTGCTGAATAAAGGTTTTTTGTTGGCCTAACATTTCGAAAGCATTCCAGGCTAAACCAAAACTTTCGGTAACTTGTCTATGGGCGCGATAATTAATTTCTTTAGCTTGAGAAACTTTATAGGCAGCACTGCGCTCTTCTGCCACATCTTTGCCTCCAGAATACAAGTTGTAACGCATACGCAACATAACCCTAAGGTCATTTCTATGCCCACCTACGTTTTGGGCAAATCGATTAACGCCGTCTTCACCAGCTACATCATTGTCTGCATTAGCTTCTACCTCTAAAGATAATTTAGGGTAATAATTCGATTGAACAACGTCACTAAAAGCGCGAGCAGCCTGTATATCTTGTTGGGCAGACTTAATCACAGGGTGGTTGGCTAATGCAAAGGCCAAACCACTCACTTTGTCTTTTGGTAACATATCGGCATCAGGTACAGGAATGACTAAATCTTTGGGAGTGATGTTGGTTAAGCTGATAAATTCAGTTCTTGCATCATAATAATTATTACGTGCTGCAATTAGGTTAGATTGGGCTCTGGCTAAACGACCTGTAACTTGAGATAAATCAGCAATACTGCCCATCCCTGAATCGGTACGCTCTTTTATTTGCGAAAATATCTGCTGATGAGAGGCCACATTTTTTTCAGCTAAGGTCACCAATTCAGAGGTTTTTATATACTGAATATAAGCGCGGCTCACGGCCAAGGCTAAGTCTTCTGCAGTGCTAAGCAGTGTCCACTGTTCGGCACTGGCTTCATATTTAGTACGTTTCACTTCGCTTCTGGTTAACATACCATCAAACAGCATTTGCCTAAGGCTCAAACCAAACTCGCCGCGCGCTAATTCGGTTTCGCCGTCACTAAATCCTAACTCAGAACGACGATTGCCTGGCGTGTCTGTATATTCGTAGCCATATCCAGCAGTGAGATCTATGCTTGGCAGATAACCTGATGAAGCTCGATTTACATCTTCTTCTTTGGCTTTAAAGCGTGCAAACGCCTCCCGAATGTCTGGATGAGTATCCACAGTGTGGGCCACTGCTTGCTCTAAACTTTGAGCCTGCAACTGCTGAATAGGCGTAATTAACAAGCCCATTGAGCATAAAACAGCTTTTAAATGCATGTTGAATTACCTACTTTCAAAATCTAATCCTTTGGATTCCATATTTGCTTACCTTTCCCTCAACGCGGCCTCATTCGCACGCAATAATGGGTTTAAAATATATTCTAAAATGGTGCGTTTACCTGTGATGACATCCACATTTGTCATCATCCCAGGAATAATTGGCATTTCTTCTTGGTGCTTATTTTTGATACTAGATGCATCTGTTCGCACCCTGATAAGATAAAAACTATTACCCTCTTCGTCTTGAGTAGTATCGGCACTGATATGTTCAACCGTACCTGTTAATCCACCATAACGGGCAAAATCATAAGCAGTAATTTTAACCACAGCAGGAAGACCTGGGTATATAAAACCAATATCCCTAGGCTTAATTTTGGCCTCTACCATTAGCATATCTTCGGTTGGCACTATCTCTGCTATGGTTTCTCCCGGTTTTACCACACCACCTAAGGTGTTGATATGTATGGTTTTAACCGTTCCAACTACAGGGGATAAAATCAAAGCTTTATTGACTTTATCTTGTGCCCCAACTTGTGATTCATTGATCCTAGAAAGCTTGTTTTGTAACTCGTTAAGTTTAGCTCTGACTTCGTTGCGATAAGATAAAACCGTTTCGCGGCGAGTTAAAATTGCTTCTTGAAGGGCTGATTTTAGTTTAGGTGTTAATAAACGCACTGCGCTTAATTCACCTTTTAAATCATTAACTGTGCGTTCTATTTTATACAACTCAATTTTAGACACTATGGCCTTTTCGGCTAAAGGTCGGGTTAATTCTAGTTCTTTCTTAGATAACTGATAACTGACTTCGAGAGTGCTAATTTTAGATTCTAATTCAGTAATTTCTTGTTCTTTTTGTTGGATTTGTTGACCTTGAATAGCCAATTGATTAATTAAATTATCAAGCCTACCAGCATATTCTTCTTGCTGTTCTGCCACCATAAATTCTGCACTTTCGATTAGATCATCAGGGTAAATAGGCGGTTTTTTGTTTATTTCTATTTGCAACTTCCAGTTGTCGTTATTGCCAACCAAAATACTTGCGAGCTCTGCTCTTAAGCGAATTATGTTTGCGCGTAAACTGTCTACTTCTTGTTTTTGTTCGGCAAAGTCAGAACGAAAACGGGTATCGTCAATGCGCGCAATGGGTTGCCCTTTAGTAACAGGCATGCCTTCTTGCACAAACCACTTTTGCAAAATACCGCCATCTAAACTTTGAATAATTTGCACCTGTGACGAGGGGATCACTTTACCTACCCCAGAGGTAACTTGATCTAATGAAGAAAACGATGCCCATAAAATAAAGCTAACTAAAAACCCAGCCAATGACCATATGATTAAACGATGCAAGCTTGGGGCTTGAGTTAACATAGCCCCGTATACATCATCGGCCATTTCTAAATCTTGTTGGCTAACTTTCATGGCTTAGCCTCTGATTGAGTTTTGCCTTGTTGCAGTTTTTGTAATACCACACCTTTTGGACCATCTAGTACTAGCTTACCTTTATCTAAAACCACTATTCGGTCTACTAGGGATAACAATTCAGTTTTATGGGTAATCAATAACAAAGTGCGATCTTTTGCAGTGGCCTGAATTGATTGAATAAACTGTTTTTCTGCACGCGCATCTAAACTTGCAGTCGGCTCATCTAATAATAAAATTTGTGGGGCATTAAGAATGGCTCGCGCTAAAGCAATAGATTGGCGCTGCCCGCGAGATAAATTATTACCGCTTTCTCCTACCTGTAAATCTAGCCCTTGAGTGTCGTGATCAGTAAAGCTACTTACTCCAGACAATTGCACCGCTCGGATTAGCTGATACTCAGTGACTTGCTTAGTACCAAATAAAATATTGTCACGGATAGTACCGTGAAACAACACTATATCTTGAGGTAGGTAACCTATATTACGCCTTAAATCACTAGGGTGGATTTGTTGATGATTTAAACCATCAAAACGCAGACTACCTTCAGTGGGTTGGTATAAGCCCAAAAGCAATTTAGCTAAAGTGGTTTTTCCAGAGCCATTGCGACCCACAATTGCAATTTTTTCACCCTGTTTGATCTCAATCGACATAGGGTAAAGTGCAGTGGTTTTGGACTCTGGATAACGGAAACCAACATTTTCAGCAGTAATATTTCCAGATAATTTTGTTCGACTGGCAAGATGGGCCTTATCTTCAAACTCCCCTTCTTGTTCCATTAATTGATCTAGCTGCCTCAATGCAGTAATAGTTTGGTTAGATCTTGTCATCAGGCTGGCTAATTTAGCCACAGGTGAAATTGCCCGGCCTGTTAACATAACCGCAGCAATGATACCGCCCATAGAAATGAGGTTGTCGGAAACCCGGTATACCCCTAGTACCACTACCCCAATAACAGCGACCTGTACTATAAAGCTGGCCACATTGACTACTGAGTTAGTTATGAATTTTGATTTTAATAACCAATTAGAGGTATGGCCTATCATTTGTTGCCAAGCATTTTGCACTATGCCTTCTGCACCATTGGCTTTAATCGACTCTAAGGCCCCCAAGCACTCAATTAAGTGTCCATGACGTAAACTGGAAAATTTATTGCTTTCTTCAATGGCATGGCGCAATTTGGGCTGGGTATAGATGGTATATCCAATGATTAGTACAGAGGCAATAATTGGAAATAACACTAAGTCGCCGGCAACTAACCAAATACAAAACATAAATAACAAGGCAAAAGGCAAGTCAACTAAAGCCGTTATAGTTGCAGATGAAAAGAACTCTCTAACATTATCAAAATCGGTGAGTTGTTTGGCCATGCCCCCAATACTAGGAGCACGCTTTTCTAAGGGAATGCCTACCACTTTTGCAAACAACTTGGCTGAGACTTCTATGTCTACTTTTTTACCCGCCACATCTATTAGATAACCCCTGAGTTGCTTTAAAATAAAATCAAATATGTAAGCAATACCCGCTCCCAAGGCCAATACCCACAAAGATTCAAAAGCTAAATTAGGTACAACTTTGTCATAAATATTCATTACAAATAACGGCGAGACTAAAGCAAAAATATTCACCATAATCGAGGCAATAATTACGTCTCGATAAATAGGAGTGGCACTTTTTATATGTTGCCATAACCAATGCTCTTTACTGTCGCCAACAAATACATCAAAGTTTCTATCACCGCGGTATTGTTGTTTGACTAAAAACAAATACCCAACAAAGTTAGATTCTAATTCTTCAATACTAAGTTTTTCTTCGCCCCCCGTTTCGGGCAGAGTCACTATGGCGTGATTTGCTTGAAGATCTAACTCTTGTAAAACACAGGCTTGTTTATCTTTAAGCATTAAAATACAAGGCAGTAACATAGAAGGAATTTCGTTTAATCCCTTACGCACTAATTTTGCACTTAAACCTGCCCGAGAAGCGGCTTGCGGAAGCAATTCAGGAGTGAGGAATTGACCAGCAACAGGTAAACCAGCCGTTAAAGCTTCTGCTGAGCAGGGTTCGCCAAAATGCTCGGTTAACAAGACCAAACTATCTAATAGAGGATCAGTGTTAACTCTTTGATTAGCGTTAATTTTCCATTGATCGGTTGAATTAGCCGAAGATTGCACTGGGTTTTATATTCCTTCAGAAAAACGCATAAACCTTAACACAGTCCTAGGGATTTTGGCTGAGCTAAGGTCTATAAAATGCGAAAAACTGACTTTACTATAACAAGTCTGGCGAGTCTAATTCGGCATGAGTGTTATTGCCGTTGGCTAAGGTGTCACTCACAATCAAAGCCCCGTCTTCTAATAATTCATTATTGATGATTTTAGATTGGGCATTTTGCGCTGGATTTTCTTTGCTCATAAGCACCTGTTCATCGATAGGCTGTGCAGATTCGTTTTGACTATCGTCATTTTGCATAGCCTTATCAAGCTCACCCAACATAGCTAAATACTCTTCCAACCCACCTGTATTTGAATCGATTAAAATATCGTTTAACCCATCGTGATCGGTATCTGGCGCATATTCAAAAGCTTCTTCATCGGCATGAGACAAGTTCTTGTTTTCAAAAGAGGTATCTATAGTCGCTGTGCTGCTAAGATCTTCAACATCAATGGGTACTTCCTTAGAAGCAGTACTAGGTGGCTTAATATTAATAGTCAATATGGCCGAATCTTCTTCTGGCGATTGATTATCTGCATCTTGCACTGTGTAACTAAATTTTAAATTGACTTCAGCACTTGGAATGACCATTCCAAATGGTGTAGTAAAGTTATAAGCGCCAGAACTAGATATGGTTAAAGTTCCATATTCGGTTTCAATGCTATGCGAAGTTACAGTGTCAGTAAATTCATATACTTTTCCATCATAAACAACCTGAGTAATAATTGGGGTACCAAAGCCATCAGCAGAAACGTCAGCTCTATCGCCTGTACTACCATTTTTAATCACATTTCCACGTGCAATGCTAGTAAAGGCTTTACCTGAACCATAGGCTTCATTCAACGAAATATAATTAAAATCGTCACGTGCATCAGGAGCCGCATCCACAACGTTTATAGTAACAGTGGCGGTATCAACATCTGTCCCATCACTTAAAGTATAAGTAAAAGTAGGGGCGGCACTGCCCAAAACAAAACCATCATTTTGGTAGGTATAACTGCCATCTTCTTTAATAGATAAAGTGCCATCTTTTATTGCCACTGTTGCTATGCCAGTAACGCTATCAAACACTAAAGGAACACCATTTACTTCAGTTACTTTAAGCGTACCGCCATCTCCACCGTCAGAATCTGAAACACCATCACCGTCATCATGAGTGATTAGATTACCAGAAACGCTTTCTCCTTCATTAACAGTGAAATTATCATCGGCCGCTACTGGAGGGTTGTTGCCAGGAGTGACTTCAATACTTAAAGTTGAGCTATCAGTGTTCACCCCATCAGATACTGTGTAGGTAGTAACAGGCACTGCGCCATTGTAATTAGCAGCTGGCACAAAGGTGAAACTACCGTTGGCAATTAGGGTTAAATCACCTTCAGTTAAATTAGCCGTGGCACCCGCAGAGTATGTTAGGCCGCCTACTACAAAACTAGTAATGACAGGCGTGCCATCGGCACTAGATGCGTTGCTTAGAACGTTCCCACTTACGCTGGTATCTTCAGCCGTGGTAACTGACTCATCGCCATCAGTTAAATCTGATTCAGGTGTCACATTAATGCTTAAAGTAGAAGTATCGGTGTTAACGCTATCTGACACTGTATAGGTAGTAACAGGCACTGCGCCATTGTAATTAGCCGCAGGCACAAAGGTAAAATTACCGTTGGCATTTAGGGTCAAATCACCTTCGGTTAAATTAGCCGTGGCACCTGCAGAATAAGTCACACCGCCTACCACAAAACTAGTAATGACAGGTGTACCATCAGCACTTGAAGCATTAGTTAAAACGTTTCCACTTACACTGGTATCTTCAGCTGTAGTAACAGACTCATCGCCATCCACCAAATCAGATTCTGGGGTTACATTAATGCTTAAAGTAGAGCTGTCTGTGTTCACCCCATCAGATACTGTGTAGGTGGTAACAGGCACTACGCCATTGTAATTAGCCGCCGGCACAAAGGTGAAACTACCGTTGGCGTTTAGGGTTAAGTCACCTTCAGTTAAATTGGCTGTGGCACCAGCAGAATAAGTTAGGCCGCCTACTACAAAACCGGTGATAACTGCAGTGCCATCAGCACTGCTAGCATTCGCCAGCACATTACCACTTACGCTGGTATCTTCAGCTGTGGTGACAGACTCATCACCATCCGTTAAATCTGATTCTGGTGTCACATTAATGCTTAAAGTAGAAGTATCAGTGTTAACGCTATCTGACACTGTATAGGTAGCGACCGGCACTACGCCATTGTAATTAGCCGCCGGCACAAAGGTGAAACTACCGTTGGCGTTTAGGGTTAAGTCACCTTCAGTTAAATTGGCGGTGGCACCAGCAGAATAAGTCACGCCGCCTACCACAAAGCTTGTGATCACTGGCGTGCCATCAGCACTAGATGCGTTGCTTAGAACATTACCGCTCACACTGGTATCTTCAGCTGTGGTGACAGACTCATCACCATCCGTTAAATCTGATTCTGGGGTTACATTAATGCTTAAAGTAGAAGTATCAGTGTTAATGCTATCTGACACTGTATAGGTAGCGACCGGCACTGCGCCATTGTAGTTAGCAGCTGGCACAAAGGTAAAACTACCGTTAGCGTTAAGAGTTAAATCACCTTCAGTTAAATTAGCTGTAGCACCCGCAGAGTAAGTCACGCCGCCTACCACAAAGCTTGTTATCACTGGCGTGCCATCAGCACTAGATGCGTTGCTTAGAGCATTCCCACTTACGCTGGTATCTTCAGCTGTAGTAACTGACTCATCGCCATCCGTTAAATCTGATTCTGGTGTCACATTAATGCTTAAAGTAGAAGTATCAGTGTTAACGCTATCTGACACTGTATAGGTAGCGACCGGCACTGCGCCATTGTAGTTAGCCGCCGGCACAAAGGTGAAACTGCCGTTGGCGTTTAGGGTTAAATCACCTTCAGTTAAATTAGCTGTAGCACCCGCAGAGTAAGTCACGCCGCCTACCACAAAGCTTGTGATCACTGGCGTACCATCGGCACTTGAGGCGTTGCTTAGAACATTACCGCTCACGCTGGTATCTTCAGCTGTAGTGACTGACTCATCGCCATCAGTTAAATCAGATTCAGGCGTTACACTAATACTTAAAGTTGAACTATCAGTGTTTACCCCATCAGATACGGTATAAGTAGTAACAGGTACTGCACCATTGTAATTAGCCGCAGGCACAAAGGTGAAACTACCGTTGGCATTTAGGGTCAAATCACCTTCAGTTAAATTAGCCGTGGCACCCGCAGAGTAAGTCACGCCGCCTACCACAAAGCTTGTGATCACTGGCGTACCATCGGCACTGCTAGCATTCGCCAGCACATTCCCGCTCACACTGGTATCTTCAGCTGTGGTAACTGACTCATCGCCATCCGTTAAATCAGACTCTGGTGTCACACTAATGCTTAAAGTTGAACTATCAGTATTCACTCCATCAGATACTGTGTAAGTGGTAACAGGTACCGCGCCATTGTAATTTGTCGCAGGCACAAAGGTGAAACTACCGTTGGCATTTAGGGTCAAATCACCTTCAGTTAATTTAGCTGTGGCACCCGCAGAGTAAGTCACGCCGCCTACCACAAAGCTTGTGATCACTGGCGTACCATCGGCACTAGAGGCATTAGTTAATACGTTCCCACTTACACTGGTATCTTCAGCTGTGGTAACTGACTCATCACCATCAGTTAAATCAGATTCAGGCGTTACACTAATACTTAAAGTTGAACTATCAGTGTTTACCCCATCAGATACGGTATAAGTAGTAACAGGTACTGCACCATTGTAATTAGCCGCAGGCACAAAGGTGAAACTACCGTTGGCATTTAGGGTCAAATCACCTTCAGTTAAATTAGCCGTGTCACCCGCAGAGTAAGTCACGCCGCCTACCACAAAGCTTGTGATCACTGGCGTACCATCGGCACTGCTAGCATTCGCCAGCACATTCCCGCTCACACTGGTATCTTCAGCTGTGGTAACTGACTCATCGCCATCCGTTAAATCAGACTCTGGTGTCACACTAATGCTTAAAGTTGAACTATCAGTATTCACTCCATCAGAAACTGTGTAAGTGGTAACAGGTACCGCGCCATTGTAATTTGCCGCAGGCACAAAGGTGAAACTACCGTTGGCATTTAGGGTCAAATCACCTTCAGTTAATTTAGCTGTGGTACCCGCAGAGTAAGTCACGCCGCCTACCACAAAGCTTGTGATCACTGGCGTACCATCGGCACTGCTAGCATTCGCCAGCACATTCCCGCTCACACTGGTATCTTCAGCTGTAGTAACTGACTCATCGCCGTCCACCAAATCAGACTCTGGTGTCACACTAATGCTTAAAGTAGAGCTATCTGTGTTCACTCCATCAGATACGGTATAAGTGGTAACAGGTACCGCACCATTGTAATTTGCCGCAGGCACAAAGGTAAAACTACCGTTGGCGTTTAGGGTTAAGTCACCTTCAGTTAAATTAGCCGTGGCACCCGCAGAATATGTTAGGCCACCTACCACAAAGCTTGTGATCACTGGCGTACCATCGGCACTAGAGGCATTAGTTAATACGTTCCCACTTACACTGGTATCTTCAGCTGTAGTAACTGACTCATCGCCGTCCACCAAATCTGATTCTGGTGTCACATTAATGCTTAAGGTTGAGATATCTGTGTTCACTCCATCAGATACTGTGTAGGTAGTAACAGGCACTGCGCCATTGTAATTAGCCGCAGGCACAAAGGTGAAACTACCGTTAGCGTTAAGAGTTAAATCACCTTCGGTTAAATTTGCGGTGGCACCCGCAGAATAAGTCACGCCGCCTACCACAAAACTAGTAATGACAGGCGTACCATCGGAACTTGAGGCATTAGTTAATACGTTCCCGCTCACGCTGGTATCTTCCGCGGTTGTAACTGACTCATTGTCATCAACAAGATCAGATACCGGAGTGACTTCGATAGTCAAAGTATCAGAAGCGTTAGTATTGGTGGTGTAAGTGACTACAGGTACTAAACCATTAAAATTTTCATCTGGAGTAAAGGTGTAACTACCATCCTGGTTTAGAACAATGTTTCCACCCTCAACCAAAGCGGTTTGGCCGGCTAAATAGACGGTTGAATCCCCTTCAACAGTAAAAGATTGAACAGTTAACTCATCATCCAAGTCACTATCGTTATCTAATACATTACCTGTGGCAATAGTATCTTCCGGTATAGTGTTAAAGTCACTTTGAGTAATAGTAGGCTGCGCCGTTCTAGCTGCCAGTTCTGGCTGTTCATTGGTAGTGTTGGGGTTATCTATTCCTGTTGTGTCGTAACCTGCTTGTGCTAAAAGCTCATCTCCATCACGACTTAAGGTAACAAAACTGGTTCCTTCATTGCCTTGTAATCCACCTGCCGCGGTATCAGGCAATTCCACTTCTTCGCCTGACTCTATTAATGCTTGTATGGCAGCTATATCATCTTGAATTTCATCTAATGCATCAAAATTTACATTGTTAGCCAAAGTCTCAACACTTAACTCACTGTCATGCTCTGAAGCAGGGGCACTAATTTTTTGCACAGTTCCATCTTCAAATGCTAACGTGACTTGGCTGCCTTTTTCAAAGCGCAAAGTAGCCCCAAAATCCAGGCTTTGCCCGGCTTGTATGACCAAGTTTTGCTCCGAATCAAGTTGCACTTGGCCGTTAACTTCAACGACTTTGGCTAGTTTAGAAGTGGTTAAGTTTTGCATTAGAGTGTTTCCTAATAAAATTTATCTATCTCAATGAAAACTAACGCCTTTATTTATACGTCAGTAGGCATTGGGATACCTTGGGATCTAACTAAAAGATCCAATTCCTTATTAGTCTTACATTAGCAAAAAAAGCGGTGGGGTTTTACAAAAAAAGACGACATAAGGTATGCCGTCTTGTACCTAAGTATAAAAAGTAAGCAAGGTGCTTTTAAATAATATTAAGCTTTAACTATTAAGTCTTTGCTTTTATTTTCTAAAACTACGGAAAGCTAACCCTCCAATAGCTATTGCAAAAATAGCTAATGTAGAAGGCTCTGGCACGTCAACTCTTTTGAAAACATAATTGGTATAATCACCAATATCAGAACGGTCCTTAACATAAGCTGAGCGATCATCTCCTGGTTGATATTTTCCATCATTATTTTTATCAGCATCAAGACCTTGTGCATCAATTTTTATTGCCTGCTCAAAACCATCATACCAAGCCATAAAGTTTACTTCGACTATGCCACTTGCACTCATACTTTCAAAAAACTCAAATTCTTGTGCACTAATCGCCCCGTTGCCAACATCAAAATGAAAAGCGGAAATCGCTAAATCTTGAATATTACCAAAACCTAAAAACGCAGCAGCTTGAAGGCCATTTAAAGGCGTAGGAAAATTATCTCCCGCGTCTTCAATTCCATTGTTATTTAGATCGATGAACTCTTCACCGGCACCTAAATCAAATGAACCTAAAAACTCCCATAGGTTACCTTGACCATCAGAATAATTCTGTCCATTTTGAAAATACAGAATAGGCGTAGCACTTGCTTGCCCGGCCATCCCTACTGCAATCGTAATCACAGTAATAAATTTCGTAATTTTATTACTCATAACATCTCCAAAGCGACATAGATTAAGTTCAACATTACTTATTGTCGCGTGGCAGAATGGTACCAAAACTTTTAGTAAAATCTTTAAATATAAAGTATGCAAGTCCATAACATAGTATAAAATAGTGCATAGTCTTGAAATCTGTGACTCAATGTTTATTTCCCAAACTAATATTTGTAATCGGTTGATCTAGTATGTTTTTGTAATTCGCTTGCTCATCTTCAGTAAACTCTAATTATATTGGTTAAAGGTTACATGTATAAGTGCTACTCATTTGAGTTGAGAGTAGTCCTAGCAATTAATTTCAAAAAGTTAAAAATATGATCTTTAGAAAAGAAAAGTTATGGCGCACTATGCTATATGAACTAGCACATTTAGATTCAAACCCAAGTGCGCCTATTTAATTGGCGGACTTGGGTCACTTTATTAAACTCAAAGCGCTTTTAAGTGAAACACTCCTACTTCTGCTTGTATCACTTCTACTTTAGAGCCAGCGGCTATGGTTTGGTCCGATTGTAGCTTCCAATCAATGCCAGAATAGCGATAAATAGGCTGGCTTGAAGGTGAAACCTCTTCAGTTAAAATAAATTGATGGCCAACAAGATCTCCTTTAGCTGACTTATCATCTACTTTTGACTGCATATTTTTTAAAGGTTTCCAAAAAAAGATGGCTAATATAGCGGTTATAATAGCCGTAGATAGACATGCAGCAACAAGGGTGTTGGGCAACCAAGTTAAATATAATAATGCCGATGTTAATACTGCGGCACAGCCTACAAAAAACAACACAAAAGTAGAAAAACCTAAAACTACTATCTCTACTACTAGTAACAAGAGTCCTACAACCAACAAGGTTTCAGCTAAATTATTGACTATCCAATCCATAACTTACCCCTTATTTAGCTGATTAATCACTGTCATAGCTTGCGCCACTACATTTGCCGCTTCTGTACCACTATCTGGCAATAACACCACAGAAGACTCTTTTGCTATGGCTTGTTTGGCTTCTATTGCTTTGGTTGCCAGATCCAATTGAATGGCTTTTTGCCCTTCATCTGTGGCCGCTGCTTCACCTACTTGCCTTAGTGCTTCGGCTTGTGCTGTCGCAACTGCCACTATAGCTTTAGCTTCACCTTCGGCACGTAGTACTTGCTCAGATTTATCTGCTTCAGCGGCTAACACCACCGAGGCTTTTTCACCCTCTGCACGGTTAATGGCTGCTTGTCTATCACCTTCAGACTCTAGAATTTGTGCGCGTTTAACACGCTCAGCCTTCATTTGAGCTTCCATGGCTTCCATAACTGATTGAGGCGGCACTATATCTTTAATCTCGTACCTTAATACCTGAATTCCCCATGGACCTGCCGCTTCATTAATTGCCGCAACAATATTGGTGTTAAGCATATCCCTTTCTTCAAAGGTTTTATCTAATTCCATTTTACCTAATTCAGAACGCATAGTGGTTTGAGCCAGCTGAGTAACCGCAAACACATAGTCGTCTACACCATAGGTAGCTTTATAGGGGTCTAACACTCTAAAGTACAACACCCCATCTACATGCAAGGAAATATTATCTTTAGTAATGGCACTTTGTTCGGGTACATCAACTGCTTGCTCTTTTAACGAACGGTCAGCCGCTACACGGTCGATAAAAGGCATAATAAAATTCAGCCCAGCTTCTTTGCTTGATTGATATTTTCCAAAACGTTCTATTACGTATGCACGGTTTTGCGGCACAAATTTAATAGAGGTTTTTAACAAGGCCACTACAAAAACCAGTAATACAAACTGCGCAGTAAAAATATACTCGAACAATAATTCCATTTTTAATTCCTTAAGCTTTTGCTTTATTTACTAGACTAATTTAACCAAGCATAACTGAATTTCATAAATACTGAACGCTGATTTTTAGTTAAAGTACTTAAATCGTCATCTTGATAAGCTGAGTCAGAATAACCTACAAAAAACTTGGTTAAGGGATTAAGCTTGTAAGAATAGAGTAACTGAGTGCCTAAACTTTTACGGTTTTCGTCTACCTCAAAGTTATAGTTTTGCTGATTACGCTCTATGTTTGCATACACCAAAATTAACCGTAAAAATTGGCGCTGGTCAAATTGATAGGTTGCTCTAAAGTCGGTTAGATTAGCAGTGAATAATGGTTGCTCTTCTACTTCAAACTTTTGATAAGTATGACGAACTTTAAATTGTAAACTGCTGCCTAAATTCCAATTAACAGTAGGGCGCAGCAAAAATTGTTTACCTAATCGGTTATTATCAAAATCTATGTGATCACCAAATCGACTAAAACCACTAATGTACCAAGCTGGGCTTGGGCGCATTTCAAAGTACAGCTTGCCCATTTTTTCAGTAAATAAAGAACTGTTGCCTTTAATTGATAAGTTTGAAGGATCGGCACGTAAACCCACTCGTTGTCTTTTTAACACTCCAATCTGAAAATAGGATTGCAGCTGAGCGCTTACCCCAAGATCCATTTCTATTTCTTTTTCAATTAATTCGCCATTATCATTGTGCGAGATATCCCAATCTCCCGACAGTCGAACTCTATTCCACCAAGTATTTTCACTAAACCAATTATACCCTCCACCAATAACCGCTTGGGTACGATCGGCTAAGGCACCAAATCCGAGATCTGTTCTTATATTTTCACCACGACTATTTTGCTGAGCCCTAAGGTTCCAATTACGTTCTTCATGGGCATAACTAATGATGTAAGCGTTACCACTAAAAGCTTGGTCTTTTTTTAGCCTTAAGGCTGCTTCTGAAAAATCTTGCTCTTGCTCACAGTCGTTAGCGCAATAATCTTTATATAAATCTATTGGATATAGAGTATCTGAGCGCAAAATTTGCGCCCTAATGGTGTCTTTTTCGGTAATCTGGTATTTACCATCCAAGCCATTTACATAGTTATAATAGCCTTCTGAATCTCTTAGGGTGCTAGTCCAGCCAATAGACAGTTGTGAAGATAAGTCATAACGATAACGCAACGCTAAATTTAAAGACTCGTCGTCTAGGCTTGCAATTGTAGAGCCTAAGTTGCCTGGTACTAAAAAGGTGGTGCTCTCATCGTTAGCCACAAATAACCCAAAAGTGTGTTGCCCCATGCGCCCAGTTACTTTGGCGCCATAGTCAGGGTTTCCAACGTTACGGGTATAAACTAAGTTGTAGTTACTTGAAAAATAATCAGCATTTTCTAAAAAGAAGGTGCGTTTTTCAGCAAAAAATAGTGCAAAGGTATCGTTAATACTTAGTTGCGCAACATCTGCTTCAACTTGTGAAAAATCAGGATTTAAGGTGGCTTGGATAGAAATTTCTGGCGTTACTCCCCATTTAAGATCTAGCCCCACTTCTTTATTGTCAGAGTCGCTCCAATCTAAGCTAGATTCAGGTGAACGACTTTGCCCTTTACCCAAAACTAAAGTTGGAATGACGGCTAAGTTTTTACCTTGCTTGGCTTGCTTAAACCCATTAATAGCGCCCAGTTGGCATAAATTACAGGAATTATTTCTGTCATAAGGCACATTAGAAATACGTAAGCGGTCTTCACGTGGGTAAAAGCGAACAAACTCAGCCCCCCATGTTTTATTTTCTTGGCCTTCAGCAAAATTTAAAATTCGCAAAGGTATGGCCATTTCTACCTGATAGCCATCTGCAACTAACTTACCAGCAGATTGCCAAATCCCATCCCAGCTATCACTTTCGCGGCCAGTCATTTCATTTTGTATAGCGTCGGCTTGAATACCTAGAGGATTGGTAAAAAATTGATAGGCTAAGCGACTATCGTTAAAGGTATCTAGTTTTATGCCAACTAAATCATTGCTCCATATGCCATCTCGGTCGCGATAAAACGCACTAATGTCTTGCACTGAGGTGTCTTGTGCAACAAATGCCACGTACAGAGTGTCTCCATTTTCAAAAACTCTAACCTTAGTAGCAACAGGCGGGCGGGTATTTTCAAAAGGGTGAGTAACAAAATTTAATGATAGCTCTGTGGCCTGACGCCATTGCTGCTCGTCTAACTCTCCATCTAAAACTATGTCGCCAGTGATATTAGGAATATCAACATTGGCAAACTTGTTAGTTAATTTATCTTGAGCATGTATGGCATTTAAATGAACAAAAAAGAGCAGAAGACACAACAAAAGTCTTGGCATAAAAATAGGTTCCGTGTAAAAAATTGAGAGTTTCAAAGGCACAGCTTTGAAAAATTGGCGCAAGGCTAAAACAATTTACCTAGCAAGCAAATAATTTAGCGGCCAATGACCGGGAGGATTCGATAAATAACATATACTTTTTAGGAATGAGCAAAAAAAGGCTTAAAAACCTCACAAATCTAGCTCTTTTCTCAGACCAACAGCTCAATTAAGTGAATAAGTGTGATTACCAAGGGATTATGTCGGTTTACTTACCGAGCAACTTTGTCGTAACCACACTACTACAAATTAAGTCTGTGCTTTTTCCTTATAAGAACATGTGGCCGAGAGAATATTCTCGGCCACTTTCATTGTTAGTCTAATTGTAGATCTCTTGTCATATTTTCATTTTTGTCTCTATGCACTATGACATTGTCTTCAATGCGAATGCCCCCAAATGGGCGCAACTCATCAATCACATCCCAATTAATGAATTTTGACTGTTCAGTGGCTTTTAAATCTGCCAATAAACTATCTATAAAATACAAACCAGGCTCAATAGTAAAAACTTGTCTAGCTTCTATCATACGGGTTGTTCGTAAAAACGGATGCTCGGCGGGCGCTGGGCAAGGGGTACCACGATCGTCAGACACATGGCCAGCCACATCATGCACTTGTAACCCTAAAAAGTGGCCAATTCCATGGGGGAAAAAAGTTCCAACCATTCCTGAACTTAGCACGTCTTCTGGGCTTAAATTGACTATCTTAAATTCACTTAGTACGGCCGCGATTTGTTTAAAGGCTAAGGCATGAATTTGCACATAAGAAACACCAGGTTTTAATGCATCTATACAGTTCTTAGTAATCTTATGCAGCGCCTCAATTAAATCAGCAAACAGCCCGGGCTGGTTAGTATAAGTTCGGGTGATATCGGCCGCATAGCCATTAAAATTGGCTCCTGCATCAATTAAAAATGAACGTGATTCTGCCGGTGCTTCCATTTCTAATTCTGTGTAATGCAAAATTGAGGCATTGTTATTTAAGGCAATAATATTGTTGTAAGGCACTTGATTGTCGCCTTGCCTAACCGCACACAAATAAGCCAGATTAATATCAAACTCACTTAAACCTTGCTCAAAAGCTAAGCGTGCGGCACGGTGGCCAGTCACTGCTAAGCGGTTAGCTTCACGCATACAATGTAATTCATAATCTGTTTTATAAGCACGTTGGTAATGCAAATAATGCAGTACCCTGTCGGGGTTTACCAAACTAAAACCAAGGGCTTTTGCTACTTCAATATACTCACCTATGTAAGCATATTTAGACTTATCAAAAGGCAAATGTTTTTCCACCGCATCGGCTTGAGTAAGCAGTACAATATCAAAGTGTTCTGCCCAAAAGGCGCTTGGCTCGTCTGGCACTTTATGCCAAAAATCTTTAGGTCGATAAAACACTAATTTGGGTTTGTCTTCACCATTAACAATCAACCAACAATTTGGATTATCGATAACAGGCAACCAAGCTTTAAAATGTGGATTGACTTTAAACGGATAATTATTGTCGTCTAAAAATATCCGTTTGCCTTGGCCAGAGTGAATGATTAATCCATCAATACTTTCGCGCTGAATGGCTTCACGGGTACGACTTTGTAATTCACTTATATGCTGGGGATAGGTCTGGGCTAAATTTGCTTCTAAAGACATGCAAATACTCTCATCAAGGTAATTGGGTGATCATATGGCACTAGATTAACACAAGAGTTTTTACAGAGCATGTAACAGTTCAATTTGGATCAGTTAACCTGAGGGCTCAATCTGCATGTGTGCCAATTCGTTAAATAAATAGCCTTTTTCGCCTAATTGTTGTTGGTAAATTTGTTGATAGGCCATCACCGCTTTTACATAGTTGCGGGTTTCTTTGTAAGGAATGGTCTCTATCCATAAGTCTAATGCCATAGGTTGGTTTTCTGGCAACCACTGTTTTACCCGGCGCCACCCTGCATTATAAGAGGCCGTAGCTAACACAGTATTGTTATCCATTTTATTCAATAAATAGCGCATATACTTAGTGCCTAGAGCTACATTTTTGGCGGGATTGAATAAATGCCTTTGACCGACTTTTTGTTTAGTTAAATAACGCGCGGTACCAGGCATTACTTGCATTAGACCTAGCGCACCCGCCCCAGATGCGGCGTCGGGCATAAAAGAACTTTCGCGTCTGGCTATGGCAAATGCCCATGCAGGATCGATATCATTCTTCTTGGCATGAGTTTGCAAATGAGTATCGAAAGGCATAGGAAAACGACGGGCTAGATCGTCTAAATAGCCAGCCCTCGTAAAGCCAAAAATGGCTTGGTCATGCCAGTTTTGTTGACTAGCCAAAACCGCAGCCGTAAGTTGCTGTTCAGTAGTTAGTTGACTCTGTAAGTAAATCCACTCACGTCTTGCACTAAGATTACGTCCGAGATGTCTAAATTCGAAAGCTCGCTGGGCACTTGGCATGCTTGCTATTGTGTGTAAATCGGCTTGCGCAATATATAATGGAATATTGTTTAAATTTGCCGGAATAGCTAATTTAGCACTGGCTAAAAAGCCATAATAATGTCTGTGCTTAGCGAGCTTTTGAAGGCCCAAGGTGGCCAAATCTGTTGCGGCCAGTTGTCCGTAGGCCCGTGATTTCCAGTATTGAAAAACAAAATCTTGGGCCACCTCTTCTGGCACAAAATCTATGACATCTATGGCATGCTGCCAATCTTGTTGACGAAGAACATGGGCTAAATGCCACCTTAATAATTCAGCATCGGGCTGATAATTACTGGCTTTTTCCAACCAAGTTTCTGCTTGAGGGTGATCAGCCAAGGCTAAAAACACGGCAAACCTATGAGTTAAAGTGGTTAATTGTTGAGTTGAAAACGTAAATTGGTTAGAAAGTTTTTCCCAACTTTTTAAGGCTAATTCTCTATCTCGGCTAATAAGGCGATTCAGCCCATAAACCATAATGTCTGTTTCTACTTCAGGAAATTGTTTGGGAAAATTCGAAATACGACTCACCTGACTAGGAGAGCGCCTTACTTTTAACCACAAATCGGCTAAATATTGCTGTGGTTTAGGCAACAAGGTTTTCAAATAAGGAATAAGTGTGTGATTACCGCCATTAGCCGCCAGTGCCAGTCTTTTTAATACTAATTCTGGGGTTCTTAAACCAAGCTGTTGCCAATGGGAAAACAAGGGGTCACATTGTTTAGGTTGCGACTTGCCTACCACCCACAGTGATTCAGCCAAGGCTAGGGCCTCTTGATGCTGTGGATCTTTATTGATTAAGTAGCTGCCATATTGGCAAGTTAAGGCGCTGTCTCCTAAGTCGCGGTAAAACTCAATAAATAAATCTGGCTGATTTTTTTTAGCCAAATATTGCAGCCACTTTTTTCTTAGCGGTTTATCTAATGGCGTAGATTCGTAGTTTTTTAAAAACTTAGCGATGCGTTTTTGGTTCGCCATGTACGGAAATTTTGTTAGGGTCTTTAACTCAATATAAGGGGTGAGCGGATAACCTTCTAAGGATCTCATTAAGCGTTTAAAGGTACGACTATTGGGATTATGAGCTAAGGCTTCTGCTGCCATAAAGTTTTTGCGTTGCAACTCAAGATGTTCATCAACAACAGAAGCAGCGGGTTGGGCAACACTGTTAGCCACAAAGATTGAGAAAACCGCTGCTAAAAAAAATAAATAACGCGTGTTCAAAAATGTCTTCCCTAAAATGCAACAGAAAATAAGCTTAGCTTGATCCTAGCAAAATTGAGAGTGATTAAGTGGCGAAATAAAGGTAAAGTTTAGCTTAACTGGAATGACCAGTTGAATTTTGGTTTTTTACCCACATGTAACATGACTTGGCATATTTTGAATATATTTTGTTAATACTTAGGTTGCGCTTTAGCACTTTATTAACAAGAATCTATGCCTCAGGTATTTGCAGTGCATTACCCTGCCTCCCAACCCATGCTATGGCATAAGCCACAGGAGATGATAATGATATACGAAGGCAAGAGCCTCACAGTAAGCTTACTGCAAGACGGAATTGCAGATATGGTATTTGATGCCCCAGGCTCAGTTAATAAATTCGACCGACAAACAGTATCTGACTTAGACGGCGCAGCTAAAGCCATTGCAGCTGATCCTAAGGTAAAAGGAGTGGTGGTTAGTTCTGCCAAATCCACTTTTATTGTAGGTGCAGACATCACTGAGTTTACCGAACTCTTTGCTATGCCAGACGAAGAAGTATTAGCATGGGTGAAAAAGACCTCTGCAGCCTTTGACCAATTTGAAGATTTACCTGTACCCACCATAGCCGCTGTAAATGGTTTTGCTTTGGGTGGCGGGTTTGAAATGACCTTGGCTTGTGACCTAAGAGTCGCAGATACCACAGCAAAAATCGGCTTACCTGAAGTCAAATTAGGCTTAATGCCTGGCTTTGGTGGTACGGCCAGATTACCTCGCTTAATAGGCGCAGATAACGCCCTAGAATGGATGACCACTGGTCGCGATCGTAATGCCCATAAAGCCTTAGCTGAAGGCGCGGTAGATGCGGTAGTTAGCCCTGAAAAACTTAAAGAAGCGGCAATTAGCATGCTTAAAGATGCCATATCTGGAGAGTTAGATTGGCAATCTCGCCGCGCAGAAAAAATGGCGCCATTAAAGCTAAACCAAAATGAAGCTATGATGAGTTTTTCAACTGCTAAAGCTATGGTTGCTGCCAAAGCTGGCAAGCATTATCCCTCTCCCCATATGATGGTAGATACTGTCGCAAAAGGCGCTGGGCTAGATCGCGATGGCGCGATGAAATTAGAAAACCAAGGTTTTGTAGAATTGGCCAAGTCAGATGCCGCGAAAGCCCAAGTGGGGATTTTCTTAGCCGACCAACTGGTAAAAAGTAAAGGTAAAAAACAGGCTAAATTAGCCAAAAAAGCGGTCAATCAAACTGCTGTGCTAGGTGCAGGGATCATGGGGGGTGGCATTGCCTATCAATCGGCGGTAAAAGGCACCCCCGTGATCATGAAAGATATTCAGCAATCTGCATTAGATTTGGGATTAAAAGAAGCCGCTGGCATTTTAGCCAAAGGCATGCAGCGTGGCAAAGTAGATGCCAAACAAATGGCCGCCACCCTTAACAACATTACCCCTACTTTAGACTATTCTGCCATTAAAGATGCTGACTTAGTGATAGAGGCAGTTGTTGAAAATCCTAAAGTTAAAAGTGTGGTTTTAGCAGAAACAGAACAACATGTAGCAGAAGATGCCATCATTTGTTCCAACACTTCTACCATTTCAATTAATCAATTAGCCAAGAGTTTAAAAAATCCTGCACGCTTCTGCGGTATGCACTTTTTTAACCCAGTGCACAAAATGCCCTTAGTAGAAATCATTCGTGGTGAACACACCTCTGACGAGACCATTTCTGCTGTTGTTGCTGCAACCTTAAAAATGGGTAAAACCCCAATAGTAGTGAATGACTGCCCTGGCTTTTTAGTTAACCGAGTGTTGTTTCCTTATTTTGCCGGATTTAGTCGCCTAGTAATGGACGGGGCTGATTTTGTAGCAGTAGATAAAGTCATGGAAAAAGTATTTGGCTGGCCTATGGGCCCAGCTTATTTACTAGACGTTGTAGGTATGGATACAGCTGATCATGCCTCTGGTGTGATGGCCGAAGGTATACCTGAGCGTATGCAAAAAATTGCTAATGATCCTGTCACTCTGTTGTATCAAGCGCAGCGTTTAGGACAAAAGAATGGCAAAGGCTTTTATGACTTTGGTGTAGATAAGCGCGGTCGCCCTACCAAGCAAGCAGCCAGCGAAGCCTATAGTTTATTTGCTCCACATTGTGCTCAAACCCGAGAATTTGATCAGCAAGAAATCATCGCACGTGTGATGATCCCTATGGCCAACGAAGCCATAAGGTGTTTGGAAGAAGGCATAGTAGGCAGCGCTGCCGAAGCTGATATGGCGTTATTGTACGGATTAGGCTTCCCACCATTTAGAGGCGGGATTTTCCGTTACATCGAAACCATGGGCTTAGACAAATTTGTTGCGTTAGCAGATAAATACGCTGATCTAGGGCCCATTTACCAAATATCTGATGGCGTCAGAGCGATGGCCGCAGAAAATAAATCCTATTTTGCCAACTAGTCTAAGGAGATGATCATGAAAGAAGTGGTAGTAGTTGATTGCATACGCACACCTATGGGTCGCTCTAAAGGCGGAATGTTCAGACACGTGCGAGCTGAAACCCTTTCAGCCCATTTAATGACTAAGTTACTAGAACGTAACCCCAACCTAGATCCAAATGAAATAGAAGACATTATTTGGGGTTGTGTACAACAAACTAAAGAACAAGGCTTTAATATTGCCCGTAATGCGCAACTATTAACTGATATTCCTCGCTCAACCAGCGCGGTAACAGTTAATCGCCTATGCGGTTCGTCAATGCAGGCATTGCACGATGCCACTAGTGGCATAATGTCAGGACGCGGCGACGTGTACATGATAGGTGGGGTTGAGCACATGGGCCATGTGCCTATGGACTTTAACTTAGATTTCCATCCTGGCATTGCTAAACATACTGCCAAAGCGTCAGGCAGCATGGGCATGACCGCAGAGTTATTAGGTCGCCAAAATGGCATTAGTCGTGAAATGCAAGACGCCTTTGGGGCACGCTCTCACCAACGCGCGCACAAAGCCACACAAGAAGGCCGTTGGGCTAACGAAATTGTGGCAACCCAAGGCCATGATGCAGAGGGTATTCTAAAATCTATTAGTGTTGATGAAGTCATACGTCCTGATTCCACCATAGAGACAATGGCAGGCCTAAGGCCGGTCTTTGACCCTGTGAATGGCACAGTGACAGCTGGCACGTCTTCGGCCTTATCAGATGGCGCGGCCGCTATGTTAATTATGTCTGCAGATAAAGCTAAGGCATTGGGCTTAACCCCTAGAGCAAAAATCCGGGCAATGGCAGTAGCAGGCTGTGACGCCGCTATTATGGGCTTTGGCCCAGTGCCAGCTACGCAAAAAGCCTTAAAGCGCGCTGGTTTAACTATGGCAGATATTGAATTAGCTGAATTTAATGAAGCCTTTGCCGCCCAGGCCTTGTCTTGCATTAAGCAATTAGGCTGGATTGATAGTTACGATGACAAAGTGAACTTAAACGGCGGCGCCATTGCACTAGGTCACCCACTTGGATGCTCAGGAGCACGTATCTCAACTACCTTGATTAATTTAATGGAAGCCAATGATAAGTCACTAGGACTAGCTACTATGTGTATTGGTTTAGGCCAAGGGATTGCAACGGTATTTGAACGTACCTAATTAATCTGTTAAAAATCTAAGGGCAGGTTAAGTCATTAACCTGCCCTTTTTTTTAATATTGACGAGGTAAACTTAGTTCACCCTCTTGGTTAATATAAATGGGCAATGAAAATAACCCCACGTCTAATTTCACTTTGAGTTGATAACGAATAGGCGCATCTTGATTTTTCAACACCCCAGCTAAGACTTTAATGCCCGACAACCAATCAGCTTGAGCATGTAAGCTTATAGACTCTTGCCCATAAGCGGGCACTATAGGTAGCTGATTCGCCACACCAGATAACAACTCCTTGCCAGCAATACTGGCAGTGTAGGCCATACCTTTTATATTTAAATCGACTGAATTTGGGTTAGTCACTAATAAGCCAATTTCAAAAGTTGGGTTCAGGCTTTGCCCTGGCAATACCCGAAAAGAGCTAACCTTTACCTGTGGTTTTTCAAAATGCGGGGTGAGATTGGCACAAGCACTTAAAATTAGCGCAACACTTATGACAAAAACGCCAGTTATAAGCTTTTTCATTGTGCCTCCTAAATGTTTAAAGAATGGAATTAGGCAATCAATTTAGCTTTAATGGTTTGCACTAATCTTTCTTTCACCTGTGGGGTTAAACCTAAGCTAATTAAAAATGAGGAAAACGCCGAAATAAAAATAATGCTCTTGAGGATCTTAACGCCAGTAAACACCATAGTAATCACTAAAATTGCAGCATAAGCCAATCCAATCATGCCTAAAAATAAACACATGCCCTGAATATCTTTGTTCATTATTATCTCCTTAAATAATTATCACCTAGTTTGGCCTATAAACGGCCTATTTGTCACTAGCCTAAATGTAAGCACTTTTATTTTGTCTCTTTGTTGCAAGGGCGACTAAGTTAGTAAGGCCAATAAATTTTTCTGATGAGAGGTCACACAGGCCTAAAAAACATGCTGTCTACACTGTGTTTACATAGACTGCGATAGTCGTAAAGATTTAGGTACTTAGGCTATTTAAATGCGCCCACGCAATAACCTGTTTACCCTAACAATGCGCACTTAACTGTGTAAAATTCGCGCCTCGTTCAATTAGACTAATTTTTAGTCACTTAACCAAATAGAGGTAAACTGTGCAGTTCCCCACCCATAGATTTTATGAAGATGTGTTGGCCTTATTATGTGCCGGCTTATTGGTATCTTTTGGGGTGGCATTATTTGGCACACACAATTTAATCACTGGTGGCACAGCGGGTATCGCCATTATTGGTGCTCACCTAACTGAATTAAACTTTGGTTTATTATTTTTTTTGGTCAACCTACCTTTTTATTACATAGCCTGGACTCAATTAAGCAAACGCTTCACTGTTAACACTTTTATATCGGTGACTGTGGTTTCAGTGATGAGTGAACAAATGCCTAAACTAATTAATATTAATAGCATAGATCCTCTGTTTGCCGCGTTTTCAGGCGGTATGCTGATAGGGGTAGGGCTGTTAATAATGTTTAGACATAAATCTAGTTTGGGTGGCTTAGGCATTTTAGCCCTGTACCTGCAAAATAAATTTAATATTAGAGCGGGCAACTTTGGTTTGTTAGTTGACGCCACCATTTTAGGCTCTTCAATTTTAATTTTTAATTTTGAGTTGGTGATTCTGTCAGTGATAGGTGCCATCACCATGAATCTACTTATTGCGGTTAATCACAAACCAGGACGATATCAAGCTTACTTAGAGCCTAAAAAATCCAAAGCTAAAGATGAGACCTTAGAAGAAGAAGCCTTAAAAGCGGTGCAATGTACTGAATAACCTACAAGTTTAAACAGAAATGCCCAAACTCTGGGTGAATTTGGGCTATTTCAAAATGCATTATGCGCTGAGTTTAGTGACCTAAGGCTCGTAGCATCCAAGCGGTTTTTTCATGAATGCGCATTCGATCAGACACTAAAGCTGCACTTGATTCATCATCAGCTTTTTGAGCAGCCACTAACACTTTACGACAGGTTTTAACCACAGCTTCGTGACCTTGTAATAAAATTTTGACCATTTCACTACCACTAGGTACGCCGTCAACTTCTTTAATCGAGCTGAGTTTAGCAAACTCTTTGTAAGTGCCAGGTGCCACTACATCTAAGGTACGAATACGCTCGGCAATATCATCTACCGCCACCGCCAATTCGGTGTAATGCTCTTCAAACATTAGGTGCAACTCTCTAAACTGTGGCCCTGTGACATTCCAATGAAAATTATGAGTTTGTAGATACAAAGTATAAGAATCGGCCAATAGGTTTTTTAAGCCTTCGGCTATTGTTTCTCTATCTTGCTCATTGATACCGATATTAATAGTACTCATTATTTTTCCTTTTTTAACTTAAAATTCTCACTACAGCTTAAGGCTGTATTACTCATAAGGCTAATGAAGAATATTAGATCATCTAATCGTAAAAAATAATCAATATAATAACTACCAATTAGTTTTTAGGATTAAATAGCAAACAACTGTGACAAATCTTTAAAGGCTTTAAACTCTAACGCATTGCCACTGGGATCATAAAAAAACATGGTGGCTTGCTCGCCTACTTCACCTGCAAATCTGATATAAGGCTTAATCACAAAATCTAAATTACTGTCTTCTAAGCGTGCTGCCAGTTGTTGCCAATCTTGCCAGGCCAACACTACACCAAAATGCGGTACAGGTACGGCCTTATCATCAACTTGATTGTGGGTCGGCATAGTAGGCATATTAGCAACTTTATGGGTAACCAACTGGTGGCCAAAAAAATTCCAATCTATCCAGTGTGCTGAACTTCGACCTTTTTCGCATCCTAGCAAACCTTGATAAAACCTTTCAGCTTGCTGTAAATCTGTCACTGGAATGGCTAAATGAAAAGGCATAATAGACATAATTTTCCTAGAGTATTTTTTTTAATAATTTAAGTTTTAAGTGATTAAAAGGTGGGTACCTGAGAGGAATATCCATCCAAAAACTACGTTTCATTACAGTTTTTAAATGACTAAAGTTATCAAAACCAATTTTTCCATGATAGGCCCCCATGCCACTATTGCCCACTCCCCCAAAAGGTAAATTGGGGTTGGCAGCAAACATAAATCCATCGTTAATACATACCATACCGGCACTCGTTTGCTGCAGCACTTGTTGTTCTAACTGATTGTTTTTACTAAAAAGATATAAGGCCAAAGGTTTATCGTTTTGATTTATAAAATCTATGCTTTGTCGAACCTTATCTAAAGTGATTATGGGTAAAATAGGGCCAAAGATTTCGGCTTGCATTAATTGACTATCATGCGCGGGATCTAACACTAATGTGGGTTCAATAAAATGATTCTGCACATCATGCTGCCCTCCAAAAATCACATTTTGTCCAGCTAAACTATCCACTAAACGTTGAGCATGTCTGGTATTAACTATACGAGCGTAATCCTTTGATTGTGCCGCGTCTTCACTATAAAAGGCCTGGATCTTGGTTTTTATTGCCGCAATTAATGCCGGGGCTAACTCTTTATCAACCAATATATAATCTGGAGCAACACATGTTTGCCCAGCATTCATCCACTTACTCCACACAATACGTGCAGCTGTTACTTCTAAATTGGCTGAATCATCCACTATACATGGGCTTTTCCCCCCTAACTCTAGGGTGACTGGGGTCAAAAATTCTGCCGCTGCGCGCATCACAATTTTACCTACAGCTTCACCCCCAGTGTAGATAATGTGATCAAATTTATGCTTTAACAATTCAGTGGTTTCAGCAACAGCGCCTTCCACTACACATACTGCTTGGCTGTCTAAATAACGCGGAATGAGGCGTGCCAACAATTGTGACATATTGGCCGACAATTCAGAGGGTTTAATGACGGCACAGTTCCCCGCAGCTATTGCTGCCACTAAAGGTGACAACACTAACAACAAAGGATAATTCCAAGCCCCAATAATTAATACATTACCTAAAGGTTCAGGCAAAATATAACTAGCCCCAGGTTGAGCCACTAAAGGAGTCTTGACTTTACGAGCTTTGCTCCACTTTTTAATATGTTTAAGTGCATGTTTTACTTCGCTAATCACCCCACCTAATTCAGCTGTCCAAGATTCCATTGCACAGCGCCCCAAATCTAATTGCAATGCATTAAGTATAGCGTCTTGATGCTCTTCTACCATGCTTTGAATTTGTTTTAGTTGCGCGCAGCGCCAAGACAAATCTTTGGTTCGTCCTGATTCAAATGTCTGCCTTAACACCTGAATTGAAGTTGCTATATCCACTAACTTAGTGTCGCTCGTTTGAGAATTAGAGGGGTGCATGAAGTTCCTTTAAACTTTTAGTAGTGCTATAGGTGAGCTATGCTTCATTGCGCCTATCACTTGGGCTTTAATTGGCTTGGGTGGCAAAACCTAAACGTGACAGCATAGACTTTAAACTTGTTTGAGTAATAGGTTTTTCTAAAAAGCCCACCGCTCCATCGGCCATAGCTTGTTGGATGTTAGATTCAGAATTTTTTGCTGAACACATCACAACTTTACTGTTAGGGCTATGTTCAACTAACTGTTTAAGCAAGGCTAGACCATTCATAGAAGGCAGATTGATATCTAACAAAATAAGATCAAACATGACTTTCTGAGCCTTAACTAGCGCTACTTCAGCACTGTCTGCGGTTTCAACAAACTCATATCCCATGCGCTTAAGCACTAAACTGATAAAGGTTCGAATGGCTTCTACGTCGTCTATGACTAATATGTTGGTATGGTTCAATTGCTGGCAACTTAGGGATCTAGAAAAGATTTTTGTATCATACAATGCCAGTCAATAATTAATCAATTTTAGCTATATTGGTCTATAAAGCGAAAAAAAAGCCCACTAAATCTTTAGTAGGCTTGGTTAATTGATTGCTTGCTTACACCTCAAAAGGGTGGCGTAATACTATGGTTTCGTTGCGATCTGGGCCGGTTGAAATGATATCAATTGGCACGCCTGTGAGTTCTTCTAAGCGCTTAATATAATTTTTAGCAGCTTGTGGTAAAGCCTCATACTCAGTAACACCATAAGAGTTTTCACTCCAACCTGGCATGCTTTCGTATACAGGGGTAATCAAATCATAACCATCTGCCGCCATTGGAGGCACATCGCTGATATTACCTTGTGCATCTTTATAACCAGTACAAATACTTAAGCTTTCAAGGCCATCAAGTACGTCTAACTTGGTTAAACAAAATCCAGTAATAGAATTAATTTGTACGGCACGCTTCATGGCCACAGCATCAAACCAACCTGTTCGACGTTTACGTCCTGTGGTCGCTCCAAACTCATGACCTTTCACCCCTAAATGCTGACCCACTTCACAATCTAGTTCAGTAGGAAAAGGTCCAGACCCCACACGAGTGGTATAAGCTTTAACTATGCCTAGTACATAATCTAAGTTAAGTGGACCAAATCCAGCGCCAGTGGCCACGCCACCAACAGTGGTATTGGAAGAAGTCACATAAGGGTAGGTGCCATGATCTATGTCTAATAAGGTGCCTTGCGCGCCCTCAAACATTATTTTATCACCACGTAAACGGGCTTTATCTAGTACATCAGTTACGTCTACTACCATGGCTTTTAAAATATCGGCGACAGCTAACGCATCAGCCAATACTTTTTCATAACTAACTGGTTCTACTTTGTAGTAGTTAGTTAACATAAAGTTATGATATTCAAGGATTTCTTTTAACTTAACCGCAAAGTCTTGAGGATTGAACAAATCCCCCACACGTAAACCACGACGTGATACTTTGTCTTCATAGGCAGGACCAATACCACGACCAGTCGTACCTATGGCTTTGTTGCCTCGGGCTTTTTCACGAGCGACATCTAATTCAATATGATAAGGCAAGATAAGAGGACAAGCTTCACTGATCCTTAAGCGCTCTTTAACTGGCACTCCGCGTGCTTCTAACATAGCGGTTTCTTTTAGCAAAGCTTCTGGACTGAGAACCACTCCATTACCTATTACACAGGTAACATTTTCTCTTAAAATTCCAGATGGGATCAGGTGCAGAACTGTTTTTTCACCGTCTATGACTAAGGTATGACCTGCATTGTGGCCCCCTTGATAGCGAACCACATAAGTAGCTTGATCAGTTAATAAATCTACTACTTTACCTTTTCCTTCATCACCCCATTGGGTGCCGAGTACAACAACGTTTTTAGCCATGGATATTGAGCGTCAGAAAATTAGGCGGGGATCCTACCAAAAAACCAACGCTAGCTAAATAGTAAAATAGCGCAACATATAAACAATTGCTTTAAAGCCAATTAACGCCTTGCTTTATATAAGATAAAATAAACAAACTAGGCCAATAGTAAATAATACCCCGCCTGTGGTTCTTAGCTGCTGACTAGGTTGTTGGGATAAATAGGATAAAAAGTTTTGCCATTTACGGGCAAACAGCATCGGGCCTATTCCCTCTAAAACAAACACTATTGCCAAGGCAATAAGTATTGCATCAAACAAGTTATACATTTGACTTTCAACCATGCAAATTCTCTACTTGTAGTTTATTGTAATGCATTTGGCCTAGGTTTTTATTCTGAGTCTGCATAGCCACTACCAATCGCCCTAAAAGGTAGAGACAATTCCAACTCTGGTACCTGTAAACCTACCCACTGAGGAAAAGTATTGCTATTAGGGCCAGGGAATAATCTATATTCATTGGCCCAAGGATAACGTGCTACCGCCGCTTGAATTTTAGGAATGAGCTTATGCGCTTTATCACCACGAATGTCTAAAACTTTTTTCGGCTTTGCCCCATACCAATATTTGTCTGGCGTAATAGTTTGATATTGGCGTAGCGCAGGTCTACCTTGATCTACCTCCCAACCTACCACTTCATATACAGTATATTTTTCAGCATTTTGCGGTTTGATTGCCATCCAAGTATGCACCGCAAACCAACCACGCCAGCTATACGCATCTGCCGCATAAACTTCTATTACCGCGCGTTTTTCAACTTTGGGATCAACTGCTATGCCAGCTGGCTCTCTACTGGCACTGCGCCAATCGTTGTTGGCACACGCCCCAAAACACAGGGATAAAAATAACAAAACAATGATTTTATGCACAAAAGGTACCTTAATCTAAAAAGCCCAAAGCACAGCTTAAACACTATGCTGCTGTATTTCACATGGTATGCAAAATTCAGTCTCTTGCAAGCCAAACCCTTGCTGCCAATGCTGACAGTTGGGGCGATACTGCAAACTATTAGCACTGCAACTTGATGGAAACTAAGGCATTAACAATTTTTCTGTAAAATGCAGCCGTTCGTTATATAGTAGGCGGGTGAACCCTTAATCGCTTTACAGGTTGTCGATTAAACATAGTAGGTTGTATTTCAATGTTTATTATCACTCGCGTTTTTGTCATTAGAGCTTTAGTGTCATTGATTTTATTATCAATGATGGCCATGGCGCTTAGTTATTTTAAGAGCCAAACTGAGTCTCACAGAATTAAAATCTCAGCAACTCAATTGCTATCACAATACCGTGCTCAATTAGAGCGAGCTTTGACACAAAACCTTGCGTTAACAGCCGGGCTTAGAAGTTATGTGGCGGTACATCCTGATATGACTCAGGAGCAATTTTCTAGGTTTGCCAAAAATTTACTTGCTCATGACAGTCAAATTAGAAATGTTGGGGTAGCTAAAGATTTAATCATTAGCCATATCTACCCAGTTGAAGGAAACGAAAAAACCCTAGGCTTAGATTACAAGACCATTCCTGTCCAATATGCTGCAGTTAAACGAACTATCCAAAACGACGATATATTGATGGATGGCCCGGTTAACCTAGTGCAAGGAGGCATTGGCCTGATTGCCCGGCAAAGAGTCATCAATATTAACGATAATTCTTTGTGGGGCATTATTTCTGTGGTGATCAACTACGATTTAATCTTTAATTCTGTAAAGGCTAATTTTCCGCAAATAACAGTAGCCATAAAACAAGCGGAAGCCCCCTATTCCACTATCTATGGTGAACAAGCTATATTCGAAAGCGCCCAAGCCACTACCTCAATATCTTTACCTTTAGGTGCATGGCGAATTGCTATGGATTGGCGCGATCAGTCAATATTGCAGCAACAAACCCCTTGGTTAATTTATGTTTTATTGCTGGCATTATGGTTAGTCAGCTTATTGATCTTTCAACGTGAAGAACATCAAAGAAAAGCGCTATTAACTCAAACCAACAAAGCCAATCAGGCTAATCTGGCTAAATCACAATTTTTAGCCAACATGTCGCATGAAATTCGCACCCCTTTAAATGGTGTTATAGGTACGTTACAGCTGCTAAAGAAAAGTACCTTGACCCACAGTCAAGAAAAGCTTTCAGAAAACGCATTGTTTTCGGCACGAAAGTTGTTGTCTATTATTAGCAATATTTTAGATTTCTCTAAAATTGAAGCCAACAAAATTGAAATTGAAAACACAGAATTTTATTTGCAAGACATTATTGAGTTTATCGAATTCACTTTAACTCAAACGGCCAATGACAAAGGCTTAAGTTTTGTGATCAAATTGCAACCTGGGATGCCGCAATATTGGCATGGTGATCCTACTCGGATTGGCCAAATATTATTAAACCTTTTAAGCAATGCCATTAAATTTACCGACAAAGGGCAAGTTTTATTAGACTTTAGTTATGCCAAAATAGATCAAGGTGACACTTTAGTGATCCGCATTGAAGACAGTGGAATAGGAATGACCACCGAAGAATTGGCGCGTGCTTTTGAACCTTTTGCTCAAGCAGATTCTTCTATTTCAAGAAGATTTGGTGGAACTGGCTTAGGCTTAATTATCTGCGAAGGCTTAGTCGAAGCATTGCAAGGCACCTTAGAAGTAGATACTGAAAAAGGCCAAGGTACTAAATTTAAAATTTGTTTACCTATGGCTATTGGTCAGCCCCCTAACACCACTTTAGCAGTCGAGCCGCAAACCATACCCAACCTAAAAGGTATACAACTGCTGTTAGCAGAAGACAATGAGATCAACATGATGGTATTACAATGTGCGCTTGAACCAACCGGGGCGAGCATAGTAAAAGCCAGCAACGGTCAAGAAGCTATTGAACAATACAAACAACTCCAGCCTGATTTAATATTAATGGATATACAAATGCCTATTATGGATGGGGTAAATGCAACCTTAAAAATCCGCCAGCAAGATGCTCATATTCCGATCATTGCCTGTACGGCAAATGTTATGAGTGGTGAAGTGGAAAGCTACCTAGAAAAAGGATTTAATGGCTATTTATCTAAACCTTTTGAATTAGATAAGCTATACGAACTATTAGAAAAGCATCTGCTCAACAGCCCTTAAACCACTGAGGGCATGTTAGGACTGTGTTTTTTTAGGTAAGTCGTTACACAAAGAGCAGGCTATATTTTTTCGATAATTATAGGCGCGTCTTAAGGCAAAAATGCTAAGAGATAAACAAGACCAAAACAACCCAAACCACAGTGAGTAATATAAGTCCCGCCCTTTTAAGTACTGAACTGTTGCCAGCAGCATAAAGATAATAGGTAACCCTATACTATATTGAATAAGCCATTTTTTAATTGGCATAACCCACTCTGTTTTAAATCTAATCCGCTGCCATTATAACTTCTGTATTTGCAACTGCCTAACAATCTATTTAGTACAATAAACCATATACTTTACGTCTAAATTTAGATTTTAACGGATCACCATCTGGTAATGCATTGATCATGTCTAAGGTCAGTTTTTTAGCATCTGCAAAATTAATGTCTTTATATAACACAGACATGATCAATTCTAAGGCTTCTTCGGTTTGATTGGCTTGGTGCAATTGCACGGCTAATTTAACTTTTATCCCTAAATCATCTGGGTTGGCCGCCAGTTCTGCTTGCAAGGCTTTAATTTCTGGTGATTCTGCAGCTTGTTCGGCTAATTCAATTTTACCTAAAATACTATTGTATAAGGCGTCTTGATCCACCAAGCCTATTGTACTAAGTATCGCTTTAGCTTGTTTGAGCTGGCCTAACTCTACCTGACAATCTGCTAACAATAACTTGATATCAGCACGCTCGCTGTTTAGGTCATTGGCCTGTTTTAATAATGTATAAGCTTGTTGGTAATCACCTTGATTCACTAATTCAAGGGCTTGCTGATATAAACCGTCTTCAGGTTTAGGCAAATGTTTTTCAAAAGCCGCAATTATTTGTTCTTCAGTTTGTACGCCAGCAAAGCCGTCTATGGGCTGGCCTTCTTTGACTAAAATCACAGTAGGCAAGTTTTGCACCCCAAACTGACCTGCAATTTCTTGTTGATGCTGACAATCCACCCGTGCATGAATTAAATGCTGAGAAAACTTAGCAGCAACATTGGCTAGCACTGGGGCTAGTTGCTGGCTAGGTTCAAACCCCTCGGCCCAAAACTCCACCATCACTACCTGCGACTGTGAATCTTGTAAAATGACTTGTTGAAAATTTTCAGGAGTAATGTCGATATGATTATGCATGCTAAAATCCAGTTGCTAAGTGCTTGTGCTGTGGATGGGGTCGAATTTATTAAACTCAAGTCTTGGTGTTTATCTATCTCAGAAAATGAGTGCAATATTAACCATGGCCCAAGCTCAAGTTTCTAGACATTTTGCCACTTGTCAGTAAGCTAACAGAGTTCAACTTAACTAAATTAGCAGGTCAAACTATGAGTTCAGAATCCAAGCAACAATTTAATAATTTTGCCGAATTTTATCCTTATTATTTGGCCGAACACCAAAACCTTATTTGTCGACGCTTACACTTTATCGGCAGTGCACTAATAATAGCTTTGATTATCTACACTTTATTTACCAGTCAATGGCAACTCTTGTGGTTCATACCGGTTTTAGGCTATGGCTTTGCTTGGGCAGGCCACGCTTTTTTTGAACACAACAAACCCGCTACTTTTCGCTATCCTTTATACAGTTTGTTAGGAGATTGGGTGATGTTTAAAGATATATTAGTAGGCAATATAAAGCGCTAAAGCTACCCAAGAGAAAAATTTTAACCCCTCAAGTGGTTAACCAGTTTTTAAAACGGCTATTTTATCAAAGTCAATATGCTTTGCTTAAAAAAAGTACAAATTAGTTTGATTTCTAGCCTTTTCAAGCCAAGCAAAAACCCTTAAACTTGCGCCCCTTTTTAATAACACGGACGATTTTTGCACAATTTAAATGTGAAGGTTAATCATTCTATATTATGCAGATAGGTCCTTACGTATTAGAAAATAATTTGATATTAGCCCCCATGGCTGGGGTGACAGACCGCCCTTTTAGGCAATTATGTAAAAGGCTAGGGGCAGGGCTGGTGGTATCAGAAATGCTTTCTTCAAATCCAAGGGTCTGGGACTCAGACAAATCCAAGCAACGCATGGATCATCAAGGAGAAGAAGGCATTAGGTCAGTGCAAATAGCGGGATCGGATCCTGAACTTATGGCACAAGCCGCACAGTACAATGTAGGAAACGGTGCACAGATTGTTGATATCAACATGGGGTGCCCAGCAAAAAAAGTAAACAAAAAATTAGCAGGTTCAGCATTACTACAAGATCCCCCTCTGGTTGAGAAAATCATTCAAGCGGTTGTCAATGCAGTAGATGTGCCTGTTACCTTAAAAATACGCACAGGTTGGAATGTTGAAAACCGCAATGGCTTATTAATTGCCAAAATTGCCCAAGATAACGGTATTCAATCATTGGCGGTGCATGGTCGCACCCGAGCCTGTATGTATAAAGGTAACGCTGAATACGACACCATTAAAGCGATTAAACAAGCTGTGTCTATTCCGGTGGTTGCCAATGGTGATATAACGAGCGCGCAAAAGGCAAAGCACGTTTTAGAATACACCCAAGCAGATGCGTTAATGATTGGTCGAGGTGCACAAGGTCACCCTTGGATATTTCGAGAAATCTTACATTATCTGCAAACAGGCCAAATATTGCCTGCCCCTAGCATTGACGAAGTGAGCAATGTATTGCTTGAACACGTTGCCAATGTTCACCAATTTTATGGTGAATTTAAAGGGAGCAGAATAGCCCGCAAACATGTGGGTTGGTATTTGGCAGAACACGATCAGCAAAAGCTGTTCCGTGCAAAGTTTAACGCCATCGATGATGCAGGGCAGCAACTTGAAGCGTTAACTATGTACTTTAATAAATTGGCAAGCGAAACGAGCCATTCATCCGTGAATGAATCTGTTTCACCTGCTGCTTAATATGACTAACTTAAAGAGCAAGATTGTATATGTTCGAACAAAATGTAACTTCTCCGTTTTCAACTACGGTAACGACTCCTTCGCAAACTCAGGCACAAAAGCCTCTTCGCGATTCTGTTAAACAAGCTGTTAATAAGTATCTAAAACAACTTGATAACACCAATATCGAAAACTTGTACGAACTAGTAATGGCCGAAGTAGAAGCGCCTATGTTAGAAGAAATCATGACTTTCACTCGCGGCAACCAAACTAAAGCGTCAATCATGCTTGGCATAAACCGCGGTACATTGCGTAAAAAGCTAAAACAATACGGAATGAACTAAGATTTATCCCCTAAACTAAAAGAGCACCTTATGGTGCTCTTTTTGTTTGTATCGAGCATGACCAGTTAGTCAACAATAAATAAAACTCAGTTAGTAAAATTATTTGTCATAAAAAACGGAACCACTATGTCACAAGACTCAATTGCAAAACCTATTCGTCGCGCTTTGTTAAGCGTATCTGATAAAACTGGAATAGTAGAATTTGCGCAATTTTTAGCGAATCAAGGGGTAGAGTTATTATCTACTGGCGGCACCGCAAAATTGTTAAGCGAAAGCGGCTTAACTGTAATTGAAGCTTCAGATTACACAGGTCACCCTGAAATTATGGATGGCCGGGTAAAAACTCTACACCCTAAAATTCATGGCGGTATTTTGGCCCGTCGCGGTCAAGACGAACAAGTTATGGCAGACAACAACATTCAGCCCATAGACTTAGTAGTAGTCAATTTATACCCTTTTGCAGCCACTGTAGCTAAAGATGATTGCAGTCTTGAAGACGCCATTGAAAACATCGATATTGGCGGCCCAACTATGGTGCGCGCAGCGGCTAAAAACCACAAAGATGTGACTATAGTAGTCAAAGCCAAAGACTATGCTCGCGTTATGTCAGACATGCAGGCTAATCAAAATAGTGTGACTGCCACAACCCGCTTTGATTTAGCCATAGCGGCTTTTGAGCACACCGCAGAATACGACGGCATGATAGCCAACTATTTTGGTGCCATGCTTGAATCTGCTGAATGTGAAGCAGACTGTGGCCATCAACACAGTGAATTTCCGCGCACCTACAATATGCAATTCACTAAAAAACAAGATTTACGTTATGGCGAAAACAGTCATCAAAGCGCGGCTTTTTATGTTGAAAATAATATTCAAGAGGCCTCAGTTGCCACTGCTACTCAGTTACAAGGCAAAGAATTGTCATTTAATAACATTGCCGATACCGATGCCGCATTAGAATGTGTAAAAGAATTTGATGTACCTGCTTGTGTAATAGTTAAACACGCTAACCCTTGTGGTGTGGCTTTAGGTGATGACATTTTAAGTGCCTACAACCGCGCTTATCAAACCGATCCTACTTCAGCATTTGGTGGCATTATCGCCTTTAACCGCGGGCTTGATGAGGCCACAGCCCAAGCCATTGTTGAGCGTCAATTTGTTGAAGTCATCATTGCCCCAACTGTCAGCGAAGCAGCTGTTAAAGTTGTAGCGGCCAAGAAAAACGTACGTTTATTAGCCTGTGGCGATTGGCAAGGTCAACTCACCGAAGGCCACGACTTTAAACGCGTAAACGGTGGACTCTTAGTGCAAGACCGTGATTTTGGCATGGTTGAAGCTGAAGACTTAGAAGTTGTGACTAAGGTAAAACCCACTGAGCAACAACTAAAAGATTTACTTTTTACTTGGAAGGTTGCCAAATACGTTAAATCTAACGCCATTGTTTATTGCAACGACAGCCAAACAATAGGTGTGGGTGCAGGGCAAATGAGTCGTGTCTATTCAGCAAAAATAGCTGGCATAAAAGCCGCTGACGAAGGATTACAAGTTGCAGGTTCGGTGATGGCCTCTGATGCGTTTTTCCCTTTTAGAGATGGTATAGATGCTGCAGCTGCGGCAGGTATTAGCGCCATTATTCAGCCAGGTGGCTCAATGCGCGATCAAGAAGTAATAGATGCCGCCAATGAACACGGCATTGCTATGGTCTTTACTGGTATGCGCCACTTTAAGCACTAAGGGTTCAGCTTAAATCGAGTCAAAAATTCACATTTTTGACTCGATTGCCTGTTACTTGTTTTCCAAATTGCCGTTACACTCTATTCGATACTATTTGCCAACTACGAGAGAATATTATGTTTAAACGTGCCCTAAAAGTTGCAGTAACCTTATCTTTATTTAGCGTCAGCCCAGTATTTGCCGATGCCATTAGTGATGCAGTAAGTAATGAACACCGTAGCGCTAAAGAGCGTGTGCGTGATGAATACCGTAATCCACAACAAACTTTGCGCTTTTTCGATGTGCAAGCCAACATGGCGGTCGCCGAAATATCGCCGGGTAGCGGTTGGTACAGCAACATTTTAGCCCCGTTATTAAAAGATCAGGGTGAGTATTACGCTGCACACTTTTATTTGTACGAAGGGGCGCCTGGTTATTATCAACGCCTGTTAGATAGCTTTAAAAAAACCATGGCAGAACGTGAAGATTATAAAAAGGTTAAACTGACCGCCTTTCACCATAATAAAAACCCAGACTTTGCCCCAGCCGGCTCATTAGATCGCGTATTAACCTTTAGAAATGTACATAACTGGTACATGGATGCAGGTGTAGAAGGGGTCGAGAAAGCTTTTGCTAGTTTTGCTAAAGCCCTGAAAAAAGGCGGCATTTTAGGTGTAGTTGAACACCGACTGCCAGAATCTGCAGATGATGAAATGCAAAAGAAATCGGGTTATATGAAGCAATCTGTAGTGATTGCCGCCGCCGAAAAAGCCGGCTTTAGCTTAAGTGCACAAAGTGATATTAACCAGAACTCTATGGACAACGCCAACCATCCACGAGGCGTATGGACTTTGCTACCTACTTTAGCCCTTGGTGATCAAGACCGAGCAAAATATTTAGCTATAGGTGAAAGCAACCGTATGACCCTTAAATTTATTAAAAACTAATAGCAAAGAAGTTTACTATCCCTATGAAAGTATTGATTATTGGCGGCGGTGGTCGCGAACATGCCTTAGCTTACAAAGCTGCCCAATCGCCTCAAGTTAGCCAAGTGTTTTTAGCGCCTGGCAACGCAGGCACCGCACTGGAAAATAAACTAAGCAATGTCGATATTGCGGCTGAAGATATTAGCGGCTTGTTAGATTTTGCTGAAAAAGAGCAGATCGACCTTAGCATAGTCGGCCCTGAAGTACCGTTAGTACTAGGGGTAGTAGACGCATTTCAAGCGAAAGGGCTTGCCATTTTTGGCCCGTCACAAGCCGCAGCACAGCTAGAAGGTTCAAAAGCCTTTACTAAAGACTTTCTAGCACGTCATCAAATTCCCACAGCTGAATACCAAAATTTCACCGAAATTGACCCTGCCATTGCTTATGTGCAAGAAAAAGGCGCGCCTATTGTTATAAAAGCAGATGGCCTAGCGGCAGGCAAAGGCGTTATTGTCGCCATGACCTTAAGCGAAGCTGAAGACGCAATACGCGATATGTTAGCTGGCAATGCGTTTGGTGAAGCGGGAAGCCGAGTTGTCATTGAAGAGTTTTTAGATGGCGAAGAGGCCAGCTTTATAGTGATGGTAGATGGCAAAAATGTTTTACCTTTTGCCACCAGCCAAGATCATAAACGAGTAGGAAACGCTGATACTGGCCCTAACACGGGTGGAATGGGTGCTTATTCACCTGCACCTGTGGTAACCCCAGAGATCCACCAAAGAGTCATGCAGCAGGTCATTTATCCCACAGTCAATGGTATGGCTGAAGAAGGCAACACTTATGTTGGCTTTTTATATGCAGGATTAATGATCATGCCTGATGGCACCCCAAAGGTTATCGAATACAATTGTCGCTTTGGTGATCCCGAAACCCAGCCTATTATGCTACGTTTGCAATCTGATTTAATTGCATTAATTCAGGCTGCCTTAGCTGGGAAATTAGACCAAGTACAAGCTGAGTTTGATTCAAGAGCAGCAGTAGGAGTTGTGCTCGCGGCTGGAGGTTATCCAGGCGATTATGCAAAAGGTGACGAAATCAGTGGCCTAACCTTAGGTGATAACAACAGTAAAGTTTTCCATGCTGGCACTAAAGAAGTAGATGGCAAAATTACCACTAATGGCGGCCGAATCTTATGCGCCACCGCTTTAGGCGACACTGTCACTCAAGCGCAACATAAAGCTTACCAGTTAGCCAAAAGCATTAGCTGGAATGGCATGTTTTACCGTGATGATATTGCTTATCGCGCCATTAAACGTGAACAGCAAAGTTAAACTATTTAGACTCAATATCCCAAAAAAAGCGCCTAGGCGCTTTTTTTATGGGTTTTATTTTTAAGCAGAAAGACGCGCTTGTACTTTATTAATTAGCTCTGTTAAACGTTCAGCATTTTTACCTACATCACTTCTACCCACACGGGATTTACTTCTGGCATCAAACAAGGTGATTTGCCCTTCTGACTGAATACGGATAACCAGATCGTCTTTAAAGCCAAACCATCTAGTGGTGTCTACCGCTTCAATGCGGCCTTCGTTTTCTTCTACAGCTATCACTTCTAAGCCCATGGCGCCTAGCGTTGTTAGGGCTGCCGCAAAGACTTTATCAGCTGGGTAAGCAAAGGTTTGAGTCTGTAATTCTGGATAAGCTGATAGTTGCTGCTTTGCAATTTCTTCACCCTGATATTCAGCAGGATTAGGGGCATCAGCTCTTAATGGTAAAATAGCCACAAATTTTGGCGGGTTAACCACATCAGTGGTGATATCATGAATTGCAGGCACTGATTTAGCTTTCATCATTAAACTTAGTGGCATGGCTACTGCTATTGCCGCACAAATTACCGCTACCCCTGTTTTGGGCCAAGAGATACTTTTATGCATAAAGATAATTTGGATTAGTGCCAAGACTAGGGCAATGCCACCGGTAATGACTGCAATGCGCATACCCAAAAACGCATGACCTAGGCTAAGGATCTCAAGTTGATATAAAGGCCCAGAAACGAGCAATATGAATAGGGCTAAAAGACCCGCAACTAAGGTAAGTGTCTTCATTAAAACAATGTCCTGTAATTTAGTAACTCAATGATAGTATAGAAAATAGTTGTTTATATCTAATAGATTCACCTAAAGGATCACCATCACTCAATATGATTAATGAGACTTGGATAAGGCTAGGCTGTTTTATTACTGTGCTAGTTCTAATGTTACTGTGGGAAAGCCTTAAACCAAGCCGACATTCGGCTATTAGCACAGGTCAACGCTGGTTTAGCAATTTTTCTATGGTATTGCTTGGTGCTTTAGTGGCAAGAGTGATGCTACCCACGGGTTTAGCGGCAATAGGGATTTATGCACAAAATAATCATTTGGGTTTGTGGAATGGTATCTCCGTAAGCTTATGGATAAGTGTGCCTATTACTTTGATTTTATTGGATTGTTTTATTTATTGGCAGCATAGACTTTTTCATCGAGTGCCTTGGTTATGGCGATTACACCAAGTGCATCATGCCGATCCCCATTTAGATGCCTCAACTGGCTTACGCTTTCACCCTTTTGAGATAGCAATAAGCTTAGCGATTAAAGTATTGGCAATATTGCTACTTGGCGCGCCCCTTATCGCTATTTTGATCTTTGAAATAGTCCTTAATGCCAGCTCTTTATTTAACCATAGCAATATCAATCTTCCCACAAAGCTTGAACGCTTATTAAGAAAAGTCATAGTCACTCAGGCCATGCATAGAATTCATCATAGCCAAAACGTGAGGGAAACCGATAGCAACTTTAGTTTTAATTTGTCGCTCTGGGACAGAGTATTTGGCTCTTATACTCAAGATGCACAAAATGGCGATTCGGGCATAAAACTCGGCCTCAAACAATACTCATCAATACAAAGCCATACTAGGCTAACATCTTTATTGATCATGCCCTTTAAAAACAAAAGTTAGATGGCTAAGTTTGCCTAATCTTAGCTATATTCACACCTATCATTATTTCCCCTATACTTTACCAAACCACATTTTTGCAATATGCACCTAAGGAATGGTTATGATATTTGGCCGCAATAGTCTATTTACTTGTTGTCTAGTTTTAAGCTTAGTTGTGCAGGCGCAAGATGTTCCGCCCCCTCCTTCAAAATCAGCTTGTGATACCCCCCAACATAAACAATTTGATTTTTGGCTAGGCAATTGGCAAGTGTCGAATAAAGAAGGGCAATTGCTCGGCACCAACAAGGTTGTTTCTATACTCGACGGTTGTGTAGTGTCTGAAAATTGGCAAGCCGCCAACGGAGATTTTAGCGGTAAAAGTTATAATTTTTATGATAGTCAACTTAAGCAGTGGCACCAAACCTGGATAGATAACAAAGGGGGCGTGTTATACCTAGATGGTCAATTAGAAGGTAATGTGATGGTCCTTCAAGGACAGCGCTTAGCCAAAGATGGCTCTACTACCCTACATAAAATATCTTACACCCCTTTGCCTTACGATAAAGTAAAACAAAGATGGCAATCCTCTAAAGACAATGGCCAAACATGGGCAGACTTATTTGTGGGCTATTATAAAAAATAACCCTTAAGTTAGATGAGTTGCAATTCAGCTCAACTGTTTAAGGGTTCGATAACCGCTCATTATGCGCACTATGGCAGTCACCCAACATACTAGGCCGTAGACTATTGCGATGCTCACAAAGTGCGACGGCCATAAACAAAACAAACACAACACTACTATAGTTTCAAAGCCTTCTGCTAAGCCGCCCATATAATGCAAACTTTTATTCGGGTACTTAGGATTTTCAATATTATATTTATTGGCTAAGCTGGCAAAGGCCAAAAAGCAGGTGCCAGTAGCGGTAAAAGACAACATTAAAAAGCTGCCAGCCAAAGCATTTTGATTAAGATCAACAAAAATAAAAGCTAAAACTATGGCCGAATAAAAAATAAAATCTAAACAGATATCTAAAAACCCACCAGCGTCTGAACTAGTGGTTAAGCGCGCAATCGCTCCATCTAATCCATCACAAAAACGGTTAACTAAAATACAAATTAAAGCCCATAAATAATGCTCTGTGATTATGGCAGGTACTGCTAGCATACCTAGTACAAAGCCACCTAAGGTAATCTGATCTGCACTGATGCCGGCTTTAACAAAAGGTTTAGCAATTAACCTTAAAGGCTGCCTGAGTAGCGAATTAAGTATCGGATCAATCAAGGCGCTCTCCTTTTTTATTTGTAGCTTGATAATAATCGGCTAAACACAAGTTAGTGGCAGAGTTGGGTAAGTGATCAACATCATGAGACACCATTACACTAGGTATATGTTGCTCTGCTAAATGTGAAAACGCCCATTCTCCCAAATGCGCACGAGTTAGGGGATCTAAAGCCGCAAAAGGCTCATCTAACAACATGACTTTAGGCTGGTTGGCTAGAGCGCGGATTAACCCCACCCTGGAACGTTCACCGCCGCTTAAGTTAGCAGGAAAGCGCTTGGCCAAATGGCCTAAAGATATTTGCTCAAGTAACAACATAGCTGCAGCTTGTCGCTGGGTTTTACTGCGCAAATCTGATTTTTTTGGCAGGGCAAAACAAATATTATCTAACACACTTAAATGGGGAAATAGATACACATCTTGCATCAATAAGCCAAATTTGCGCTGTTCAATAGGCAAGTTCATTACCGCTTGTTGATCTAGCAATATTTGTCCGCTGACCTCAACATGTGTAGCGGGGTTACCTAATAACCAATGTAAAAAAGTAGATTTTCCGATGCCACTTGGGCCGGTAATCACTAATAGCTCATCGGGCTTCACCTGAATATTAGGCAACTCAATTTGCCAGCTAGCAGCTTCAATGACACATTGATTAATTTCTAACATTGGCTTCTCCATCACTAGCGCGTAACTTCCATGCAAAAAGGGTGGCTATAAAAAACACTAAAAACGGTAAACTGGCCTGCATTAACATATAGATAGCGATGAGATCTTGTTGACTACCTGTGGCTATTGCAACAGATTCAGTGGTAATGGTTGAGACGCGCCCAGCCCCTATTAATAAGGTGGGAATATACTGCGCAATACTCACAGAAAAAACAATGGCAAAGGCTCGAGTTAAGGCTGGCAATAATAAGCTTAACCTAACATGCAAGCAGGTTTGCCATTTGTTGTAGCCAAAACTCGCTGCCACCCATTCATAACCTGGGTTAATGCTTAAAAACGGACCTTTTAATACTAAATACGCATAGGCAAAAGTAAAAGGCACATGGGCACACACTACCCAGCCCATATGATACTGACCTTGCAAATTTAAGTGTAATACTTGCCATCCCATCACCATACTGAGTTGCGGCAAGATAATCGCCAATAACCAAAAATAATCGGGTAAATAGTGGTTTAGATACTTTTGTATTTCTAGCGCAGACCAAGCCAAAAGTAAGCCAATGAGTCCGCTAGACAAGGCAATATATAAAGCATCTAAAAGTGCTTGAGAAGCAAACCACCACTCTTGCTGCCAAAGGCTAAAAGACAGTGTTGACCAAGCTGTTACTGTGCCATAGCCCAAAGACCACAGGCCAAACACTAAAATGATTAACACGCTTAATAAAGCGGTAATAGGAAGCCAAAATGTTGCTGCCCTATGCCAAATAGCCATAGACAAAATACGCCCCTTAATAGCGCATAATTTTAGGCCATTACAAAGCAACTTTTCATGGACATATAAAATACCAACGGCCACAGCTAATAATAGTATTAACAAAACATTGGCTAAAAAAGCCAGGGTTTGATCGCCTGCTGCAAAACTACTCTGCCAACGGTACACAGATACCGCAAATAACTCTGGTACATTTGGCCCAACTAACATACTTAAATCGACTACAGACAAGGTATAAGCTGTCGCGGCAATTAAGGCTAAGCGACCTTGGTGCAACATTTTGGGAAAAACCAACAGCCACCAAGCGGGTACTGACTGATACCCCAAAGCTCTACCTTGCAGCAACCATGCTTGAATGGGTAATTGTCGACTTATGGCGCCTAAAATAAGCAAAAAGAATGGCACTTCTTTTATCACTATCGCAAAAATCAAAGTTACTAGGCTTTTTCTAGGTAAACCAAGTTGGCTAAAAAACACCCCGCCGTCACTAAATATAAAAACCAGCCCCACTGCAATTGCGATATGTGGCAACGAAAGCAGTGGAATTAAGTGCTTTTCAAAGTTAGCTAAACCCTTGAGTTGATAAAGTTGGCTAAACACCAAAAAAGCTAAATAAAAAGCCAACAAACTACTGAATATTGCCACCCCCAAAGAGGTAACAGCCGACTGCACTAAGCCTTGATAAGCGTAAAAGGTCTGAATATCAGCCCAACTAATGGACACGCTAGGCCACAAACCCGCTAACACTCCCACTAGCGGCAAAAGGCTAAAAAAAGCAACCAGCAAGCCTAAGCTACAAAATATTAACCACCGTATCTTTGCTGCCATGCATCCTCTATTAGTACATGCCAAGAACTGTGTAACTCTGGGTGAGTAGGCATAGTTTGTTTGGTATTTTGCAAGGCTTTGATTACTGCAGGATCGCCCCAACTACCATTAAATTTTTGAATTTGCGCTTGTTCGCTTAACAAAAAGTGGATCACCACTTTAGCCGCATCAGCATTGGCAGCAAATTTAGGAATAGCTAGATTATGACTATTGGTGATGGCGCCTTCGGCAAAGTAACGTCTAACACTGCTGGCAGAGATTTGTTTATTGGCTTGTTCTTTAGCCCATTGATTGGGGTTAAAACTAACAGCCATAACTAGGTTTTGCTGTTGATACATCAACATTTGTTCGGCCGCCGAACTAGGAAACGCTCGTCCTTGTTGCCATAAATAAGGATGCAGTTGATCCAAATAATTAAATAACAAATTTATAAGTGAGTGTTTACTTTCTTCTGAGGCTTTTACATAAAGCCTGGGGTCTGACTGGCTTAAGCCTATTAATAATTGTTTTAAAAAGGTCGTGCCATGAAACTCAGGCGGCCTTGGGTAAGTTAATTTTTGTGGCTGCTGTTTTGCCAAGCTTAACAGCAAGGCTGGCGACACTTGATTCTGGACAAAGACTGACTGTTCGGCAATTAAATTAAACTGACCAATTCCCCAAGGCACTTCATAACCATCCATGGGCTCACCAAAGTCTATGCTAATGGGTAAGGAATCAAGGGCTAAATTGGCCGCATTAGGTATGCTGGTCCATAAATCGCCCAATAGCCTGTTTTGGCGTTTTAAAAAAGCAAAATTTTCGCCGTTTATCCAAGTTAGGTCTATAGCGCTGGTTCTACCGTTTTCTGCTTCAAGTCTGGCAACTGCCTCAGCAGGATCTGTGACTTTCACATGTACTAGTTTAATTCTATATTGCTTAGCGACTTCTTTGGCAGCCCATCGAATATAGTCGTTAACTGGTTTGGATCCTCCCCAAGCATAAAAGAACACCGATTTGCCTTGGGCATTTTTAAGGGTTTGTTGCCATGCTTGGCTTTGCTCACTTAGCGCTGCCTCAGGGCTTGGGGAGGCCTGAATAACAGTGGCACTGAACACACTTAAGGCACACACAGCTATTAGCAGCCTATAACTTAATTTTTTGCCTTTATTAGTTTGCAACCTTAGCCCCTTCGCCATTTATGAAAACGCTCTACCCAAACCAAAAGCGCGGCTGGCGCATGGTTTTTCTTCCAATTGCCCGCAACATTTTTGCTGGCCTCGGCCATAGTAGGATAGATGTGTATAGTGCCCAATAGTTTATTCATGCCTAAGCCATGTTTCATCGCTAACACAAATTCAGCCAATAATTCACTTGCTTGGGCACCAACTATGGTGGCACCTAAAATTTTGTCTTTACCTGGTACAGTTAAAACTTTAACAAATCCCTTGGCATGATCGTCTGTCAACGCGCGGTCTAAACCACCAATGTCGTAGCGGGTAATCTCATATGGCACAGCTTGGGCCTGCGCAGCTGTTTCATTTAAACCTACTGTGGCAATTTCTGGATCGGTAAAGGTCGCCCAAGGGATCACGCTATAGTCGGCTTTAAAGGTTTTGAAGGGTCTAAACAAGGCATTCACTGCTGCATACCATGCTTGATGGCTAGCAGTATGGGTAAACTGATAAGGGCCAGCCACATCACCGGCGGCTAAGATATTAGGATATTTAGTTTGTAAAAAGTCATTGGTGACAACTGTTTTATCGGTTTCTATACCTAGTTCTTGTAATCCAAAACCGTCTAAATTGGCTTGGCGACCCACTGCCACTAAAATTTTATCAAAGGCTAGTTTTTGTGGTTGGCCGTCTTTTTCAATCACTATTGCCTGACCATCAGGACTTGATTCTATAGCCACAACCTTACTATCTAATCTTACATCTATGCCATCTTGCAACAATTGTTGCTGTAGCGCCGCTGCCGCATCAGGATCTTCTTTGGCTAAAAGTTGTGACTGCATTTCTACTTGGGTCACGCTACTGCCTAAGCGTGCAAAAGCTTGGGCTAATTCACAGCCTATTGGCCCTCCACCCAAAACCACAAGTCGTTCAGGTAAAGCGGTTAACTGCCATAAATTTTCTGCAGTTAAATAATCAATTTGGTCTAAACCTGGAATAGCGGGCACAAAAGCACGCGCGCCTGTGGCTATCACAATGTTTTTTGTGGTTAACGACTGTATGCCGTCTTGGGTTTGAATATCCACTTGCCAAGGCGACACTATTTTAGCGCTGCCAGTGACAACCTTAACCCCCAAAGACTCATAACGCTCTATGGAGTCGTGTGGTTCAATCGCTTTAATCACACTATGCACTTTGTTCATTACTGCTTTAAAGTCTACTTTTGGCGTTTCATAGGTCACCCCTGAGCGTGCCGAAACTTTATGCACTTGCGCTAATTTAGCCGCATGTAAAAGGCTTTTAGAAGGGACACAACCAGTATTTAAACAATCACCGCCCATTTTGTGTTTTTCTACTAAAGTCACTGAGGCTTTAACCGCAGCTGCAATATATGCCGTTACTAGCCCTGCTGCACCCGCGCCAATCACCACCAGATTACGATCAAAGGACTTAGGTTTTTGCCAACCTTTATACACGCGCTTTTGTTTGATTCTATTTAGTATGAACTTGGCCAAAATAGGAAATAACCCCAATAGCACAAAAGACAAAATCAATTGGCCAGAAACAATATCAGCCACCGCATTGATTTCTGCTAATTGGGTTCCTGCATTTACATACACAGCTGTACCTAACAGCATGCCTACTTGGCTAACCCAGTAGTAAGTAACAGTTTTAATACTAGTCACACCCATTACTAAGTTGATTACAAAAAATGGGAACACAGGCACCAGCCGCAAACTCAACAAATAAAAGGCACCATCTCGCTCTATGCCAGCATTAATGGCTTGAATACGCTTAGAAAAGGTTGCACTCACCCAATCTCTTAATAAAAACCTAGACACTAAAAATGCCAAAGTGGCACCCATGGTTGATGCAAATGACGCCAGCACTAAACCCCAGCCCAAACCAAACAATGCTCCAGCCCCTAAGGTCAAAATAATCGCACCGGGTAAACTTAAAGCGGTGGCCGTCACATAAATAACAAAATAAATAATAAAAGCCTGCAACCAGTTGGTGGCGATAAAATGGCTAAATTTATCTTGATGCTGCTTTAAACTATCGAGGGTGAGGTATTGCCCCAAATCAAAAACTAAAAAAATAGTCACTATTAGCGCAATCAGAGCTAATACTATCCCTCGTTTTATATTCATTATGTATTTCCTAGTGTTAAAGGTCAGCAGTAGCTTATTGAACCCGACTAGACCCTCATATGGCGAATTTTATTTCGTGATGATTTGTATCATCCAGATTGCTTTAAAACACAACAGATTCATAGGCTTTATCCTGACAAAAATGATATTCAGTTCAACTAGCCCTTGACCCCAGTAGCAAGCTTGCTTATAAATGTCTTTCACTTCGCGACAAAGTAAGTTGAATGTCAGTAAAACATCCCATAATTGCCATTACAGGTTCATCTGGTGCGGGCACCACTATGACCACTAATGCTATCAGGCATATATTTAGAAACCTATCAGTGAATGCTGCTGTGGTGGCAGGTGATAGTTTTCATCGCTTCACTCGCCCAGAAATGGAAGTAGAAATTCGTAAAGCCCAAGAGCAAGGTAGGCATATAAGCTACTTTGGGCCTAAAGCTAACGATTTTGAAATGTTAGAGTCCTTGTTTACCGAATACGGTCAAACAGGCATAGGCAAACACAGGCAATACCTACATACTTTTGATGAAGCTGTACCATTTAACCAAATGCCTGGTACTTTTACCCCTTGGCAAGATTTGCCCGAAAATACCGATGTGTTGTTTTATGAAGGCTTACATGGCGGCGTAAAAAACGATGAAGTAGACGTAGCCAAACATGTCGATCTGCTGGTAGGCATGGTGCCTATAGTTAATTTAGAGTGGATCCAAAAAATTGTGCGCGATACTACCGACCGCGGCCATTCGCGAGAAGCAGTCATGAGCAGCATAGTTCGTAGCCTAGATGATTATTTTAAATACATCACCCCGCAGTTTTCGCGAACTCATGTTAACTTTCAGCGTGTTCCTACTGTAGATACTTCAAACCCCTTTAGTGCCCGAGAGATCCCAAGCCAAGACGAAAGTTATGTAGTGGTTAGGTTTCGCCGTGAAATGAAGAATGTGGATTACCCCTACTTGTTACAAATGATTGATGGGTCTTTTATGTCGCGCATCAACACTATAGTGGTGCCTGGTGGAAAAATGGGCTTAGCCATGGAGTTAATCTTAATGCCTTTATTAGAAGAGCTGCTGGATAAAAAGCGCCGTGCAGGCTTTCAATTGGATTGGGTGAGTGAAAAGTAACCCTAGACGAATGACAGATCTTTTATATGCAAACTGAACAAAAACTATCTTTTCCTATTCGCCTAGCGATTGGCATTATCGCCATCCCATCTTTAATGTTGGCCGCGACTTTAGTCTTTATGTTAATCAACCAAAATACTGAATCTATCAGCTTTTTTGAAGTGGTATATGCCTTAGTAGGCATATTCGCTAGTTATATCGCCTTAACCGGTAAAAAATTCTTTTAAACCCGCAAAAGCTAAGTGTCTTGGTGTCGCTAAGACAAACTTTGTAACAATCCAAATCTCGCTTGCATCAACTCTAGCTTTTGAATGTTTAGGCTTTACCATATAGTGTAAAGCATAAGAATTTACCTTTTGGATGGGGTTATGGGACAAGAAACAACTAAAATTTTAGTAGTAGATGACGATATGCGCCTGCGCAGTTTATTAGAACGTTATTTAGTTGAGCAAGGTTTTCAAGTGCGTGCAGCCGCCAATTCTGAACAAATGGATAGGTTGTTAGAGCGCGAAAATTTTCACCTTATCGTATTAGATTTAATGCTACCAGGTGAAGATGGCTTATCAATTTGTCGGCGTTTACGTCAAAAAGACAACCAAATTCCTATTGTTATGTTAACCGCAAAGGGCGATGAAGTTGACCGCATCATTGGCTTAGAAATGGGTGCCGACGATTATTTGCCTAAACCTTTTAACCCCAGAGAATTACTCGCTCGTATTAAAGCTGTGCTTAGACGCAAAACCAATGAAGCACCTGGCGCACCTTCTCAAGCCGAGCAAATTATTCAGTTTGGTAAGTACTCACTTAATCTAGGAACTAGAGAAATGAGTGCTGATGGACAAGCCATGACCTTAACCAGTGGTGAATTTGCGGTTCTTAAATCTTTAGTTACTCACCCAAGAGAACCTTTATCGCGCGACAAACTTATGAATTTAGCGCGCGGGCGAGATTACAGTGCCTTAGAACGCAGCATAGATGTACAGGTGTCTCGATTACGTCGTATGTTAGAAGAAGACCCAACTAGTCCTAGATATATTCAAACCGTGTGGGGATTAGGTTACGTTTTTGTGCCAGATGGTGAAAAAGCCTAACAATGTTAATGATCTTGCTTGTAGGGCCTAAGTGAGCTTGCTACCCAAAAGTGCATTTGGACAAACGGTTTTATTGATTGGTTTATTGCTACTGATCAATCAAATTGTGTCTTTAGTATCTGTCACTTTTTATTTTGTTAGCCCTAATGTGCAACAAATTAATCATTTGTTGGCCTCACAAATTAAATTGGTTTTTGTTCAAGAACAGCAAGATCAACCTGCTAAGCTTGACCCTAAGCTTTATCAAGCCGCTGGTATGCAGGTCTTTACCCAAGCTCAAGCAATAGACAATGGCTTAGAGTTAGCTACCCCTTATCAATCTTGGTCACGGCAAATGTCTGATATGTTGGGCGGTGAAGCGCAAGTGCGCATTACCCACGGCGAACCTTATTTATATTGGATCAATCCTCCACAAGACCCATCTATTTGGATCACCATTCCTATGGTAGGCTTAGGCCAAGGCGAAGGCTCGCCACACCTTGTGTATTTATTAATGATAGGGGTGTTAAGCGTGGGTGGAAGTTTAGTCTTTGTGACTCGCTTAAACCGTCCGCTTAAAGCTTTGCAAGAAGCGGCCATAAAAGTAGGTAAAGGCCAAGTCCCCGAACCATTAAAAGAAGTGGGATCAACCGAAATCATTGCGGTAACCCGCGCATTTAATCGAATGGCAAAGGGTATTAAACAGTTAGAAGATGATCGGGCTTTATTAACCGCGGGTATTTCTCATGACTTGCGAACGCCTTTAACCCGCATTCGATTAGCATCCGAAATGCTGCCTGATGATCAAGATTGGATAAAAGATGGCATAGTGCATGATATTGAAGATATGAACGATATTATCGACCAATTCATTGATTATGTGCGCCAAGACCAACAAGAGTCTTTAATTCTTGGCAATATCAACGACCTATTAGAAGAAGCCGCGCAAGCCAGAAACATCGAAGAAAACCACCACATTAAATTAAATTTACAGCCCTTACCTAACACCCTTATACGACGGGTGGCATTAAAACGCGTGATAGATAATTTAATCGAAAATGCCTTTCGCTATGGCAGCAATTCTATAGAAATTCATTCCCACTTCCGTAAAAAAGAACAACAGTTGTATTTTTCGGTTAGGGATTTTGGCAAGGGCATTCCAGCTGAGCAAATACAGGAACTATTTGAGCCTTTTACTCAAGGCGACAAAGCCAGAGGTAGTCTTGGCTCCGGTTTAGGTTTAGCCATAATTAAACGTATTGTAGATATGCATTCAGGCAAAGTGAGTTTAGACAATCACCCAGATGGTGGGCTAGTTGCCAGCATAGTTTTAACTCATCAAACAGAATGATTTTGCTTAAACCACTTTAGTTAGCTTTAACTTTAAATAACGCGGCATACATAATTGGCACTGCCCCTAAAGTTAAAATGGTGCCCACAGCCAAACCAAAAGCTATCACATTTGCCATGCCGTAAAACAAAGGGTCTTGGCTTATAATTAATGGCAACAATCCCATTACCGTTGTGATAGTTGTCATCATTATAGGTCGTAAACGTGATTTACTGGCGTTGATTATGGCTTGGTAATCAGTCTCTCCCGCAGCACGCTCAATATCAATGCGATCTATCAGCACTATGGCGTTATTAATAATAATGCCCGCTAAACTGTAAAGCCCTAAAGTCACCATAAAACCAAAGGGTGCTTGCATAATTAGCAACCCAGCCACCGCACCTATAAGCGACAAAGGCATAGTGCAAACCACTATAAATGCGCGTTTAAAGGAGTTAAATTGCGCCACCAGTAAAATAAATATAAGCCCTAATACCAAAGGCATACTGGCAGCCAAAGCTTTTTGCGCAGTGGCCGATTCAACTATCACCCCATCGTATTCAATGCTGTGATTTACCGGTAAATCTGCTGCTAACAATTGCAATTTATCATCAACTAACAACTTAAGGTCTTCTGCTGCCATGCGGGTATTGCGCGCTTCTACACTCACTGTGCGAAACATATTTTCCCGTTGAATTTTAGAATATTGGTTCACCGGCTCAAAGTCTGCCACTTGAAAAAGTGGTACGGTTTTCCCACTGGCTTGAGAATACACATTTAAAGAGCGCAATCGGTCTAAATTTGAGCGCTCAGTGGCATTGGCTCTAAACACCACAGGAATAATGTCGTCAGCTTCTCTGTATTCAGTTACCCCAGCACCAACAAAATAACTTTGTAAGGAATTGGCAATGTCGGCAGAGGTTACTCCCACTCGTCTGGCTCTTTGTTGGTCAACCTTTACCACTACTTTAGTAATACGATTTTCCCAGTCACTGCGAATATCTTGGGTGTTCGCTATGGTGTGCAGCATGGCCATGATTTGCTCTGCTTTGGCATAAATAATGTGTTTATCTGGCCCTTTAACCTGAATTTTTATAGTGTTGGAGTCTGATGGACCCAAAAACATTTTAGTGACCCTAGCCGACACATTCGGAAAGGCTTCGTGCATTTGTTGGCCAATACTATGGGTTAAAGCTTCTATGTCTTGCTTAGGCTGTATATTTAGCACCAAAAAGCCTTTATTTTCAGCCGGATCAATTGGGGTAAGCGACAACACAAAGCGCGGCCCACCATAACCAACATAGGCAGAATGACTAGTAATATAGTCAAATCCTTGTTGTTGGTTAAACCATTGCATTATGTCTTGCATTTGCCTATTGGTTTCGCGGGATGAGGTGCCATTGGGTAAATCAACATAGACTAAAATTTGATCGCGATCTGAATCTGGAAAAAACTGTTTAGCAGACATACTTAGGCCAAAAATAGCCAAAGCAAAGCTGACAAAAATACCCACTGCAAACCAAGCTTTGTGAGCTAACAGTTTATGTAACAAATGCTCGTAACTCAGATAGAGTCTTTTATGTGAACGCGCGGTCTGATGAGTACCTTTTGGCAGTTTAATAAAGTAATAACAAAAAATCGGGGTCACACAAAGGGCCAGCACCCAACTTGTCAGTAAGGTGATTAAAATAACCAAAGAAATGGAACGTGTGTATTCTCCCGACACATGTTCGGCTAACATCAAAGGCAAGAAAAACAAAATAGTGGTGGCCGATGAGCTGAGCAATGGAATAGCTAACTCTTTAGAGCCTTGCAGCATAGCTTGTTTTCTAGCCAAACCGCTCTCTAGCCGACTTTTAAAATCTTCGGCTATCACTATTCCATTATCTACCAATAAGCCCAAGGCTATGATTAGAGTCGCCAAGCTCATGCGCTGCATGTCAATGCCACTAAACTGCATAATGGCCAGTGTAGCCAACATCACAAATGGCACTATAGTGCCAACCACTAGCCCAGTGCGCACACCTAAAAACAACATCACTACCACTAACACTATGGCTAAGGTTTGTAATACATTTAGCGACACTCCATGTACGGTTTGTTTGACTTGATCAGCCTGATAAGTGGCAACATCTAGTTGGTAACCTATGGGTAAAGTGCGGTGAATTTCCTCAACTTTTGACATAATGCGCGGGGCATATTCCAATAAGTTGTATTCGGGTAACATTGAAATGGCAAACATAATGGCTAGCTGACCATTAAAATAAGCGGGTTTATCTGGAGGATCAACATATCCACGATTAATACTCACTATGTCTTTCAGCGCTACATAGTCGTCGCGTCCTGCTAATCGAATATAGGTATTGGCTAACTCTTCTAAAGATCCAAAATTCCCTGTAGGTTCAATGATAAAAGACTTTTTGCCTGTATCAATTTGCCCCCCTGAACTAATGATATTTTGATTTTGTAAATCGCTAATTAAACTATTAGGTGATACGCCCAATTGAGCTAATCGCGCATTTGAGGCCTCAATATAAATTCGTTCGTCTTGCACCCCGTGAAGCTCAATTTTTTTGGTGCCGGCTATGCCATACAGGTTATCGCGAATATGTTTAGCCATATCAAACATTTGCCCATGACTAAAACCCTCAGCGGTTAAGGCTAAAGTGATGACAGACACATCACCAATTTCATCATTTACCTGAGAGCTGTGGGTTCCTTCGGGTAATAAGGCTTGAGCTTGTTGCACTTTATTGCGCAACGACTGCCAAATATCATCTAAATTAAAATACCGATCGTAAATTTCAACATGGATTACCGACATGCCTGTGGACGACGTAGAGCGTAACTTTTCTACTTCTGGTAACTGGCGAATTTGCTCTTCTAAAGTTTTAGTGATTAGCAACTCAACCCGCTCTGGTGACATTCCTGGATACAGAGTTGTAACTGTTGCCTCCCGAATGGTAATAGTGGGATCTTCTTTGGTTGGCAAAGTAAAATAAGCAAATAAACCATTTAGCAATAAAATCCCTAATGCTAAAAGTAATGCTCGGCGGTAAGTAAAAGCAACTTGGGTTAAGTTCATGTTAACCCCTTAATTAAACACTTGGTTTTGTTGCTCTAATAAGCGTACTTTTTGCCCCTCGCGTAAAAAGCTTACACCGGCTATGGCAATAATTTCTCCTGGCGCTAAGCCACTAGAAATATAAATGGCGTTGTCTAGCACGTTTTCGGTCACAACTTGACGCTTATGTACACTTTGGTGTTGTGGATCATACACAAACACAAAACTTTGTTGGTCAGGTCCTGCCAGAATTGACGAAACCGGAATTTGAATACTTGGGCCTTTAAATCCAGTGCGCCCCACCCCCGAATAAGTCACATCTACTTCTGCTGTCATGCCTGCACGTAAGCCTTTGGGCAAATCCTGCAACACTAAACTAACCGGAAACGCATTGGCTGAAGCGGCGCGGGCCCCCACTTCGGTAATCACTCCTGTCAGTGTTACTTTAGGCAATGCCGGAAAGTGAACAGGTAAACGCATACCGGTATTTAGCTCTTGAATAATAGTTTCTGGTACTGTGACTTGTACTTCGAGTCCGTCTTTACCCTCTATTTCAAATACGGCTTGGCCAACAGACACTTGCTGTGAAGGTTCAACATTACGTTGGGTTATGACCCCAGCATAAGGAGCTAATAAGCGGCTATCTTGTAAATCTTTACGAGCAATATCTAGTCGAGTTTTTGCAACATTTCTGGCACTACGGGCTGCATCAAAGGTTGCTTTAGCATTGTCAAAACCAGAGCGCGATACCACCCCTTTTTCCACCAGTTCGGCATAACGGTTAAACTCGTTTTTGGCTTCAATAAAGGCGGCTTCTGCCTGTTCTAACTGCGCTTCTGCACTTTGGTAATTTAGCCTAAAGCTTCGTTGATCTAAGCTAGCTAATTCTTCACCAGCCACCACATTTTGCCCTAATTTAACCTTAACTTGTTTTACCTTACCACTAGCTAAAAAACTTAAATTAGCGGTTTCAACTGGCTCAACTACGCCTGCTAAACGTCTTACCTGAGTGAAGTCTTGTTGGGCAACTTTAGTCCAAGCTATAGGACGGATCACCGGCTGGTCATCAATGTTTTTTTCGCTACAAGCACTGAGCATAATCGCCAGCAATAAAAACCAAATACGCATGCAGTTCTCCAATTCACACTTAGGGTACTAGCTAGTACCAAGGCAAGCTAACTCTTGGTACTAAATGGTACCAATCACTCATGGCATTTTGGTACTAACTAGTACCAAAGTCAAAAAGGATTTATAGTATAGGCTCTTTGCTTAAATTAGTTAGGCCTATGCATCAACCCAATATACTCAGCGACCGCGCCAAAAAGCTATTAGCTTGTGCCGAAAAATTGTTTTTAGAACATGGCTATCAAGGCACCTCCTTGCAGATGTTAATCGAACAATCTGGCGGCTCTAGGCGCACTGTCTATGCAGAATTTGGCAATAAAGAAGCCTTATTTAAAGCGGTACTGCAGCAAAAAGTTAACCAAGTTAATCTACTCTTATCCAATATTGATGAGGGACATTCTGTACATGAAAATTTAGTCAAAGTTTGTCAGTCTTTTTTACATAAACTTTTAGAGCCAGATATGCTCACCTTGTTTAGGTTATTAATACGCACCACTTCAGACATTCCTGAAATTGGTCAGATGATGTCGCAACATGTCTTGATTGAAGGTCCACAAGGGCTAACAGATTATTTGCAACAATTGCAGGCTAAACAACTAATACAAATTCAAGATCCGCAACTCGCCTGTCACTTATTATTGGGTATGGTGAAAGGCCATCTGCATATGCATGCCATGCTAGATCCCGGTTTTATTGCCACCGAACAACAAATCCAGCAAAATGTTACTCAAGCTGTTGAGCTGTTTCTTAATGGTGTAGCCACTGAAAAAACCAAGCCCAGAATCAAGGTCACTTGGCCTTTGCAACCTCCTAGGTAAAACCAATGATTGCTAAAAAAACCCGAGAATTATTTGTTTCTTTAATGGAAGCCTACGCGCAAAACCCAGATGCTTTAGTGGAGTATCAGCCAGAAACTGAGCAATATAGTGGGTATTTTAATCCCAGCCTTTTAGATAAATTTATTGAGCAAGGGGCCTTTGAATTAATTGAACACACTGATACTCACACTAGTGTAATAATGAACAATCATGATGACTTTTTAAGTAGCTTTGCTGCTGGAGTCAATGAAGCTAAATTGGGCAGAGATCAATATTATGCCGACTATAACGCCAATCCTTTTGCTTTTTCTGTGGGATTTGAGCATTTTTTATTTATGCATAAAAAACCTAAACGGCTTGAAGGCTACAGTTGTCATGGGTTTTAGCTGTGTACAAATTTAGGTTTAACTCACTCCTTAAAGTTAATTGGCTAAATACTTAGAAAATTGGATAAAAATCAGGCAGGATAAACCGATCTTTTTATTGAGTAAGTTATATAAAGAATAATGCTTTTTTGCAGATTGATTCACAAAGGAAGGCGAATGCGTAAATTGCTGCTGACATTAGTATTTGCATCTTTATGGTCTATTTGCCTGCCTGCTAAAACCTTTGTGGTTGCCACCCAAAACTTTCAGTATTACCCGCATTATCATTTTGATTCTGAAACAGACAAAGGCTTTATTTGGGCGGTATTAGAAAAGTTTAGTGAAGTCAGTGGCCATCAATTTGATTATTATCAAATGCCTGTATTGCGCTTACAAAAAGAGCTAGAAAAAGGCTCGCTCGACCTAGTTTATCCAGATAACCCTTTGTTCAACAACAAACAAACCTACGCCCAAGGTAAATATTATAGCCATACTATAGTGACAACTTTGGGTGGTGCATGGGTAGATAAAGCTAAGTTAGGACAAGGCGTAAAGCAGGTAAAAAGACTAAGTATTCCACTAGGCTATACTCCTCAAGTAGGCTGGAATGAGATTATTGCTGCAGAGCAAGTTAGTCTGTTTTCAGTTATCAAACCTTTAGCAGCTTTGCAATTATTAGCGCTACATAGAGTAGATGGAGCGGAAATAGATTATTTTGTTGGACGTAATCTAGTTAAGCAACACCCTGAGTTTAGTGACTTTAGTTTTGATCCCAGCCTACCCCACTCACAAGTGGAATTTAAACTTTCAACCATAACGCAAAGAGCCCTAATAGATGAAATTAACCAATTCATCCACACTGAACAACACCTTATTAATCAACTAAAACGCCAATACGGCTTTATAGAACCGGCACAAATTTTACAACAACTTCCACCTCAAAGCCCTAATTCACCTTAGGCTTAGTATTGATCAACACTGAACTAAGCCGTTTTAGGTTATCTATAGGGTATTAAGATTAACTTTGTCCTGCAGAAAGGTTAAAGGTACCAGCATGAATGCTTTGAATGTCTATGGCATCAAAGCTGTATTCTGTGTGGCAATATTGACAATTCATTTTTATTGCCCCTTCTTTGGCAACAATATCTAGCAACTCTTCTAGGCTTAAACCCGTTAGGGCTGAAGCACTGCGCTCTTTACTGCAGCTGCATTTAAACACCACTGGGGTTGGGGTAAACAACTCAACATTTTCTTGGTGATATAACCTATGCAAAATATCTTCAGCGTCTAGATTAAATAATTCGTCACTTTTAATGGTGTCGGTTAAGGCTACTAAGTGGTCAAAATCGGTATCGGCTTTATCTGTGGCTTGGCTACTGGTGGGTAAAATTTGTAAAAACATGCCACAGGCTTTGGCCGGTTGACTGTCTAATTGGGTACGCAATATGACCTTAGTGGCCAATTGCTCTGATTGCGCAAAATATTGTTCGATACATTCGGCCAAGGTGGGCTTATCTAAGGCTACCATTGCCTGATAACGCTCTCCTTGTTCAGGCGTTATAGTGATCACTAACACCCCATTTTTAACTAATTGGCTAAATTCACTCGGCAAAGACTCTAAACTTTCATCCCAACGCGCCACCCCACGTAACTGTTGTTTGTGAGTACCATTGATCACAGCGTAAGTAAGGGCGCCTTCTCCTTGTATTTGAATGGCAATGTCACCTTCAAACTTTAAAGTAGCGGTTAACATGCTAGTTGCAACCATAAGTTCACCCAATAGCTTTTGGATCACCTGTGGATAGGCGTAGGAATCTAAAATTGCTTGATAACTATCAGCAAGTCGAACCATCTCTCCTCTAACGTTGCCTTGGTCAAAAATGTAGCGATGAAGTTGGTCAAATGCCATAAGGGTTACCTTAAATATTACTGTTGTTTAAATTGAATAATTTGTCGACGTTGCTTTTTATCTGGTCGATTATCTGGTTTAGGGCTAAAAAATGCGCTCAACTTACGCGCTTCAGCATTGCCTTCGCGGCGTGTTTGGCTGGCCTGAGTTTCTTGGTACATTAACTGAGCTAAGGGAGCACCTTGGCGTTGCTCCTTTAGTTGCAGCACTTCCACCTCTTTAATATCGTAGCCTTGAGGGATTTTAATTTGTGCACCTAGCTCTACTATTTTGCCAGGCTTACTGCGTTGGCCATTATACTGTACCTTACCAGCCTGCACAGCCTCTTTAGCTAAGGCTCGAGTTTTATAAAAACGTGCTGCCCAGAGCCATTTGTCTAAGCGTACTGTAACTTGGCTTTCGCGATTTTTTTGCATCTATGGTTCTTATAAAAAAGTTAATTTTGTTACATTTGTGGAATAATGTTGTCGCTCTTGTTAGTACTGGTTATCATAGCAAGCTAAGTGTTTTAACGCCCTACTGAGAAACAATGACTGTTGTAAATCATACCGCTAATCAGATATGGCTCCAAATAGTGAAAAACCAACACAAAATTAATCGTTTGTTGGTGATACTACTGGCTATATATCTTCTTGCCTACGCGGCCGACTTAACATGGCGTTTAGTGCCAGTGTCGTCTTCTTCTGATTCTGCAACTATTACTCATACAACTGGATCTCTAAACAAAGCTAACAACCCAGATCAAAATTTAAACCTAGCTGACATTAAGCGTCTTAATCTATTTGGTGATTTAGCCGCCCCACCTAAAGTAGAAGAAGTGGCAGTGATAGATGCACCTGTTACCCGACTAAATTTAACCTTAACTGGGGTAGTAAGTAGCACAGACAAAGAATCTGGCGCCGCCATAATCGAAAACCGCAATCAACAACAAACCTATGGCATTGGCGAAAAAATTGAAGGCACTAATGCGACTTTAAAAGAAGTATATGCTGATAGAGTCATAATCAAAAATGGGCCAACCAACGAAACCCTAATGTTAGACGGCGTAGATTATAATAAGCCCAGCAGTCAAGCCTTGGCTAGGCCCAGTAACAGCGCAAAAAAACCAGAAATTAATGAAGGCCCACAACGCCTAGTGTTAACCGATGAAGCCCTAGAAGCTGGGCGCGAGTTACAAGTTCAACCTTCAAGTTTTGTTGACTATATTGCAGTCGCCCCCCATCGTCCCGAAGGTGAACTAACTGGATACAGAGTTAGCCCAGGCAGAAAACCAACCTTATTTAAATCAGCCGGCCTACAAGCTGGCGATGTGATCACCGAAATCAATGGTTTAGATTTAACCGACACTCAACAGGCTTTAGAGGCCATGAATTTGCTAAAAGAATTGCAATCACTACAAATGTCGGTAGAACGTCAAAATCAACTTATTACTATTTATCTCGAGCTCCCCCAAGGGGAAGAGGAACCAGAAGCATGATGTTTATGTCGAGCAATCGCCCCCTTATTCTTAAACCACTTCTACTTATGGTAAGTAGCGCCTTATTTGTGGTGTCTAGTTTTGTCTCTGCCACAGAATACTCGCCTAATTTTAAAAACACTGAAATCAGTGAGTTTATTAACATAGTAGGTAAAAACTTAAAGAAAACCGTGATAGTTGATCCCAATGTACGCGGCAAAATAACAGTGCGTAGTTATGATTTATTAACCGAAGAGCAGTATTACCAGTTTTTCTTAAATGTGTTGCAAGTCTATGGGTATTCAGCAGTAGAAATGTCTACTGGGGTGATTAAAGTCATTCGTTCAAAAGATGCCTCGAAATCTAACTTGCCTGTAGTTGATGGCACCCCTTTTGATGGCGACGAAATGATCACCCGCGTAATGCCGGTTTACAACGTGCCTGTACGTGAACTTGCACCACTATTACGCCAACTTAACGATACTGCAGGTGGAGGCAATGTTGTCAGTCACGATGCTTCAAACGTCATGATGCTAACTGGCCGTGCATCAGTAGTAAATCGCTTAGTGGAAATTATTCAAAGGGTAGATAAAGCCGGTGATGAAGAAGTCGAGATTGTAAAATTAAAGTTTGCTTCTGCCACCGAAATGGTACGTATTATTGAGAGTATCAATAAGTCTCAAGGTAAAGCCAACACTGGCGGCAAGTCTGACCCTAGAGTGGTGGCAGACGACAGAACCAATAGCATTATTGTCAGTGGCGATATTAAAGCCCGTCAACGTTTAGTTAATTTAATTCAACGCATGGATCAAGACTTAGAAACCAGCGGCAACACTCGAGTGATCTTTTTAAATTATGCTAAGTCAGAAGATCTAGTCAAAGTATTGCAAGGTGTGAGTGCCAGTATTCAAGCCGAAGAAAAAGGCGGCACTAAAGGGCGTCAAACCAATAATCGTGAAGTCAGCATAGATGCCCACGAAGACTCGAATGCTTTAGTCATCACTGCTGAACCCGACATGATGCGTTCGTTAGAAGAGGTTATCCGTCAACTCGATGTACGCCGGGCACAAGTCCAAGTAGAAGCCATTATTGTTGAAGTATTTGAAGGTGATGGCACCACCCTAGGAGTGCAATGGGCTAACGAAAAAGGCGGCGGCACCCAATTTACTAATGGGGTAGTAGGCATAGGAAGTTTGGCCATTGGCGTAGATCAAGCGCAAGACAAAGTCATAGTTGACTCTATTACCACTACCTCAAATGGCGATACAGTAGTAGTGCCTACAGAAAAAACCCAATTGGGTGATTTATCTACCCTGGCCTCATTATTGGGTGGGGTAAATGGCTTTTTATTAGGTGGCGTGAAAGATGGCTGGGGAGCAGTGTTACAAGCAGTAAGTACCGACACTAACTCTAATATTTTGGCTACACCTCACCTAACAACTATGGATAACGAAGAAGCCTTTTTTATTGTAGGACAAGAGGTACCCATAATTACCGGCTCTACTACAGGCTCTAATAATGCAAATCCTTTCCAATCGGTTGAACGTCAAGAAGTAGGGATTAAATTAAAAGTCACCCCCCAAATTAACGAAGGTGATGCGGTACAACTATTAATTGAACAAGAAGTCTCTAGTGTCAGTGGTGCCACTTCAGTGGATATATTAATTAACAAAAGAGAAATCAAAACATCAGTCATAGTGGACGATGGTGGCACTATAGTGTTAGGTGGCCTAATAGATGAAGACGTGCAAGAAAGTGTGTCTAAAGTGCCGCTTTTAGGTGATATTCCGTTTATAGGCCACTTATTTAAGTCTACTTCTACCAGCAAACGCAAACGTAATTTAATGGTATTTATTCGCCCAACCATAGTCCGTGATGGGGTGAAAATGAATGAAATAAGCCAGAAAAAATATCAGTACATTCGCGCCGAGCAGCTTAAACGTCAATCTCAAGGTATTCCGCTTATGCCATTAACCGAAGGCCCAGCACTACCAGAGTGGGACGACAGCTTAGCGCTTCCACCTTCTTACAGCGAATACATGCTCAAAAAAGACGCCAAAAAGGATAGCAATTAGTTATGTCCGCTATGGATAACAGCGCGCAACAAAATACCGCAATGAGTGCAGCTGAGGCCGAAGAGCAGGCGCTTTTAGAAGCAGGTACCGACTTAGACGCGCCAATAGACGAGCCAGAACATAAACAACTGGCCTTTAGTTTTGCAAAGCGCCATCAAGTATTGCTGGATACCGGCGAATCCCCAGCCATTTTGTATCATACCCAAGACACAGAATTTCAGGTATTTGCCGAAGTTAGGCGGTTTTTAGGGGCTGAATTCCGTTTAAAAGAAATTGAATTAGGTCAATTTGAGTCCATTTTAACTCATGCCTTTCAACGTGATTCCTCAGCGGCTAAACAGTTAATGGAAGACATTGGCAACGAGAGCAATTTATTTAGCTTAGCCGAAGAGTTACCCGATACTGAAGACTTACTCGAAAGCGAAGATGACGCCCCTATCATTAAATTGATCAACGCCATGTTAGGCGAAGCCATTAAAGAGGGTGCCTCAGATATTCATATTGAAACCTTCGAAACACAACTTTTAGTGCGCTTTAGAGTAGACGGCGTATTGCGCGAGATTTTACGCCCAAATCGCAAGATGGCAGCTATGTTGGTATCCCGTATCAAAGTGATGTCGAAAATGGATATTGCTGAAAAACGCGTGCCACAAGATGGTCGTATTACCTTGCGAATTGCGGGTCGTGCAGTGGATGTTAGGGTTTCGACTATGCCGTCAAGTCATGGCGAACGCGTGGTACTACGTTTATTAGATAAAAATAACGTGCGCCTCAACTTAAAAGACTTGGGCATGACCCAAACTAATCGCGATTATTTTTCCAAACTGGTGCATAAGCCACACGGCATATTATTGGTCACAGGTCCAACAGGCTCGGGTAAGTCCACCACTTTGTATGCGGGATTAAGCGAAATAAATTCAAAAGATCGCAATATACTGACAGTTGAAGATCCCATTGAATTTGATTTACAAGGTATTGGCCAAACTCAGGTTAACCCTAAAGTAGACATGACTTTTGCACGGGGCTTACGTGCCATATTACGTCAAGATCCCGATGTGGTCATGGTCGGCGAAATTCGAGATTTAGAAACTGCACAAATCAGTGTACAAGCTAGTTTAACTGGGCACTTAGTGATGTCTACCTTACACACTAATACGGCCGCTGGTGCCATCACCCGTTTAGAAGACATGGGCATAGAGCCCTTTTTATTATCTTCTAGTTTATTAGGGGTTTTGTCTCAACGTTTAGTTCGTACCTTGTGTCCAGATTGCAAGGTGCCACACACCCCTAGCGAACAAGAATGCAGAGTTTTAGGCATTCCAGTATCTGATTTAAATAACCATCAAGTGCATTCACCCAAAGGTTGTGCGGCCTGTAATCAAACCGGTTATCGAGGCAGAACAGGTATTCACGAATTACTAGTAGTAGACGAAGGCATTCGCGAACTGATCCACAATGGGCACGGCGAACAAGCCATAGAAAAACACATTCGACAAAGCACCCCTAGTATTCGTGATGATGGCTGTCAAAAAGTATTATTAGGCTTAACTTCACTTGAAGAAGTGTTACGGGTGACGAGGGAAGACTAATGGCCGCTTATGCATATCAGGCCATGGACAAAAGTGGTCGAACTAAGAGCGGGGTGTTAGAAGGGGACAACCCTAGGCAAGTGCGTCAGCAATTGCGTGAAAAATCACTGATCCCCATGCAGGTTGAACAAGTAGCCGAAAAAGAACGCCAATCTCAAGGCAGTTTTAGTTTATTTAAAAATACCATTTCGGCAGCCGATTTATCTTTGCTCACACGGCAATTGTCAACTTTAGTAGAATCGGCATTACCCATAGAAGAAGCCTTATTAGCTGTAGCTGAACAATGCGAAAAGCCACGCCAAAAAAATATGATGATGGCGGTGCGCAGTAAAGTAGTTGAAGGCCATACGCTAGCAGACGCCATGGCAGAATTTCCCCATGTCTTTGACGACTTATTTAGAGCTATGGTAGCTGCGGGTGAAAAATCTGGCCATTTAGACACAGTATTAAACCGCTTAGCCGACTACACAGAAAAGCGCCAACAAACTAAAAGCCAAATTACCCAGGCCATGGTGTACCCCAGCATAATGTTGTTTTTTGCCTTTGCTATTATCATCTTACTGTTAACAGTAGTAGTACCTAAAATAGTTGGGCAGTTTCAAAATATGGGGCAAAGCTTGCCTACTATTACCCAAGTTTTAATCGATATAAGCGAATTTTTACGTGACTACGGGGTGTTTGTTGCCATTTTGCTCATAGTCAGCAGTTTAGCGGTCAATCGAATGTTACAAAAACCGGCTATGAAAAAGCGCTATCACAGGTTTATCTTAACCTTGCCGGTTTTAGGTAAGTTATCTAAAGGCTTAAATACCGCCAGATTTGCCCGAACCTTGAGCATCTTAACCTCTAGTGCTGTGCCTTTATTAGAAAGCATGCGTATTGCCAGTGAGGTGTTAGAAAACCTAGAAATTCGGGATGCAGTTAAAGAAGCAGCCGGTCATGTTAAAGAAGGCTCAAGTTTGCGCGCCTCCTTAGAACAAACAAAAATGTTTCCACCCATGATGATGCATATGATTGCATCGGGTGAGCGCAGTGGTGAATTACAACAAATGCTAGGGCGGGCAGCGGATAATCAAGACCGACAATTTGAATCTTTGGTCAGTGTGTCACTCAAAGTATTTGAACCTTTATTGATAGTAACAATGGCGACCATAGTGTTGTTTATTGTTTTGGCAATTTTACAACCTATTATGGCGTTAAACTCTATGGTGAATATCTAATGAAAAAACAACACTTTGCAGGCAAAACTCGTGGTTTTACTTTGATAGAAGTAATGGTGGTATTGCTTATTATTGGCATTATGGCGGGAATGATTGCGCCACAAATTTTGGGCAACCAAGAAGAAGCTCAACTTAAAACCGCTGCTATTGATATTCAAAGTCTTGAAAATGCCTTAACTCAATACAAGCTCAGCAATAATATGTTTCCTACTACTGAGCAAGGTCTAGAAGCCTTAGTAAAGGAGCCTACTATTGAGCCCATTCCACGCAATTACCGTAAAAATGGTTATATTACCCGTTTACCCAACGACCCTTGGAATAACCCATACCAATTATTAAGCCCTGGGGAACTAGGCCAAATTGATATTTTTTCGAATGGTCCAGATGGCCAACCTGGTACTGAAGATGACATTGGTAATTGGAATTTAAACGACTACTTAAACTAATTACGCAGTTAGTCGAGTAAATACCTATGGGCCCTGTCGTGCAAAAACAGCAGCGAGGCTTTACCTTGCTAGAGGTAATGCTGGTGTTGCTGATTATGGGATTAGCGGCAGGGGCGGTAGTACTTAATTATTCGGGCGAAACTCAACAAGACTTATTAAAAAAGCAAAGCCAACGTTTGCAAGTGGTATTTAATATGGCATCTGATTATGCCGTATTAAATCAACAACAATTGGGGCTAAGGGTAGAGACGGATAACAACAGTTATTATTTTATGTGGCTTGATGAGCAACAAGAGTGGCAAAAATTACAAATCGACCCCGCGTTCGCAGAACACCAACTACCCGACACATTTAATTTAGAATTAAACCTCACAGACTTACCCTGGGATACCGACAGCAACTTGTTTGCGAATGACTTATTTGATGAGAGCCTGTCTGTGTCAAATGACTCAGTTGAAATTGGAGAGCAACAACAAAAGCCGCTACCGCCACCGCAAGTGTTTATTTACTCTAGCGGAGAAATCACCCCTTTTACTTTGTCTTTGGGTTACCTTGGAGATGTGACCGATGAGTTACCTAGCTACTTTAGGTTAAGTGGCCAAGACAGTGTGCCTTTAACCTTAGAAGGGCCATTGAATGAACTCTAAAACTAATCCACATGCCATGGCTGGCATGACCTTATTAGAAGTTATGGTGGCCTTGTTAATTTTTGCCTTAACTGCAACAGCCATAATGAAATCTGCCAGCGAACACCTACGCGGCGTCGCACAAATTGAAGAGATTACCTTTGCCACTTGGGTCGCCAATAATAGGCTCACCGCCCTTCATATAGATACCAGTTGGCCAATAAAAAACAACCTAAAAGGTCAACAAGAAATGGGTGGACGCTTGTGGTTTTGGCAACAAAATGTCAATAAAACCAGCAACCAAGATATGGTGCAAGTAGTGGTGTCAGTTGGTCTAGATGAAAATTTTTCAGAAACTGTCACCTCAGCCAATACTTTTATTGCTAAGCAGACCCAATAATGTTTTTTCACTCCCGCAAAAATCGTGGTTTTACTCTAATTGAAATTTTGGTGGCAATGGCAATTTTTACCGTGATTGGCCTTGCTAGCACTGGGGTTTTAACCTCTGTGATTAATAGTGACACTTTATCTTCAGAACGCTTCGAAAAATTAGAAAAATTACAAAGAGCCATGCTCAGGTTAGAGCGCGACATTTTACAAATTGTGCCTCGCGCGTTAAGGGTTAATGGCGAAGCCGTTGGAGTAGTCATAGCTGGCGGCGACGGCGCCTTAAATAGTGACTTTGATGGTTTAGGTTTTGTACGAGCCGGCTGGCATAACCCACAAATGTTATTGCCTCGTAGTACTTTGCAAGCCATAGGTTACCGGGTACAAGACCAAGAATTGCAACGTTTATACGGCAACTATGTAGACAATATCATTGGATACGAGCCCAAAATTAAAGTGTTATTAACCGATATTGAAGATTTTCAAGTACGCTTTTTAACCGATCAAGAAAAACTCGAAGAACTAGATGATTGGCAAGAAAGCTACAATGGTGCCAACTTGCCTATAGCCATATCTATAACCTTAGTTAGTAAAGATTTTGGCAAAATTCGTCGAGACTTTATTTTGGCTAACGGCTTATGAATCGCTCTCGCTTAAACCCAGCTTCTAAGCAACAAGGTGTAGCCCTGATCATAGTTTTGTTGATTGTGGCCATCGTAAGTGTATTAGCCACGGAAATGGGTGGCAGGCTGCAATTACAAGTGAAGCGGGCTAGCAATATAAAAGAAACTAACCAAGCCTATTGGTATGCCATGGGAGCAGAGCAATACGCCCGACTATCTATGCAACAACTGGCCGAAGAAGAGGTGATGCACCTAGAACAGGCATGGAGTCAAGAATTTGCTTACCCCATTGAAGGCGGCGGCATAAAAGCTCAGTTAGTCGACTTACAAAGTTGTTTTAACCTAAATGCATTAAAGCTCGACAGCCAAAACCAAACAGCATCACCAGCTTCCAATCCACAAGTTAGTGAAAATGGCACTACAGTACCCGAACAATTGCTTGCCTTTGAGCGGCTATTAGATAGCCTTGAAGGTCAGGTATCAGGCTACAACAAAGACACCTTACGTGATTCACTTGCCGATTGGTTAGATGCAGATAGCACACCTAAACCCTTAGGGGCAGAAGACAGTGAATACGAAAGTCGCCAGTTTCCCTATATGGCAGCCAATAATTACATGGTACATAAGTCAGAATTGCGTTTAGTCCACGGAATAGAATTAGCCTGGTTAGAAGCGGTACTGGATTTAGTCTGCGTGATCCCCAATAACAATTTATTTTTAATTAATGTTAATACAGTCACTAGCGAAAATGCCGCTGTTATCGCAGCAGCAACAGGGTTAAGCTTGTTTGATGCCAAAAATCTAATAGAAAGTCGTCCGTTAGACGGCTACGAATCGGTCGAAGACTTTTTAAATAGCCAAGAAATACTTGCCCTTAATTTAACAGACACACAAAAGTCATGGTTTGAGGTAAAATCATCGCATTTTATTTTATACACCCAAACCCAGTACAATAGCGCAAACTTTGCTATGCAAAGCCTATTAAAACTAGATAAAGACGACAGTATATCTGTGCTCCTTCGGGAATTTAGTCGTGTTAGATAAGTAAGAATGTTTCAATCAATTACACAGCAAAAAGGTAGTTAACACCTTATGGAACAGTTAGTTGTGCGTCTAGGCGCCACCCCAGCAGAGCCTATACATTGGATGGTGTGGTCGAGCCATGAAAGCGAAATTATTGCCTCGGGTGAATTGCCCGATGCCGAACATCTATCCAGTTTAACCGAGCGTGCTGGACGCCGTGCAGTCTGTGCCTTAGTGCCCACCAGCGACGTGTTGCTCAAATGGGTAAGCCTACCTGCAAAAGCAGGGCGCAAAGCGCTAGCTGCTATTCCATATATGCTTGAAGAAGAAATTAGCGGCGATATTCAACAACAATTTTTTGCCTTAGGTCCCAAAGAGGGCAACCAGCAAGCTGTTGCAGTGGTGGCTAAAAGCAAAATTCAAAGCTGGTTAAATATATTACAGCAGGCCAACTTGCATTGTGAACGTATGCTTCCGGATGTCTTGGCTTTACCTAGCAGTGATGACTCAGCTTGGAGTGTATTGGCTGTAGGCGAGCAATTATTAGTGCGCCAAGACAGTTGGGCAGGTCTGCAAGGTGAGCACGACTGGTTAATGCAGGCGATTAAACATCATGCCAAACGCCATTTTTCGCAGCACCAAACTGCACTACAAATACACAATTATTCTGAACTTGATTTGTCTGCACTAGATAATGTCGAAGCTCACAGCATGCCGTTAGAATTACCCATGAAGGTCTTAGCCCAAGGTGCTGAAACCGCAAAATTTAACTTGTTGCAAGGTGAATTCACGGTTAAAAATCAGTCCACTGGTGCGTGGAAAAAATGGCGACTGGTCGCCAGTCTAGCAGCAGTAGCTTTATTAACTAGCTTGATTGACAAAAGCCTACAACTGCAAAGTTTAGACGCCGAGTTGGCCAGTATAAAAACGCAAATTCACAGCGAATACCAACGCGCCTTTCCTCAAGGTGGGGCGTATCGTGACATAAAAACCACTATGACACGTAAAATGAATGCCCTAGAACAAGGGGGAGCCAACACCTCCTTTTTAGTTTTGCTTTCGCAATTGAGCCAAGCATTTGAAAGCTCTAACGTTTCGCCTCAGACAATGAGGTTTGATAGCGCCCGAGCCGAATTACGCATGCAAGCTGTAGCTAAAAACTTTGATGCCTTAGATAAATTTAAACGCGCCGCCGAAGCCCAAGGTTTTAGCGTCCAACAAGGTGCGATTAACCAGAAAGACGATCAGGTTATCGGCACTTTGACCATTAGGAGTTAACATGGACAAGCTTAAAAGTACTTTCAGCCAATTAAGCACCCGCGAACAAAGGTTAGTCATGTTATCTGGGGTTTTACTGGTCCTTGCTAGTTTTTATTGGGGAATTTGGTCGCCGTTAAATCATGCCCTTGAGCGCAGTCAAAAAGCCGTAGAAAATCAGCAAGCGCTGTTAGTTTGGGTGCAACAACATGCCAATCGCGCCATTCAATTACGTAACAATGCTGGGCAAAGCACAAGCTTTGTTGGTTCTTTACCCCAGGTGGTGAACCAAGCTGCCAGTCGTATGAAAATAAGCATTTCACGTATGCAGCCTCAAGGGGATGAGTTGCAAGTATGGATAGACCAAGCGCCTTTTAATGATTTACTTGGTTGGCTGCAATCATTAGAAAAAATAGGGGTCAGTATTTTAGATATAGACATGGCCGAAGCCAATGCCCCCGGCATAGTCAAAGTTCGTCGTCTTAAATTAGGAAAAATATGAAGTCAGTGGTTAAATGGAGCGCACTTAGCTTAGTCGTCTACCTTGTTTTTTTGCTAAGCAAACTGCCAGCAGCAGTGGTACTGGCCAATATAAAGTTACCCACTAATGTTTCTGTTAGTCAGGCTTCAGGCAGTATTTGGCAAGGGCATGCGCAAAATATAGTCATTAATGGGGTACCTATATTTAACCTAAACTGGCAATTGTCTTTTGTATCTTTGTTAATTGGCAATCTTGACGTGCAATTGCAAGCAGGCAATATGCGCAACAGCGAAGACATTTCTATTCGCGGCCAAGTTAACCTTAGCCAACAGCATATAGATGCCAACAACCTTACCGTGTATTTACCCACAGATTTAATTATTAGTATTTTGCCTTTACCTATACCAGTGCAGGCTGATGGGCGCTTTAAAGTACAAATTAAGCAATTGGCTTATCAGTCTCAGTGTCAAACTCTAGAAGGCCAAGGTGAGTGGCTGAATGCCAGCTTTATTGGCGCTACAGGGGATATTGACTTAGGTAGCTTTGCTGCCACTTTAGGCTGTGAAGATGGCAAAGTGATAGTAGACATTCAACCACCTAACCGCTTTGGCTTAACGGCAAAAGTGGCTATCCCAGCAGATTTTAAGTTTTCGGTTGAAGGGCGATTTAAACCCGAAGCCAGCTTGCCTCGGGAAGTACACCAAGCGGCGCAGTTTTTTGGCCAGCCCGATGCTCAAGGCTATTACCCCATACGCCTGTAGTGAGGCTAATTGCAGGGTGTAGCCTGAATATCATCTAACAAATAACGAAAATCCTGAACGCTAGGAAAAGCATTAATATCACGAGCGGGTAGTTGGCTGTCAGGATTACTCACGGCCAACAAATGCGCAATACCAAAGTCTTTCGCGGCCTGTAAAATAGCTAAGCTATCATCCACAAATAAAGTATGTGCCGGGTTAAAATTTAGCTTGGCTTGTAACTTTACCCATAAAGCCTGAGACTCTTTTGTTACTGCAAATTCATGGGTCGAAATTAATTGGTCTATATGCTGATCTAATTGAGTATGCTCTACTTTCAATGACAAACTATCTGGGTGGGCATTAGTGACTAAAATCACCTCACGTCCAGTGGCTTTTAGTGCATCTATAAAAGGTAAGCTGTCTTCGCGCATACGGATTAAATGAGAAATTTCGCGTTTGGCTTCGACTATATCCATGTCCAATTTTTCAGCCCAGTAATCTAAACAATACCAACTTAAGGTGCCTTGCACTTTGGCGTATTCTTGTTGCATTCGCGCTTTGACTAGGGCTAAAGGTTCGCCATGTTTTTTGGCTAATTTATTCGGAATATGTTCTAACCAAAAGTGTGTATCAAAATGTAGGTCAAGTAAGGTACCGTCCATATCTAATAAAACAGTATGAATATCGTTCCAGGCAAGTGCTGACAAGTGGCATGTCCTTTATTTAACAGGTATATTTAAATTATTAGAAAATTCATTGATTTAAAGAGTGTTAGACACAATGTCTCATTAAAACGGTGACTATAATAACGTGAAAAATTCATGAGCAACACTGATAGTAAAAAATCACTGCCACAGATCCATTCACGCAAAGTGATTGCAAAAAGTCGGCTATTTAAAATCGAGCAGTTAGATTTAGAGTTTTCTAATGGCGAAACCCGACTGTTCGAGCGTATGGCTGGCAGTGGTAGAGGGGCAGTGATGATAGTGCCTTTTATCAACCAAGATGAATTTTTATTAGTCCGTGAATATGCTGCAGGCACTCATACCTACGAACTGGGCTTTCCAAAAGGTTTAATTGATCCAGGCGAACAAGCCCAAACGGCGGCTAACAGAGAATTAAAAGAAGAAATCGGTTTTGGTTCACATAATTTAACGCCTTTGCATGTGGTTAGTATGGCGCCAGCCTTTTTTGATGCCAAAATGACCATTTTTATGGCCCAAGATTTATATGCCGAACAGCTACCAGGTGATGAGCCCGAGCCTTTAGAAATAGTTAAGTGGTCTATGCATAAAGTGCCTGAACTCTTGGCTCAACCCGATTTTAAAGAAGCCCGATGCGTGGCTGCCTTACTACTCGCTGAAAAGTGCTGGAGGAATAAAGAATGCCAGTAAATCAAACCCAAGCCTTATTAGATATTGCAAAAAAAGCCGCAATCAAAGCCGGGAAAGTGGTGTTAGATATTTACGACAGGGGAGACTTTACCAGCTTTCAAAAAGACGATGATTCGCCTGTCACCACAGCTGATTACAAAGCCAATGAAGTCATAATGGACATGCTTAAACAAGCTACGCCAGATATTCCCATTATGTCTGAAGAAACCGATATTGGTTCGTTAGAGCAACGTAAAGACTGGTCTAGGTATTGGTTAATTGATCCCATAGATGGCACTCAAGAGTTTATTGCGCGCAGCGGAGACTTTGCCGTTAACATTGCCTTAATTGAAAACAATCAACCTAAATTAGGAGTGATTTATTGGCCCACTGGCGACACCCTGTATTGGGCTGCAAAAGGCCAAGGCGCCTATAAAGAGTGTCCGGTTGAACACAAACAAATTCATGTTAGACAATTAGATGCCCCTCAAGACGATCCGATGATTATTGCCATTAGCCGCCGCCAACCTCGCGAAAAAGTCATGGCCAGTTTAAGCCAAGATAGGGTTTATCAAACCTTACCTGCTGGCAGCTGCTCATTAAAAGCCTGCTTTATTGCCGAAGGCAAAGCCGATGTATTTTTGCGGGTTGGAGTAACAGGCGAATGGGACACTGGGGCATCACAATGTATAGTAACAGAAGCAGGGGGCAATATTTTAGCCCACGACTTTGCGCCTTTGAGCTATAACCAAAGACAAAGTGTGACTAACCCAGACTTTTTTATCATGGGCGACCAGAATGTTGATTGGCAAGAAGTAGTAAAATACCAATTTGGTAACGACAACCAAAATAATTGAGGGATCCAATGAAAACCATATTATCGAAATTCATTTTTTGTTTTGCACTTTGTTTTAGTTTAGCTGCACAGGCGCAATGGACCCTAAGTGAAGAACAATCCAGTGTGCACTTTGTAACGACTAAAAACCAACACATCAGCGAGCTGATGCACTTTAAACAATTACAAGGCCAGGTCAGTCAGAAAGGCGAATTTACTCTTACAATAGCTTTGGCTAGCATAGATTCGGGCATAGAGATCCGTGACACTCGTATGCGCGACAAATTGTTTGTGGTTAACTCTTTCCCCCATGCGCAAGTGACAGCCACTTTACCTCAAACTGTTACTCAGCTTAAGCAAGGCCAAACCTTAGCCATTAAAGTGCCAGCAAATTTAACCTTATTGACGCAAACTAAGCCAATAGAGGTGTGGGTACAGGTCAGTCATACTTTAAGCGGTGAGTTAGTGGCAAGCAGCATTCAGCCAATACTCATTCAAGCCTCTGACTTTGGCTTAGTGGAGGGTATTAAGGCCTTACAGGCCCTTGCTGGATTAAATAGCATTGGCCAAACTGTACCAGTTAATTTTAACTTAGTGTTTAACCCCAAATAAAAGTTTAATAAGCATCTGGGGTGGATGGGTTTTCGAACTCGCCTAATTGTTGTTTAGGGATAATATTGACACTTTCGTGCAGTTCAGAATACACCAATAGCACCTCTCCTTGTTTAAGCTGCGTGAGTACTTGTTGTACTTTATCTGCAAGAGGTACGTCAGTTTCGCCGTACTCTGTACCCTCAGATAACACAAAGCCTTCAATAATATTCATTAAGGTGGCCGGCTCTAATTCGGCAAAAGGTATAATCACTTAAGGTTTTCCTCTAAGGGCTGATTTAACTCTGGAAAAAAGTCCGCAAAATACTCGGTGGCGCGCTTTTGCATCCATATTTTAGGCCGCCACGGACTGCCCTGCATAAAACCAACATGCCCACCATGCTCACTCACTTCCACACATACCTTAGGTGAAAGTGCATCGGATTTAGGTAAAATATCTGGGTGCATAAAGGGGTCGTCTTTTGCATGCAAGACTAAAGTGGGGGTAGCTATATTTTTTAGTAGAGAACTAGAGCTACACTTTTGGTAATACTCTTTGGCATTGGCAAAACCATGCAAAGGTGCGGTGACATGCTCATCAAAATGCCAAAAACTAGAAAAGCCTTTAATCTGTTGCTTGCTCACTTTTAACACTTTGGAATAATCTAGCCTTTGCATTTTATCTAATAAATTTTTCACCATACTTTTAAGTAAATAGGCTTGATATAAGCGAGAAAACCCTCGGTTAATACTGCGCGAACATAGATCTAAGTCAAAGGGCGTAGAAATGGCCATAGCCGCTTGAACAATCTGCTGATTAGGGCGTTCGCTTAATAACTTTAACAACATATTAGCGCCCAAAGAAAAGCCCATTGCAGCTTTGGGTATATGAGGATACTTGTCCTGCAACCAATTTAAAAAATACCAGGCATCTTGGGTTTCCCCCGAATGATAAGCACGGGTGCTAAGGTTAGGTTCGCCACCACAGCCTCTAAAGTGCATCAATACAACTGCATAACCTTGCTGCACCAAGTGCGCCGCCATATCGTTACTGTAATGTGAGCGGATAGAACCCTCTAATCCATGAAACATTACGATTAATTTTTGAGCTTTATCTATCTCGCCAGCCCAGACTAAGTTAACAAAGTCGCCATCAGCTAATGTGAGCTTTTCTGTACTGAATTTAAGTTTGGCGCGCTTTTGAAAAAAACGCGGGAAAATGGTTTGTACATGACGATTTTTCGCCCACCAAGAAGGGCTAAAATCACTGGTGACTATTTCACCGTAGCGCACGCTATGCAAGGATTCAGAAGAAAAAGGCATCAATCACAATAACAACAAAAATCAGCTCTCAAGCATACCTTAATTTACTATATCTTAAAAATCCTAATACCTAAGTGTACGGCAATCATCCCTAGTTTTTAGCTGACTGTTGTCAACCAAACTTAGTTTGAGGCGTTGTAATTTATGCAAGTCACATAAATTTAAAGGAAATACTTATGACCAACGCCAACAAAAACAAACTCACCCTAGGCTTAATTGCCGCTATTTTTACAACTTTGCTGTTATCTACCGGCGATTTATTCGCCCAAAGTAAACATAAAAATACTAGTGCCAAAGCCATGTTTAAACGCTTAGATAGCGACAATAACAGCACCTTGAATCTAGATGAGCTTAGCGCGCCATTATTAAAGCGAGCTGAAAAAAGGTTTATTCGCCTAGATACAGATGCAGATGGCTGGTTAAGTCTTGAAGAAGTTAAGGCTGCTAAAAACCTCACTGATTATTCTGAATACGCCGAACAAATTGTGCAATGTGTTGCTGACATTAAAGAGCAAACAGGCAACGAAAAAATCACTGTCCCTGATCCTGAGGCATTTAATTCAATTGAAGATAAGTTTGCCAACCTTGATGCATCTGGCGATGGTTTACTCGACTTAGACGAAGTGTTAACTGCAGCAGCCAGCAAAGCCCAAAACAATTTTACACTTATGAATACAGATGCCAGCAATGAAATAAGTGTGCGCGAATATGTGCTGTTTAAACAATCTCAACATGCCACCCGTCGTGCGATAAAATCCTGTATCGATGAAATAGATAACTCCGACATCTTTTAATTAGCTGGCAAAAGGCAACTGGGGCGCCTTGGCGCTCCCGTTTTTTTTGTCAAAGCGGTAATTTATTGCAAAGATTGATATGGTTAATGAAGTCCTTAGCATGTGAACGATTAATTCATGAATAAACGCCTCCTATTTTGCTCATTAAGCAGCGCATTGACTCTACTATTATGCTGCACTTCGGCCCAAGCTAGCTCTAGTTACTTAGGCTACTCACAAGCAGAGCAAGTATCTTTTGCTGGAAATAGAGAGTTACATTTTGCCCCTAAAGGGCCGGTTGGACTTATCTCATTTGATTTAACCGACAAATTACAGGTATCGGTTAATTTTGCTGAGCTAGATGATCAAATGCAGTTATCAGAACGCATTGCTGGCCAATTAAACATTGAGTCTTGGGGCATATTCGCCAGTTATTATTGGCAAAACTGGTCAATTTCGGCCAATTACTCAAAATGGCAAGACGATTTAGGCATTGCAGTACAACAGGTTGAACAGAGCGTTTTTCAACAACAATCTCGCTCCCCCTCTGTCTCTTTTTCCATTGGCCATGATTGGACTTTTAATCAATGGCAATTGGGTTTAGTTGCCGGTCTACATCAGTCAAAATGGGAACTCGCTCAACGACTGTTTTATCAACAATCACAAATTGATCAATCTTCTTTAGACCAAGGACATTCGCGTTTTGTGAGTCTTGCTGTGTCTACCTCTAAGTTTGTGGCGTTAAGCGCTCAGCATGACCTGATGTTAGGCCTTAGTTTAGGTTGGAACCAAGTGATAAACAGTGAGTCTGCTGCCATTTCGCGTAATGGTCGCAACATTAGCCAGATAACCAACAGAGTCATAGCCAATCAACTAGCAGCAGCAGCGGCTATTGGTACCGAAAGTTATGGGCAGATGCATCTGTTTGTTTCATTTGATCTAGGCTTAAATTGGATACTTGATATAGATACCAGCCTAGACTTTGCCAGCACCCAAAACAGCCAGGCCTGGTCTATCAATTTAGGTTATCTGTTTTAATCTAAGTGACTTTAGGGACCTTTGTTTTTTCGCGCCCGTTGTTTTTGCTTGCTACGAATAAACTTCTCTCGCAATTTCATTTTGCGCTCTTTAGACAGCATTTTATACCTTTTATATTGCTGTCTTAATTTGGCTTGTTTGTGCGGAGGCAACTGTTTAAAGCGTTGAAATTGTTGGCGTAACATCTCGCGCTTTTGCGGCGAAAGTGCTTGCCACTGTGAAAACTTTTGGCTTAATTCAGTGCGTGTACCTGCATCTAAATCTATCCAGCGTTGTGCCCCTAAAGCCAGTCTGTTTTGTTTTGCTTGGTCAAGTTCCTGCCAAGTATTTTTAAACTCAGCTAATACCAGTTTTTGCTCTTTGCTCAGGGCCTGCCAATCAGTGGCATTCACCGACAAACTCAGCAAACAACAGCACAAAATCAGAATACGTAACATCATGATTTTGGCTCCTGTACTCTGGGCTTAGGAGCCGCTTTTTTGGGGGGCAGTTTGGCGGCTTGCGCGTCAAGCGGTTGAGCTGTTTTTTCGGGCTGAGGCTGAACATCTAACGGACTGACCCATTTTCCGTCAATTTTTTGTAATTCTGCTAAAAACTCTAAAAAATCGGCACTGGGCAGTGGCTTAACCGTTTCTTTAGCCAAGCTTGGGTGAGAAAGAAGCGTTGCTAACAGCATACTAAAGCAATACCTCTTGTTGTTCCGCCAACCAGTTTGCAAATTCTAAATCCTCTAGTAAAGCCAGATCTTCAAGTGGGACTTCCTCAGTTAATATAGCTGCAGGTAATGCCGGGATCTTAGGGTTAGGTTGATAGCTTACTAACGCCGCCACTAATATTGCAACCCCAAGCGTAGCAAAAGACGCAGGCATTATGCTTATTCTTGGCTTCAACCTTGGCTGTTGTTTAGCTTTAGCCATGGCTTGTGCTTGAAGGCGCGCAGTGGCTATGTCTAGTTTAACCTGCTCAGGCAAGGCCGCATTGGCCTGATCAAGCTGTCTATTTACCTGATGTTCTACCAATGCTTGTTTAGATTTTGATGTCATGGGTTTCCTCCATCACGGCTCGCAATTTATTTACCGCTCTAAAGTAATGAGTTTTAACACTACCGGGCGAGCATCCCATTATTTGTGCGGTTTCTGTCACTGATAGCCCTTCCCAACTTCTGAGTAAAAAACATTGCCTTTGTTTATCTGATAAATCAGCCAATTGCTGCAAGGCGGTGTGTTGTTGTTGACTATTCATTAAGTCTTCATCGGGTAAATTTTGTTGTTCTGGTATTTGGCTAACGAGCGTTTCACCTTCTTCATCCATTTGATCGCTGGATTTCCAAAAAAACACCCAGTTCTTAATCTTTTGTTGACGATGCCAGTCTTTTATTCGATTTTGTAAAATTCGGTAAAATAACGGTTTCCATTGTTCGGCTGGTTTATGCGCATATTTCACTGCTAGCTTAAACATACTATCTTGCAAAATATCAATAGCATCAGCATGCTGCCCCACAGACATTAAGGTCATTCGGTAAGCTTTTTGTTCAATACTCAACAAAAAGCTATCCAAATCTTGTGGCTCAACATGGCGAGTTTTAGCGTCCATTGTTAGTCGGCCAACTGCTTTAGCCAGTTTAAACGCTTATTATTCGGCATAGTGTGAGACGTCTTTTACTGCAATCAAATTTTCACCTTTAGCCCAACCCCTTTAAATATTTAAATAAAACCTAGGTTAGCAAACTCCTCGACCACAGACGAGGGTTGCCACTGCATCCAATCTGCTAAGGTACGATAGTACTGGCGAAAATCTTGGGTAAAAATTAAATCGCCATTATCTAAATTAGTCAGAGAGGGCGCTTGACCAAAGATCCCCCCATTCACCTCGCCACCTAACACAAAATGACTGGCAGCTGTGCCATGATCTGTACCTAAACTGGCATTAGCAGTAAGTCTGCGCCCAAATTCAGAGTAACTAGCAATACATACATGCTGCCACAACCCTTGTGCAATAAGCTCTGTACGCAAAGCCGCAAGTCCATTTGCTAATTGGCTAAGTAAAGCGTCATGCGAAGCTCTTTGGTTGCTGTGGGTATCAAAACTGCCTAAACTAAGATGCATGACACTAGGTCGAATGCCCGCTGCTAATGTCTCGGCCACTAATTTACAATCTTGTGAAAACTCATCATTGGCAAAGTCTGTGGTTAACTCAATCTCTTGCTCAAATGCGCTGTTTACAATATCTAAAGCTTGGTTGTATGACTGACGTTGCTGCACTATATGCGCAACTGCAGCAGTGCTGGATACCCCAGCAGGAACAAAAACCGGGGTTAAATCTCCACTATTACTATTTAAGCTAAACTGATTCGCTTCGCCTTTGAGGGCGACTGGACTACCACTGATCATCACCCCTTGTAACGGAAAATCAGATTCGGGTAACAGGCTATTTAACCAGCCCTGTGTGAGCACTTCATGGGCGTCTGAAGCCGTTTGCCAAATTTCAATTGAACGAAAATGTGAGCGGTTGGGCTCGGGATAACCTAGACCTTGCACAACTGCCATATCCCCGGTTTGCCAAGCCTCAGATAAATTCCCCATGACCGGGTTCATGCCTAGGTTAGCGTTCATGGGTAGCACGTCTTGAGCATCAATGGCTAAACTTGTTCTGGCCGCGTAATAAGCCGGATCAGAGTAAGGAACAAACATGTTTAAACTGTCATTACCGCCACCAAACTGCACTAAAATTAACACTTTTTGTTGGTTTTGTTGGGCTAAACTTGAGTGCGAAAAATAGGCCATCACTGGCAGGGCCCCTAAACTTTTTAAAAAGGTACGTCTTTGCATAAAAGGCTCCTATACAACCTGAAAGGCGGGATCATTAAGCACTAAACTTAAATATTGAGGGTCACTAGAATCGGGTAAAGGTCCAACAGCATCAGTGGCTAATAGTTGCCAAAACTGCGGAATAAAATCAGCCTGTTGTATTAAATATTTAGCCGCGCGTTCGCGTAAGGCCAGGTTTGTACTGGAATACCAAGCATAGCCACCAGCCCAACCTTTAACATGTGGGGGACTAAACAAATCTTGGCCCATACCTTTACTTGCCTTAAGCACAATTTGCGGCTTTAACATAGGTAAAGAAAATAGCTGAACTGCGCCAACCATAAGTTCCATGGGCGATTTAACTTGTTTCCCAGAAGCTGCCCAAAATGCATCTTGCAAGAATAATTCAGTTAATAAAGGTTTAAAGGCAAAGTCATGTTGTACAAATATTTCGCTTAGTTTGTCTATTGCAACAGGATCAGGTTGCTCGTCAATAAAAAAGCGCCAAAGTTTGTCTGTAATAAATCCAGCAACTTGTGGTTGCCGTAGAATAAGATCGGCTACATCATCAGGGGTAAAATTTGCACGCTCGGCAAAAATTAGCTTGCTTGAGGCATCATGAAAGCCTTTTCTAAACATATATTGGCCTGTTTTACGATTAACCGAAGCTCCAGTTAATGCACGAGCCAATTCTTTAATATCTTGCTCTGTGTATTGCCCTTCGCCTAGGGTAAATAATTCAAGTAATTCACGGCTAAGGTTTTCATTTGGCGCTTGTTTTTTACTATTAGCGTTGTCTAAATACACCAACATGGCAGGGTCGCGCAAAATCGCTTTTAACATATCGCGAAAATTACCTAACGCATGAGTTCTCAAAGTAAGGTTTTGTTGCAATAAAGCTGCAGGCCACTTGACTTTTTCGAGTGAAGAGGTGAAATGGTTAGCCCAAAATAGGGTGAGTTTTTCTTGTAAAGGCGCACTATTGTTGACCATTTGCCTAAACCACCAATACTTTAACTCCCTACCCATTTGGCGTCTTTGTCTTTGAATTTGTTGTTTAAGCTCAGGATCTTGAGTTTTTTGTGGGGGCTTAAGTCCATGCCATTCGGGCAAATCTATCAAACTAGCAGGCTGATTGATTAACTGTTCAACTGCTTGCTGTTTAGTGGTGGCTGATGACAGCCGCTCAAGTTGACTATTACTAGCAGCAAAACCGCCTCGTCTAGTTAAATGACATAGTTGCTGAAAAGAAAGATCGCTCATCATTACTCTCGTTTATGGTCTCTTATACTATAGAACGAGGCACAAGCAATTTGGTTGACAAGGTTTTATAAAAAAGTTTTAAACACTTAAAAATGACAGGGTATTGCTCATAAACATAAGCAATACCCTAGAGAAAGTTAAAGGCTTATGGGCAGCTGCTTAAAGTCTTGTGGATATAATCATCTTTAAAGCTATTCGTAACATTTTTGCATAAAATAGGGGGGAAACATTTGCTTAAAATTTAACCTTTACCAGCTTGATAAATTTGTCTAGGGTTGAACTCGTCATAAAAACAACAAGCGAGAGAAAGGATACACAAAGCATGAAAACCCATACCTTGACCCTATTTTTGGCGGCACTTTTATTAGTTAGCCAGCTTGCCTTTGCAAACCCCAAATTTGATCGGCTGATGAATGAATTAGTTGAAGATAACGGCCCAGGGGCCGCAGCCTTAGTGGTTAAAAACGGCCAAGTTTTGTATAGAAAAGCCTTAGGCAAGGCTAATTTAGAGTTAAATCTAGACTTGCAACCCGATAATGTATTTCGGATTGGCTCAATCACTAAACAATTTACAGCAGTGGCAATATTAAAATTAGCTGAGCAAGGCAAACTTGACTTAAACGCCGACATCACCCGCTATATTAAAGACTATCCAACCGGCGGCCACACTATAACTGTCCAACAATTATTAAATCACACGTCTGGCATAAAAAGTTACACCAGCATGGCGAGTTGGGATGCTGAGGCTAGAAAAAAGCAGCTCACACCATTACAGCTAATTGAATTATTTAAGCATGAACCCTTGGAGTTTGCGCCTGGAGAGCAATTCAAATATAACAATTCAGGCTATGTATTGTTGGGCTACATTATCGAATTAGTGTCTGGCGAAAGTTATCCCGACTATATTAAAAATCATATTTTTAAGCCTTTAAATATGCACAATTCATACTATGGCTCCAATGCACAGATCATAAAAAATCGCGCGTCAGGTTATGAAAAAGATGAACAGAGGCTTAAAAACGCTGACTACTTAAGCATGACCCAACCTTATGCCGCAGGCTCTTTGTTATCCACTGTAGATGATATCCATACTTGGTACCAAGCGGTCATGACAGATAAAGTAATCACTGCTAAAAGCCGAAGTTTGGCACACCAAATGGGCCAATTAAATAACGGCAAAAGTATAGATTATGGTTTGGGTTGGTTTATTGGCAATATTCAAGGATCTAAAGCCATTGAGCATGGCGGTGGGATTAACGGTTTTTTAAGCGCGTCAATCTACCTGCCTGAGGAAAAGGTGTTTGTTGCCATACTTTCTAATTGCAATTGTATTGCCCCTGGCACAACGGCGAGCAAAATGGCGGCTATCGCTATAGATAAACCTTATGAGTGGGAGAAAATTGTACTGTCTGATTCTGAATTAAAATCTTATCAAGGAGTATACGAAAGAACAGCCGATGACCTGCGTACTTTCACCTTTGAAGACGGTCAGTTGTATTCGTTACGCAGTGGCGGGGCCAGATTTAAAATTCATCCTTTTGGCAAAGATCAATTCTTTTTCGAAGATGGCATAGTGAGCTTAGAGTTTAATCGCAATAAAAAAGGGAAATTGATTTCAGTTAGCTTAAAAAGCACCAAACAAGATCAGGTATGGGTAAAAACCGACAAGCCTATACCATCTTTCTCTAGCATTGATTTAGATCCTAAAGTATTTGCTACTTTTGTAGGCTCTTACGAACTTGCCCCTAAGTTTCATATAAAAATATTTTCAGAAAATAACAAAATGTTTGCGCAAGCCACTGGGCAAAAACAAGCTGAATTAATTGCCCTAAGTGCCAATCAATTAATGCTTAAAAACTCCGATATTAAAATGACCTTTAACCATAACCAAAGTGGCGATATAGAGAGTTTAACCTTGCACCAAAACGGCGAACATCTTGCTAAAAAAATAAACTAAGCTTTACCGCGCGGCGTTACAAATGGATTAAATTGAAAAGTGACAGCTATAAAGGCTAATTATAGCTAGTCACTTTGGCATTTTTTGCAGTTTAGCTGATGTCCTAACATAGAATTGCGCCCCTCTAGCGTTTGTACCCAAGGGCGCAGGATAAAAGGTGGTTGATGCCTTACATGTTGGGAATGGCCACAAGCTAATTTAGCGACCCAGTCATCTAACTCATCTTGATAAAACCCTATTATTGCCCTTAGCATACTAATAAGCCTTTAAAACCAAAGGATTACTCAACATTAGCTTGTTCAAAAGCCTGTTGTTTTTGTTCTAGTTGCTCTTGGCTGTCTAGCCATAAGATTTCTGCTTCTTCGAGCTTAGCTTTGTACTCGGCTTGTTCGGCCAACACTTGTTTAAGGGTGGTTTTGTTTTCTGGATTGTATAAGCTTGTATCGCTCAGTTTAGTTTCTAAGCTCTCAAGCTTTTTATGACAATCTGCCATAATTTTTTCGTTTTTTTCTATAGCTTGCCTAAGTGGCTTAGTGACTTGCCTAAATTCTGCTTCGAGCCGCTTAGTTTGTTTTCTGTCAGGTTTTGCAGAGGTTTTTTCGGTTGGCTGACTCGTTGCTTTTTCACCTTTTAAAATCCACTCTTTGTAGTCATCTAAGTCTCCATTAAAAGCTTGCACTTGGCCTGAGTCGACTAAATAAAAATCATCACACACTGAATTCAGTAAAAACCTGTCGTGGGAAACCAGTACCATAGCCCCTTCAAAGCCCTGCAATGCCATATTTAAGGCGTGGCGCATATCTAGGTCTAAATGGTTTGTTGGCTCATCTAATAACAACAAGTTGGGTTTTTGATAAACAGTTAATGCCAATACTAAACGCGCTTTTTCGCCACCCGACATAGGCGCAACTTTACTTAAAGCACTGTCTCCACGAAAACCAAATCCGCCTAAATAATCGCGCAAGCTTTGCTCTGTGGCTTGTTTGTCTAAGCGTTGAATATGGGCTAAAGCTGAATCATCGCCGCGTAAATATTCTAATTGATGCTGAGCAAAATACCCAATACGTAAACCTGCTGAGGTTTCATATATACCTTCTATAGGTGATTTTTCGCCAGCCAATAACTTAATTAAAGTGGATTTACCTGCGCCATTTTTACCAAGTAGGCCAATGCGACTGCCTGGCACTAAATTCAAGTGTAGTCTTTCTAAGATGATGGTTGCACCGTAGCCTACTTTAACCTGTTCCATTTTAATTAAAGGATTAGGTAATTTAGGTGGCGTAAAAAACTCAAAAGAAAACTCAGAAGCCGCCATCACAGGCAACAAGTTTTCCATTTTTGCGAGTTGTTTAACCCGACTCTGAGCTTGCTTGGCTTTACTGGCTTTGGCGCCAAAACGTCGTATAAACGAATTTAAGTGGTCTATTTTATCTTGTTGTTTTTGATACTCTAAGCTTTGTAAGCGCAAACGTTCGGCTCTTTGCCTTTCGTAAGCATCGTAATTACCTGAATAACACACCAATTGTTGCTGCTCGACACTGATAATTTCATTGACTGTACTATCTAAAAACGACTTGTCATGGGAAATTAACATCAGCGTGCCTGTGTATCTTTGCAGCCATTTTTCTAACCAAATCACCGCGTCTAAATCCAGATGGTTAGTCGGCTCATCGAGTAACAATAAATCTGAGTGACACAACAAGGCTTGGGCTAAGTTTAAGCGCATGCGCCAACCACCAGAAAAAGCCGATACCGGATTTTTCATTACATGGTTTGCAAATCCTAGCCCGGCCAAGATGGTGGCCGCTCGGGCATCAATGTCATAACCACCGGCTTGCTCTAATAAGCCATGCAGGTGCGCGATTTGCTCGCCATTGTGTGCACTTTCAGCTTTTTCTAGCTGCGCTTGCAATTTTCGGTAGCGAGTATCGCCGTCAATAACATAATCTAATGCCGAACGTTCTACTGCCGGGGTTTCTTGAGCCACAGAGACAATTTGCCAATCTTTAGGAATAGAAAAATCACCTTGTTCAGTTTGCAACTCTCCTTTGATCAAGGCAAATAAGCTGGACTTGCCACAACCGTTTGCTCCAATTAACCCGGCTTTGTGACCAGGGTAAACTGTAGCATTGGCGTTTTGTAACAATACTTTGCTGCCGCGCATCAACGACACATCTGAAAATTGGATCATGGAAACCTATTTTTTAGCTGGAACTTTAAGTAAAAAAGTAGCTAATTAGCCACGATTTTGACTTAGTCATAACACTCAAATTCGAATGCGGGTATCATAGCAAGATGAACACACAAAAAAATCCTAGAAATCATGCAAAAGAAAATTAAAAAGCGTTTTGTGGCTGGCGCCACTTGCCCTAAATGTAGAGCATTAGACACTATCATGCTGTATTTCGAAAATAACATAGAAAAGTTACAGTGCGTAAAATGCGACTACGCAGAATCTCAAGCGGATCAAAAAGTCAGTCAGGCTACCCGCAATAACGAAAGTGTCATTGGTGTATTTAAGCCAGAATAAATTAAGCTTTTTTAACGCAAAGTTTAAAATTCGATTTAAATATATAGGCCTGTGACCATTGCTTTGCAGCCAGAGATTGGTATATTTTCATTAATTGGTTAATTAATATCCCTATGTCAATATTGAGAAAAACGCCCCTACTCTATGCCTAAAATAAAATTCCCTGAACACGGTGAATATCAAATTCAACGTCAGCAAGATATTATTCTCATTAGAGCTTCTGGTGCATGGAATTTAGAAACCTCTAAAAAAATCATGGAAGAAATGAAAGGCTTAATTGACGAACTCAAAAAAAAGCCTTTTGCCTTAATAATAGACACCCACAATTTAGAAGGCATTACCTCTGAAAGTTATGAGACTTTGACAGAAGGATTAAACTATTGGGTAGCGAATGGATTTAGCGCTTTAGCAAGGTTAGATGATGCCAACTCTCCAAACTATAAAGTTTATGTAGATTCCTTTGACGCTGAACTCAAAAAGCATATGCCTTATAGGTTCGCAGACAGTATGGAACAAGGTATTGCTTGGCTTAACAGTCTTGGTTTTAAAGGCTTTTAACAAATAATTCCAACTAAAAGGTTAGTAAACCAAACAATCTGACAGCTTGTTATTAGTAGTGAGGTGGAGGGGTTTCTTCTTTTTCCGAAGCCATATTGCTCGGCTCAATAGCACTCACTTTTGAGTCTAAGCGTTTAAGTTGAAATTGTAATTCGTCCATTTGTTTTTGCTGTTCAATTAAAGCTTGATTAAGGCTTTCTATGGTGTCTTCTTGAAATGCGATTTTCATCTGCAATTGTTCAATATCGTTTTGCATATTATTCATTAATTTTCTATTGCCCAGGTTTCTAGCAAGCCACTGCTGCTATGTGAAATAATGGTTTGGTTAGTTAAAAATCCTATGTCGTGAACCACGGCTGAGGCTGGTTTGCTTCCCTCCCTTGCGGTAACACGCCATTCGTTGAGTTCTTTTCCTGTTTGCACATCCCAGCGGTTGATTCTTTTAGATGGCGACCCTGTAAGTAAATACTTACCATCAGCAGAGAAAACAACGGCGGTGAATATTCGTTGTCTTGCAAGGTATTGTAAATTACTCACTTCTGTACCTGTGCGTAAATCCCATACCCTAGCGTCGCGTTTGCTGTCGGCGGTAAAAGCAAATCTGCCTTCATCATCTAAGGCCACTTTAGTCACTCGACTTGAATGATTAAATTTATGTATCACCTGCCCAGTACGTGTATCCCATAGATAGGCCACATAATCGTTGCCACCTGTCAGGGCGTAAAATCCATTTGGCGAAATGTCGACGCTATTAATTTTTTCTTGATGGCCTAAAAACTCCAATCTTCGACCTGTTTTAGGCTCAAAAAACATCACTTTGCCATTGCCACGCCCAACTAGAATACCTCGACCTTGGTTGCTGACCGCTATATCCCGAATACTTGCTTCATCGATACGCCAAAACCCTTCTGGCTCACCAATATTTAAATTCCACAGCGCAAAGGCTTCTCTATCTGAGGTCACCACATAAGAATTATCAAAGGCTGCATGAATATTAGTGACAGTATTATTGCCATCATCTTGATGTCGCCACACATAACGCTGTTTGTTGGCTGCTATATCCCAAACGGTTATGCCATTGTCTATGCTCGACACTATGGCAATAGAGTTATCTGCCGAAATATGTGCTGCATGCGCCCCTCCTTCAGCATGCACAACAGAGGTTAGTGGAGCATTGCTGGCCCCACCACAAGACACTAACATAGCGCTTATTAATGCAAAAAATATGTAAGCTAGATTTGATTGCAAACTCAACGGGTTTCTCTTTTATCTACTAGAGGTTTAGTATAAGTGTTTATAGATCATTCACATACCCTTAGTTAGGACAATTGTTATGAAAATAAAGGCCGCGACTTTTTTGCCTTTGCTATTTATTGCTCTTATGGCATGCCAACCTGCTGTTGATCCTTTGCAGGTTAATCAAGAAGTATTGCTTAACGATCAACAAAAACAATCTTATGCATTAGGCGCCAATATGGGGCATATAGTACAAACTAAAATGCTTTCACAACAAAAACATGGCGTTGAATATCAAAAGCACCTAGTGGTGCAAGGGTTTGTTGCAGCAATGCAGGGGCAGTCGCAATTAGATAAAGCCCAAATTCAAAACATTACTCGCCAAATAGAACAACAAATACGCGAAAAACAGGCGTTAAATAAAGAACAAATCGGGCAACAAAATTTAATGGCTGGTCAGACGTTTCTGGAACAGAATGCAAATCGTAAAGGGATTACTGTGACGCCTTCAGGCTTGCAATATGAAGTATTAAAACAAGGGCAAGGAGCAAAGCCTAAAGCCACAGATACAGTTAAAGTGCATTATCGCGGCACTTTATTAGATGGCACTGAATTTGATTCTTCCTACACCCGTGGTTCACCCTTAACCTTTCCTTTAAATAGGGTAATTAAAGGCTGGACTGAAGGCTTACAATTAATGCAAGTGGGCGCTAAGTATAAGTTTTATATTCCTTCCGAATTAGCCTATGGCAGTCGCAATACCAGCACTATTCCTAGTCATTCGAGCTTAATTTTTGAGGTTAACTTAATAGAAATTATAGACACTGAAAAAACCGCTCAGACTCAATAAAGCCCGCATCTCAGCCCAAAAATAAAAGCCGAACATGAGAACATGTTCGGCTTACTGCATTTACTTTGACCTCAGCTTGTATCCTTGCTGAACCTTATTCCTTCATTTTTTTGGCCCTTCGAAAGGGCTAGTTTTCCCGAATTAACGGGTAATATAAATAAAAATTAACTATCGTTACTACTCATTTTGTATGCTAATTTCAAAATGTTTAATGCCTATATTTACCTCTTCAATAAGGTTGCCAAATTAAAGGTAGAATGACTGACTTTTACAATTTTGAATAACATTATCTTAGTCGTAAAATAGGGCAACGCTATTTTACGCTAGTTAAATCAAAGTGCTTATTTAACAAGGTGTTAGCATTATTTTAATGCATCGCAAGTTGTTACACTTTGACTATTAATGAGTATAGTAAAGCTTGCTTATTTTACACTAGTAACTCGACCTATTTTTTGTAATAAATTGCACTAATAAAATAGTTTTTATTCCCACTTGGTGTTGCAACTTTTACTTGGTCGTCTACGGCTTTGCCAATCAAGGCTCTGGCTAATGGAGAGTCGATGCTAATTTTATTTTCTCTTAGCTCAAATTCGTCTGGGCCAACTAACTGATAACACTCAATTTCTGCTTGTTCGTTTTCTAATTCTACCCAAGCACCAAAAAAAACTTTGCCTTCTTGTTGGGGAGAAGGATAAACCACAGTAAGTTGGTCCATACGCTTGGTTAAAAATCGAACGCGACGATCTATTTCGCGCAAGCGTTTTTTGCCATAGATATATTCAGCATTTTCTGAGCGGTCGCCTAATGCTGCAGCCTCAGATACCGCCTGAGTAACCATAGGCCGCTCTTCTTTCCATAAAAACCTAAGTTCTCGCTCTAATTTTTCCCAGCCCTGACGGGTAATGTAGTTGGTTCTTTTCATGTTAAAAAACAGCTTATTTTTTTAGTTACATAAATATTGCCACTTTTATTGCTTAAACGCTGGTAATTTATCTACTAGGACCTTATATAGGGGCTAGATTAAATAAAAGGTTAACAAGGTTTTTATGATGATAGTGGATAAAATTGCGCAGGAGTTACAGGTTTCTGCGCAACAAGTGCAAGCAGCGGTTACTTTATTAGATGAGGGATCGACTGTTCCTTTTATTGCACGCTATCGAAAAGAAGCGACCAACGGCTTAGATGATGTAGCACTAAGAAAGTTAGAGCAAAGGTTAACTTACTTACGTGACTTAGAAGACCGCCGTAAAGTCATTATAAAGTCGATCGAAGATCAACAAAAAATGACCCCCGAGTTACAAGCCAGTTTAATGAAGGCTGATAACAAAACTGAGCTAGAAGATATTTATTTACCCTTCAAACCCAAAAGGCGGACTAAAGGTAAAATAGCGATTGAAGCAGGGTTAGAGCCCTTAGCTGATGCTTTATTGAGCAATCCAGAGCAAGAGCCTGAAAGCCTTGCTCAATCTTATATAAAAGCGCCTGAGGTGCCAGACACTAAAGCCGCTTTAGACGGGGCAAAATATATTTTAATGGAGCGTTTTGCCGAAGATGCGCAGCTATTACAAAAAATTCGCCAGTACCTCACGCAAAATGCTCACATTAAAAGCCAAGTGATTGCTGGAAAAGAAACAGAAGGGCATAAATACAAAGACTATTTTTCCCATAGCGAATTACTAAAAAAAGTGCCTTCACACAGGTCACTAGCCATGTTTAGAGGCCGCAACGAAAATATTCTACAAGTTAGTTTAGATGCCGACCCACAAAAAGATGAAGGCGATAAAAGTTCATATTGCGAACAGATAATTGCTGAACACTTTAATATTAAATTTGCCAATAGAGCTGCTGATGCTTGGTTAGCTTCTGTAGTTCAGTGGACCTGGCGAGTAAAAATACAATTACATATGGAAACTGAGCTATTCGGAGCGGTACGTGAGCGCGCTGAAGCCGATGCTATTAATGTATTTGCTAAAAACTTGAATGATTTATTAATGGCCGCTCCCGCAGGTCCTAAGGTCACTATGGGTTTAGATCCTGGGTTAAGAACAGGGGTAAAAGTCGCCATAGTTGACGCCACCGGCAAAGTATTAGCAACAGCCACTATTTTTCCTCATGTACCACAAAAATTGTGGGATAAGTCGCTACGCACCCTAGCCACCCTTTGCAAACAGCATAAAGTTCAACTCATTAGCATAGGCAATGGCACAGGTTCGCGCGAAACCGACAAGTTAGTGGCTGAAATGATGAAAGCTAACCCTGATTTGGGCCTCAGCAAAATTATAGTAAGCGAAGCTGGAGCATCTGTTTATTCCGCTTCTGAACTGGCTTCTGCAGAATTGCCAGACATGGACGTATCTCTTAGAGGCGCAGTATCTATAGCCAGGCGCTTACAAGATCCATTGGCCGAATTAGTTAAAATTGAGCCCAAAGCTATAGGTGTGGGGCAATATCAACATGATGTTAGTCAAAGCAACCTAGGCCAATCACTCAACACTGTGATTGAAGATTGTGTAAATGCCGTTGGGGTTGATATCAATACTGCCTCTAGCGCCTTGTTAAGCCATGTTTCTGGATTAAACAAAACCTTAGCCAACAACATTGTTATGTATCGTGACCAACATGGCGCCTTTACCAAGCGCAATGCTTTATTAAAAGTCGAGCGATTAGGACCCAAAGCTTATGAACAAGCCGCTGGATTTTTACGTATTATGGATGGAGAAGATCCCCTAGATGCCTCTGCAGTGCATCCCGAAGCTTACCCTGTGGTGAATACCATAATCGAACAAACCCAAGTGGCAGTGAACGACTTAATAGGTAATAGCGAATTACTTAAAAAGTTAACCCCTGAAAGCTTTGTTACCGAGCAATTTGGTTTGCCTACTGTTACCGATATTATTCAAGAATTAGACAAACCTGGGCGCGATCCTCGCCCTGAGTTTAAAACCGCAAACTTTAAAGAAAATGTTCAGTCTTTAAGTGATCTAAAACCAGGCATGATTTTAGAAGGTGTAGTGAGCAATGTGGCCAACTTTGGTGCATTTGTAGATGTTGGCGTACACCAAGACGGCTTAGTGCATATTAGTGCCATGACAGATAAGTTTATTTCTGATCCACGGGAAATAGTAAAAACCGGAGACATAGTTAAGGTTAAAGTTATGGAAGTTGATGCCGCTAGAAAACGCGTGTCTTTTTCTATGCGTATGGGTGATACTCCTGGCCAAGATACTAAACCCGCTTTCACTAAAAGCCCTAGCAAAAAAGGGCCAAACAAAGCCAAGGACAAAACCCCAAAACAAACAAACCAAATGATGGGTAACGCCTTCGCTGAGGCCTTTGCCAAGGCTAAGAAATAAGCTGTAATAAAACAAAAAAATCCCTCATTTTGTCTAGGCAAAATGAGGGATTTATTAAATTATTTAACCAAAACTTAAGCTGATTGCTGAAAACTCGCTTGTGATGGATTGGCAACCTTTTGGTAAAAACCTTCAATCACCGACACTCTGCGGCTAATCTCTAGTTCTCTTTTAGTGATAAATGGCTGAGCCTGAAGCAAAACCGATTCTCTTTGTAACCCCAATTCATCTTCACCTTGTGCGCCAGTATCTAAGGTTCTGGTAGGCAAATTAACATCTAAGCCATCAACAATCTCATCTAACTCTGGGCTTTGGGTTATTGGCTGACTTGCTTCAGTACTTTCACTAGGGGTGGTTGCCTTTTCATAAGCTTGTTGGGCTTTTTCTGCTCTTTCGCGGGCAATTTCGTTACGCGCTTCTAGGGCAATTTGAGTGGCTTCGTTTGCCACACGCAGGTCTTGAGCGCTAGGTTCAGTTGGCGCCAAAGCAGCAGCTTTAACTTGCTGTGCTTTGCGTATGGTTTCTTCAGGCGTTGAAGCTTCAGAAACGTCTATCGCCACTTCACCATCAACCGCATATTGCTTTCCATCTGGACCGCGCACATATTCATATTGAGGTGACTCAGCATATTGCCCACCAGCTGCAGCATGCGCTTGTTCATGTGAGCGAACTTCAGCGTCTCGCTGTTTTAATTCTGTGATTTTTTGTTGTTCAGCCTGCTGTTGTTGTTGCTGTTCAGCGTTTTCCTTTCCAGCACTTTCATCTTGGCCGTTATCTTGCTCGGCTGAGCTTTGAGTATTAGGCTGCTGGTTAGCTTGAATAACAGGTTTTTCATAGGTTAACGGTGCTGGTGCTTGACCTGGTGTTTTAACTTTATCAGATTCCGATCCCACAGCGGTTTCGGCAGCCGACTGTTCATTGGCGGCCAATTGAGGAATAGCTTCTCTTTGAGTGTTGTCGCGACGTACAGACTCAGTATTGACTGTACCGGCATTAAAAACGATAGGAATAGGCACTGGCGCAACAATATTCATCATCAGCCCCTAAGCCAGAATATCCAAAATAGTACCCACAGTATCTCTGGCGGTACCTATTACTTTAGTTGATGCTTGGGCATTATTCAGATTAATCGACAAACCCAGCAAATCTGAAGTAATGCCTTGCTCGGCTTGTGGAATACTTTGTTTAATCGCGCCTAATTGGGTGGTGGTAGCATTGGCTAACACATCACTGGGTTGATTATTAGTTTGATTTCTAATTGACAGGCTCGACAAATTTGCCGCATTTTGAGTGACGCCTTCAGACGCTTTTTTAAAACCCGACAATCCACTGACTATCGCAGAATTAATATTGTTACTGATATCCACAATTTATACCTCTACACCCAAACCTCTCATGCTCAATTATTGACCATTTTTAGGCTTTTTAAAAGGTTTTATCTACATAGGCCTTGTAAACAACGCCATCCACAAATATTAGAGGGTAATTTGCAAAATCCGTTCAACAAAATCTTGCGGATTAGTGATAAAAGGTGCGTGAGCCGTGCGGTCTAGCACTTCTACTTGAACATTGGGAGCAATAGTATTTAAGTTAGTGGCCAAAGAGGCTGGGACTAAGGTATCTAAGCGCCCTAAAAATACATGAACAGGCAAGGCCAGTTGGCCTAATTGTTTACTGAGATCGACGTTTTTCAACATATCCAACCCAGCCGCCAAAGCATTTAGGTTAGGCTCTGGGTGAGATTGAACCGCCTGTTTGATTATCTTTATATCTTGTTTCGCATGGGGGCTACCCATAGCCTGAATCGCTAAAAAGCGCTCTAAGGTTTTTTTAAAGTCACTTTGCAGTTGTTGCATAAAAAATGCTAACACTTTTGGCTCAATCCCAGGCCAATCACCCTCTTTAGAAAATTTTGGGCTAGAACAAACTAATATCAATTGGGCAAGTTTGTTTGGGTATTCAATGGCTATTTTTTGCGCCACCAACCCACCTAAAGACCAACCTACTACAATGCTATTTTCAGGAATATGTTGTGCCACTAAATGGGCGACACTAGCTAAATCATAAGGTTCAGGGAGTTGTTGTTGATTCAGTCCATAGCCGGGTAAGTCTATTGTGCTAATACAAAAATGTTCCGCTAATTGCCCTAATATGGGTTGCCATACACCACTGTTTACCCCCCAGCCATGTAAAAAAACTAGCGGCTGGCCTTGGCCTTGAGTTGTTACTTGTAATTTAATCGACATTTTACACTACACTTTAATTAAAATTTGTAAGGATTAGGGACAATCCCCATGGCTTTTGGCCTGTTACAAAATTGCTTAATATGCAATCAAGATAGTCCAGCCACTATCTGCCAATATTGCTTGTATGACCTAGAGTTTTTTGACCTAGATAGGCATCATTACAACCTGTTGTTAGCCCCTAAAATCAAAGCCGGTTTAGGCAAAATTGATTTTACTCACCTTCTTGCTTTAGCAGATTATCAGTGGCCTTTGTCTAGATTACTTAGCAGCTTAAAATTTTCTGCGCGAATCCCCCACGCTAAAGCCTTGGCCAAATTGTTTTTTAACCATTGTTTAAGCCATCACCCCGAACTCCCAGAGCTGATTATTCCCATGCCCTTGCATGCCAATAGGTATTTATTCAGAAAATACAATCAAAGCATTGAGTTAGCTAAACATATTGCCAAGTTTAGCCAAATCCCCATGCACAGCCTTGCGCTTCAAAGAATTAAAGCCACTCAGGCACAAACGGCTTTGAGTGCAGTGCAAAGACGACAAAATCTCGCCCAAGCCTTTCAAGTGAATGCTTTAGCTCGACCTTGTTTAGACCAATTTAGCCATGTGGCTTTGTTCGATGACGTAATCACAACAGGCACAACTATGAACTGTGCCTATCAATGTTTAGCTAAGCAATACACACATCTACGTATAGATGTGTGGAGTATTTGCCTTACCCTGGTGCGTTAATAAATTGCGACATAAATACCGCATTACTCATTAAGCGGCTAGTGCCGTACCACACCCCTCTAAAGTTTACATTGTTAGCAAAAGCAATGACCTTACCCTTGCCCACATTATGTGCAATAACTGCAGCACTACCACCTAATAACTGTTGTAGCTCTGTAGCGGTATAACCAGCTAATAAAGGTGATTGCGGATAACTGGCCACGGTAACAAAAGGTTGAGTTGGCTTGCGCATGAGTATGGCGCTGTTACGAAACACCGGTAAAGTGTCGTTTTGAAAGCCAAATGCTAACGGATGACCAAGATCTAAATGTGTATTAAACACGGCACCAGCAATACGCTGTTTGGCGGCCAGCCTTTCGATATCAGCATATCCCATAGAGGCAGTATCAAAAGCTTGCTCTATGTCTTTTTTACTTTTGAATTCAGCTTTTAACCAATTGTTGTCGGCAAACCATTGTGTGGCAGATTTTTGTCCAATTAACACGCCCCCAGCTTTTACCCAAGCGTCCAACTTGTCTATGCTGGACTTTTCTACTGTGCTGTAACTACCTTCAGCCCAAATCATATGAGTGTAGTCATCAAGATTTAACTTGCTCACTAGCGCTAAATCAGTAATAGACACAGGCATATCAACATGTTGATCAAAATAATGCCAAATTTCACCTATTTCATATTGCGAGGTACCTTTGCCACCAATTAACAACACTTTAGGCAGTTTAAGGTTCAACATTTTACGACTACCTAAATCAATACCTTGGCGAGTTAAACCTGAAGTGACACTATGAATAGGTAGGTTAATTTTTTGATTAGCTTCACTAATAATGGCCAACAAATTATCGGGTTGAGCTAAGGCGCTAGGAATAATAACTGAGCCTGCTGCAAAGCTAATTCCACCTTGGGTAGTTTGTGCGTAAAAGGCCTCACCCGAGATTTTGACTTTGACATTTTTAGCTAATAAACGCTGCAACAATTTAGGTGCTTGATAGTCTTGCCAAGAAAACGCAAAAGCATAGGCATTAGGGTCAATTTCTGGCTGCAGCGGTTGGGATAAATCAATCGGCTGATCACTTACCGGTAACTTACGCCAGGTTCTTTTTTTCACTTCATCAAAGGCGATATTAAATGCCAGGGCAATGTTCCAATTCGACACATCGTAAAAAGTATTGTCATTAAAACTTTGGCGGGTAGAAAACAACGATTTAATTAAGCGGTATTGAGGTTGATCAAGTGGCACAAATAAACTGGTTAAGGGGTCAAAGCTACGCTCGTCTAAGGTCACTTTTTTACTTAACGACTGATACTGAATATTGTGCGCAGTTAAGATACTGAGTAATTTAGCAAAACGGCTCTTATCGTGCTTTTCGGTAAGAATGTAACCGGCTAATTCATCATCTTTAATTAATTGTTTAGTTTGATTGGCAAACTCGATTTGGTAATCGAGTAAGGCTTGTTTATTAGCCATAGCTCCGGCAAAAGTCGATAAAGAAGTGGTGACTTGATTTTGAATGCTGGCAGAAAAACTTAGTGGACCATGTACTGAGTCTTGAAGATGACCGCGACTACTGGCCTGTTCAAACAATATTCCTATGCTGCCATGGGCATCAGGATAAGTAGAGCCCTTACCATAATAAAAATCATCAAAGCTTTCTTCGGTAAAATACAGTTGTTTGCTTTGGTCTAACGCGCTGGCATGAAAATCTCCTAACGCACCGGTTAACTCAACATTTTTAAGTGGCGTCCAAGGGTTTTTACGCGAAGCAATGCCGGGTTGAAAAAAGTAGGTACTATTAGTGCCCATTTCGTGAAAATCAGTTAACACATGTGGGCGCCATTGATGAAATTGCGCAATACGCGCGCGTGATTCTGGGTGGGTAAGCAATAACCAATCTCGGTTTAGATCAAACCAATAATGGTTAGTACGTCCAGACGGCCAGCCTTGCTGATGCTCTCTGTGATTAGGATCAGCAACTAAGTTTTTTCCTTTGTGCATGTTGGCCCACTGAGCAAAACGCGACAAGCCATCGGGGTTAACACTAGGATCGAGTAAGATCACATTGTTGGCTAATAAATTGTCTAAGTCAGGGTTATTGCCTGCGGCTAAATAATAAGCCACCAATAAAGCAGCGTTAGATCCCGATGGCTCATCGCCATGCACGCTGTATCCCATCCATATAATGAGTGGGTCGTTTTTATTGGTTTTTTTACCTAAATTACTTAGATGCTTAGCTTGAATATCAGCCAGTTTTTGCTGATTTTTTGGCGAACTTATGGCCAATAAATATAAAGGTCGATTTTCATGTGTACGACCCGTTTCAATCAAACTTACCCGCTCAGACTGTGCGGCTAACAACTGCATATAGTTGGCTAGTTGATCGTGTCTCACATGCCATTCGCCTACTTGTGCCCCAAGTGCTTGAGTGGGGGTGGTAATGGCAGAGTTGTAACTGGTATTGTCTGGTAGATAGTCTGTATCTGATACTGCCCATAAGGCTGTACTAACAAATATAAAACCCAAAAAAATGCTTCGAACTAGTAACTGCATAAATTTTTCATCCAATCGTTCTTGTAAATAAATCGCGCTCATTAAATTAATTTAACATAAGCAAGGGCGATTACTTGAGTGTTTTAGTCAAGTAATTTTGTTATTATGTCATAAGTCATATTTAACAGGTAGAGAGTCCATGATTAAGATATCCGAATCAGCCCAAGCCCATTTTGGCAAATTACTTGCCAATCAAGAGCCAGATACCCATATTCGTGTATTTGTTGTGAATCCAGGAACGCCTAGCGCAGAGTGTGGTGTATCTTATTGTCCACCTGATGCAGTAGAAGAATCTGATACTGTACTTAACTTTAATGGCTTTGATGCAGTAGTTGATTTAGAAAGCGCTCCCTTTTTAGAAGAGGCAGAAATTGATTTTGTGACCGACCAAATGGGTTCACAACTTACGCTAAAAGCCCCTAATGCTAAAGCACGTAAAGTAGACAGCGATGCACCTTTAGCCGAGCGCGTGACTTACATGATAGAGTCAGAAATCAACCCACAACTTGCCAGCCATGGCGGCAAAGTAATGTTGGTTGAAATAACTGAAGACAAAGAAGCTGTCTTGCAATTTGGCGGCGGCTGTAATGGCTGTGCACAAGTTGATGTCACCTTAAAAGATGGAATAGAAAAACAAATGCTAGAACAGTTTGCTGGTGAATTAACTGGGGTGAAAGATGCCACAGAACACCAAGCAGGTGAGCATTCTTATTACTAATTTAGCACAAAAGGTAAACTGATTAACTGGTTGCAAAAATTAGCTAAAGATCCTCATACCAGCTGGATACAGTTTAAGCGTGGTGTGGGGATTTTTTGTATAGGTGCAGTAGGCATATTGCTGGGTGCCAAATACTACTATTGGCTACAAATTCCAGGATTACTTTTATTAGTGATAGGTAGCCTTTATGCCATCAAAGGTTACTTTGGCATTTTAGCCTACAGAATGAGCGCAAGTTTTACCCCGCCACCTTCGCGCTTCGATAAAGATAAATAAAATACCCCCCTAAGCTAATCCCCCTAGCTAACATAAACATCAACATGGCTATCCATAATGCAAAATTTTGTTGTGCTGCTAACCCATAAAAAACTGGGAAAAATACCAATAAAGCACTTAACAACATAGTGTTTTTCATGGCTTTAGCTCGACTTAAGCCCACAAAAATACCGTCAAAAAAGAAACACCAATGGGCAACTAATGGCAGCCAATATACAAAAGGCAAATACGCTTGCATGTGCCAATGCAACTGACTTTGATCGGTAAGCAAGTGCATGATGGGCTGCCCAAACCAATAAAAACTCAAGCTATACAATATGGCCACTACTGATGACCAAACTAAACCATGCAAAGTAACCTGTTTAATTCCGTTAGCATTGTTTTGCCCCTTTTGTTCACCCACCAAAGCCTCAGCCGCATAAGCGATACCGTCTAGTCCTAAGGCAATAAGTGTGAAAAACTGCAACATAATGGCGTTGATTGCTGCACTGGTTGCGCCAAACCCCACCCCTTTAAAAATCAAAAAAGCAATGCAGGCTTGTAACACTAAGTTACGTACAAAAGTGTGGCCGTTTAGCTGCAATAAAGGACTTAAACTTACCCAAGAAAACCAACTTAAACGAAAGTGCACTTTGCCTAATACCCGCAAAGCCACCAAAACACTGGCGATACTAATAAAATACTCAGCTAACACTGTGGCCAACGCCACACCTTTAACATTAAGCTGCAAACCAAACACAAACCACAAATTAAGCCCAATATTAAGTAAGTTTGCCAACACCTGAATACTTAACACTTGTTTCGTTTTTTGCTGCCCAATCAACCAGCCAACTACGGCTAAGTTCAACATGGCGGCAGGAGCACCAAAAATACGCACCTGAAAATATTCTATTATGACTTCTTCTATTGCAAAGCTGGCGTTGGCAAAATACAAACCTAAAGCCAACACCCAGTCTTGCGCCAGCCACAAAACACTGCCTAAAATCACACTAACAAAAGCCCCTTGAAACAAGGCTTGGCTGCTTGATTCTGGATTTTTGCTACCTTTAGCTTGCGCACTCAGCCCGGTACTGGTCATACGAATAAAACCACACAACCAATAAAGCTGAGTTACAATCAAGGCGGCGACCGAGGCGCCAGCTAAAATATGGGTACCATTCATATGCCCAAGAACGGCGGTATCAACTAATCCCATTAGGGGGGTGGTGATATTGCTTAACACCATAGGCACAGCAATAAGCAAAATTTTATGGTGTAAGTTAAGCTGAAAGAAATTTGATAAGATGTTGTTTTTATTCATTTAAAAAAGGGGTGCCATGCGGTTATTTGGGCGAAAAATTTTATTCATATTAACACTGGTTTTTTATAGTGTTCGTTTATGGGCTAACGACAATGCCGTGATTTTACTTTATCACCATGTCAGTGAATCTACCCCAGCCGTCACATCTGTATCCGCTGATACTTTTAGACAACATATGCAATATTTGTCCGAACATCATAACGTATTGCCGTTAAAAACTGTGGTAGAAAAGCTTAAAAACAAACAACCTTTACCAAATAAAACCGTAGTGATTACCTTTGATGACGGCTATAACAATTTATATCACCAAGCCCACCCCATCTTAAAAGAGTTTGGTTTTGCTTATACGGTTTTTATTAACCCACCTTTAATTGGTCAAGCTAGTTATCAATTAACATGGCAACAAGTTGAGCAAATGGCCAGCGAAAATGCCACTTTCGCCAATCACGCCAGTGAACATTTACACCTACTAACTAAAGAGTCCACTGAGTCAGAGCAAGACTGGTTAGCAAGGGTCACTGAGAACATTGAAAGTGCAGAAAAAATGCTGCAGAAAAAATTAGGTTACAGTTTAAAATATTTTGCCTACCCCTACGGCGAATTTAACTCAACCCTTAAACAACATTTAACCAATTTAGGTTACACAAGCTTCGCCCAACATAGCGGCGCCATTGGCCCTCATAGTGACTTTGCAGCGTTACCGCGTTTCCCAGCGGCTGGGATTTATAGCAAACTTGAATCACTTAAAGTAAAACTAAACAGCTTAGCAATGCCAGTTAGCAACCCCAAGCCTAGCGAACCAGAAGTGTTGTTATCAGAAGCACCTGAGCAAATTTCTTTTGAGGTAAACAGCAAAGACATAAACCTAAAGCAAATAAGCTGTTTTCAATATGGGCAAAGTTTAGAAATTCAAATTCTAGAAAATCAAGTTACAGCTGCCATCCAAGAGATAAAAAAACCAGGCAGAAAAAGAATAAACTGCACCGCACCTAGCATCCAACAGAAAGGCAGATATTATTGGTATTCCCATCCCATGTTTATTCCTACAGCTAATGGAAAGTGGTTAGATTAATAGTCATGAAGTAGGGCTCCCAATTATCTATCATTTTGCATTACCAAAGGCTTCAGTTGATATTTAATTTTGTTATTTTGAAAGTGGATGACTTAATTATTCCGTTGAAATCCAGAGTGCTTGGCGACTATAGAGAGGCAAACGCTTCCTTAATCTCTTAAGGAACCGGTTTCGTTAGTTTTTGCAAACCAATAGCAATTTTTATTGCTTGTTTATAGTCCACTGCAGAGTCCGTGTTTGAATGAATAAATGTGGGTACCCCTTGTTGGTCATGTACTATGGCCAATAGAGACTCAAACGGGGTGCTGTGTATAGCTATGTCAGGGTACAAAGGAGTCAGGTAATTTAAGAATGTCTTCCATCGTTCTCCGCGCTTTTCTAATATTTCCGGTGGCATTAGGATAACTGTTTTAGCCAAACACTGTTTAGTGTTTAATTGATCAAGTTCCCAACCTAAAAAGGGTGTGGCGCCAGCGACTAACATCACTAACTGAGATTGTTCCATCCAAGTCTGAACCACAGTTTGCCAAGATTCGTCGTTGTCTTCTCTGATATAGGTGCGAAAAGCACCGGTTGTAGGCACTTTTTCTCTGGGATCACCGATACAAATTGTGGGTCCTATTTTACTAGTGATTGAAATGATCACGTCTTCAAAAATCGTAGCTTGAAGATCCGTGCGGTTGCCATCATCATTAAAAGAGCGCAGCAATAAAATAGGTACTCTTTGCTCATATTTGATGACGTCTAGGGCATCCGGTTGATGGTATTGGCGAGCTTTTGTAATGGCATAAAAACTATAACCCGCCAATAACAACCCATAAATAGTAGCAATTGCTGCAAGTAACAAACTAAAAACTAATGTGCCCATTGCTATGAAATACCATAACCATGCAGCTTTTCGATTATGTGCGCTAACAAATGCAAAGAAAAAACGAGAGGTTAAGGATTGTTGTTTATGTTGACTGCGATATGCCGCCTCAATCTTAAAAAGATTTCCATGATTTGCATGTAAAATTTCACAGCCTGTTTTGTGATAAATAAATGCAAGACCGCAAAAGCCTAAAGCCACAATAGCGCATATAATCGCCATTAAAGTAAAAATTTCGGTGTGCCAAAAAGAAAAGGCATCGAGAACGATTATGATTGCAATCGCACTGAATATATACACTCCCCAATAAACAGGCCGCTTAGCAATATACAGACAGGCAAAAAAGATAGTAAGCAACAATACAGTGGGTGCCTGCAACCCGTATATGGATGAATTCACGAGGAAAATAAAAACTAGCATCGGAAAAAGTAAAAAATATGCCGTTTTGATAAGTTTGAAATTCGCTGCTATTTCGCCAATATAAATATGCCTTAAGTTTGTTGTGATGGAGCGAGTATAGGTTTGCATCTTATGCATTGTTTCTACTGTGCGATGAATGATGAGAATCAAAGGGACAATAATTAAGATTGAACCAAATGCTGCAAGTAGGATTAATGACAGTGATTCGGCAGATGTAAATTCATTGTAGTTTGCTTGGTAATCTTGATAAATATAAATGCTTATCGCTACTCCAGCTAAAATTAATAAAACCTCCATAAATCTTATTCTGAAACATTTTAAAAACATTGATATTCTGGGCATGCTTAATTTTTCACTTTTATTATGCTTAGGTTATGCTAAATGAATTTTACTATACAAACGTCACTAAAAAATAAGGTTTTATGATCAGATAACCATTTACTTAACAATCGAAAGTCAAATCGTTTTGACCTGTTATTATATTTTTTACTAATTAAAAAGCGCCATCAAACCTATGTCTTATGATCCAAATTATATCAAGCCATTGTTAAATTCACCTTTACCTGATTCACTTGTTGAACTTATCGAGCCATTATCAGAAAAAGTACATGATAGATGGGCTTACGAGCGTCTTTCCACTGGTTGGGTACTCGGTAAAGAACGCTCAGATAAATTAAAAACACATCCTTCCATCATTCCTTACAGTCAGTTGTCAGAAGCAGAGAAAAACGTTGACCGAGCAACAGTAGAAACTGTATTAAAATTATTGCTAGCCCAGGGGTACCGTGTTGAAAAAGAACAATAAGAAAATAGTTTTATACAACACGAATAAAGTGACCAAATAAAAGAAAAGTTTTATGGCAAATTTTGCACAAAATATACAAACCATTCCTATCTGCATCAGCTTGCTCATTGAAGATGAAAAGATGTTTTCACCTGCTGTTTTAGACAATATCAAAGAAAAGCTGGCAACTTTAAGTAACACCTATAGTAATACCAGACTAAACGTCACAATCTGCACAAAAAGTGCAGCAATCCTTGATTCTTTACGTCTTTTATCCGGAGAGAATCTCAGTCGAGTGAGGGTTTTTAGTGAATTACAAAATTCTGGGGCATTTACAGACGAACAAGAAAGCCAAGATTCTGAACCTGATGCAAGCACTACTAAAGCACATCCAGACATAATACTGTCAGTTGCGGGTATCGAAAAAACTAGCCTTACCGAAGAGGAATTAAACTTTCTTCTACCTAAACATAGTCGCATACAAATTTTATCTACGAAATTGCATGGCAACGCTACAGTAGAAATGCTGCGATTGATGACTAACCAAGATCAGGTTGAATGGCAGTATTGGCGATGTAACGAACCGATTACGCAAAAAGTCCAGCTCTGCGATGCATTTACAGAAGAAAAACTCCACGACTTGCAACAACTCGATGAGTACAATAAAAGCTTATCTATGATCAGTGAAAAGCAAATAGCATCAAGCTATCCGCTTTTAAATGCTCAACAAATTGAAGCGTTAAAATTGGTCGAAGATGGGCCTTTGTCAGAGTGTCATCAGCACTATTTGCAGGCAGACGTATTAGCCATGCAGCAACAACAAAAATCAACCCTTGCTTTACGATTGATGGCAGTTGTTTCGCTCTTAAGTGCCACTATTTTTCTGATCAATGCCAATCTTTTTAAACACGTTTCATTGATGGCCTGTTACTTAAGTTTGTTGTTTATTGGCTTTATGCTGACCATGTATGCTTCACGAAAAAAATATTATGAAAAGCACCTGCAATTTCGTTGTTTATCAGAATTTTTTCGTATTAAATTTTTTTGGTTACTCAATGAGTCCAGTCAAGAAGAACCTGCTTATTATCATGATCACGTTACATTGCGAACTGTGTCTAACCTTGGCTGGATAATGGCAAGCTTGAAAAATTGCCCTCAACGAGGCCTGTTCAGCCAGAATGAACAGCGATGCCAAGACATCCTTGCCTCGTCTTGGATTGCCGATCAAAAAGGTTATTTCAATAAAACCTTGGTGCGTTTTAGCAAGCTAAAACAACGGTTATCAGCTTTATCGATAGTCACTATGTGCACAGCAATTATGTCTGGCACCATGTCTATAAGTACGATGTTGTTTAGCCATTGGTTTCCTGAACATTGGGAGCTTAATTTATTGCGTAATATTTTTATTTTTATGGCCGGTTGGTTCGCCTTAGCTGTTGCGGTTTTAGAAGTGTACAAAATGAAAATGGCCAATGAGGATGTTAAACAACTTAATCAGCGTATGTTTAACGTACTCAAAAATGGCGAAAGAATGCTCAAGCAAAGTGATGAGTTAGTTAGCCGACATATCATCATGCGCACCTTGTTAGTTGAAGCCACAACAGAAATATTAGAATGGTTTAATACTAAAAGCGTACATTCTGTCAAAGCGGCTCAGGATGGGTTGATGCGATTGGTGAATAGTTAATTTTCGTGATCCATAAACATCTATTCACTATCCTTAAATATAAAAAGAATAAGCCATACACTTGCACTGCGCTTATATTTACATCGGACAGAAAAGCCTGAAAATAAACCTATTTACTCGTCGACTACATCTTTAGTTAAATGCAGATGTTGGCCAATGCCTAGAGCTTGCATGTTGATGGTTACTTTGGACTCAGATTTTATTCTGAACCCTTGATCTAGATAGAATTTCACAGCATCGATATTGGATTTTTCGACATCTAAACTCAGGCATGATTTGTTATTTGCTTGAGCTTGGTGTTGCATGGTTTTAATTAGTTTTTTGCCTAAGCCTTTACGTCTGTGACTTTGGGCAACGGCAATATGACCCACACACCACTCTTTTGAGGTCGGCTTAGGTAGGCATTCTTGCAGTACTTTACTGCGCTGGATCACTGTTAATAGGTCACTAGGGTCATAAAAGCTCACTAAGCTTGCTAAGGTGGCTTGGTGGAATGACTCGGGTAATTGATTAGTCCAAGCGCAGACGCAGGCCACCAATTGGTTATCTATTTCTATCACCCAGTGATTTTGATAGCCAAACTGCCCATCTGGGTGATTTAAGCTAAAGGTTAAAAAATCTAAGGCTTGAGTTTCACTGCCAAGGCTAAAGACTATGTTTAGTGAATGGGTGGCAGAGGCCAGAATTAACTTAGCTAAGGGCTCAGCATCTTGTTGTGTGGCTCGTCTAATCGCCATGCAATGGGCAAAACTAGTAGTTTGCTATAACTTTTGGCATATCTGACAAAATCTTTTTACCTTCGCTAATAGGCAATTTACCCGCTGCAAACTCTGGTTTAAAGCGCCCAACCACTTGTGCTAGTGGGTTGATCACCACCACCGAAGAACTATGGTCGACTAAATAATTAGGTTTGTCGGTGCTTTCAGACATGGAATACATCATGCCCATGGCTCGCACTAGAGGAAATAGTTGCGGATGCTCACCACTGATAGCCACAAACTCTGGATCAAAAAAGTTAATGTATTCGTTTAAACGTTCAGTAGTATCGCGCTTAGGATCAACCGACATTAAGACCACTTGAATGGGGTACTGAGACTTAATGGCTTTTAACTGTGGGTAAATGCTTTGTAATTCAGACAAAGTAGTTGGGCAAATATCAGGGCAATAGGTATAGCCCACAAATACTAAACTCCAATGATCAATAAACTGCTGCTGGGTAAATTCCATGCCATTGTGATCGGTTAAGCTAAATTCAGGTAAGGCCCTTGGTTGAGGATACACACTTAGGTATTTCACTTCTTGTTCTGTACTAGGTGGCGCAATATTTAGCGCCACTACTATACCAATAATCAAGGCAACTAAAGCCACTAAACCTGACTGGAATTTATTCATGTTTAAAACCTTAAGTAGTGATCGGCTAACAAGACCACAAATAACACCATTAAATGAATTATCGAAAACTTAAACGTTTGCATGGCAGTTTGTTCATTGGCTGTGTATTTTAATTTCCAAGCGTAAAACAAAAATCCGGCATTTAATAAGGTTGAACCAATTAAATAAATCAGCCCTGTCATGCCAATTAAATAGGGCAATAAACACACAACACATAACAATACTGTGTATAACAAAATAGAAGTTTTAGTAAATTCTATGCCATGCGTCACTGGCAGCATAGGGATCTCGGCACGGGCGTAGTCTTTTTCGCGGTGAATAGCTAACGCCCAAAAATGTGGGGGAGTCCAAGTAAACACAATTAACACTAATAACAGAGCATGAGGGTGGATCTCACCTGTCACCGAGGTCCATCCTAACAAAGGTGGAATGGCTCCAGCTAAACCACCAATCACAATATTTTGTGGGGTGGCACGTTTAAGATACATAGTATAAATCACCGCATAACCCACTAAGCCTGCAAAGGTTAAAATGGCCGTTAGTCGGTTGACCCATATCTCTAAAATCACATAACCCACTAGGGTTAACACAGCCGCAAAAATTAAGGCTTTTTTAGGTGAAACTTTACCTTTTACCACAGGGCGATTAAAAGTGCGGGCCATTTTGCTATCTATACGTCTGTCCACAACATGATTAACTACAGCGGCGGCTGATGACAAAAAGCCTATTCCGGTTAAACCGGCAATTAATATTTGCCAACTGATCCAGCTATCACTTGCTAAACACATGCCTACAAGTGCAGTTAACAATAATAACAACACCACTTTAGGCTTAGTCATTTCATAATAGTCTTGGCAAATATCCCAAAACTTTACTTTGTTTTTGTGCTGCTCTGCAGCCACTGACTTACTCAAACTTGTCCCCTAAATTTTTCGATACAAGGTGTAGCTTATTGCCACTAACACCAATAATAAACATGCTGCTACTGCATTATGTAAAACGGCAACCGCAATGGGCAAACTAAAGACCACATTGCTTACTCCTAAAATAATTTGCACCCCTAACACTATTACCATTAAAACGGCCAGTTGTTTAACCAAATTTGAACTGGCAGCGGCATATAATCGAATACCCAACCAACAAAGGTATAAAAAGGTAATGAGTGCGCCAACTCTGTGCATAATGTGCATAGTCATGCGTTCGTCATAATCATGCACACCAAATTCATAGTTTTGAGCTTCAGGCACACTAAAGGCCCCACTAAAATCTAATCTTTCATACCAAGCACCTTGGCATATGGGTAACTCGGTACAAGCTAAGGCGGCATAATTTGCCGAAGTCCACCCACCTAGGGCTATTTGTGCTGTAAGTATAAGAATGCCCAACACCGCAAATTTAGCGTAATTGCGTAGTCTTGGGTCGCCGCCAGGTATGCGGTATGGCGTGAGCCTGAGGTATAATAAAAATAAGCAGGACAATACGCTAAAGCCACCCAGCAAATGCCCCATCACCACCACAGGTAAGAGATTCAAGGTAACCGTCCACATTCCTAGCGCGCCTTGAAAACACACTAAAAACACCAAAAAAAGCGGTAGTTTTACGGTTTTGTTAAATGCCTTACGAAACAAACTGGTCACAAAGATCATGACTATAAGTAAGCCTAAAGCACTGGCAAAGTACCTATGGATCATTTCGTTCCAGGCTTTATGTTCTTCAAAAGGGCGATCTGGAAAAGCTTGTTGGCCAACTTCAATGTTTTCTGTGGTTTTTGCAAAACTGATATGTCCATAACAACCTGGCCAATCAGGGCAACCTAAGCCTGCATCAGTTAAACGGGTATAAGCACCTAAAACTATAACCACCATGGCTAAAAGAATACTTACCAGCACCAATTTTTTCATCGACTTTCCTCTAGCCTATACGCGACAGTTTGAGTACTTTGCGCATGTCGGCCAAAATATCGCGACTATGCTGTACTGCCTGTTCTTTATTATTCTGTAATGGATAACGTAAAATCACATTGTCCAAAGTATCGGCTATGAAAATACCATCAGTGTTAGTTTGTTTAAACACTTGTTGCAGAATTTTTGAGTCGCTTATCTGCAAGCGTATTTGAGTTTGTTGATTGAGTTTGGCTAATTGCTGGGCATCACTTAGTTCGTGTGCTAACACTAAGGCTTCGGCCCTATCCGCGTGTTTACCTAGCGCACTATGTACCTGTGCAATACTATACAAGGCGTTTTCACATGCTTGGTCACAGTTTTGTGGCAATACATAAAGTAACTTCCATTTTGGCTCAGCTTGCCCCTGATTAAGCACAGCCATATCCAAAGGCGTGGCTAACAACTCACCTTTGTTAGTGGCGGCTTGATTGAACCAGCCATTATCTAAGGCCAACTTGGCTAATATCACAGGCAGTAAAAACACTGCCACAAACAGTAAGATTAATGATTTATTATTTTTTTTAGGTGTGTCCACTGTTTTTCCTTCTAATTTTATTTCGTTGAGCAAAACTAAATACCAGCACAGCTGCAAAAGCTAACAGAAACCATTGCATAGCGTAACCCAAATGTTTTTCTGGGGGCATTACTACAGGCTGCCAATTTCTGACAAAATCCTGAGTTGGGTCCGGATCTAACAACAACACAAAAGGCAGTATGGGTTGTTGTAAATGCTGTTGTATTACTGTTAAGTCGGGTTGTTGAATAACCTTAGGCCATAGGCCATCAACTAGCGCAGTTTCGGTGACCATAGTGTTGTGACTGGGTATAGATACCACACCATTAAAGTTTGAAGCCAATGCTCCTAAGTCAATCTCAGGTAATTTATCACGACTATTAGTGGCTGAAACCCAACCCAAATTACTGACTAATAGACCTCGTGCAGTTTGAATTGGTAGCAAAACTTGATAACCCACTCGCCCTTGATGAATTTTATTGTCCACTAAAAATAAGCTTTGGGTTTGAGCTTGGCCTTGTATAGAGACTGGGATATCTAACATCTGCTCTAAATTAGCGGCTAACACCTCAGTTAAGCTCAGCGGCTGAGATTGTTGGGCTTCGTGAATAGCCGCTAGCCTTAAACTTTTTTCTTCGGCCCGTTGTAATTGCCACATTCCTAAAGCAAACATAATGACAACACAGACAAAAGTGCATATGGTAGCGACTATGGGTAATCGTGAAATCAAACGAAACATAATAATTAAGTAGTCTTAAAGGAAAGTGCGATGTTAGTCAAAATTCTTGTGGGTGGGTTATTGTTATTTATGGTGTTCAATTTATTTAAAGCCATGATGATTATGCTCAAAAACGATCCAAATCAACCTTCTATGAGCAAGTTTATAGGCCGTAGAGTGATGACATCTGCCGTGATAGTGGTGCTAATCCTTATTGCGGTCGCGACGGGATTAATTGATCCTAACCCCACCCCTTATTAAAAAATAAGGCTAGGTTGTTTACCTAGCCTATTGATTTTATTTAAAAGATATACACAAAAGCAAAGAGTAATACCCACACCACATCAACAAAGTGCCAGTACCAACTCGCCGCCATAAAGGCAAAATGGTTATCTTTAGTAAAATGACCTTTCATGATGCGTAATAACATCACAAACAAAATAATCGCCCCTAAAGTAACATGGAAACCGTGGAAACCCGTTAACAAGAAGAAAGTATTGCCATAAATACCCGATTGCAATGTTAAATTCATTTCAGTGTAGGCATGAATATATTCTTCAACTTGTAAGCCCATAAAGATGGCACCTAACAATACTGTTATGCCTAACATCCACTTTAATTTAGTTCTATTTCCTTGTTCAAGAGCAACATGGGCATAGTGACAAGTAACAGAAGAAGTTAACAATATTAAGGTGTTAATTAGTGGCAAGCCAGTCCAAGGCATAGCCTCAGTTGTGACACCTCCAGGGGTTTCAACCAAAGGCCAAATTGCCTGAAAGCTAGGCCATAACACTTCAGCGGTCATATCATTGTTCGACGCGCCGCCTAACCAAGGTACCGAAATAAAGCGTGCGTAAAATAACGCGCCAAAAAATGCGGCAAAAAACATCACCTCAGAAAAAATAAACCAGGCCATACCCTGACGGTAAGAACGACCTAACTGCGCACTATACATGCCACTCATAGATTCATGTATTTGATTTCTAAACCAACCAAATAACATTACAAATAAAGTAATTAATCCGGCGGTAAGAATGTAACCACCATAACCTTCTTTGCCACGAGTGCTTTCAATTACAAAATTGCCAGCCCCCACAGCAATTAAAAACAACGCAACCGCCCCCACAAATGGCCAGGGACTTTCAGCGGGAACATAATATTTTTCGTATTCTTTTTCTGACATAGTGTTCTCCTTTACCTTTAGTTCATTGCCACAACATCAGCCGATGCGGTAACGTTGTACAAGGTATATTGCACGGTAAAATAAGTAATATTTTCAGGAAGTTGAGGGTCGACGTAAAACTGCATAGGCATCAACACTTCTTCTCCTGCTTTAAGTGTTTGCTGTTCAAAACAGAAACACTCGGTTTTATTCATATATAAAGCAGCGGGCCCAGGTGAAACCGAAGGTACGGCTTGACCTACAATATTTGTTGCGGCTGGGTTTCTAACATAAAAGTTAACCTGACTCATTTGGCCAGGGTGCACTTTTACTTGCCTAGTTTCGGCTCTAAATTCCCAAGGCATACCTGTATTAATGCGAGTGATAAAATCCACTGTAATCAAACGGCTTTCATCTACTTCCACATTCTGATAAACCGCTGCTGTATCAGCGGTTTTACCATTAATACCTAAGGCATCACACAACACATCGTAAAGTGGCACTAAAGCAAAACCAAAACCAAACATGCCAACAACAATGGCGCATAGTTTCAGCACCATCTTGTTGTTTTTAGCTTGATTATTTTGTGCACTCATAGCTAGTTACCTTAGTTGTTACTTAACTACAGGTGGTGTTTCAAAGCTGTGATAAGGTGCAGGTGAAGGAATTTCCCACTCTAAACCTTCTGCTCCTTCCCATACTTGGTCAGTAACAGGCTCACCTTGTTTTTTACAGGCTTTAATAAGCAAGGCTAAGAAGATCAACTGCGATAAACCAAAAGCAAAACCGCCAATACTGATCCACTTATTAAAATCGGCAAACTGTAGGGCATAGTCAGGAATACGACGTGGCATACCTGCCAAACCTACAAAGTGCATAGGGAAGAACAATACGTTAACCGAAATTAATGAACACCAGAAATGCCATTTAGCTAAAGTGATATCAAACATTTTCCCTGTCCACTTAGGTAACCAGTAATAAACCGCCGCCATAATCGAGAAAATAGCACCTGTTACTAATACATAGTGGAAGTGAGCAACCACAAAGTAGGTATCGTGGTATTGGAAATCTACTGGTGTAATGGCCAGCATCAAGCCTGACAAACCACCTATGGTAAATAGCACAATAAAGGCTAAGGCAAACAACATAGGCACTTCAAAGGTCATAGAGCCGCGCCACATAGTGGCTACCCAGTTAAACACTTTTACCCCTGTTGGTACCGAAATCAGCATAGTGGCGAACATAAAGAACAGCTCGGCTGCCACTGGCATACCTGTGGTAAACATATGGTGTGCCCACACGATAAATGACAACAAGGCAATAGATGCAGTTGCATACACCATAGAGGCATAACCAAATAATGGTTTGCGCGCAAATGTAGGAACAATTTGCGAAATAATGCCAAAGGCCGGCAAGATCATTATGTATACCTCTGGGTGACCAAAGAACCAGAAAATATGCTGGAACATCACTGGATCACCACCACCAGCGGCATCAAAGAAACTCGTACCAAAGAACTTATCTGTTAGTACCATAGTTACTGCGCCAGCTAATACCGGCATAACTGCAATAAGTAAGAACGCGGTAATTAACCAAGTCCAAACGAATAACGGCATTTTCATCCAAGTCATACCTGGTGCGCGCATATTAAATATGGTCACTATTACGTTGATTGCCCCCATAATAGATGAGGCACCCATTATATGTACGGCAAACACAAATAAGGCTGTGCCATCATTACTATAGGTAGTAGATAAAGGCGCATAGAAAGTCCAACCAAAAGCTGGGCCGCCTCCTTCCATAAATAACGACGAGAGCAAGATTAAAAAGGCAAAAGGTAAAATCCAAAAGCTCCAGTTATTCATGCGTGGCAAGGCCATATCTGGCGCACCTATCATCATAGGCACAAGCCAGTTAGCCAAACCAGTAAAGGCTGGCATAACCGCACCAAATACCATGATTAAACCATGTACTGTGGTCATTTGGTTAAAGAAATTAGGATCAACTATTTGCAGGCCAGGCTGAAATAACTCAGCACGAATGACCATAGCCATGGCACCGCCCACTAAAAACATAATAAAGGCGAACCATAAATATAAGGTACCTATGTCTTTGTGGTTAGTTGTGTATAACCAGCGCTTAATACCGCTAGGAATGTGATGCTCGTGATGGTCATCATGATGTGAATCTGAGGTTGTTGCTGTCATGGTCACCTTCTCCTATTTTCCGTTTATGGCTGAGTTAATATCTTTGGCTTGCACCAAGTCGCCAGTGTTATTACCCCAAGCGTTACGCTCGTAGGTCACCACTGCGGCGATTTCAGACATAGTTAATTGTTTTGCGTAGGCTTGCATGGCTGTACCTGTTACACCATTAATGATCACATCAATGTGTTTAGGCTGATCTTCCAATGCGATTTGGCTGCCTTTTAGGGCTGGGAATACACCAGGTAAACCTTCACCGTTAGGCATGTGACATGCCGCACAGTTGGCGTTATACACTTTTTCGCCCAAATCCATAGCTTCGGCCATAGTCATATTCATAGCGAGTAGACGTTGTTCTTCTTCTTTGGCTCTTTGCTGAATTGCTTGTTGTTCGGCAATCCATTGGTCGTATTCTGCTTGCTCTTTAGCAATGACCACTATGGGCATAAAGCCGTGGTCTTTACCACACAGCTCAGCACACTGGCCACGGTATATGCCGGGCTCGTTTACTAAGGTCCAAGCGTCGTTAATAAAACCAGGGTTAGCATCTTGTTTTACCGCAAAGTCCGGAACCCACCAAGCATGGATAACATCATCAGAGGTAATTAAAAAACGGACTTTTTTACCAGTAGGAATAACTAGAGGACGATCAACTTCTAATAAGTAATTTTTACCTTTCGATAGTTTGCCAGAGATTTGCTCAGCTTGAGTGGCCATTTTTGAATAATATTCAACGTCATTATCCATATACTTGTAATGCCATTTCCACTGAGAGCCAGTTACCAATACAGTTAAATCGGGTTCGCTGGCGTCTTCCATATCGATCAGCAAATTCATGGCCGGTACAGCCATGGCGATCAAAATAATAAAAGGGATCACTGTCCAAGCTATTTCAACTTGCACATTCTCATGGAAGTTTGCAGGTTTTACCCCTCTGGATTTTCTATGAAAATACATAGAAACAAACATAGCGATAAATACACCTGCGCCTATCACGACACAAATAATAAACATCAGCATGTGTAAGTCGTAGACTTCAGTACTGATATCAGTCACGCCTTTGGTCATATTAAGCTGATATTGATCAATTTTGGCTTGTGTTTCTGCAAACACCGGTGAAGCCATCAACGCAGATAGCATAACTCCAGCCTTGGACAATGTTTTCTTCACTTGGCACCTCGTATACGTCAAACGTACTTATTATTATTTCTAAAGTCACAAGCTAAAGCGGCTAAATTTAAGTCGCCTTAGTTAAGATTTAGTTAAAATATTGTAATTTTTTGCTACTGGGATGTTAAGGGTCGCTTATTTAATAGCTACTAGTCTAGCTTTTTTGTTTAACTTACCGCCAAGTGGTGATTTTTTAAACACAAAATTGCAAATAATGGCTTTTTTTTGTTATTTCTTACTTAACGAATAACTGAAGTGTTTGAATTCACATAAAAAAACGCAGAAGCCGTAAAAGCATTCTGCGTTTTATATGCGTAAAAGCGAGGTACAAGAATTATAGAAAAAGCTTACATCCAATCAGCGTTTCTAATTACGCCAACCGCAATACCTTCAATATTAAAAGGTTGTGAAGCTAAATCGACCTTAATCGGAGAAAAGTCTGGGTTTTCTGCATGCAATAATACTTCGCGGCCTTTCTTTTCTAGGCGCTTAACCGTGACATCTTCGTCGACCCGAGCAACCACAACTTGACCATTATGAACATCAGTGGTGCGATGTACTGCAAGCAAATCACCATCTAATATACCAATGTCTTTCATACTCATGCCATTTACCCTGAGTAAAAAGTCAGCACTGGGTTTAAATAAACTCGGATCCACTTGATAGTGACCTTCAATGTGCTCTTGCGCCAATATAGGCTCACCCGCCGCCACTTGACCAATTAACGGCAAACCTAAGTCTTCTAATTGATCTTCAAGGGGGATATTTAATTTAATCCCACGCGACGTACCAGGCAAAATTTCAATCACCCCTTTACGTGCCAAAGCTTTTAAATGTTCTTCAGCAGCATTGGCCGATTTAAAACCAAGTTGACGGGCAATTTCAGCGCGGGTAGGTGGCATACCCGTATCTTGCATGGTGTCTTTAATGAGTTGTAAAACTTCTTCTTGTCGTGCAGTTAGTGGACGCATAAACAGCCTGTTTTTCTATACAGTTGGTGTGAGTATATACAGTTATGTTTAAATGGCAACGTGATTTTAAACACACCACCCAAATACTCAACTAACCATGCTTAAGTGTTAGATGCCTTGAGCTTGTTTAATCTCGCTAGCAACTCAACGCCCTTTTGTGGGTCGCTCACTACCTTGCCCAATTCAAAGTAAATATAACGACTCAATTTAATTAACTCGGCATATTTATCTGGGCTCATCATTAAAATTTCGCTAATACGAGTAACACTGACTAAACAACAATCGGCAATCTCAGCATTATAATTTTTGGATAAGTACTCAACCATTTTGTCTGTACCCATATTATTGCCACCAATAGGGATAGTTTTAATTTCTTCTAAGCGCTGATTTAAGGCAGTGGTTTTGTCTGTGGTTTGGATCAGTAAATCAATGGCATATGCCGCCAGTTCAGGTTGCAATGCCAGAATATTCTGACGTAGCAGTGTTAACTCTGGGTGGGTCCAATCACGAATATTAGCCTTGGCGTATACATTGATTGCCTCTTCACTGACTTTTTTTGCGATTATCAAAGAGTCTAAATTCTGTTTTGGTGAATGCATTACTTTGTTTTTTAATAAAGCATTGGCTTTATCCACTAATAATTGGGCCTGATGTTGCGCCTCTTCTAGCCTTAGCATAGATTCGGTTTTTGCTGGCTCGCCACCACAAGCCATAAGTATTAAAAAGATCCCTAAGCTGCAAATGAAGCTAATAGTGTTTTTGGTAATCAATTGAATCCCTACTTGATGATTAATAAAGCACAGTTTATGCGCTGTTTTAGGCATGCTAACACAAGCTGCAGATTCTCATAAATTAGCGACCTTGGTTGCTCAGTGTAAACAGACCTCAACATTTTATAAGCAAGTGTTTGTTAAGATTGGGGCAAAAAAGTCTGTGTTACCCTTAGCCCTATTCAAACTATCTATTTGTTGTAGAATTCAAATAACAAATGCATAGATAAAGCCACAATTTTAGGCTAACGCATTGAAAGTGATAGGTTAATTACTAGAAATCAAAAAATAAAAAGGGCAAGTATTTATGTTTACTAGGCGCGACGTTTTGCGGTTAAGCATGGCAACCACTCTGGCTTCTGTAATGCGCTCTTCGGCGGCAACAGAGACCAAAAAGTTAACATTAAACAAACCTAAACACTTACAGGCTGGGCAGACCATTGGCCTAATTGCACCAAGCAGTAATGTGGCTGAAAACCAAGATATCGCCTTTGCCATAGACATCATTAAGTCTTTTGGTTTTAAGGTAAAGTTAGGCCAACATTTATATCAAAGACATGGCTATTTAGCCGGTGAAGATCAAGAGCGGGCAGCAGATGTCAATCAGATGTTTATTGACCCTCAAGTAGACGCCATATTTTGCCTGCGTGGGGGCTATGGGTCTCCGCGTATTTTACCTTATTTAGACTTCGACAGTATCAGTCAATATCCCAAAATTATTATGGGTTACAGTGATGTAACTGCTTTACTCAACGCCATTTATACTCAAACCGGCATGATCACTTTTCATGGGCCTATTGCCGCGCAAAGTTTTTCTGACTACACCCTTGCCCAATTTAAACAAGTACTTTATCAGCCACAGCCTAGCCTTATTGCCCAGCCGCCGCCTTTTGAAATGGCAGAAGGTCGGGCCGAACGCGAAAACCGTATTAGTGTCATTCAGCATGGACAAGCCAAAGGCAAACTAATTGGCGGCAACTTATCACTTATGGTCAAATTAGTTGGCACCCCTTACGAACCTTCATACCAAGGCAATATTTTGTTTTTAGAAGACGTAGGCGAAGCCCCTTACCGCATTGATGGCATGTTTACCCATTTAAAATTATCCGGGCGCTTACAGCAATTAGCCGGCATAGTCTTTGGAAAATGCAGTGACTGCGAGTCTAAGGGCAATTCGCTTAGCATAGAGCAAGTATTAAACGACCATTTAAAACCACTTGGTATTCCGGTTGTGCGTGGTTTAATGATTGGCCACATAGAAGACAACGCTACTATTCCTATTGGCGTTATGGCCCATTTAGATACCAAGGTTTCTGGCATTGCTATGCTTGAAGCCGCGGTAAGTTAAGGAATAGCCATGTCTTTATTTGCTTTATTACTCAGTCAAACCCTAATCTTTGCGCCACAGCCAGACATTCGCTTAGAAGTAACTCAATCAGAGCCAAGCAGTCATTGGGCATTTTTAGCGCCGCACCAAACTGAGCACATAGCCAACGATTATGTGGCTAGCCAAATTCAACAAAAAGGCGGCATTTTTGTGGTGCTCAAGCAAAATGGCAAACGCCATATTTACTTAACCATTCAGCAAAATAGCTATCAAGTGGATCCAAATCGAATTTTTACCCCTTTAGGGCGTAAACAAAGTTTGCTGCGCTTAAATCCACAGTTAGCCAATCAGCCTAAAGATTTGCAGCTTGCCCTTAAAAGAAGTGCAGACTTGGCCGAGTTTATCTTACAAACCATGCAAGCTGATAAGGTTAAAACCTGGGTAGCCATACATAACAATACCAATGGTTACACTGGTGATGGGCATGGAGGACGTGGCAATGTGTCGATTAAACGTTATGCCAAAAAACTACTATCTGGAGCAAATTATCTGATCCAGGTAAATGATGCCGAACAAGATGAAGATGATCTGTTTTTTATCACCCATAGCCAAGACTTTGAGGCTATGCGTCAAGCGGGTTATAACGTGGTAAGGCAAAACCCTAAGGTAGCCACAGATCCGTCTGAAGACGATGGTTCGTTATCGGTACTTGCTGAAAAGCGCGGTTATAGGTACATCAATATTGAAGCTGAGCGCAGTGATCATGACGGCTTTGGAGAAAACCACCTCAATCAACAAAAACACATGATTGATTTAGTCTTTGAATTATTAACTCAACAAACAAAATCTACCCAATAACCAAGGAGGCTCCTTGCAGCCAACTATATTGCTGGTTTGGGGACAGGTTTTATTTTGGCCTTTTTAAGACCAGCGCGAATTTGCTGCATATTGCTATCGCCAGGATCATTTTTTTCGGTTAAATAATTGGGATCTTTTTCTTTCCACAAAGCATGACCAATAAATTGTTTATATTCGTGATGACCAATCACATACTCTAGCTGGTGTTGGCCAGCAAGATAGTCAATTAGCGCAATATTGGCTTGGATCTGTGCCTGAGTTAAGGGTAAGGCTTTACCGTCTGCAATGTTTTCTATGCCAATTGCGCTGTGATTTAACCCTATAGTATGGCGTGCAAAAGTTGTAGTTGGCAGTAATTGATAAATGCTGCCGTCGCGATCCACTAAAAAGTGGGCCGACACATTTAAGGCACTGGCTGCATTGATATTTTCACGACTCGAAGGCAATACCGCAGGGTTAAACACCTCAAAAGTTTTTTCTAAAGTGGGAACCACTGTCCAATGCACTACTACCATTTTGGGTTGAATGCTGGGTTCACTTTGCACTATGCCGTAACGCGTACGCAAATAGTCTAAAGATAAGCGTTTGCGCTCTTCATCAAAGACTATTGGCCATTGGGTTATTTGCACTGGAGCTTGAGAGGCGCAGCCCATTAGACCAGTGATTAGCAATACAATATAAACTCGTAGCATACTCATAAAATTTGTTGTCCTTTTTGCTTAAGCTAACAACTAAAGTTGCCGTAGAAAAGTCTGATTTAGCGATTTTCGCTGCGAATACCCACATACACCATCAATTTAAGCGAAATAAAGCCTTGTATAAGCTATCAAAGATAAACAGCTTTTTAACTCTGTGGTATGCTTCAGCAGTTAAATTCTATGAGGCAAAAATCTATATGTTGTGGCTGCATAAATTGCTGTTAACAATAGTCACTGTGCCAGTGAAATGGCTAGTTAAAGTGAATAGTATTCCTAGCGACTTAGTGACCGAGTTAGGTATCGATAAATCTAAACCTATTATTTATTTGTTGCGCACTCGCTCTGTTACCGATCAACTAGCATTAAAAATGTCTACCGCTCAATTAGGTTTACCCAAACCTACGCAAAAAATTGAGCTAGCTCAGCAAAGTCATCCAGCTTGTTTGTTTTTACAAAAACCTCGCTCAGTGTTTAATCGTGCTAGAACCAGCACCTCTATTTATGATGATGCCGAACGCCTATTTAGTTTGCACAGAGAAAACCCTGATCTAGACGTGCAACTCGTGCCAGTCACCATTTTATGGGGACGTACCCCAAGCAAAAGTATTTCGGGTTGGTCAGATGTAATTGCCAATCAAATGTCACCAAGTTGGTTACGCAAGTTTTTTATCGTTTTGTTTTTAGGTCGCGACAACTTTGTGTGTTACAGCAAGGCGGTATCCTCGAAAAAAATGCTGGAACTAAAAGGCAGTGATCACGACTTAGCCCATAAATTAATTCGCGTGGCAGGCACCCATTTTTATCGCCGCCAACAAAACTTAACTGGTCCACAAATTTTAGGTCGTCACCAATTATACAATGGCGTGTTGGGTTCAGAATCGGTGCGCGCACAAATTAGTGAAGAGGCCAAAGAGAAACACCTAAGCCCACACCAAGCTAAACAGCTCGCCAAAAAATACGTAGACGAAATTGCAGCCGACTATCGCCCAGGGCTAATCAGGCTGGGAGAAAAGATTTTAACCAAAGTGTGGAATAAAATTTATAACGGCATTGAAGTACGCCACGCTGAAAAAGTCAGAGCACTGGCGCAAAACGGCCATGAAATAATCTATGTACCTTGTCATCGCAGTCATATGGATTATTTATTATTGACCTATGTGATATACCACGAAGGCTTAGTTACCCCGCATATAGCTGCGGGTATCAACTTAAATTTCCCTCCCATAGGTGGTATTTTACGTAAGGGTGGCGCCTTTTATTTAAGACGCAGCTTTGCAGGCAATAAACTCTACACAGCGGTATTTAGAGAGTACCTAGAATTACTATTTAACAAAGGTTATTCGGTAAAGTACTTTCCTGAAGGTGGACGCAGCAGAACCGGGCGCTTATTACCGCCTAAAACCGGAATGTTAGCCATGACTGTGCAAGCCTTATTAAAAGGGGTAAACCGCCCTGTTAGCATAGTGCCAGTGTATATTGGCTACGAACATGTCATGGAAGTATCCAGTTACCTGAAAGAGTTAAAAGGCACCAGTAAGAAAAAAGAGTCGTTTTTTCAAATATTCTCGGCCATTAAAAAGCTTAAAAATTATGGTTATGGCTACCTGAACTTTGGTGACCCTATTAACCTCACAAACTTTTTAGACCAAAACCAGCCCAGTTGGCGTGAAGAACCAAACCAAGGGGCAGATAAAAAACCACAATGGCTCACACCAGTGGTAAACAGCTTAGCCACTGAGGTAATGAGTCGCATAAACCAAAGTGCCGCCATAAATGGCATGGCGCTATGCGCTACCTTTTTACTCTCGGCCAAAAAGCACGCCATGACCGAAAGTGAACTAGAACAAGCCATTGAACACTTTTTGGACTTAATGCAAAAAACGCCCTACAGCCCTTGTACAACTTTACCTAGTCAATCAGCTAAAGATATTTTGGCCAACACCTTAAAGCTCAATCGTTTTAGCGTCACCGAAGACAGTTTTGGCAAAATCATTTCGTTAAAAGATCAAAATGCGGTGGCCTTAACCTACTATCGCAACAATATATTGCACCTATTTGCCTTGCCCGGCTTAATTGCCGCCATAGTGTTTGTGAATCAACACTTAAATAAAACCCAAATAATAGAATTGATGGCCAAGCTTTACCCGCTATTAAAACGCGAACTCTTTATGCATATGGATACAGAGCAAGCTAGCCATTACATTACAAGGCTTTTAGACACTATGCTCGACATGGGGTTATTGGCAGAAGAAAATCAACACATACTGCCACCAGCACCAACCAGTGCAGGATTTTATTCGGTGTGGCTACTCAATCGCAGTGTGCAAGAAACCTTGCACCGTTATGCAGTGGTACTAACCCTGTTATCTAATCATAAGCTGATCAGCCGTTCGCAGTTAGAGAAAAAAAGCCAACAATTTGCCCAGCGTCTAGCCAGTTTACACGGCATAAGTTCACCAGAGTTTTTTGATAAAAATGTACTGGCGAGTTTTATTAACGCATTAAAAGAAAATGATTTAATCAACACTTGTGACGACGGACAGTTGCGCCATACAGACAAAAGCGAAACCCTTAAAACCCAAGTGATAAGTTTGATTTCACCAGAAATAGCACAGCGCTTGCAGCAGATATAAAACCTTAAGAATGGATATTAACTCATTTGTATTAATTAAGGTTAACCCGTGTTTATTAAAGAATGACTCTAAGCCGCATGCGCTCACTGCCTACCTACTGTAGGTGGCCTAGATAGAGGCTCCAAACCAATCTGAGCACGAATCTCAGAGACTTTTTTATCAACCATGGCCATGACCTCGTCAATGTCCGGATGGGCGCGGTAACAGGTGAATAATGGGCTGTAGGGGAACAGTCTGAAACTGGATGGGATCCCCTTCTGCAGTTTTTTCTTCAAGGTCTGCATGGCGTCTTCACTGGCCTGCAATGGTGATTCAAGGCAAGTTAGCGCTAATGACCAATATGATGACTGCCAAGAGGCGCGCTTTAATCTCGGTTGGAAATATTCCAGCAAGTGAGTTCGCCAAGCCCTTGCCGATGGATTGTCCACTTTTGTTATGTTTAAAAGCATCATCATGGCCCATTGCTGCTCAGCATTAGCTATTTTAGGCTCTGATTCGAGGAGCGGAGTGTAATTTTCTAAGGCCAGCTTTCGAGCGGTGTCTTGTTCGTCTAATAACCACCCAAACAGTATGGCGTCGAGTGGAGCGTAAGCATTGTTAAACTCGCTTGTATTGCGCTGCAAAGTATCCAACGGGATTTGTTTAGGTATTAAGCCAGCTCGCCATGCTGACACCTGATATACCATTAATATTCGCTGGTTTAGCTGGTTGGGCTCAACTTGCATTAACCTGCTTGCTTCCTGTTCGGCTTGATAAAATTCGCCCAGCATCATCCAAAAAAATATTTTACGCAGCGACCACTCATAATCGGGCTCTAGGTCGGTACGTTGTGTCAATGCCCAAGCTTTGGACCACTCGCCCTTGCTCTGATAAAGATTTAATAATTTTTCGGCGGCCTTGGGTGAGCCTGGAGTTGTCTTGAAAATCCGTAAATAAGTTTGTTCGGCTTTTTCAAGTTCCCCTGCGTCAATTTGGCGAAGGCCTAAATTGGACAAGAGTATCGAAGACATGGGGTCCAGTTCCAATGCGCGTGCCAAATACTCATCTGCTTTGTTATCCTGTCCCACGTCCGAGAAATGACTGTGTAACCAGTTATAGGGAAGCACATAATTGGGGTTCAGCTCTATTGCCTGCAAATAGGTGGCGATCGCCGCGTCTATGTTGTCCAGCGCCGCTAAATATGCACCTTTGGAGGTGAGCATTTCTGCCGTCTTAGGGTGAGGAAAACGGCCCATTAATGGCGCAACTTGCTCAAGGTATTCTTGATGGGTGATTTTGCCATAGGACCATAACAGCAAATAAGCGTCGGCTAAACCTGAGTGGGCCAATTCGTTATTGGAATCAGCTTCCAGAGATCGTCTAAAAAACGCCACTGCCTTATTCATGCCCGAAGAAGAGCGGCTACGCAAATGAAAACGCCCCAGCAAATAGGCATCGTAAGCCTCGATATTGCGCGTACCGGTTTGTTGTACTTCCCTCAACTCACCATCCAACAGGGTAACTTGTAGTTGTTCAATGACAGCAGCAGACACTTGGTCCTGAATTTTAAACAGATCGGTAATCTCAAAATCATAGGTGCCTGACCACAAGTGATAACCGGTTTTGGCCTCAATTAATTGCACCGTTACTCTAATTTGCGTGCCAAATTTGCGCACGCTGCCTTCCAATATATGGGCTACATTTAATTGCTGAGCTATGTCGCGGATATCGATATTTTTTCCTTTGAAAAAAAACGAACTGGTACGCGCAGCGACTTTCAAGTGGTTAATTCGAGCCAGACCATTTAACAACTCTTCCGCCAAACCATCTGAGAAATATTCTTGCTCGGGATCATTGCTCATGTTGGCAAAGGGCAGCACCGCAATAGACGGCTTACTATCTAATTCGTCGGTTTTGATGAGGGCTTGTTCGATGGCACTGGTTGGGCTTGATGTGGTTGTGGTTGTGGTTGTGGTTGTGGTTATCCAGAATTTATCAACCAACAACCAAACCAATGCAGCTACAAGTAAGGCAATAATAGCGCGATCAAATTTTCTGTTATTGGCATTTAAGGCGATAGTTTGTTCGGGGGGAGATGATTGCCCATTATCTTGCTGAGTGCGAACAATAGCGCCGCTCGGTGTAATGTCATATATCCAGCTTAAAAGACAAGTTAAGCCAAATCCCAAGGCTAATAGCACCAGAATAACGGGCATCAGCCATGCTGGCATGCCCACATAGGGGCCGATAGTCGCCAGAACTTGTATAACTAACCAAGCACCAATTAAATAGGCGGTTGCCACACGAAAAACGTTACGGCGTTTCAATTCCCTGAAAAAGGACATGGGTGGAAGGCTCCCAGCAAAAGCAGCCGACATAACTGCTTATTATTGTATATTTTATAACCACTTAGGTTATGTCAAATCACTGATACACTCAACAAAAGCAAGCCGAAAGATTTTATTTTTTTAAAACTAATGGGTTCTTTACTTTAAGGGCCATCTAATTAATTTGTTTAGCCGCCTTTAAACTCAATTTTTCCTGAGCCTTAACAAAAAAGTCATAATAATCATGGCTTTCATCAAGTACCTCTAATGCTTTATTAGCTTGGGCTAAGGCAGCTTTAATATCACCATTTACATCATATCTATAGGCCAAACCGTATTGCGCATCTGGAGAGTCTGGGCCAGGATCTAAAGTAGCAGCTGTCAACTACGCTTAATTTCAGTCTCAACAATGATTATTTCAGTTTCACCAATATTTTTAACATTATGGGTGGTTGCTGGTAAATATAAGGTTTCTCCGTCAGTTACCTTCAACACATTTGATGGCTGGGTTGGATCTTGCGGCACTAACTCTAAAACGCCACCTTTAACAAAGTATACAACCCGATTGGGGTGAATATGGCTATGCATGCCTGACTCGGCGCCCACTGGATAAGTTAAACGCACCACCTCCACATCAGTGTTATCCAATAAGACTTCTCTTTTACCTAATTTTTCGCCTGCCAAACTCATAGTCGAACAAACAACAGAAATTATAGCTAGGAAAATAAACTTCATAAGACCTCTTAATTATCAATAAAGATATTGAAAACAATACCTTATAAATAATCGTTCGGCAGGTAAAATATAAAATTAATTAAATTTTAGATGTGAGTGTGAATAAGGTTTTTTCTATGTGGATACTGTAACCAGCATAATAACGACTAGGACGGGTCAAAAATAATCTGCACTGATTTAATGCCCAAATACCGACCAACCGGTTTCATGGGTTAATAACTCTAAGGCTTCTGTGCCTAACTTGCTGTTACCAATAACATCTAAGCCAGGTGACCATACAGCTATTGAGGCTTTACCTGGTGCTATGGCTAAAATACCGCCTCCCACGCCACTTTTGCCGGGTAAGCCTACTCTAAAAGCAAATTCTCCAGAACCGTCATAATGGCCGCATAACATCATCAAACTATTAATACGCCTTGCTCTTTTTGCCGACACCACACGATAGCCTGTTACAGGATTGACGCCATCGTTAGCTAAAAACAGGCCGGCTTTAGCGAGTTGAATAGTGTTCATGGCTATAGAGCAATGATGAAAATAGGTGCCAAGCACCGCATTTACCGGGTTTTCAAAATGCCCAAAAGACGCCATAAAATGCGCCAAAGAGGCATTTCTATCGCCAGTTTTTTGCTCAGACAAGGCCACTTTTTTATCTATGGCAATACTGTCGTCATCCGCCAAAAAGCGCATAAATTGTAGAATTTCGGCCAGGGTTTCTTTGGGTTGGTGTTTCTGCAAAATGGCATCGGCTATGGCTATGGCACCAGCGTTAACAAAGGGGTTACGCGGTTTACCTAATTCATGTTCGAGTTGTACTATGGAATTAAAGGGGTCACCAGAAGGTTCACGGCCCACGCGGTTCCAGACTAACTCCCCTAACTTGCCTAAAGCTAAGGTTAGGGTAAATACTTTTGAAATACTTTGAATAGAAAACAAGGTTTGCGCACAGCCTGCGCTATAAATGCTGCCATCTGGCAGAGCCACACTCATAGCAAACTGCTTAGGATCAACCGCAGCTAAAGAAGGAATATAACTGGCTACTTCACCTTTATCCTGTGTAGCCGCCATTTTGGCTGCTATACGGTCTACGATGTCTTGCATTTTTGTCACTTAATCTAAGGATCCATTTGCATCTGCTAAAAAGAATTTATACGCAAGGTTGTCAGTCTGCTCTTGGTAAAGATACCCTAAATCATCTAAGTGTTGGGCAAATTCTGCTTGGTCTGCATCAGAAATTTCAAATCCAGCCAAAACCAAGCCATCAGCGGCCCCATGATTTCGATAATGGAATAAAGTGATATTCCACCTTTCGCCCAAAGTATCTAAGAACTTTTTCAAGGCACCTGGGTATTCTGGAAATTCAAAAGACAACAATTTTTCATTTAATAAAGTGGGGGGACGCCCGCCAACCATGTATCTTACATGCAATTTAGCCAGTTCATTTTCTGATAGGTCAAAGCTTTGGTAGCCCTGAGCGGCCAAAGTTTCACTCAATTGTTGCAGCTCTACTTGGCCATTCGCTAACTTTATGCCAACAAAAATATGGGCTTCTTGATTGCTCGAATAACGGTAATTAAATTCGGTGATAGCTCGGCCACCTAATAATCCACAAAACTGTCTAAATGCTCCTTTACGTTCGGGAATTCTTACCGCCAATACAGCTTCTTTTTGTTCGGCTAATTCACAACGCTCAGACACATACCTAAGGGTGTGAAAATTAATATTGGCTCCACATAAAATGCCACCAAACTTTTTACCTTTAACCGGATTTTGTTTTAAATATTTGCGCATGGCCGCAACTGACAAAGCCCCTGCAGGCTCAGCAATCACACGGGTATCATCAAAAATATCTTTAATGGCGGCGCAAATTTCATCGGTGTTAACCGTCATCACCTGATCAACGTATTGCTGACACAATCTAAAAGGTTCTTCACCTATTATTTTCACCGCTACCCCGTCAGCAAAAATGCCAACATGATCAAGCGGCACAGGTTTACCCGCTTGCATGGCGGCCTGTAGGCAAGCAGATTCATCTGATTCCACGGCAATGATAGTTAAATCGGGCTTTAATTGTTTTAAAAACACCGCTATCCCAGCAATCAGTCCACCGCCACCTACGGCAATAAATAAGGTATCTAAATGCGGATTTTGCTCTAGTAGCTCGCGAGCAATAGTACCTTGTCCGGCTATTACATCTTCATCATCAAAAGGCGCAACTACCGTTAAGCCTTGGGTTTTAGCCAAGCGCAATGACTCATCTTTGGCTTCATCAAAACTTGTGCCGTGCAATACCACAGTGACATTATCGCCGCCAAAGTTACGTACCGCTTCGACTTTAATATCTGGCGCAGTAGCTGGCATCACTATAGTGGCATGAATACCCTTTTTACGTGCTGAGTAAGCCACACCTTGAGCATGGTTTCCGGCAGAGGCGGCCACCACACCTTTGGCTAACTGAGCTTCACTAAGTTGGCATAATTTATTGTAGGCACCTCTAAGCTTGAACGATTTAACCGGCTGCTGATCTTCACGTTTTAGCCAAATGTCGTTACCTAAGCTGGCCGACAGTTTATCCAGTTTTTGCAGATCAGAATTCACTGCCACATCATAAACTGGTGATAATAAAATACGTTTTAAATAATGGTTAGCGCTCAGTGGCATTTAATCCTCCAACATAGAAGCATTGCGCACTCCCCCTTTGTCGGCACTGGTAGCTAAAAGGGCATAAGCTTTAAGGGCTAAAGACACTTTTCTTTGTCTATTTTGCGGCTTCCACGGATTAGCGCTGGCCTGCATGGCCGCACGGCGTTGCTCTAATTCTTCATCAGAAATATCTACCCCAATTTTGCGCTTAGGAATATCAATACTAATACTGTCTCCTTCTTGCACTAAGGCAATGCCACCGCCACTGGCGGCTTCTGGCGCACAGTGGCCAATAGATAAACCAGAGGTGCCGCCCGAAAAACGCCCATCAGTGATCAATGCACAAGACTTGCCTAACCCTTTGGCTTTTAAGTAGGTAGTGGGGTATAGCATTTCTTGCATACCAGGGCCTCCTTTAGGTCCCTCATAGCGGATCACAACCACATCGCCGGCTATTATTTGGTCAGACAAAATCGCCTCTACAGCTGCATCTTGGCTTTCAAAAATACGCGCTCTGCCGGTAAAGGTATGAATAGATTCATCTACCCCTGCGGTTTTGACTATACAGCCATTTTCGGCAATATTGCCAAATAATACGGCTAACCCACCTTCTTCACTAAAGGCATGTTGACGATTACGAATACAGCCATTTTCTCTATCTGTATCTGCACTAGGCCAGCGACAATTTTGGCTAAAGGCTTGGGTAGTACGGATACCCGCAGGCCCAGCTTTATAAAACTCTAAGGCTTGAGGATTATCACCTTTGGCAATGTCCCATTCATCGATCACCTTGCCTATAGTTTCACCTAATACATGGGGTGAATCTGGGTGTAATAAACCAGCACGATTTAGCTCGGCTAAAATGCCTATTACCCCGCCCGCTCTGTGTACATCTTCCATATGGTATTTAGGTGTAGCTGGCGCGACTTTGCACAAGTGCGGAACTTTACGCGAAAGCCTGTCGATATCGGCCAAGGTAAAAGGGATCTCGCCTTCAACCGCTGCGGCTAATAAATGCAAAATAGTATTAGTCGAACCACCCATGGCGATATCTAAACTCATGGCATTTTCAAAGGCTTTAAAATTAGCAATGTTACGGGGTAATACAGACTCATCGTCTTGCTGATAATAACGACGGCATAATTCGACAATTTGGCTGCCCGCTTGTTTAAATAAGTTTTCGCGATCAGCGTGGGTGGCCAACATTGAGCCGTTACCAGGTAATGACAAACCTAATGCTTCAGTTAAACAGTTCATAGAATTGGCGGTAAACATACCAGAACATGAACCACAAGTGGGGCAAGCTGAACGTTCTACTTGCTCGCTTTGTTCGTCACTAACATTGTCATCTACCCCAGCTACCATAGCATCAACTAAATCTAGCTTAATCAATTGATCTGATAGTTTGGTTTTACCTGCTTCCATTGGCCCGCCCGAGACAAAAATAACCGGAATATTTAGGCGCATTGAGGCCATTAACATGCCTGGGGTAATTTTATCGCAGTTTGATATACACACTATGGCATCGGCACAGTGGGCATTAACCATGTACTCCACCGAATCTGCAATAATTTCTCGCGAGGGCAAACTGTACAACATGCCACTGTGACCCATAGCTATACCATCATCTACCGCTATGGTATTAAATTCTTTGGCCACACCGCCCGCTGCTTCTATGCTACGCGCCACTAACTGGCCCATGTCTTTTAAGTGCACATGCCCAGGTACAAATTGGGTAAAAGAGTTAGATACTGCAATAATGGGCTTACCAAAGTCGCCATCTTTCATGCCTGTCGCGCGCCAAAGAGCGCGGGCACCGGCCATGTTTCGTCCTTGAGTGGTGGTGGCAGATCGTAATTTTGGCATGTTATTTACTCGCTATTAAATTCAATGACATACACCCTTGTCTGAAAAAGCACAGATTGGCAAAGCATAGATCATCCGCTTAGGAATGAAGGGTTGTGTTCAGTGTTTTTAGAAATAGCATGATGGTATTCACCATATCAAGCATTGCTATATGCCATTTTAGCGGGTTATATATTAAAGCTACTGCTGAATGGCTTGGCAAAATTAAAAACTTCAGGAATTAAAAATGGCTTCTTGGTTACATTGGGTAGATTTAGCAGGCGTAGCGGTCTTTGCTATTGCTGGAACATTAATGGCCTATAAAAAACACATGGATGGTTTTGGGGTGGTGGTGCTAGCGTCAGTCACCGCCATTGGGGGTGGCACCTTAAGAGACATGATTTTAGATTTGCCGGTGTTTTGGGTGCAAGATCCCAGCTTTTTTTATGTGATTATGTTAGCGGCCTTAGGCACTATTATTTGGCTTAGGCATAAAACCACCTTTCCACTGCGATATTTATTATTTGCCGATGCCATTGGTTTAGCTTTTTTTAATGTGATGGGTCTACAAAAGGCCCTAACCTATGGAGCCTCACCTTTAATTGCCATCGCCTTAGGTACTATGACTGGGGTGTTTGGCGGCTTAATTCGAGATGTGATCTGCCGAGAAATTCCCTTAGTGTTAAAAGGTGAGCTGTATGCCACCACATGTATTTTAGGTGGCGCCTGTTATGTACTAGGCGTGTACTTTAATTGGCCAGTTGTCAGCTGCATGCTCATAGGGTTTACTGTGACTTTGGCCTGTCGATTAGGCGCCATGAAATGGCATTGGCACTTACCAGTATTTAACCCACACGATGCCATCACAGACGATTAACTCGCAATTTAGCGACTTTTGGCTAGCCTTAAGATTTAAATCCATGCAAAAGGAGTTGCAGCATGTCTTTAGCCGTAGTGTTATCGCGGGCCTCAATTGGTATAGACGCGCCACTAATTTCAGTAGAAGTCCATTTAGCCAATGGTTTGCCTTGTTTTAACCTAGTGGGCTTGCCCGAAGCATCGGTTCGCGAGGCCAAAGATAGAGTACGCAGCGCCTTAATTAATTCAGGATTCGAGTTTCCAGCCAAACGTATTACCATCAATCTAGCGCCAGCCGAATTACCCAAAGATGGTGGGCGTTTTGATTTAGCCATTGCAATAGGCATTATTGCGGCTAGCCAACAGCTAGACCAAGCTCTATTAAGCAATCTTGAATTAGTCGGAGAATTAGCCTTAACCGGAGAAATTCGTAGCATTACTGGTGCCTTACCTTTTGCCTACGCCTGCCACCAAGCCAAGCACACCGCTATTTTGCCCAGCGCCAATGCCGCTGAAGCCTCGTTAATTAAACAGGCAAAGTTACTGCCTGCAAGTCAACTTTTAGAGGTTTACCATCATATTAGTGGGCAAATGCCATTAAATTTTTATTCAATCGAACAACCAGAACAAGGCCTTGAATATGCGCAAGACTTACAAGATGTAGTAGGCCAAGCGGCAGGCAAACGTGCCTTAGAAATTGCCGCAGCAGGGGGGCATAATTTACTTTTTACTGGTCCTCCTGGCACGGGCAAAACTATGCTGGCCAGTCGTTTGATCACCATTTTACCCCCTATGACAGACGATGAAGCCCTAGCCTCAGCGGCGATCCACTCTATTGTAGGTAAAGCCGTTAACCCAGCCACTTGGAAACATCGAGCATTTCGCCATCCACACCACACCAGCTCGGCTGTGGCATTAGTAGGCGGTGGCAGCATTCCTCGTCCGGGGGAAATTTCATTGGCACACAATGGAGTGTTGTTTTTAGATGAACTACCTGAATTTGATCGAAAAGTACTAGATGTTTTACGTGAGCCCCTTGAATCAGGCACAGTAAGTATTTCGCGCGCCGCCCGACAAGCGCAATTTCCCGCTAGGTTTCAATTGGTCGCTGCTATGAACCCCAGCCCAACGGGCAGTATTCAAGATGGGCGCAGTAGTCCAGATCAAATTTTACGTTATTTAAATCGTATCTCAGGCCCCTTTTTAGATCGCATAGACTTACAAGTGGATGTGCCTAAATTACCTAATAATGATTTTTCTGAGCAGGTCAAAAGTCGCGGGCAAACCAGTCAAGAGGTGCGCCAAAGAGTCATTCAAGCTTATCAGCTGCAACTTAACCGCAGCGGCAAAGTTAACGCCCAACTCAGTAGCAAAGAGGTCGAAAAAGTTTGCCAGCTAGCCCCAGCCGATCAGACGTTTTTACATCAGGCGGTAGACAAACTTGAGCTGTCTTTGCGCACTTATCACAGGGTATTAAAAGTGTCTCGCACTATTGCCGACCTCACCCAGAGCGCCAAGATAAGCCGCCAACATTTAGCCGAAGCGCTTAATTATCGTGCTTTTGATCGGCTGTTAGCGCAATTAACCCGATAACAGCTAACAATTAAATAAAGCATGAATACTAGGTTCGTCGGCGCGTTTACGTAAACAACATAAACCCAGTTGATAAGGCTCAATGTCATCTAAGTGAATACGATTTACTTTTTGCCCTATAGCAGAGTGATCTAACACCACTTCTGGTACTATGCCTAAACCACAGCCTAAGGCCACCATGCTCACTATGGCTTCGTTACCCGCCACTTTGGCATAAACTTTTGGCCGCAGCCCTTGCTCAGCAAACCAATGATGCACTATACGTTTTGATGGTCCAGACTCTGGTAAAATTACCCCATGATTGCGCCAGTCCACTTGCTCTAAGCGGGTATACATAGTGCTTTTAGGCGCAATCAGTAATAACGGAATACGGTCTAAAGGCAAAAAGCTTAACTCAGCTGGAAAATCTGGAGTATGAATAGCAATAGCGGCATCCACCTCTTGTTGCATAACTTTACTCACAGACCAAGCAGGATCACCAGTGGTTAGCTTAATTTCTACTTGCGGATAAGCATGACGAAAGCTGTCGAGTAACCTAGGTAAATGACTTTGACTGGCAGTCACAGAACAAAACAAACTTAACTCACCCATTAATTGTTGATCTTGTTCGTTTAACTCCCATTTTACTTTTTTCCACTCAGTAAGGGTGTGCTGAGCAAAACTCAATAACTTGGCCCCAGAAGCAGTAAGTTTAACTTTACGGTTATCTCGTACAAATAACATGGCTCCACACTCTTGCTCTAGCCTTTGAATTGCACGGCTTAAAGTCGATGGACTAACAAACATAGACTCAGCGGTTTTATTAAAATGTAAACTGCTGGCTAAGTGTTGAAATAATTCTAGGCTACGAATGTCCATAGGCCCCCAAGTTAAACTTCATTGTTGCAAATAATGAAACATAGTATTGCAAACATATCATTTTAAACAACACTCTTTTCGCTCTATGCTTAGTTCACTTAATTTTTAACCTCAATCTTAGCTGTAAATTCAGCAAGAAAACTTAAGAGTACTTTCTTCATGGCTAATTACTTTAATACCCTTAGTTTACGTCAGCAGTTAGACCAATTAGGTCGCTGCCGTTTTATGCAACGAGATGAGTTTTCATCTGGCTGTGACTACCTTAAAGGTAAAAAAATTGTAATAGTGGGATGTGGCGCACAAGGTCTTAACCAAGGCTTAAATATGCGTGACTCTGGGTTGGATGTGAGTTATGCCTTACGCCAAGCCGCCATAGATGAAAAACGTGATTCTTTTCAGCGAGCTAGCAGCAATGGCTTCACAGTCGGCACTTATCAAGAGCTGATCCCTAGTGCCGATTTGGTTTACAACTTAACCCCAGATAAACAACACGCCAGTGTAGTAGAAGCCGTGATGCCGCTTATGAAAAAAGGCGCCACCTTAGGTTACTCCCACGGCTTTAATATTGTTGAAGAAGGTCAGCAAATTCGCCAAGACATTACAGTAGTAATGTGCGCGCCAAAGTGTCCAGGCACAGAAGTTCGCGAAGAATATAAACGTGGTTTTGGTGTCCCTACTTTGATCGCTGTACACCCCGAAAACGACCCAGAAAACAAGGGCTGGGATATTGCCAAAGCCTTAGCTTCTGCTACAGGTGGTGATAGAGCAGGGGTGTTAGAGTCTTCTTTTGTGGCCGAAGTTAAATCAGACCTTATGGGTGAACAAACCATTTTATGTGGCATGCAACAAGTTGCTGCGGTATTAGGTTACGAAAAAATGGTGGCTGATGGCATAGATCCAGGCTACGCAGGCAAGCTAATCCAAGAAGGCTTAGAAACCATTACCGAAGCCCTAAAAATTGGTGGTGTCACCAATATGATGGACAGGCTTTCTAACCCAGCCAAAATCAAAGCCTTTGCGCTTTCTGAACAATTAACCGACTTGTTACGCCCTTTATTTGGCAAACACCAAGACGACATTATCAGCGGTGAGTTTTCTCGCACTATGATGGAAGACTGGGCAAATGGCGATGCCAACCTGTTGAAGTGGCGTGAAGAAACCGGTCAAACCGGCTTCGAAAATGCCCCAGCTTATGACGGCGAAATCGACGAACAAGAATTCTTTGATCACGGCGTATTTTTAGTCGCCATGATTAAGTCAGGTGTTGAGCTAGCCTTTGATGTAATGGTTGAAGCAGGCATTTTACCTGAGTCAGCTTATTATGAATCACTACATGAAACCCCGTTAATTTCTAATACTATTGCGCGTAAACGCTTATACGAAATGAATGTGGTGATTTCAGATACGGCAGAATACGGAAACTATTTATTTGCTAATGCTGCCATTCCTTTGTTAGCAGAGAAATTTATGCCGCAAGTCAGCACAGACCTGATAGGCAAAGCCTATAAAACCGATTCGAATAGCGTAGATAACAAAACCTTAGTTGAGGTAAACCGCGCCATTCGTGAACATGGTGTAGAAACCATAGGCGCTAAATTACGTGGTTACATGACAGACATGAAAGCCATAGTTGAAAGTGTTTAATTTAATTTTATTGCGTTAAAACCAAAAAAACTCTCCCTATTTGCCCAGCTTATTTCGCTGGGCTTTTTTTGGATTAACCTTTAGTAACAGCAAGCTGTAGCCATTTGCATACAGTAAAAACTAGGTGTTTTTGGCTAGAACGCCTAATAAAGCTGGGGCTTTGCGCTCAATTTAACTAAACCAAGTGAAATTGCCCAAGCTCACGTAAAACTGTTACTAAAAGCAGACATATATTGGCATAAGGATTAACAAAACCCCTGATTTCATTGGCTTTGCTAATTTGGCCTAAGTATTGCTCTGTGAGCCTAGCGTGCAGATAAGTGGTAGCAACAATCCGTTTTTTTACTTTCTACCCGAATAGGAATAACTATGAACAAATCCATAACTCGTGTTGCCAAAATTGATGATTGGTTTTTTGAAGTAAAAATGGTCAGAGCGATCAAATCTAAAAATTATGGTGACTCATACTCTGCCGTGGCCCAGTTAACTGCTAATGGCGAGAGCATGCATATCGATTCGCATTTATCTGTGGATGATACCGAGTTAACCAAAGATGACTTTATGACTATTTATAAGTTCTGCCAGTCTATGGGCATGAAAAGCATCAGTTATGACAGAGTGAAAAATGGATTGCGCACGTCTAAACGAGTGGAAGTATCAGAAGAGCCTATAGCCAGACCCAATATGCGCTTAGTTAAATAAACACTGGCACAAAAAAAGCGCTATGCACAAACACCAAAAGGTAAAACGTCATACATAGCGCGCAAAATTGAGGGTCAAATCGCCATTGATAATACGGCTTTTGACTGAACCAAAGATGAATCTATTCTGAACTAAGAAGTTTTGCTTTTTTCATTTGTAAACGAGCTTTGTTTGCCCGCCAAAATAACAAGCTAGATAAGGCACCAAATCCAACAAACCCCAAAGCAATTGGGGTAATGGTGTTTTGAATAAAGCTACCAATAAACACAGCGGTTGGCACCGCAATTAAACTACTTAACGAACCAATAATAGCTGCGCCTAAGCCCGCCACCTCACCTAGTGGTTGCATGGCCATGGCATTGACGTTTCCGAATAACACTCCGATACAAAAAAACGCGCAAAATAACACACTGATAAACATCCAAAATGGCGGAATACCTGAGTGAAGCAAACATAACACGCTTAGAATCACCGAAAACACTAACCAGCCATATAACGCCCAAGTACACAAAGTTCGCATACCTAAACGCATTACCAAGGTGCCATTCACAAAAGACGCTAAACCAATAGAAAACGCCAACAAGGCAAAATAAATTGGAAACATATCGCCAGTTAGATAAATCTGTTGAAAAAGCGTTTGCGAAGAACTGATATAAGCCAAAAAGGCCCCAAAAATAATGCCTGCCGATAAGGTGTAAAACATCACCAATTTATGGGTCAAAATAAACCGACTAGAGCGCCATAATTGTGCCCAACTAAAAGGTAAACGCTTTTCTTTAGGTAAGGTTTCGGGCTGCCTGATAAAAAACCATAGACCCACCAGCAAACCAAAAATTAAGAAAGACGAATAAATATGTCGCCACGAAAACATCAATAAAATGGCTTGGCCAAAACTTGGGGCCAACATAGGCACTAAGATAAAAACCATCATTATAAAAGACATGACTCTGGCCATGGCTTCGCCTTCGTATTTATCGCGGATCACCGCCAATGCCGCTATTCTAGGGCCAGATACACCAAAAGCTTGGATCACCCGCCCCACTAACATCACTTCTAAAGATTGCGCAAACATACACACCAATGAGCCAGCGGCAAAAACCAGTAACCCTGAAAGAATGGCATAACGCCTACCTTTGTCGTCAGACAAGGGGCCGTAATACAGTTGCCCAAATCCCATGCCAATAAAAAACAAAGATATGATTAAGTGGGTATTTCGATGATCGCTAATTTGTAAGTCTTGGCCAATTTGGCTTAACGCCGGCAACATGGCATCAATACTTAAGGCTACCAAAGACGTCATCAAAGCCATAAGCGCAACAAATTCCACTAAGCCAATTTCTGCCTTAATGGGTGGTGTTGCTGAAGGGATCTTTGCTGACATAAGGTATCTCGTTAATAAAAAGGCGAGGAGTCTAGCATCGTCATCAAACTATGCTAATAACATTTTTGCCAAAAGCCAAAAGTCTAACCTATAAATCACAAAAAATGTTTATTTAACAGGAATTTGCACTTTAGTTGTACGAATTGAATCGACATCTTTTTGCACTATATAAAGATCGCCGTAGTCACTTTCTAGGATCTGTACTTGTGCAGCCCCCATAAGTGCCATTAATTGTGGAGTGGTGTTGCTATGCCCCACCACCAAAACCTGATTGAGTTGGCTTAATTGATGGGCAAAAGCTTTGAGGTCACGCGGATTATACAAACTTAACTCAAGCTGTTTAGACTCAGCCACTCCAGTAGCAGTTTGTTTAGTGCGTTGATAATCGGTACTGAATACTTGAGCTAGCTGACGCCCTTTAAAATAATCAATTAAACCAAGTGCTCTAGCCTTACCTTTAGCGGTTAGGCTAGGGTCTTGACCAGCTTGTTTTTCAAAGTGCCTAACAAAATACCAGGTTTGCGGCTCTGCCCAACTGTTTAGCGAAATACAACTAAAGACTAGAGCAAAGCTTAAACCTAATAATTGTTTCACTTGCCTTTAGTCGCTAAGTCTTCAATTAAGCCGGCACGTAAGCTATAAATCCAACTATGAATTTGAATAGACTGCCCACGCTTTATCGCATCTTTTACTATGCTACTACGTTTTACATTGGCCGCTTGTTCAAGCACATTCAGTTCACATAATCGCGCGGTTCTGGCTTTATCATCTAACTGGGCTAATTCTTCTCTATGCTTGTAGGCAATATCTTTAATGTGCCCTAACCAGTTATCGATTAAGCCTAAAGAGTCGTCTTTTAATGCCGCGTCTACTCCACCGCATCCATAATGACCACACACAATAATATGTTTAACTTTAAGTACATCAACCGCGTACTGTAATACCGACAAACAGTTAAAATCGGTATGCACCACTAGGTTTGCCACATTACGATGTACAAAAATGTCACCAGGTAATAGACCAACAATTTGGTTAGCGGGTACACGGCTATCTGAACAGCCAATCCACAAATATTCTGGGGTTTGACGGGTCGCCAAATTATTAAAAAAATTAGGATCAGCTTGTTTGGTGCTGTCTGACCAATTTTTATTGTTTTCTAATAGTTGAGAAATGTTATTCATAAGACCTCACAGTAAGGGCTGCCAGTATAAAGAATCTTATAACGGCAACAAGTCCAACCTCAAATGCTGACTGATTATATACTATAAAAAATTCACTGCTAAAGCAGCTGAACCACTCTGTTTCTTTCTACCCTTTCAGCTTGCGACAGAGCAACTTCGGCGTGGCGAATTAAGCTCGCATAACAATAGTCGGTTTGGGTGCTTAACACTCCTAAGCTAGCAGTAAGACGAATACTTTCATGGCCATGCTGCAAACTAATTTGCCCCACAGCTAAACGCAATTGTTCTGCTAAGTTAAGGGTTTTAATTTCATCGGCATTGGGAAGAACCAACACAAATCTTGCTTCTTGAAGTTCACCAATAAAATCGCCCTTATGTAAACTATTGGCCAAAGTACGACTTACAGCGTTTAACGCTTGTTGCCCAGTTTTACTGCCATATTGCTGTTTAATCGAAGCAAAGTGATCTATATCGATGAGGATCAAACTTATGGGCTGATTAAAACGTTGGCAATTTGCCATAATTTTTTCAGCTATATCGGCCATGCCCTTGCGATTAAATGTGAGCGATTGCTGATCACTTATCAAACCCATATTTAGGCGCTGGGTAATGTCGGCTATTACCAATAACATTAGTGCAATCCCAATGGCGGTAAAATTAGCCGGCAATACCAGATAACTCACAATTTCGTAGGCGGAGGTTAAATTTTGCTCGGGCACTGCAGCTTGATTAACTAACAATATACCGCGCAATGCATGGATCAGCGCACTCACTTGGCAAATCGCCGCCACACATTTTTCTAAGTTCATTAAACGCCCTGGTTTATTCCAAACTATATAGGCGTTGAGCTGCATACATATAGCGATAAACCACGGACTAATGGCCATTTTAAGAGCAAAGTTATTTTGCACCGCAGAAAAATACACTATCCAATGCAGTGCAATAAAAGTCGCAAAGACAAACCAAATGATTTTCCAAGGGCGTTGCGAACGCAGTACTAAACCATAAGTGACAAAAGACACAGACACTAAGGTAATAACAATGTCGATTAACCAGAAAAACGGCTCTAGCCCAAACACCTTAACTGGTACTAGATTAATCACCCAACCTAATGCACCAAACAAAAAACCTATAGCCCAATACAAGATATAAGCTTGCCTATGCACAGTGCACCATATAAGCAAAAGCACACCACTAAAAATTAGATAAGTTAAACCTTGAGAGGCAACTAAATGAAATAAATACGACAATTTCAGTCCAAAATAAAAATTAGGATAAATAAAACGGCAGAATAACCACTAGGCTTTATCTTCACTATGAACAACCCATCGCCTAAATACTCCATCCAGTCTAAATACCTTTTTTAACAGGCAGTTAGCGAATAAAAACGATAAAACAGTGATTTTAAAAGCAGTAATTTTCTAAACATCGTTAAGCAGATTTTTCGACTATAACAAAAATAGGCTCAGAAAAATAACCAAGAAAGTCAAAACTTATGGGCAATATTTCATAAAAAACGTAACAAACTATTGACCAGCTTGTTTGCCTAACAGCAAAGATTTTAGTTCGGCTAATTCTAGCTCAAAACGTTTTTTACGCTTGTTGGCCCATATCCATAAACAAGGTAACGCCACAGCATTGATGACTAAGGTAAGATAAAACTTTTGCCAAAATATCGCTTCGGGAAAAATCTCAAAGTAAAACAGCAAGGCATTAAATACTGCAAAAAACGCCAAGAGTGCCCACACAGAATACTTACTTAGTTGAGCAATCTTAATGTTGTTGTGAATTTGTTTTTGCAGGTTCTTAATATGCAGCTCAGTATTATCTTGGCTCCAGCCCAAAGAAAAACGTCTAAGCCAAGTAACATATAGCACGCTAGCAAAACCTATCAGCATAACAATACTCATAAGAGCTAAGACAATAGGATCTAAGCGTTCAAATTTTAGGGCAATAATGCCGCCCGCTAGCAACAAGCAGCCAAAATCTAGCGCAACATAAGCACGCTGTTTATATTTTACGCGTCGCCACTTTTTACTAAGGGCCGCTAAATCAGCTTGTTCAACTGTTTGATTTTGCCAAAGTTGAGTTAACGGATCGGGATTCTCATGCATGGCTAATGCTCTCCATTAATTGTTTTCTAGCGCGGTTTAATATCACCCCAACATTTGACCCATTAATGCCACAGGCATTGGCAATTTCTTGGTAACTTAAGCCTTCCATAGACATAGTCACTACTTGCCGCGTTTGAATTGGCATACATCTAATCGCAGCTAACATGGTTTGTACTTGTTGCTCTTTAGCCAACTGTTCGTCTGTACACGCCTCTTTACTGGCAAGGGGATTTTGTACTTCACAATAATTGTCGTTGCGTGGTTGTTTAGCATGATAAGCCACATGGGTAATGGCTTTATTGTGGGCCACTCTTAAAATGTAGGTTTTTAAACTGCTATCACCCTTAAACTTTTCCAGCGCCTGCCACACCGCCAAAGTCACTTCTTGCAGCAATTCTTGACGCAGGTGAAAGTTGGCCTCATAGGTCGCAGCCACACGACTCAATAAAGACGCATGTTGCTGTAGCACTTGGTTAAAGTCTGAATTCAAAAAAAGCCCTAAATCCTTTGTCAAAACAAAAATATATGTTGCAGCCTATTTGCTTAGTCTGACGAGTTTAAAAATTATTACAGGCAGATGTAATAATTTTTATGCCGCTAAGACTAGAAGTTAAACACCAGATTTTTTTAACTAAAGCATTTGCCTAACAGTGAGGCTAAATTTAATTTAACACCACCAAGGAGTGAATTATGAGCACCTTAAGCTTTTTATTAATATTTGGCAGTTTCGCCGCTATTTATTTTGGCTTGGCATGGCTAGATAACAAATATGGCTGGCAACTGGTGAACTGGATCAACGGCCAAAGCCAGCAACCTTTTGCACCAGCGTCTAAAGCTAAGCCTCAAGAAGCTGTGATAGACAACTTAACAGAAAGGATCCAAGTATTAGAAAAAATAGTCACAGAGCCCAGTTATGAATTAAACCAAAAGCTTAATCGTCTGTAGTTTTTAAGATTGGCAATCTGAGCTTACCCATAGCGATAGCATTGCCAACTAACACTACCCCCACACCTATCAATGCTTCAATATGCCATTGATAGCCTTCAAACAGGGTGGATAAAATTAGCGCCACTATTGGGTAAACTAACACTACATAGGCCGCTTTATCTGAGCCCATTTGTTTAACCAGTTGCATATAAGCCCCAAAGGCTAAAACACTGCCAAAAACCGCTAAATACAACATAGAATAATAATATTGAGGCTGGGTGGGCAGAGTAAACTCAGCGCCATTTACTAAAGCGGCAATAAAGATAAAAATCACTCCATACCCCATGGCCCAAAAGTTCATTTGAATAATAGGGGTACCGTGATCTAACACCCGTTCAGAAATCACATTGCCTAAAGAGGCAAAAAAGAACGAACCTAAAGCCCAACCTATACCCAATAATAAAAACTGATTGGCACTCACCTTAGAAAATTCAGGTAAAAATATCAGCGCAATGCCAAACATGCCTAAGGTGGCGCCCACAATGACCTCGGCACGAATAGGCTTGTTTAGCAAAACTCGTCGTAGCAACACATTTATGTACACCATACCCGAGCTCATTAAGGCCACTATGGCACTAATAATATATTGCTGACTTTGATACAGCATAGTGTAATCAAGGGTATATAAACATAAGCCAACCCCCATCAACTTATAGTGAATATGCCTAGGTAAACTCAGGCTTAAGCCCTTAAATTTGCAGTAGCCGTATAAAATAAGCGCCGCAATTAAAAATCTATAGGCCACAGAAAGGGTAGGGTCAACTTCCCCAAACTGAAAGGTAATGGCTAGCCAAGTGGAGCCCCAAATAAGCACCACCACAGAAAAAAGCACTAGGTTAGACAAGGGTTTATTACTCAAAATGAAAGGTTTATGCTATGTGCTATTGTAACCAGTAAAATCAAAACCGTAGCCCTAACAATGAAAAAAATATTGCTATCTTTAGGGATAATTCTGCTGTTACTTATAGTTTTTATGCTATTTCGCGCAGAAACCCAATTTACCAACCACCAATACCAAGTTACTCAGCCGCTAACTCACATTGAGCTAGATAAACCCGAAGTGCTAAACAGGTTTAGCCAAGCCCTACAAATTAAAACCATTTCTTACGACGATCCCAGCTTGCTCGACCATCAGGCTTTTACCGACTTTCATCATTATTTAGCCGAGGCGTTTCCCCTAACTCATGCCAACACCCAAATTAAAACCTTTAAAGATTACAGCTTGGTGTATCACCTTAAAGGGCAAAACCCAGAGTTAAAGCCGGTATTATTTATGGGCCACATGGATGTTGTTCCGGTAGACAAACACACCCGCGAACAATGGCAACAACCACCTTTTAGCGGCAAGATAGTCGATGAAGTTATTTGGGGCAGAGGCGCCATAGACGACAAAGTCAGTGTTATAGCCCTAATGGAATCTATGGAAGCCTATTTATCGCAAGGGAAAACGCCACAACGCGACATCTACTTTGCCTTTGGTCACGATGAAGAAGTGGGAGGTGAAGGGGCCCAAGCCATAGCCGCACACTTTGCCCAGCAAGGCATCACATTTGAGTTTGTATTAGACGAGGGCGGAGTTGTTGCCAAAGGCTTAGTGCCAGGTGTAAGCGAGCCAGTGGCTTTAGTGGGGGTTGCCGAAAAAGGCTTTGTGAATATTCGCTTGTCGGTAAAAGGGCAAGGCGGCCACTCTTCACAGCCACCAGCACATACAGCGGCAGGCATTTTAGCCAAAGCCATAGTAGCGGTTGAAAACAATCCTTTTGAACCGCGCATGGACTTTTTTGAGTTAATGTTTGATAACATAGGTTTTACCTTACCCTTGGCACATCGTTTGCCCTTAGCCAACCTGTGGTTACTTGAACCCCTTATTCTTAGCACCCTAGTTAATAGTCCAGGCTCAGCGGCCACCGCTCGCACTACCACAGCCGTGACTATGTTGTCTGGTAGTACCAAATCCAATGTATTACCTACCCTGGCCACAGCAGTGGTGAATTTAAGAATATTACCCGGTGATACCATCGCCAGTATTCAAGCGCATTTAAAACAAGTGATTAATGATCCAAGAGTTGAAATGTCGGTAGAGTTAGCCAACGAAGCCTCGGGCGTGTCTCCCACTGAGCATCTTGGATTTAAGCTGATAGAGCAAACCATTAGGCGTTTAGACCAAAATATATTAGTCACCCCTTACTTAGTCACTGGCGCCACAGATGCCAGACACTTCCAAGGGTTATCAGATAATATTTACCGCTTTATGATGGTCTCGTTAAACCCAACGAGTCTGAATCAGTTTCATGGATTAAACGAACAAATAGCAGTGCAAGACTATATCAATGCCATACAATTTTATTACGCCATGTTAGAACAAAGCGCAGCAGGAAAGCCGGTAGCAGTAACCCATTAATACTAAAGGAATAGCCATGCAAATTCGCATACTCAGTTTAGCACTAGGACTTAATTTAGCCGTGGCGGCAAACGCCATGGCTGCCTCTTTTTCACAAGTCTATCAAGACTATTTAGCTTCGCAGCAAACTCAAAACACAACCCAAACCTTAGCCCTAGCTAAACAAGCCGCTGAGTTAGGCCAACAAAAATTTGGCGAAACAACAATCAATAGCATAAATCTGCAATATAACTTGGCGGCTGCTTATGCCGCTGCCAAACAACATCAACTGGCCTTTGAAACTATGCACAAGGTCACTGCTGGATTCAAAGCGCATTATGGTGAACACTCTGAACAATTATTAGGTGCCTTGTTAGAACAAATTGGCTATTTCCCCTCCACTCTTGGAAGCAATATTAGCAAACAAAAACAACAACTTAAGCCTATTGCCAAACAAGCGGTTGAGGTCACCGAAGCCTTGGCAAAGCGCTCGAGTAAAAAAGCCCCTTTTTATTATTATCAATTAAGCAAAGCCATCACCCAACACCCAGTTGTATTTCATGTAAGGCGAGATGCCATTAAAGCCACAGAGCTGGCCTATTCAGGCTTATTAGCAAGCATAGGCAACAACGACCTGCGCACCCTCGAAATGCAATTTACCCTAGCAACCATCAAAACTGGCTTGAAAAAAACCAACCAAGCCATAGACCTATACGAAAATCTCATTAGTACCATAGAGGCCCAATTAGACACCTCTCACCCCTATGAATTAAGTGCGCGCAGTCGGCTAGTGCAATTATACGAAGCTAAAGGACAATCAGAAAAAGCCACAGAACACTGCATACAAATAGGCCAAATGACACCCTGGCAAGACGAACTAGAACCCATGCCTTTGTATCGAATAGAGCCCAAATACCCTATGTCTGCCGCCAGAAATAGTCGCGAAGGTTATGCAAAAATGTCGTTTAGCATTGATGAAATGGGCTTTGTAAAAGATATAACCTTGCAAGAAGTTAAAGGCGGAAAAGACTTTGGCAAAGTTTCGATTCAAGCATTAGAAAAATGGCGCTATGCCCCAAGGTTTGAAAATGGCAAAGCCATTAAGGCCAAAAACCTTGAGGTACAACTAGACTTCAAATTATCTAAATCTTAACCCTAGCCCTATGCGTATTAGGTTGGTTTGGCTTAGCTTGGCTTGCTAATGCAAGCTCGCTTATCACTAAGCTCTCACCTCACCATCCCCCATCACAATAAACTTTTCAGTTGTAAGGGATGCTGCACCCATTGGCCCGTAGGCGTGTAATTTGCTGGTAGATATGCCAATTTCAGCGCCTAAGCCTAATTGGCCACCATCAGAAAATCTTGAAGAGGCGTTAACCATTACGACAGCTGAGTTAACCCGTCTGATAAATTCTTGCGCAGTAGAATAATCTTGGGTGGCGATCACTTCTGTGTGCCCCGAGGCGTAATCTTCAATATGTTCAATAGCATGGTCAAAATCAGCTACCACTCTTACTGCAATTTCCATTGCTAAATACTCGGCATGCCAGTCATCTTCGGTAGCCGCTTGTGCCCCTGCAAAATATTCTATGCTGGTTTCACAAGCATGCACCACAGTATTATGTTCGGCTAAAAGCGCGGCGGCTTTGGGTAAAAATGTTGCGGCAATATCTTGATGAACTAACAAGGTTTCTAGGGCATTACACACCCCTGTTCTTTGGGTTTTGCCATTTTTTAATAGGGCTAAGGCTTTGCTTTCATCCGCAGCTTTATCAACATATAAATGGCAGACCCCTTTGTAATGTTGGATCACCGGAATTTGGCTATTTTCAGACACAAACCGAATTAAGCCTTCGCCCCCTCTAGGAATAATTAGGTCTATGGACTCTGTAAGGGTCATTAGTTGATTCATAACCGCACGATCGGTATCAGGTACCACTACCACTGCAGCAGGGTCGATATTTTGTTTCGCTAGGGCGGTTTTTATACAGTCTGCCAAAGCCAGATTAGAATGTATGGCTTCTTTGCCGCCACGTAACACCACTGCATTACCGGCTTTTAAACATAAGGCTGCAGCATCTATAGTGACATTAGGGCGCGATTCGTAAATCATGGCGATTACCCCTAACGGAATACGCATTTTGCCCACTTGTATACCACTGGGCATAGTCTCTAATTTAGCAATGCTACCTACAGGATCAGCTTGAGCGGCAATGTCTAAAACCGCTTGGGCAATACTTTTTAACCGGTCTTGGTTTAGGGCTAACCTATCTAACATGGCAGCGTCTAAGCCGTGTTGTTGCCCTGCGGCCAAGTCTTTTTGATTGGCCGCTAAAATGTCATCGGCCTTGGCTAACAGTGCCTCTGCTATGTCTGTGAGTAACAAATGTTTTTGTGCAGCGCTTAATTGGGCTACCTGGCGCGAGGCTTTTTTGGCTGCCAGCGCCGCTTGTTTTATACAAAAGCTCATGCTCACTCCTAAAAATTAATCTATTAACTGGCCTGCATATAGCACTAGGTCATTTCTATGAACCGCTACCTCGGTACTGGTATAACCCAGCACTTTGGCAATGTTTTGGCTGTTTAAACCAAGTATTTTATGTAAGTCATGGCTGTTAAATTGCACTAAGCCTTTGCTAATTACTTGGCCATCGCAACTTATCTGTACTGCATCACCTTCATTAAAACGGCCTTCCACTTTTACAATGCCAGAAGGCAACAAAGACGCACCTTTGTCTAATAAAGCTTGTTTGGCTCCAGTATCAACTATCAGGTTGCCTTTTACTTTTAAACTATGCCTAAGCCAATTGTCTCTGGCGCTTGCCAAACTTTTATTAGGCACAAAAAGGGTGCCTGGTATTTGCCCTTTGGCGAGCTGGCTAAACACCTCTTTTTTTCGACCGTTAACTATTAAAGTTTGAATACCAGAGGCTGTACACTTTTCTGCAGCTTGAAGTTTGGTTTGCATGCCACCTGTGCCTAATTCACTGCCAGCACCTCCCGCTAACTGATAAAGGCGCGCATCAATTTTATTAACCTCTGGGATAAGCTTAGCCTTGGGTTGAGTTTTGGGGTTAGCATCAAATAAACCGTCAATATCAGAACAAATAATTAAGCTGTCGGCTTGGGCAACTAAGGCTGTGTATGCGGCAAGATTATCGTTGTCTCCCACTTTTAATTCGTTAATGGCTACAGAGTCATTTTCATTAATTATGGGTAATACATTGTTTTTTAATAATTCAGCTAAGGTGTTTTTAATATTTACATAACGAGTACGGCTATGCAGGTCGTCGGCGGTTAACAATATTTGTGCACAATCAAAGCTAAACAATTTGGCCCAGTTGGCCATCATCTGTGTTTGACCAATGGCGGCCATGGCTTGTTTTTCTACAATAGATGGGCTGTGTTTATAGGCAATTTTATTTCTACCCGCAGCCACACTGCCAGAAGAAACTAAAATCACCTGCTTTCCTTGCTGGCGACTATGTTTGATAAACTCGGCTATGGGGGCAATAAACTCTTGGCTGCATTGGTTTTGATTAGGCGCAATTAAACTGCTACCTACTTTAATTACCGCTCTTTTCCATTCAAAATTAGCCATGCACATCCCCTCACCATAATTTGCTTAGATTACGATAAAAACGCGCTTAAACAAGCCAAACTAGTTATAAGCTATGGTTAAAAACACCGCACAATTTGTAGTCTTTTGCATGATCTAGGCACAGCTGTTGCAATATTTTTACACAATTTAATGCCAAGCAATCTGCCTGAATAAAAGCTTTTAGCAGTGAATTAGATTAAAGTAGCGCCGCAGCAACAATAAACTGTTCCAAAATAGCTGCGCATTCCAGAACCAAATCAGGAAATAATATGTTTAATAAAATAAAAACGATAGCCTGGCTATCGCTTATTGTTGTTGGTTTTGCCACAGCATCTGTGAATCAAACCAAAGGTGACTTTGAAGATAAGTTTAGGCAACTAGATGAGTCATTGCCCACACCTAACGTTTACCGCAATGCCGCAGGTGAACCAGGTCATGCCTATTGGCAACAACAAGTTGACTATAAAATTAAGGCCAAGCTAGACGAGCAAAAGCGCCGTATTGAAGCTAGCCAAGATATTACTTATCACAACAATTCTCCCGATACCTTAAAGTATTTATGGGTACAGTTAGATCAAAATAAATTTAAAAATGACTCTATGTCTGCCACTACTACTACATTTGGCGGCATAGGCAATAGAGGGCCAGCAACTGCAGCTGCAAGTGGCAGTAAGCCAGCGCAATTAAGTTTAGGCGCACTACGTCGTCAACAGTTTGTTGAAGACAATGTTCTAGGTTACGACATTCAGGCAGTTACCGACAGCCGTGGCAACCCCCTTAAGCACACTATAGTTGGCACCAATATGCGTGTTGATTTACCTAAGCCTTTAAAGCCAGGTAAAAAGGTTGAATTTGCCATCGACTTTGCATTTAACATAGTAGAAGAAGATGCCGTGTCTGCGCGTTCTGGTTACGAGCATTTTCCAGATGATCCTCGCGAAGGCGGCAACGACATCTTTTTGTTAGCCCAGTGGTTCCCACGTTTACATTCATACACCGATTACGAAGCATGGACCAACAAAGAATTTATTGGCCGTGGTGAGTTTACTCTAGAGTTTGGTAACTACGATGTTGAATTAACCGTACCTGCCGACCACATTGTTAGCTCAACTGGTGCTTTGCAAAACCCTAAAGAAGTATTAACTGCCACTCAACGTAAACGTTTAAAAGAAGCCGAAAAAGCTGAGCGTATTGTATTTGTTGTGACCGAAGAAGAAGCGTTAGAAAACGAAAAAGCCGGCACAGATAAATTAAAAACCTGGAAGTTTAGCGCCAAGAATGTGCGTGACTTTGCTTGGGCCTCGTCGCGTAAGTTTATGTGGGATGCACGTGGTCATCAGCAAGGTGGCGACGACCAGCCGTTAGTGATGGCCATGTCTTTTTATCCAAAAGAAGGTGGCGATCTATGGAAAAAGTATTCAACCGAAGCCGTGATTCAAACACTTGAAGTGTATAGCCGTTTTTCTTTTGATTATCCTTATCCTGTTGCGCAATCGGTTAATGGTCCTGTAGGTGGCATGGAATACCCTATGATTACCTTTAATGGCCCACGTACCGAATTACAAAAAGACGGCACTCGTACCTATTCACAAGCCGAAAAACGCTTTTTAATAGGCGTAGTTATCCACGAAGTAGGGCACATTTATTTCCCTATGATAGTTAACTCTGACGAACGTCAGTGGACTTGGATGGACGAAGGTTTAAACAGCTTTTTAGACGGTGTAGCCGGACGTGAATGGGATCCAACTATTCCTTGGGGTGTTGAGCCACGCGATATCACTAGCTACATGAAGTCTTCTACTCAAGTGCCTATCATGACTCAATCAGACAGCGTGTTACGTTTAGGTCCAAATGCCTACACTAAACCTGCTGCTGCGTTAAATATTTTGCGCGAAACGATTCTTGGTCGTGAACTTTTCGACTTTGCTTTTAAAGAATACGCTCAGCGCTGGAAGTTTAAACGCCCTACACCTTCAGATTTCTTCCGTACTATGGAAGAAGCGTCAGGTGTTGACCTAGATTGGTTCTGGCGTGGTTGGTTCTACAGCACAGACCACGTTGATATTTCAATCGACCGCGTATCTAAACTACGCCTAGATACTAAAGATCCAGACATCGACTTTGCTCGTCAACGTCAAGAAGAGCTAGACAAGCCTCTATCTTTAACCGATGAACGCAATCAAGCCGAAGGTAGAAAGTTGTGGATCGATCGCTTCCCAGACATTACCGACTTTTATGACGAAAACGACAGATTTACTGTTACCAACAAAGAGCGTAATGCCTATAACAAATGGATGAGCAAACTTAAGCCATGGGAAAAAACCGCATTTGAACGCGCCGTAAAAGAAGACAAAAACTACTACGTATTAGATTTTTCTAATAAAGGTGGTTTGGTTATGCCTATTATTTTAGAGCTAACTTTTGCCGACGGTAGCAAAGAAAACCAGTACATTCCGGCTGAAATTTGGCGTCGTACGCCTAAAGCGGTAAGCAAGTTAATTATTACCGACAAAGACAAAGAATTAGTTAGCGTTGAAGTAGATCCTCGCTGGGAAACGGCTGACGTGAATGTGGAAAACAACCACTACCCACGTCAAATTATTCCTTCGCGCATCGAAGCTTATAAGCGTAAGAAAAGCACCAGTAAAGTTGCAAGAGACATTATGCAAGACATCAAAACTGAGCTAAAAACTTATGACAACAAGCAAGATGACGATCAAGATAACAATGACTAAGATTGTTCAGCTAGTCACCGCAGCGCTGTTTTTTGCAGCGCTTGGGGTGTCTGCGCATCAACAAAAAACCGCTATCAGTACAGTATTATTTAATCCACGTACTGAAAATATCGAAATTATGCACCGCTTTAGAGTGCATGATGCCGAGCATGCGGTAAAAGAAATTTTTGGTAAACAAGCCGACATTATTGGCGCTAAAAGCACGCAACAAGCTTTTAGTGATTATGTGCACCAACGCTTTAATTTATTTGACCACCAAGGCCAAGCTTTACCGCTTAGCATGGTAGGTTACGAAATTGACGGTAAGTTTTTTTGGGTTTACCAAGAAACCACACAACCAACTCAGTTGGCAGATTTAACCATAAGCCATAATGCGTTACGCGACTTATGGCCTGAACAAATCAATACCATAAATGTTGAAGGAAAAGGCAAGCTTAAAACCCTAACCTTTAGTGATTCTATCGAATTATTAAAAGTCACCTTTGAGCATGAGTAACAAGATGTAAAAGGGTTAAGCTTAATGCCTAACGCCAAAGTATTAATTAAAGCTGCAATCTAATTGCAGCTTTTTTTTTGCTCTATGTTTTAATATAAAAAACACTAATGCTGCATTCAGCTTTTTGGGAGAGATTTATGAGTGATTTAAATACCCAGCACAATAGAGTGGTGTGGTTTGATATTCCGGTAGCCGATCTTAACCGTGCCGCAGACTTTTACGCCACTGTATTAGATATTCAGGTAAGTATTGAACAAGCCGGTGACTTTTCTTTTGGGGTGTTGGCACACGAGCAAGGCAATGGTGGCTGCTTAGTGCCTATGCCCTCAGACATTAGCGCCACTCAAGGTATTATGGTGTATTTTAATGTTAATGGGCGTATTCAAGACGCCGTTAAGCGAGTTACCGATAAAGGCGGGTCAATCATCCAGGCTATTCATGCCATAGGCCCACACGGTTTTCGCGCTTTGGTGATCGACAGCGAAGGCAACAGAATAGTGTTGCACTCCGAAACCAACCAATAACCCAAGCCAATTATTTTTCGGTGGCCACTGTGCTTGGCCACTTAGCTTGGATCAATTGCTGTTTTTTAAACAATAACATGGCGCTGTTCAGCATCACCACCAGCGCCAACACTATAGCAATCCAACTGGCCAACGGATAACTCAACAAAGCAAAGACCAAACAGGCCACTTTGAGCCATTCTAATGTTATAGCAATAGGGTTGTTTTCTAACACCGCGCCTGCAGAAAAACTAGCAAACAACACAAAACCCACTAACAACAATTGCTCGGTCATAGGAATAGCCGACACATTCATCATTAGCAATAAGCCTACAAACACTATCAACACATATTGGCTCAAACTGTACAATTTGTTGGTTAAGCTAAGCTCAATGTCGAACTTTTGAAATTTGGTTAAATCTACCTTGGGCAAAGGATAATTTTGTTCTACATCAGCAGGGCGCCAACCTGTGCGCTTAAACCAGATCAACAATTTATCTTGCCAGCGCTGGGCGTGGTAACAATCTTTAGCTAACTGCGAATACACATGCACATTTGCCCACAATGGGTTCCAGCTTTTTAACGCTTTACGGATCCCATAAATGGGCGGTTCGTTGTCTAATTCTTCTTGAAATGAGCCAAACAGCCTATCCCATAAAATAAACACCCCACCATAATTTCGGTCGATATAAATTTGATTTTGCGCATGATGCACGCGGTGATTTGACGGAGTTACAAATATCCATTCGTACCAGCCAAGTTTAGGAATATGTCGGGTATGCACCCAAAACTGATAAATCAGATTTAACGAGCCAACAGTAATTAACACCACAGGATCAAAGCCTAATAACGCCATAGGCAGATAAAAAATCCAACTAAATACGCTACTGCCGCTTTGCCTTAGGGCGGTGGTGAGATTGTATTCTTCACTGGAATGGTGCACCACATGTGCCGCCCATAGCAGGTTCATTTCGTGGCCTAACCTATGATTCCAATAATAACAAAAATCGTATAGTACAAAGGCCACCAGCCACACCCACCAACTATGCGCCAATTGGGTGAATGCCCAATTTTCATAGACAAAAACATAAATGGTTAAAGGAATAAGATGTTTAACTATATCTGTCATGCGGCTAAGCACCCCAGCAGTTAAACTATTTAGGCTATCGTTTACCCGATAAAAGTTAGTGCCTTTGCGTTTTTCTAATATCAGCTCCACGGCAATAAGCAGAAAAAATAACGGCACAGCATATAAAATTATGTTCACAATCAACCACACAATAAAAATTAGGCTTAACCATTTTGGCACTTTTGGCACTTTTGGCAGCTAATGGTCTGTCCAGCTAAGATATACCAAACTAATGCTAAATGTTAGGCGTATTATTAGTCGAAGTTAAAACACGATAACAGTATTTTACAATCTACACGTTTCATTTTGATGGAATTTTGCGTAGGCTAAATTGTCTGAAATCATGCAGACAAAAAATGGGTGAATAGGAATATTATGAGTGAAGAATCGAAAAAATCCTTGGTCCCGCATTTTACTATAGGTGCCTTAGTTATTGCGGTTATCTTACTTGCCTTATTCTGGCCAGCGGAGCCAGAGCCCGAGCCTGTAGTACAACAACCTGTAGTGGTTGAACCTACACCTGTACCCGATATTATCGAACCTAGTGTGGAAGAAGAGCCAGCAATAGTCACAGAAGACACCCTACCTGATGTGGTTGAGCCAGAGCCTATTCCAGAGCCAGTGCCAGAACCCCTTGATACCAGCGATGGCACAGTGAAAACCAAATTATTAGCCTTGTCTGATTACGATGCCTTTGCGCGTTTGTTAATTGACGAAGCCTTATTGCAGCGTTTTGTGGTTATGACCACAAGCTTGGCCGACGAAACCTTAGCTGCAAACAACCGCGTATTAGCCGCCCCAGACAAACCTTTTAGAACCTTTCGTCAAGCCGATAAAGAATGGATAGATCCTGCCAGTTACAAGCGTTATGCCCCTTATGTAGAGGTATTTGAATCGCTCGAAACCCAGTCATTAATGCAGCTCTACCAAGAGTACAAACCTGCAATTGATGAAATTTTTGCTGAAATAGCCAGCCCCAGAGACAATTTCAACGACAAACTAAAAACCGCCATAGAAGTATTATTAGACACCCCAGAAGTGCCTATGCCGGTAGAAGTTTACACCGACAGCGTAATGTACAAGTTTGCCGACAGTAAGTTAGAAAAGCTTACGGCTCCGCAAAAGCAGTTGTTGCGCACAGGCCCAGAAAACATGCGCCGCATTAAAGCTAAATTACGCGAAATTAAAGAATCGCTATAACAATGCCAAATTTTGACCTGGCCGCATTTCAGCAACAAATTAATCAGCAGAGTGCGGCCCTACCACCAGTAGACAAATGGAACCCAGACTTTTGTGGCGACATAGACCTATGCATTAAACACGATGGCAGCTGGTTTTACATGGGCACACCCATAGGTCGAAAACCCTTAGTAAAACTTTTTGCAAGCGTGTTAAAGCGCGAAGATGAAAAGTACTTTTTAGTCACCCCAGTCGAAAAAGTTGGCATTCAAGTAGAAGACGTACCTTTTATCATTACGCAGTGGCAGTTCGAAGAAGGCAAGTTAGCACTTACCACCAACACAGAAGACAGTCTAATTGTAGGAGAGGAGCATCCTATACAAATCTTTGCGGATAAAAAAACCGCCGCCCTTTTGCCTTATGTGTTAGTCAGACGCAATCTTTGGGCAAGGTTACATCAAAACGTATTTTATCAATTGGCTGAGTTAGGCCAACCACAAACACTAGATGGCCAAAGCCATTTAACCCTAACTAGTGGTAATTACACTTTTACTCTAGGCGAAATATAACAAGGAAAATAAATGAAAAAATTCAAACTCACCTCCACTGCTAGTTTGCTAGCCTTAGCGACCTTTTTATTACCCTTACAGGCACTGTCGGCCACTTTTATTCATGCAGGTAAAGTGATTGATAGCCGTGACGACAAAGTCATGAACAAGGCCACCATAGTAGTGACAGGTAACAAAATCACCGCTGTTAACTCTGGCTTTACTCAAGCTGGCGAAAACGATCAGGTTATTGATTTATCTGACTACACCCTAATGCCAGGCTTAATGGATATGCACACCCATATCACTAGTCAAAACAGTGGATTGGCCGGTTATATGGAAAGATTCACACTAAACGAAGCCGACTACGCACTAAAAGGCGTGTTATATGCCGAAAAAACCCTTATGGCTGGCATTACCACTATTAGAAACTTAGGTGATGGTTACAACGAAACCGTGGCCCTGCGTAATGCAATTAACAAAGGCAACATTACTGGCCCACGAATTTTTACTGCGGCTAAGTCTATTGCTACTACAGGTGGACATGCCGATCCTTCAAATGGTACCAACAAACGCATAATGGGCGACCCAGGACCAAGAGACGGGGTAATTAACGGCGTTGCAGAAGCGCGTAAAGCTGTGCGCCAACGTTATAAAGATGGAGCAGACCTAATTAAAATCACTGCCACAGGTGGGGTATTAAGTGTGGCAAAAAGTGGGCAAAACCCTCAGTTTATGGATGACGAGCTAAAAGCCATTGTCGACACCGCCAATGACTACGGTATGACAGTCGCGGTCCATGCCCACGGTAAAGAAGGCATGTTAAGAGCCATTAAAGCTGGCGTGACCTCTATCGAGCACGGCACCTACATGGACAAAGACGTTTTTAAACAAATGAAAAAGCACGGCACCTATTATGTACCTACAGTTATGGCTGGGGCTTGGGTTGCAGAAAAAGCCAAAATAGACGGGTTCTTCCCAGAATTAGTTCGCCCTAAAGCCGCAACCATAGGGCCATTAATTCAACAAACCTTAGCCAATGCTTATAAAGCCGGAGTAAAAATCGCCTTTGGTACCGACTCAGGTGTATCTGCGCACGGCGACAATGGTTTAGAGTTTGAACTTATGGTAGAAGCTGGCATGAAACCTATTGAAGTAATTAAAACTGCCACTTACAACGCCGCAGACTTATTACAAGTGAGTGATAAGTTAGGCAGCATAGAAGTAGGCAAGTTAGCCGATTTAGTGGCAGTAAAAGGCGACCCGTTAAAGCAAATTTCGTTATTAAAAAACATTCAGTTTGTTATGAAAGATGGTGTGGTTTACAAACACCAATAGCTCAACCTAAACAAGCAGCCTAAACCGGCTGCTTTTTTTTAAGCTTAACTAAACAGGAAGAACCCAATGAAAACCTTACTGCCCATATTATTACTGGCCATAAGTACGCCCTTGTTAGCAGCAGATGAGATTGCAATTACCGCTGACAAAATAAAAGCCGCCATGCAAGCCGACATTCGCACCCAAGCAGAAACCGAGCGTGATAGAAACCGTAAAGCCTTACAAACCTTAAGCTTTTTTGGCCTAACTCACGATATGAAAATTGCCGAGCTTATTCCAGGTGGTGGCTGGTACACCAAGATCCTCGCCCCAGTAGTAAGCGAAAAGGGCCAATATTACGCGGCCTTAGGCACGGGTAGAGTGAAAGCTTTGCAACAACAAGCTGGCTTTGAAAACATGAAAATTGTAGCCGAAGACGCCAAGTTATACCGCAAAGAAGGCGCCAGCTTTTATTCACTAGAAGCCGACTCATTAGGCGTAAAAGACTTAGACATGGTACTGACCTTTCGCAACTATCATAATTTTGATGAGGCAGGTCGCCACACCATGAATAAACTAGCCTTTGATGCCTTAAAACCAGGGGGAATTTATGCGGTAGTAGATCACACTGCTCGCCATATGGAAGCCCCAACGCCTGCCAACAAACGCCGGGTTGATCCAGTGTTAGCCATCAAAGAAATTCAAGCCGCTGGGTTTGAGTTTGTTGATTACAGCGACTTGCACTACCGCGCCGACGACGAGCTAAGATACGAAGTAGGGGTGAAATCAGTTACTGGCAATACCGACCGTTGGACTTTTAAATTTAGAAAGCCTAACTAAACACAATGTTAAATTAGCGTCAGCAAAAAATAATAGCTTGTTGGCGCTAATGTGAACTTTTTAGCCTGATTAATTTAATCGATAAAAAACTGAGTGTTATGAGCGTTTGCATAAGCGGCTATATAGTCATTTAGCACCTGTTTGTGACTAGAGTTTTTGAAAATAGCAAAGTGGGTATAAATGGTATCTAGCTCTTCAACTTTAATGCTGTTGTCTAACTGAATAAGTTTTTTACTTACAAAAAACGCCATTTGTGGATCATAAAACAGCAGCTTATTCGTTTCACCTCGCAAAAATGCCTGCAACGATGAAGTCGCGCTGGGCAAATCCAATAATTCATAACGATTTTGGGTAAACTCTAAGCGTTTGCCCCCATAATCAAATCCTTTAATGGCAGCAATAGTACGATCTGGACTCCTTGCATTTTTAGTATACAAATTAAGCTTTATCATTCTAAAAGGCGGATCCAGAAACAGCGCCTTTGCTTTGATGTGTGGGTTTATTTTAGTGTTGATGGTTAAATCAATATTCCCAGCATTAAATTCTTTTATAAATCTATAGGGAGGAAAACATAACACTTTTAATGGGCGTTCAAATTTTGCAAATATTAGTTGAGTTTTGGCAATAGTCTGGCCCTCGCATTCACGAGTTTGGGGATTGATTTGCGAATAAGGGTGTAACAGTACAACGGCAAATATTACCGCCTTTTTAGCTAACACAGCCGAGCTGTTCAGCATAAAAACCGTCGCTAGAATCCATTTGGCATAACTATTCAAGCATCACATCCGTATAAAAAACATACAACACTGTAACAAAAACTAGTTAAAAAGAGCAATTATCTGCAGACAAAAAGAAAGTTTGCATGGCTATGTTGTTAGCTGGCAATAACAACGCTGCAAATTGGATGTTTCTTCGAATAGTTCTAATAAAAATGGGCGTTTAACTTAACGCCCTTTTTTAATGATGTAACGATACGGCGACTGGCTGGTTTCAGCCGCAACCAACTCATGCTCCATAAAGCGGCAAAAGCTTGGAATGTCGCGCGTGGTAGAGTGATCGTCGGCTGTCACTGTTAAGGTTTCGCCTAATTGCATATCACGAATTTTTAAGCGCACCATCATCACCGGCTCGGGGCAACGTAGCCCCATAGCATCGAGTTGGTGATCGGCAGAGTCAAAGTCACTCACAAGCAGTTAAATTCCGTAATCTACACGGTACTGTTGAATGTTAGCTAAGTGCTCGGCCATTTCTGGTTTATTCGCCAAATACTCAACTAAGTCAGCCAAACTCACAATACTCACCACTTGAGTATTAAAGTCTCGCTCCACTTCTTGAATAGCCGAAAACTCACCCTGACCTTTTTCTTGCCTATCAAGGGCAATTAATACCCCAGCCAAGTTAGCCTTATTAGCCTCAATTAACTGCATAGACTCGCGAATAGCGGTACCCGCTGTGATCACATCGTCTACTAGCATTACTCTACCGGCCAAAGGACTACCCACTAAATTACCGCCTTCGCCATGGGTTTTGGCTTCTTTACGATTAAAACAATAAGGCTTATCTACCCCATGTTTATCGGCTAAAGCCACTGCTGTGGTAGTGGCAATAGGAATACCTTTGTAGGCTGGGCCAAACAACAAATCATATTCAATCTTAGAACGCTGCAAGGCCTGAGCGTAAAACTGTCCAAGCTTGGCTAAGTCACCGCCAGTATTAAATAACCCAGCATTAAAAAAGTACGGGCTAGTGCGCCCCGACTTAAGGGTAAACTGCCCAAACTTTAGTACCCCTCTAGCTAGGGCAAACTCGATAAATTCAGCTTGATAATCTTGCATTTAACTATCCTAATTTAAGGCAGCTTTTTGTTCGTCGAATAACTCACGAATACCTTGTTTAGCCAAGGCTAACATTTCGTTAAGCTCATCAAAGTCAAAAGGTTCGCCCTCGGCTGTGCCTTGAACTTCAATTAACTTGCCTGTGTCTGTCATCACCACGTTCATGTCGGTTTCGGCGTCAGAATCTTCTAAGTACTCTAAATCGGCAATCGCCACACCTTTATAAACCCCTACAGAAAGCGCCGCAATCATATGCTTAATAGGGTTGGTTTTTAAAATACCTTTAGCACGCATCCAACTTAATGCATCGGCAAGCGCTACACAGGCACCAGTGATAGACGCAGTACGTGTACCCCCATCTGCTTGAATCACATCACAATCTACCACTATGGTGTTTTCACCCAGCAGCTTTAAATCGACTGCAGCTCGTAACGAACGGGCAATTAAACGTTGAATTTCTAATGTACGCCCACCTTGCTTACCACGCGCGGCTTCGCGATCTGAACGAGTATGAGTAGCACGAGGCAACATGCTGTACTCAGCTGTCACCCAACCTTTGCCTTGGCCTTTCATAAAACGCGGCACACCTTCGGTGACTGAGGCATTACATAACACTTTGGTATTGCCAAACTCAATTAATACCGACCCCTCTGCATGGCAGGTAAAATTACGGGTAATAGTAACGGGGCGAATTTGACTGGCTGTTCTTCCACTTGGACGCATAGTGCTCTCCTCAATAATAGTGCGCCGAATTATAAAGGCTTAGCACAAAATTTTCTTGGGTTTTACGCACTCCACAACAAATAATTGCGCAATACACTCGCCCTAAGTTGCTACACAGGTATAATAAAAAAAGTAATGCTGACTTAGGAAATAACGCAATGATTTATAGTATGACCGCTTTTGCTCGCCGTGAACTTAAAGCCGATTGGGGCACAGCTGTGTGGGAAATTCGCTCGGTTAATCAACGCTTCCTAGAAACCTATTTTCGCCTGCCAGAACAATTTAAAAGCATGGAGCCAGTATTACGCGAACGCTTTCGTAAACAATTACAACGCGGCAAAGTAGAATGTTCACTACGCTATGTGGCGAACGACGCAGCAGTAGGCAAACTAAGCTTAAACGAAGACTTAGCCAAACAAGTGATGAGCGCCGCCGACTGGGTACAATCACACGGCCAATCAGCCGGAGTAAACCCACTAGATGTATTACGCTGGCCTGGCGTAATCAGCGCCGAAGAAGCCGACATGGACAGCATACAAGCAGAAGTACTAGCCGAGTTTGACCTCACCCTCAAAGACTTTATTGCCGCCCGGGCTACCGAAGGCAGCAACCTTAAAGCCATGATCGAACAACGCCTAGACGGCATAAAAGTGGAAGTCGAAAAAGTCACCGCCCACATGCCAGACGTAATCAAATGGCAAAGAGAAAAAATTCAAACGCGCTTTGAAGAAGCCAAAATTGAACTCGACCCCACCCGCATCGAACAAGAAATGGTCATGCTAGCGCAAAAAGTAGACGTAGCTGAAGAGCTAGACCGCTTACTCTCGCACATAAGCGAAACCCAAAAAATCCTCAATAAAGGCGGCGCAGTAGGCCGCAGGCTCGACTTTATGATGCAAGAATTCAACCGCGAATCTAACACCCTAGGCTCAAAATCCATCAACACCGACATCACCCAATCAGCAGTAGAATTAAAGGTATTGATAGAGCAAATGCGCGAACAGATCGCGAATATAGAATAGCTCAATGCATACTAGACACCTGCCTTCGCAGGTGTGACGGGTATTGGAAGTTGTTACGTCTTATATTTAGGACACTCTTTGGTTATACCATTTCCGTCGTTCTCGCGAAGGCGGGAACCCACAAACCGCCTTACTAAGCCAAAGAGTTTATTTTGCTTTGCAGTTATCTATTGTTTGAACTTTGTACACACTGGACACCTGCCTTCGCAGGTGTGACGCACAATCTTTAGTTATACCACTTCCGTCGTTCTCGCGAAGGCGGGAACCCACAAACCGCCTTACTAAGCCAAAGTGTGTGTTTTACGTTGCAGTTATCTATTGGAATTTTGTACACACTAGACACCTGCTTTCGCAGGTGTGACGCACACTCTTTGGTTATACCATTTCCGTCGTTCTCGCGAAGGCGGGAACCCACAAACCGTTTTACTAAGCCAAAGAGTGTATTTTGCGTTGCAGTTATTTATTGTTTGAATTTTGTACACACTAGACACCTGCCTTCGCAGGTGTGACGGGTGTTGAATGTTGGGGCTAGCAACTAACGGCTAGCGAACTTTGCAACTCATCTATTTGGTATCAGTAGCTTTTCCTTGCAGCCTACTCTTTTAACTTGTCATATCGTTTGTTAAACACTTCGAGCATGTGTTGGTTTGAGGTTTGGTGGTGGGCGCTTTTTAGGAGTATGGGGGTGCTGATTTCTAGCTTGTCGCTGGTGTAGAGTTGCAACATGGCTTTGGCTCTGCGGGTAAATTCTTGGCGAATGATATTGGGTTTTAACACTTGTAGGGCGTCGCCAAAATTTGCTAGGTAGTTCACACAGTCGAATACATCTACTCCGCCATTAAGGTGTTTGGGTAACAGTATTTGGCCGGTGATTTTTGCTGTGCCTGCGCCCATAGAAACCACTTTGGTGTCTTTACCAAAGCCAATGCGTTTTAGGTAGTGTGCGGCCCAGTCTGCGGCTCTAAATTCAAATGGGTAATAGGATTCGAAGTTGTCCCAGTCGAGTTTTTGGAAGCGGGTAGTGGAGTCGGGCTTGATTGCTTCGAGCTTGTCCATTTGAAATCGCCAGTAACTTTTGGTTTGGTGTACGTAGGCGAGTAGCTTGACGTCTAAGTTTACATATTCAATTCGCTGCGGCGACAGGGTAACCTTTTCTGGGATCATGTCGCTGTGCAGAGATTGGTAATTTGCAGTAAAAACTTGGTTGTTTAATAGTGCGGCAAATACGGCTCGCCACTGTTCACTTTTATCTAATTGCACTTGTTCTTTGTTTACAAAAGCGGGCCAGAATTTTAGCTTTTTGTCTAAACCTGCATATTTGCTGCTGACGGTATCTGATTCATCAATGTCTTGTTTTAACTCTTGGATCAGTGAGGGCGGGAAAAAGTGTTTTAAGTAGGCATCGATAAACCTAAAGGCAAAAATTCGGGCTTCTACTCGTTTTTCCGACACCGCACCATAACCTAGGGCTTCGTTTCTGCATTCGTCGTTCAGCCAATAAAAACTAGATTTACCAAAGTGTCGCGCTTCTTTTACCACAGATTTAACTAAATAAGGTGGGTCGTAGGCTTGATACTCTTGCACTAGTGCATCGAGTCGCCGGGATATATTTCGAAAGAAGGTTTTGTACAACTTAGAGTCGGTGTTGTAGTGCTGTGCAGAGGCTTGATTACTCAGTAGTTCGGGATTGTGAGTGGCTACACATCTGAGCATGTTTTGGTCATTCAGAATCTCGGCTATGGCCCGGGCAGCTGGCTTTTTGCTACGAATAGCGCGTTTTAATGGGTCGTTGTAGACTTTGTATTTTATTGACATAGTAAAGAGCATTTCTAAACAGCAAGTGCAATTAAACAAGAGTAACTCACCCTAATAGGTAAAGACAATTTTTGTCTTTAGGGCGCTCACACTAGGCACAACAGTTAACAATAGGGTGTTTTAATGAAAGTTATTTTTTCACATGGCAAAGAAAGCGGCCCTTGGGGGCGCAAAATTAAAAGGTTAGCGCAAAGTGCGCAAGACTTAGGGGTTGAGGTAGACAGCATAGACTACACCGCCACCCTTAACCCAGATGTGCGGGTTGAAATGCTAGATAAGCTGCTGGCTAGTGAATCAAGCCCGCCTATTTTAGTGGGGTCGAGCATGGGCGGTTATGTGAGTCTGGTTAATGCCAGTAACCACCAAGTGCCGGGCTTATTTTTAATGGCGCCGGCTTTGTACATGCCAAACTATCAGATGCAGCAGTATGAGATAGATGGTTATTGCGAGATTGTGCATGGTTGGGCAGACGATATTATTCCGGTGGCTAATAGCATTAAATTTGCCCAGCAGAATCATGCGTCTTTGCATGTTATTGAGGGGGATCACAGTTTAAATGCTGCTCTAGACAGGGTTGATCAACTCTTTAGGCAGTTTTTAAGCAACCTTTAAAACTTAGAGTCAGCAAAAGGCACATCATTGTGCCTTTAATGTTGAGTACTTGGGCTGAGCTGGTTAGAAAACTGAATTAAATCGCCAAGCATAGTCAGCAGCTCGTTGTTTGCCTCTAACTCTTGATTGTGTTGCACCGCTTGGCTTAGCGCATCTAAGCTACCCGCCACTAATTCATGCAGCAATTCACTCTGCGATTCATTCAAGGCGCTAATGGGCATGCTTTGCTCTATTAATAACCCCAACAGGCTATGCACTGAATTGTACAGGGCCTTATCTTCAAATTGATTGGGGTTATCCCACAGCATTAATGCTTGGTAGGCAAATCTACTCATGACGTTGCCCTGCCTTTGCCCCTAGTGCTGGGTTAGCTAAGTGCCGTGCTTTGTCTCTTTTGGTTTTTTTATCCATATTGCGGGTAAAAGCCGCGTCTAAATTTATTGATAATTGATTGGCCAAACACAGCACAATAAACAACACATCAGACAATTCGTCGGCAATAGCGGTTTTTATACAAGCCGGGCGCTCGCCAGCTTTAAACGATTGTTGCCCATATTCGCGGCCAATTAACCTTGCCACTTCACCCACTTCTTCGATTAGGTTAGATAGGTTGGTTAGCTCGTCAAAATAACTCACCCCTATGGTATTGATCCAGCTATCTACTTGTTGCTGAATGGCAGATAAATTAGTGGACTCTGCTGCAGCTTGCTGAGGCTGGTCTTCGAGTAAGTCTTCTACTGTCGGCACCGCATGGGCGGTTAAGTATATTTCATCATTGTGCTGTTTAAGCAGCTGGCTAAATTTAAACACTAAGTTTTCGTAACACTGTGCAGGCGAGCCTAGCGCGTCGAACTTTACGCTTTGCTCTGAGTCTACAAATTCAACTGTGGCTGTCATGCTCATGCGTTGAACGTTTTCGAACATGGGCAAGGCGTTTTGATCGATACACACAGAATCTACAAACATTTGTATTTTGCCCGACACCGAATTAAGCAACCCAGAGGTGGCCAACAATAACACCGCGTCGGTTTGTGCGGCTTGTGGGATCCCAAATAAAAAATAATCACTGGCTATGTTAGTCATTCCGCTCTCCTATATAGAATCTGCTAAAAGCATGATGGTTTGGTCGCCATACCCCATCCAATTGCCAGTTTTGGCATTAATGGTTTTATCTGAACTTGGGTCGTACCAACCCACTAACCGGCTCGGATTAACCGAATACACTTGCTTAATCCCATTGCTAAGCGTTTGCTGCATACCTATGGCCTGGCCTTTACTGTTGCGAATGTATTGCATCGTTTTATTCCTTATTTAATTTCAATACGCACAGTATCTGGGCAAGCAAGACATTTTTTGTCTTAATAAATCAATTAACTCATTTAGCTATACAAAGTGTAGCTATGTTGGGGACAGAGTGGGTTTGCTAGCCTGCACAAATGACACAGGCTAGCTTAGGGCAAAATATATTGTGCCTAGGATTGCAGCACTTAAAGCTGAGCGAGCTGAAACTGACAGCCTTGCCTTAGGGTGGTTAAGTAGGCGGATTGCCTAGGATCGTTAAGTTTGCTTAGCTCTAGGGCAAGGTCGTTATGTAAAACCGTGCAAAAGCTTTGGATAAATTTAATGCAAGCATAGTCTCTACCAGCAGCTGTACTAGCCAGCTTAAGTTGGCTGGCCACTGCATACACATGGCGGTATTCAAAGGTAGCAGGCAGTGTAAAAGCGCCGGTTTTTATGTGGTGTAACAGCTTGCTGTGGTTGGTTAAGCGCTTAGGGCTAGCCTGACCAGTTTTAGCTGCGGGCTTTGCAACTTTGTTTTGTGCTTGGGGTTTGGCTTTGGCACTTTGGCCCAAAGCAAACCTATTGTGCATATCACTTAATGCTTGGTTAGACACCGCATAACCCAGCATAAACAGCGCAGACTCAAAAGCATGAATTCTTTCGGCAACGGGGTACTGAGCAAATTGTCCGCAAGTTTTTGGGTTAGCCAATAATGCAGACAATAACCAAGAGGTATGTATGTTATCTGCAAAACGCTTGAGTGGATCGGTACTGGCGGCTTGAGCAAAGGTTTTCATGCCTAAACGCTTACCATTGTTGGGGTTTCTGGTTTCTATGGGGTTTACCCCGTCAACCTTTCTCCTGGCGCTGCCCCAGGTAAAGGTTAACAGTTGTGGCAATTCGCTAGGGGCGAGCTTTGTGTCTTCCATCCACTTGCTCACCAACAACCCTAATGCGGCCCCTACTCGGCTGTCGTAAATAATAAATTCGTTGGCCAATAACGAATAAATTTTTGTGGTGCCAGAGTCTAAATGCAAGCCATAGACTTTGCCGTTTGTGGCTTGGTATTCAAAGCTTTGCGCGCTATTCAACTCGTTTGAATTTAAAAATGCCTGCACTTTAGTTAGGTATAAGGCTAATTCGTGTTTTAATTCGCGAATATTAATAGCAATGTTGCTGTCGTTCACCCCGCCCCATTCTAAAATTTCGATACAGGTTTCAAAGCAAAGCGCATGATTTTGGCTGGTAACAGCTTGAGTTAGTTTGCTGCCCAAGTTGTTTAGGTAATCTCGGGTTTGCTCAAAGGTAATAATGGGTTGCTGAGTGTCGAAGCGTTTACTCTTCCATTTGTACTGGGCATGCGCGTTAAATATGCCCTTGCAGCTCCATTTCTCGCCAATTGAAAAGCCTTTGCCCGCCCCCAGCGAATACCATGTATGGCTTATTCCTGAGTCTATGTTGTGCGAAAGCCAGCCGATAAAATCTTGTACGTACCTATTGCTGAGAAACTCAGTTTTATTCATTAACAACCTCTTACTATTACCTACCAAACATTAATGGCATAAGCTTAACTGCAGCGTGCGACATTTTTTGTCTTAAAAAATACCCACTTAAAGTAACCCATTAAAACAGCCAAACCTTTTACCCATGATGCTGAAATTTGCGGCTATGCTTAACCCAGTTTTAACGCAACACTAAAGGAAGCCAAGCATGAGCGAAACAGGAACAGCCGAAAAACTAAAAAACTACCTTACATTGGCGGTACTAGTGTTAACCGTATTTTGTATTTTGAGCAGTGTGGTACACAACTCAATAGTCACCTCTTGGTTTGGCATTAATTTTTTAGCCATAGCCGACTTAGACGACTACTTTAAGCTAGGCATAGAAGCCTTCACCCATATGTTAATTCTATTAATTGTTACCCTGGTAGGCTTATACCTTATTTTTTGGGCGTGTTTTGGCACTTTCGAAATAATGCTAGGCCCACGCCAACAAGCGCCCGATAAAGTAGCAGAGCGTAATAAAAAATTTAAACGCTTTTTTGCGCTGCCCATCACAACCTTTGCAGTGTTAGCGTATTTTTTAGTCACAACCATTGCCGGTAATGCCACCAGCTATATATTTGATAATAAAAACACCCGCTTACATGGCTCAGAGGCGCTGGCATTTATAGGCTTAAAGCATGGCGTGTCTGAAATAAACTTTGGTAAAAATGAGCTAAACAAAGACTGCATGATCCACATAATTGAGTTAGCCAATAACCGTTATTTTTGGTCGTTAAAAGATAACAAAGTGTTTGCCTACAGCGAAACCTACCTTAATTCTGTACAACAACAATTTCCGCCTCCTAATTTAGGCAATGAAGTCATTTTTGAACCACCAGCAAGACAATATAACCGCGATAACCTTGAACAATGGACATCGAAAATAGAAAAGCACTGTAGTTAAAAGTAAGCATAAATTCACAAAAACTGGGGGGCGTTACATGCCCCAGCTAAGCTATTGTGCAGCCGTAGCATAGTGCGTATATTGTTGGCTTAATAAAAATGACAAATGGACTTGGTTTGACTACACCTAACTACAAGCAATATTCCCTCGCAGAATTAAAAGATGCACTAGCCAATATAGACAAAGAGCAGTTTCCACAAAGAGCCCAAACTCTGATTGAAGAAATTAACGCTCGCGGCGCAGACTTAGATAAGCCTATAACCCCAGAACACTCAGCACAGCCTGAATTTAACGAAGAACAACATCCAAACTTTTTTATTCGCTATTGGAAAGGGCAAATCTCTTTGCCAGTAAGTTACTGGTTAATTGGCGTAACGGCCAATGTAGTTATTGTAATTCTGAGTCATTTTGCCCAAGTAGGAGTAGAAAACGCCAGCTCTGCCAAATTGCTCGGCGCCTATATTTTTGGCTTATATGTTTGCATGATTGTATTGACCTGCTGGCAAACGGTTGGGATTTATCGTTCGGCCAGCAAGCACCCTCTTAGAGGGGGATCTGCAGGTTGGGCTATGACTGCAAAAGTAATGGTGTGTTTGGGCTGTTTAGGTTTTCTCTACCAAATGTATAACAGCGGTTTTCCTATAATGAAAACCAGTTTTCTGACCCTGATTGGCAGTGAGCGTTACCCAGCAACTGAATTTAGATTATTAAATAACGGCACCGAATTAGAAGTGTTTGGTGGCCTAGAAATAGGCTCTGAAACCCTATTAGCTGAACAGCTTAACCTAAATCCAGACGTGAAAATTTTACACTTACATAGCATAGGTGGCCGAGTTTTAGCGGCAAAACGCATGATGCAAGTTGTGCGTGATCACGACTTAGATACCTACGTAAAAACTGACTGTAGTTCTTCTTGCACCTTAGTGTATCTTGCGGGTAAAAATAAACTGCTAGGCGAGGGCGCGGAGTTAAGATTTCACACCGCCTCAATAGGAACAGTGTCGAGTCACACTGTTAGCGAATTGGGTGATCCTCTAAAGCAGGCTTATTTAAATCAAGGCCTTCCTAAGTGGTTTGTAGACAAAGTAATGAGCACATCAAGTGATAGTTTTTGGTCGCCATCAAACGAAGAGTTATTGCGTGCAGGAGTAGTAGATAAAATTGTTGACCCAGACCTTTACGCTCTAAGTGGGCTAGGCACTGAGTCTTCTATCACTAAAGCAGAGCTTGAGTCGGGATTGCTCACCCAAGACTATATGGTGGCCATGAAAAAACATGATCCCGAAACCTACCAGCAAGCATTAGATTTAAATTATGTGGGTATGCGCCAGGGCTTACCCCAAGCCCAAATCATTAATCAAATGGTTGATTTACTGTATAACCACAGATTGCCTATTTATCTTGCCAGTGCCGGCAATTTGGCTTTAGTGGAATATTTTAAAGCGCAAATTTTTAGAATGAAGGAGTTGCGCCAAGAGTTTCCTTTAGCATGCGCGTCTTTTGTGTATCCCGACGAGGTGCCAGAAGCTAAAAGATATGGCAACCAAGGGGGCATTTCTGCAGAAGGTAAAGCCCTAGAAAGTGCGGCGTTAACTATGTTGATAAACAGCTACCAAGACACTCACCAAAATATTGATGAAGAAAAACAACTATCACTCATACTAGATGTGATTAGCAAAGTACGAGATGAAAACGAAGCATTTTATAATGTGATTGTTTCTGCCGAAGACTTTGTGGAACAACCTGATTTAATGTGTGCCGCATCGATAGCTTTAAACGAGGCCTTTATTTCTTTTGATGTTGAAACCAGCGGCCAGTTGCTTAGAAGTATTCAAAATTAACCCACAAAATTTAGCGATAAAATGAGAGTTTTACGGCATCTAGCTTTTACAACTCTCAGTTAAATTTAGTATGAATATCAGCCAGATACAGCTCTTTTTAATTCAACAAGTAAAAGAATAATAAATCTAGAATTGCAATTGTCTTTATCAATATATTCTAGTAGCCTGTTTGCCGATGCTCAACGAGATGAGTATTAACATGACGTTTTGGAAAGGAAAATCCTCATGAATAATAAAATAAAATCCACATTACTATCGTTAGCAACCGTTGCACTTTTAAATGGTTGTGCCAGTAAATCCCAAGACATTCCAGCAACTTATGTATCACCAAATGAATACGCCAGTTTCAACTGTGAAACTTTAGAAGCTGAAATGCGTGATATCACCCAAAGAGTTGGCGTGATAACTGGGCAAGTAGACAAAGAAGCTTCAAATGACTCGTGGCAAATGGGTATTGGTTTGGTACTTTTTTGGCCAGCACTGTTCTTTTTAGAGGGTGGTGATGGAGCACTTCAAGCCGAGTACGCGTTACTAAAAGGCAAACACGAAGCTGTATCTACACAGTACAAACGCAAAAACTGCGCAAGCTAACCTCATATAAAATTTAGCTTAAGTTTTTAATAGCCAAGAGGTGTTTTAGTTTTTAATTAAAACATCTCTTAGTTATTTCCTACCCATAATAGAGAATTACATAATGAAAATATTAATAAGCATGATGGCGCTTACATCTGTGTTAATTTCTGGTTGCGCTCATAATATTCAAATCACACCTACTACAAATGGTTTAAACCCTTCACCAAATAAAATAGAAAAGTCAGTTGGGTATCATATTTCAGAAACTGATAGAAACTTAAAGGTACAAACGCCAGGTGGGGGAGGTGACGATATAACCTATACACCATATAAAGATATGGAAACGGCGTTTTATGCTGTACTTAGCCATAAGTTCAAAGATGTATACAAAGTTAAGTCTTTAAATGACAACAGTTTCATCAAAGAAAATGAAATAAAACTCATATTTATACCCACCATTAGCACTAACTCTAGTTCGTCTAGTTTGTTTACTTGGCCACCCACTCACTTCACTGTGGATTTGTCTGTTAAAGCACTAAATGATGCTGGTCAAATAGTATGGAGTGACTCGGTGAAAACCAATGGCGTGGCAGAATTTGATGAGTTTAAAAATGATTTTGGTTTAGCCGCTAAGCGAGCCACTGAGTCTGCAATTTTGCAATTGGCCGAGAAACTTGAGAAATCAAACTCTTTTTAAACCACAGGAAATAATAATATGAAAGTTAGCATTCTATTTTTAGTATTGCTGTTATCTGGTTGCTCAATAGTGGCACCTACCTATCAAGTTTCGATAGATAACATTCAACAGATTAAACAGTCGAAAATTGAGCCGGTAGCTGTAAATGAAATTAGCTCGCAAAAAAGCCTAAATTCTATATCACTTCGTGGAACCCAATTAAAATCGAACACTGGCACTTTTGGTACATACATTACAAATGCCATTATCGAAGAGCTTAAACTTGCAAAGGCTTACAACCCGTTATCGAACAAAATTATAACTGGCGAGTTGGTAGCTAATGACATTGATGTTGCTGGTTTTTCCACTGGAACTGGAGTTGTTGCGGTAAAGTTTGTAGTAACTCAAGATAATGTAGAGATTTTCCAAAAGACAATTCAAGCTGAAAATAAGTTTGATTCGTCTTTTATGGGCGCAGTTGCCATACCCAATGCACAAAATAGCTACAGCGATTTAATTCAAACCCTTTTAAACAAGTTGTTTAGCGACCCTGAGTTTCTATCAGCTGTTTCTACTAAATAACCTTTATTAAACACCTCCACCACAACAACCAATTTTAAGCCCAACTTTAATCACCAAAGTTGGGCTGGTTGTTTTACTTAGCTTTTAACCAGGCTTGGCGTTTTTGTTGTTGTAGCTCTGCCCAAGATACTGTGTAGCCTTGGGGATCTATGCCCGCGTCTAGCTCTTGCATCTGCATTAAACGCACATCAAAGTAGTTAGTTTCTAAGTCTGTTAAGTGTTTAAACCCTCGAATGATATTCACCATATTAACTAAGCTGGTTTTTGCCACCACCTTTACCTTTGCTTTACCAAAGGCGCTGAGTGTGGGCTCTACTGTTAGTTGCTGCCACAATGAATCATCAAGAGGCAACACTTTAATGCGGTAATATTTGTTGTCGCTCTGTGAGTTAGCAGAGCCCGAACGCTTTAGGGTTTTCTCATAAATTAAATGGGCGTTTTTTGCGCCTATGTCTGCGTTTTGGCTTAGCTTGGCAAGATCGTTTTGATGAATAAAAATATCAAAGTTAACCGTACACTGCTCAATACCATGTTGCGAAAAGGCCAAATCGCCAGCAAAACAATAACGCACCTCGCTTTGCTCTAGGTGAGTGATAAGTTTTGCCATGTAATCTAGCAGTTGGGGTTCGTCGCCCATCATCACTTGAATGAAGTCAGAATAAATATCAAAGCCCACTATTAATAACTCTTAACTGCTCTGGCATGGCTTGGGTATGGGCAATCAACAAAGCGTAAGACTCATTTTTAATAGACGAGCCAATGCCTAAATCTTTAACCTCGCGCTGCATATCTGCCAGCCAGTCTATTTGGCCTTTATAGTGGGCACTTTGCCACAGTTTTTGATTAGTAAGGCTCCAAGTATCGGCCAGAATAATACCTTTAACCTCTTTAATTGGCTCAATGGGCTTGGTGTATACCCCTTGCCTAAAAAACATAATGTTAAGGCTGGCAGCCAGCTCTAAAGAATGAATTCGGTCAAAGTCTGCTTTAGTACGCTTAATTAATTGGGCTGGTGGATAGTCTCTTTTGGCTTCTATCAAATACAAGGTGCCATTTGCCAACACTATACCATCGAGATGATTACCCCACCCAGTATTTAGCACATCCTCAATGTCTGAATTGGGGGTTAATGGCGTATCACTTTTGGTAGCAAAAGGCACCTCTAAAGCATGCAGCGCATCAGGACATTTTTTCAACCAAGCATTAATAAATTGATGCACAAGATTGCTTTCAACAATTTCACCACCGGGCTTACACGGCCTAAAGGTTTGCATTCTTGTTGCATACTCTTGATGAAAAATCTTAAAAACCTCTGCAACCATTTCGTCCATAAAACACTCCCTTTAAAAATTTGAGGCAGGACAATAACGAGAGCTAAGTGGTTAAGTCAAATAATTGGGGGTGTGAGTGGGGTTTAAGCTAAATCACTTGTTGATCATATTCACTATTAACTGTGGGTTTTAAGATAATTGTTTTATTAAGGATGTGTCTTTTTTGTGAAACTAAAAGTTAAGGCGCTCTCGTTTACACCTAAGTTTTAAAGTAATCCATAAGTACAGGCGGTAAAGGTGTTTGTAATTTCCATGTCACACTCATTGGCATTTCACCAATATGATTTTTGTAGTCAAGTTTTCCTAGAAAATAAAAAGGTGAAGCTTTTCCCCCTGATAATTTATGTTTTCGAACAAATAAGTATACATTCTGGTCTTGTTGTAAAGCTTTTCCTTTAGCGCTTTCGCTTTTAGTTTTAGCTTGGCTTTGCCAATGAAAAGTTGTTTGATCAACAAAATAGTCCTTATATTGTTGTTCTTTAGCTTTGCCTTGTTTGTTTAATGTCACCAACAGAAATTGGTCTTCACTATTTTTGGGTCTTACATGGCCTGAGTTCCATGCACCTTCGTTAAACTCTAAGCCAAATAATGAAGGAATTTCTTCGCGCATAAATTGCTTATGGATATAAACGTCAGCAGGGTCAATAATCGTTTTTAAAAACGCCAAGGTTTTCATGTCTTCATCGGCGTCCATAGGTTCATAGTCTGGATTCTGAGCTATAAGTTTGTATTGCTGATTTCCAATTTTACTGACGCTTCTAAGCAGGTATTGATCATCACCTGATTCTCCTTGGCGCTCTATTACAATAGTTTTTCCACTGATACTCCCTGCATGCTCTGGAGTTATCCTTTCTAATAATAGCAAGTCGCCATGCTTAATCGGATGCCTTCCACCATTCATTGAATTGCCGTTAGCGTTCGCTACAAAGTGTCTGGAGGGATCTAACTTACCGTAATGTTCTGGCACATCGAGCATTTCAGTTATTTCATGTTCACTTGAACGAAAATGCCCACAGGCAATTTTTAAATCAGGAAAGTAAGGTATGGCTTGTTTGGGCACTTGATCGATTACAATGTCGTTTGATAAATCTAAACCAGCGCTGGCTTCCTTGCTAGCTATTCGAGCTTCATATTGCAAAAAGCGATAATTAACGAGTTCTTGCAACATATTTGAAAACGACTCTTTTAAGTTGGCAGGTATTTCAAACATCGCTGAAAACCTGTTGTTCTCTAATTTAAAAAACACATCGCCCGTTTTCTTGTTTCCACCAACCCAGGCATTTACCGGATTATCTTTCCAATACTTTGTCCACTTAGGATCATTTCTATTTTCGTTTTTCGAAACATCACGAAATTCCAATGGTAAATCTTGTAGTAAAGGGCGATGTCGTTTAAAAATATTTAATGACTTCACTGCCAAAACTGGCAGTTCAATTGGTTTTAAAAATCCATCTAATTCTAGTAAAGCTTCGAGTAAAACTAGTTTAAAAGACTTAGTTAACATAGTGGTTTCAACTTCTGATAAGAAACCATGGAACATTTTAAATACAAACTTTTCTTCGTCATCTAAGTCTTGCTGATCGTTTACAAATTCAAACCAACTGCCATGCTCCTTTCGAATTGTTTCTGCGGCGCCACCAGCACGATAAAACTCCGATAGAGTTGGCCGCCTATCAAAAGACTCTTTAAGTCCATTATAAATATCCGTTTGTTTATCAAAATTGTTTGAAACTAACTTCTGTAAGATATCAATCGCGTCTAGTTCTATATTTACAAAACAGTTTTTCGGTAAACTCAAATTGCCGTTTTTAGCATTTGATAAGAATGTTTTACGGGCACTATTGGTTACGCCAATCCTAAAAAGTGAATCCACTTTTCGAAAAAAACTAATGTGGTTTCCAATAAAATCCAAAATTACTAATTTTTCTTTACCTGTTTCTAAGCTCTTACGAAGACCACGACCAAGCTGCTGTAAAAAGACGATTTTTGAATCCGTAGGTCTTAGCATCATTACTGTATCTATTGATGGTAAATCTACGCCTTCGTTGAATAAGTCCACTGAAAAAATAATATCGATTTCACCATCACTTAACTGACTTAAAGCAACATTTCTAGGTATGCTAGATTTACTATGCACAGATACCGCATTAATCCCTTTACCAGAGAAATAATTCGCCATAAAGTCAGCATGCTTAGTGGAAACACAGAAGCCCAACGTTCGACTTTTCTTGTGTTTTAACCACTGCTTTAAATTGTGTTTCGCCCGCGATATTGTCGCTAACTTGTTTTCAAGCTGCTCAGGGTCAAACTTACCATTTCGCCAACTAATTTCTGTGTAATCTACAGTGTCGGCAATACCTTGATAGTCAAATGGACATAATATTTCGGTCTTAATGCCATCAAACAAACCAAATTCAAATACCAAATTATCGTCACACAGAGACAAGATATCTGACTGATCTGTACGTTCTGGTGTGGCAGTTAAGCCAAGCATAAATTTAGGAGTAAAATAGGCTAATAGTTTTTGATAACTACTTGCAGCAGCGTGATGGAATTCATCAATCACTACATAGTCAAATGACGTACTTGAAAACAGCTCTAAATGCTGTTTTTTGCCTAATGTTTGAATTGACGCAAACAACAATTCCACATCAGGTTGTTTTTCGCTCCCTGAATATCGACCAATCCTGCTATTTGGATACATTCTGATAAATGTGTTTTCAGCTTGGTCGAGTATTTCTTCTCGGTGAGCAACAAATAAAATACGTTTTGCGCCAAGATTTAGTGAGTCGAAAGCAGATAACCAAGTTTTTCCTGTTCCTGTGGCCATAACCACCAGCCCTCGCTGATAGCCTTCTAACCTTGTTTGATGAAGTTTAGTCAATGCCTGTTGCTGGATAATGTTTGGTTCTGGTGTTGGCTCAAAATCTTCATCGTCTGCATTGGCGACTAACTTAACCGGTAAAGTTTTTGGGATACGTTTTTCGTATTCGTCAATCCATTCATGTGTAAGATGAATGCAACGATTTCCATTATAGAGTTCTTCATACTTGGTCAGAATTGTTTCGAATTTTTTGGGTTCTGTTTTCAGGTCAACACTTACATTCCATTCAAGACCATCTAATAAAGCTGCTTTTGAAATGTTACTCGAACCTATAAATGCATACCCATCTCTTTGATTTTCGTCACCCTCTAGGAAAATGTATGCTTTCATATGAAAGCTTTGCTTTGCCTTTGACTCAAAGACCTTAATTTCGGCACCGCGTGATTGTAATAATAATAAATGGCGTAGAGCTTTAGGTTCAGTTATCCCCATATAGTCGCCAGTAAGAATTCTGACCTTAGCGCCACGAAAAAGAGCATCATCTAGTGCTGTAAAAATTAGATTAAGACCTGTTTGGCGTATAAAAGCTGCGGCTATGCTTATTGACGTTGCGTGATTGATAGCCTGCAGCAAACTAGGCAAGAAGGGGTCATCACCACCAACAGTAAGGTGTTTAACTGGAAACGAACTCATTTTTATGCCCCAACCTTACGTGTGATTAGGTTCACCCACTTTTGAGTTGAATCCCTTAGAGGTTTCTCTTCTTGCCAACACTCTAGAACTTCAAAGCCACCAACACCATTTATTAAAGAAACTAGGTTTTCACTGGTGTAGTTATTAAAGAATCGCCCTCGCTCGTCACTTGATTCGTTATTTCCCCATTTAAAAGAGGCGTACAAGACACCATCAACTTTTAAGGCTTTATAAATATTAAGAAAGACGGAGCCCATTTGGGCCTTAGGACAATGAAGCAGGCTTGCGCAAGCCCATACTCCATCAAATAATTCTTCAAAATCCATATCTTGATAAAGGCTGACTACAACAGGCTGATTAATAATTTTCTCAGCATAACGTGCGAGCTCTGCGCTGCCATCTAAAGCAGTGACTCTATAACCTTGGCCTAAAAAGTAACGTGAATCGCGACCAGAGCCACAACCTAAATCTAAAATATGAGAATCATTTGGTAGGAAATGGAGAAACTTAGAATATAAGTCGCCCAAGTCTATACCTACAGTCTCTTGAGCGTAGTTAATGGCTTGTTTTTGATAAAAACTTGTAAGACTAACTGACGCCTTAAAAGCTTGAAGGAGAGGAATATCAGCTTCTGCCCATTTGAGCGAATCAAGTTCATCAATTGTAAGCCATTTTATTTCGTCGTGATCGATCAGCTTTAATTCACCACTTAAATGTTCGACTCGAAATGCAATTAGGCGTATGGTCTTCCCACCATAGTCGTGATAGTTTTCACCCACATAAGCAAGAATTCTAGTATCTATCCCAAATTCTTCTTTAAGCTCTCGTATTAAGCAATTTTCAGGAGATTCGTTGACCTCAACTTTACCACCCGGAAACTCCCAATAGCCAGCCAAATGGAGACCTGGCTTTCTGCGTGCAGCAAGAATTCGATTTCCTTTAACTATTATTCCAGCAGAAACATCAATAGTAGATGACATGAATTAGCAGTAGTCCTTAATCGCTATACAATTTAAATCCAGGTTAACTGATTTTTCGCTTTGTTTCTAATGCAAAACTAATCAGTTTAAATTTCTAAAAATCTAATAATAAAAAGATAAATTTCAATAACTAATTATCAAATTAACAATTTGATAAAACTTAATTAGGGGTATATTTAAACTCATTTATTTATCAAGGATTGATCATGCCACGCAAGACTCCTTCACTATTAATATCTCTAGCTTATTTGCCTTGGTGGGTAAGTGTCTTAATTGGCACCATCGCCTATTTAGTTCTACGTTTCTTTATTCCTGAGTTAGTAAGTGAAAATCAGATCTTATTGATGGTAGCAACGTCCGCTAAAAACATTGCTTGGCTGTTTGGAGGAGTTTTCATCATTCCTGCAATATTATCTATTGTTAAGCAAATTCAGCGAAAAAAGCTAATTCAACATCAAACTAGTATTCAAACAATTAAAGATCTTTCTTGGAGTGACTTTGAAGTACTTGTTGGTGAAGCTTTCCGCCGTAAAGGTTACTCAGTAAAAGAAAATGTTGTTAGCGGCCCCGATGATGGTATTGATTTAACCCTGCAAAAAAATGGGAAGGTATATATTGTTCAATGCAAACAGTGGCGCTCATCGAAAGTAGGGGTATCAGTGGTCAGAGAGATGTTTGGCGTGATGAAAGCAACAAATGCAGAAGCTGTTTACGTAGTTGCTTCTGGATATTTTACAAAAGAAGCGATTAGGTTTGCGAGAGATTTACCAGTTAAACTAATTGATGGAAAACAACTTCTCGAAATGATTGCTAAGGTTCGAAATAACGAACCAAACATAGTTCCAAAAAATCAAAGTAACGACTCACTATGCCCCAAGTGCTCATCACCTAAGGTCAAAAGAAAAGCCAAAAAAGGCCCTAATGTGGGCAAAGAGTTTGTAGGCTGTAGCAGCTTCCCCAAATGCAGATACATTGAAAATAGTAATTAATTAATCTTTGGCATGACCACTCAATCTCTTTTTAATCGGAAGAATTGCGAATTAAGGCGATTCCCCCACCCCATACCCATCAAAATCCTCATCATTTAACTTTGATTTTGAATTTAAGATTTTTGAAAAGTCGTTGCTTAGTTTTAATTGTTCTATGTTGGCGGCAATGCAGTGATTTAGTTGGCTGTGGTGCTTAAATGCTTCTAAAGATGAGATGTGGTGAACTCTTTGGTTGCAGTTGTTGCATAGCCTTTGTTTTAGGCTGTCGCTTACGCGGGTGAGGTTGTTCCAGTGGTTTGGGCATAGTTTTTGGCCGTTTATATTGCAGTAGACTTTGTTTTCGGGTGGGGCGACTGGGCCGTTTTTATCTTCGTAGTGTTGTTGTTTTGATCTGACTGGCATTAGCAAGGTTATTTTTTTGTGGGTCCAGGCTATGCCTTGTTCAACTATGTATTGCAGTCGTTCATCGGTGACTTTGGCGTAGCAGGCTAGGGCGTTTTCGAACTGGCCGCGTAGGCGGTAAATGTCGGCGCAGAGTAGGTGGTATTCGGGCAGGTCACTGCTAGGTGGGCTGGCCAAAATAAAGGCTTCTGCGGCTTTGTATTGAGTTAGGGCGGCTTGGCTTGGTTTAATGGTTTTGGTTTCTAGCTTGTGAGTTTGGTTAAACTTTCGATAGGCTTTTAGCGCGTAGAACATTTTTTTGTCGGCGCTGCAGTGTTCGAATAGCTCTAGGTATACGTCTGAGGTGGGTTTGGGTAAGTGTTGGTATTCTACCTTTTTGCTAAACCAGCGCTTCCAGAATGGTAGTTCGGGTAATAAGCCTAACGAGGGTAAGTTTTGTACGTCTAAAATAATCTGTTGGCAATGGGTGCAGCGGGTTTCGTTAAACACCACAAATTCTAAATCGTAGGTGGTGCCTCCGTCTGAAAAAATAATTTGCCATTTATTATTAAAAGTACACAGCCTTTGGCGCGTGTAGTGTTGCTGGCAATGTGGGCAGGCAACAATTTCGGGGGTAGTAAACTTGGTCATAAGGTCGTCCTTAATCAATGTGACTTAGTGCCAACTCTAGCGCTGTTGTGAGCGTTAATAGCGCTTAGGTGCTTGAGTGTTGACGGCTAAGCATAGAAAGTGACCCATAGGCTGTAAATGACTGATCAGAAACACATGTATAGTTTTCAGGCAGGTTTAGCGAGGGTAAAACACGCTAGTTTTAAAGGTTTAGGATGTGGGGCTTAGGTGGGTTGCGATAATCTCCCTACAAACTAGGGGTGATTCCCTAGCTTGTAGGTGATTTAACTAGCTTAACTTTCTTTAAAAGCCCGGTAATACTTAAATAGCCGGCAGTTTTACCCTGCAAAATACCCATAGTAATAAAATCAACTTGACAAAAGTTGACATTTCTAGTAAAGTGTGCCCCTCAATTCAAGAGGGAGATCAACATTGAATCTACACGAATCAAATATAGTTATTTTCCATTCAAATATTAGTTCTCAATTGAGCGTCACTTTCTAACCTTTACAGTCTTTAAGCGAGACCTCTGTTCAAAGCACAGTGCGGTTTCGTAACAAAAATTCTTTCACTTTAACTCAGCCTAATTAAAAAAATGCCAATGAGGCATGCGTATCGTTAAAACATTGCTCTGTGTAACGAGCATGGTTAGCTAGGTTTTCGATAGATTTTTAAAGGATTTTATTATGGCAATACTGAAATATGCAGGTGACTACAAGCCTAGTCCAGACGAGCGAACTATTGTTGGTACTAAATGTTTGTCTACCTCCATAGAAGGCTCAAACGCTTTACCTGCCAAGCAAACGGCTAAGAAAAGTGAGAACAACAAAGTACTATCAGCCGAAGAGCTAATTTCGATAATGGTCGATGAGTTAAACAAAGAAACCACAGCTAGACAAACACCCCAAAAGGATCAACAAAAGAAAAATTAGCAAACAGCTAAGTGCTTGTTTTTAAATTGAAGCAGTGAATTTTCACTATTGGAATACGCAAAGCGTGTTTAATCGATAAAAGGAAATTTTAATTTGAATACTATTACTGGTGCTATTTTAGGTGATTACGTTGGCAGTGCTTATGAGGGGCTAGATATAAAAGGATTTTCATTACCTTTAACTGTTGCCTCAAGTCGGATTACCGATGATTCGATTATGACTTTTGCTACTTTGCATGCCATTAGTAAAAACAATTCATTCAAGTCTTCTTTGCGATGGTTTTGTAGAAAGTATCCGGCGGTAGGGTACGGCTCAACTATAGAGCAATGGTTAGCTGGCGAGGATGTTTCGATTCTGCAATCTGATTCAAACGGTGCGGCTATTAGAATTTCTCCAATTGCTTGTTTAGATAACGAGTTATGCGAAGTACTGCAAATGGTAGATGAGAATGCCCGTATTACCCATACTGATGAGTCTGCAGTTAATGGTGCCTGTGCATTAGCCGAATCTATATATTTGGCCAGAAGAAACACTAAAAAATCTGAAATAAAAGCAAGAATTGAACAAAAGTACTCTTTTGATCTAGATTTTGACGCCCATGATTTATATGAGAACTACTGTTTTTCAACGGCAGCTACAGCAACTGTACCAATCGCAATTTGGCTTGGATTAAGTGCAAGGAATGTTGAGCACTGCCTACGCCTGGGTCTTTATATAGGTGGAGACACTGACTCTATTTTATCTATGGCTACCGCGCTTTCAGCATCCTTTGAAAACGCTCAGCCTCCGTTACATCTTTTACAACAATTAAATAAACACATTTCAATAAATTATCCAGACATTAAAGACGTAATTTGTCATTAAAAATTTGATGGTTTTTCGGATCATCTGGCCAACTCCCCAGCGTTTTTTTGATAACTAAAAGGTATATTTATGTCTCAATACTCAGCTTCTTCTAATACTAATTCGGCAGACTATTTACTTGCACAAATAGCCCTAGCTATATTCGTTCCTTATTATATTTGGGAAAAACTAAGTCATTGGGCAGACTACGAGGGTATATATCGCTACGTTTCGTTTTTTTATTACGCGCTTATTGTTTACCCTTTGTCTGTCAACGCTGAGGTGTGGGATGCTGTGTCAACTTGGACCCAATACGAAAATTTAAACACTATATTGGCAATTTTATGTTGTTTTTTTTATAGCATGTTTGCCTTGTCTTTGATTGTTTTGCTTGGGGTATTTATCGATGCGTTTACTGCACCCGATACTGCTATTGGTTTATTTTTTATTCCCTTAATTGTTTTGATCCCTTGGTCATTCTTTGACTGGTTGTTCTCGTAGTTATTACTGAGCTCTGAGTAGCTATTTTCACTAGTGTATTCGATTGAATTGAACCCAATTCAATCGAGAGCATTAGCTAAGCCATAACATTTTCAGCCACCACTTAATCTACGCTATTCGACTCTAGCATGACGTGTATATGCATTTATAAGGAATCTGTATGAGTAAGCAAAAAGACCAAGCTTTGTTAAATCAAGTAAATAATAAATCATCCAGATCTGATGATATCGTTGACGAAATGTCATCCGCTTTTGAGGAAGCAATAAAGTTATCAAATTTAAACAAACAAAAAACAAAAGAGCCGGATCCAGTAGATGAACTGGATTCTGTTTTTGATGATTTGTTTGACGAAATAGAATTTGTTTCACCTCCTTTATTTGACAAAAAAGAGCTTGAAAAAAGCCTGTCTCAAAAAACTAAGAACGACTTTGAACCACCCTCACAATTTCTGCTGCAAAATCCGTGTAAACGACTGTGCAGTATGGATAAATCAAAAGATATTTTTTCTTCGTTAAGAAAGTCTTTCCCTAATTTCACCCATGTTATTGATTTTTATGAAGGGCAGTTGGCAATAAGCCGGCTTACTGGTAAGCCTCTTAATATTCCGCCGGTCAACTTACAAGGCCCTCCTGGTATTGGAAAAACGGTATTTGTACAGGCGTTAGCTGAGGCTATCGGTCATGAGTTTTTCGAAATAGCAATAAGTGGCATGCAGGCCGAATTTGAATTGGTGGGGGGTCACAACACTTGGACACGAGCTGAAGCAGGCGCGATTGCTACAACCTTAATAATAAAAGCCGAAACCTATAACCCAATTATTTTGTTGGATGAAATCTGTTTGTTAAACAAAAATGAACGGGTCAATATGTATCACCCGCTTTATAGTGTATTGGATAAAGAGCAAGCGAGAAGGTTTCGCGACCTTTATTTAGACGTACTAATCGATGTTAGCAATGCAATTTACATAACCACTACCAATAACTTCGAAAATGTACCTGCGGCAGTCAGTTCTCGATTAACAAACTTTGTAGTTAAAGCACCTTCGTATGAACAGATGTATGCCATCATACCCACAGTATTTAAAAGTGTTCTGGAAGAGCTAAGTCTTGGTCATTATTTTAATTCGACACTTCCGGTAAGTTGCCTAGAAGTATTAGCTCAAAGACCACCTCGAGAAATTAAATTGAAGCTAAAAGCGGCAGTAGGTAAAGCGGTAGCACGAGTGAAAGACTTGGAATTAGTCAGTTTACAGCTTAGTGATTTTACTTTTAGTGATCCCACAGCCAGTCTCTATGATGCCCCCAGGGATGTTTTACATTAGGTTCTACTACTCGCAATCTATGCGTATTGCTGAAGCCAATAGGTTTAGCAATACGCCAGGTCACCGGGTTGTTATATTTTTAAAAAGCCTAAACACCAAGTTGTTTATTTTGAGAAAGCCCTTGCGGGCCCTCTGCAATCGCCGTTTAACTAACTAAATGGGTCAGTGAATACAAGTCACGTGTTTGGTTAGATTTTGCTTTTACTTCTTCTAGGGCTTTAGATTCGCTGATTTCAAATAGGGTGTTGATTAAGCGATTAAAGTGGGTGTGCATGGCCGCGCGTGCTTGTGCGGGGTTATGCTGTTTTAACGCTAAGAAAATACTTTTGTGCTCGTCTAAGCGGGCGCTAACACTGGTGTCGCATACGCTTTTGTAAGCATTGATAATTTCGGGCTCTGAGTCGCGTAATTTCCAGTATTTTTCTACCGCTAATAATATGGCGTTGTTACGCGTGGCTTTAGAAATAATAAGGTGAAATTCGCGGTCGGCAACTTCGGGCTTATCCCCTTCGGCCATAGCGGTAAGGGTGGCTTCGAGCTGGGCTAATTCTTCGTCTGTGATGGTGGCAGCGGCAAGGGCAGCGGCTTCGCCTTCTACCAAGGCACGTGCTTGGGTAAGTTCAAAGGCACTAACGTTTAGGTTTTCTTCGGCTTTTTTAGGGTTTTCTAATACATAAACACCCGAGCTGGTTTTTACATAAACACGCTGGCGAACTTCTAGGGCGATGATAGCTTCGCGAATTGTTGGGCGGCTCACGTTAAAGGTTTCTGCCAATTCACGTTCAGGAGGCAAACGGCTACCTGGCGCATACTTACCAGAGTCGATTAATAATTCGATTTTATCTACGATTTGCCAAAACATACGACGATTTTTCATTTTTTGACCTTAATACTCAATCTTGACTACTGTAACGCGTTCTAGCGCTTTTGGATTATTTTAACCTAGCCGCCAGTGTAAAACACATCTTTGTTGAGCTAAAGCCTTATGCCTTAATCACTTTTTTGCGCTAGCCAGTGTTTTACTTATGCTTTCAATCTTTTTATTACCAATACCATACATATTGGTAATAAAATAATATAACAATGGTTGACAATATTGTTGTATATTGATTAGATACCATCAAATTACCATGGGATATTAGCTATGAAACAAAGTGACGCCTTTATTTTTGGAGAATCGCATCCAATCGAAGACCTAGGAAATGGCATGAAGCGCCAATTAATGGGTTACAACCAACAAATTTTAATGGCCAAAGTGTGGTTTGACGAAAACGCTGTGGGTTATGTGCATGCCCATCATCATGCTCAGGTTGCTTATGTAGAAAGCGGTGAGTTTGAAGTACAAGTAGGCGAAGAAAAACGCATTTTAAAAGCCGGCGATTGTTTTTTTGTTGAGCCAAATGCCGACCATGGCGCCATTTGTAGAAAAGCCGGGGTACTTTTAGATGTATTTAGTCCTTGCCGCGAAGACTTTTTAAAATAAGCTTAAATGAGATAATCCAATGTCACAGCAAAACATTCAAACTGGCGGGTCTGGTAAGGGTTCAGACGTTTTTTCTAAAATAAAGGGGCCGCTGGTATTTGCTGGTGAGTGCATGCTCGAACTGGTAAACCAAAGCAGTACCCAATTAGGAAAGTCTTTTGCTGGTGACTTGTATAATTCTTGTGTGTATTTAAAGCGCGCGTTTAACGATTTAGACATTGCTTTTATGTCTTGTGTGGGCCAAGACAAACTCAGCCACGAGTTGCTCGACCGCTTGGCCCAAGAACAGATCAACACCGATTTTTTACCCCAAATCTCTACCCATCATTTAGGTGCCTATATGGTCATTACCGATGATGTGGGTGAGCGTTCGTTTTTATATTGGCGCAACGACTCTGCCGCTAAGCACATTATGAGTGCTTTATCTGAGCAGCAGTCGGAGGCCTTAAATTCGGCTGGGTTGTTTTTCTTTTCGGGGATCAGCATTGCTATTTTACCCGAGTCTCAGCGCACACTGTTTTGGCACAAGCTAGCGCAAATGAAACGCGCTGGGGTAACCATAGTGTTTGATCCTAACTATCGTCCGCAGTTGTGGGAATCGGTAGAGGTTGCCAAACATCATATCGAAAAAGCCCTGCAACTGGCCGATGTGTTATTGCCCGGGGTAGACGACTTTGAAAAACTATATGGTTTTTCTGAGGTTGAGCAATGCATTGAGTTTTGCCTTGAATTTGAGCCTAAAGAGCTGGTGATGAAACACGGCGAAAAAAATCTGCATATAGTGCATGCCAACGGCACCGAGGTTGTGCCTATAGTGGCTAACGACAATGTAGTAGACACCACCTCTGCCGGTGATGCCTTTAATGGCGTATATCTGGGTTCGAGAGTGTCGGGCTATGCGCCTAAAACTGCCGCTTTGGCTGCCAGCGCTGCCTCTAGCAAGGTAATAGAAACGCCAGGGGCGATTATGCCTAAGCCATTATTTGATGCGTTTTGGCAAGATTACGATTTAAGGGCGTAAACCCGCCCTTAGGTTATTCCACTCTCCAATTTAACTAGTTGTTCGTTCACGTTTCGAGGTTCCTGCATGCCACTTAACCCTTTTGGTGCGTTTTGTGTTCGCCCCCTTGCCATTATTGTTAGTAGTTTATTTTTCATCGCCAGTGGTTGTGGAGGGGGTAAAGCCAACAATACTACCCAAATACCTTTGCCTAACCCTACTCCTACGCCCGAACAACCTGCACCTGAGCCCGAGCCTAGTGAGTGCGAGAATCAAATTTATAGCATAGCGAGTGCCAGCGACGACGGTAACTTTGTGCCTAACTACGCCCCTGCTAATGCCATAGACAATAATACTGCGGCTAAGTCGCGTTGGGTCAACAATGGTAGCGATGCCGCGTTGGTATTAGATTTGGCCAGCGAACAGTCGGTGCAAGCCTTAACCATAAAATGGTACAGAGGCGACCAAAGAGTGATTAACTTTTCGGTAGAAACCTCTAACGACCAACAAAGCTGGACACCAATATTAGTGAATGCCGAGACTAGCGGTAAAGATAGTGGTTTTGAATTAGTTGAGTTAGAGCAAACCCAAGCCAGATACCTAAAAATTATTGGCTTGGCCAGCAGCGACAATAACGACATTGGCATAGTAGAAGTACAAGTTCATAGCTGCCCCCAAGCAACAGGGCAATTTAGCGGGTTATTGCCAAGCGAACTAGGCATTGAATTGCTTGATTGGTATTTAAGTGTACCTAGCGATGATGACAATAGCGGCACCTCAGATTCTATCTCTGAAACTCAACTGGCTGATGGCTACAATAATTCGGAATATTTTTATGCGTCGGCCGATGGTGGCATAGTGTTTCGTTCGCCTAGTCATGGCTTTAAAACCTCAACTAACACCAATTATGTAAGGGTAGAATTGCGCGAAATGCTGCGCCGTGGCGACCGCTCTATTAGTACTAAAGGGGTCAACAAAAACAACTGGGTGTTCTCGAGTGCCAGTACCGCCAATCAATCTAAAGCAGGCGGCGTAGATGGCGATTTAAAAGTTACTTTGGCAGTTAATCAGGTTACTCAAACCGGCGAAAACTACCAAATTGGCCGAGTGGTAATAGGTCAAATTCACGCCAACGATGACGAGCCTATTCGTTTGTATTACCGTAAATTGCCTAACAACACTTTAGGCTCTGTGTATTTTGCCCACGAAAGCCGGGTGACCGACAGCGATGGCGATAACATAGAAACCTACGTAGAAATGATAGGCTCACGCAGCAACAGTGCAGCTAACCCAGCAGATGGCATAGCCTTAGACGAAAAATTCAGCTACCACATTAATGTTACCCTTAATTTGCTCACAGTAACCATCAGCCGCGAAGGCAAAGACGATGTAGTGGCCAGTTACGACATGAGCGACAGCCTGTACGACCAAGATGATCAGTACCATTACTTTAAAGCTGGGGTGTATAACTTAAACAACTCAAGCGATCCTGCTGAGTACGTTCAAGCTACTTTCTACGAAATTAAAAATGCACATACTGGGTATAGTCAGAGTGAGTAGGATTGACTCTACTGTTGCTTGTAAAAGGTTCCCGCATGCGCGGGAAAGACGGTGTGAAGAGGTGAGGATATTAAAAAACATCTCACTTCATCAGCGAAGGCGGTAAACCACTGCAACATCTGTGAACAATTAACTCTACGGTTGTTTGTAAAAGGTTCCCGCCTTCGCGGGGAAGACGGTGTGTAGAGGTTAGGATATTAAAAAACATCTCACGTTATTACCGCGAAAGCGGTAACCTCCTTGCGGTTACAGTAAGCTTAAACAACGCTCACTTTAGTAAGTCTGGATACAAATCTTTCCAACTAGGATTTAACTCGTTGATGAGTCGATTTTTCCAATCCCTGTTCCATTTCTTGAGTCTTTTCTCCCTAATGATTGCGTTATTCATATCTTCAAATTGCTCAAAATAGACGAGTTTATTCAAATTGTATTTGGCACTAAACCCTTTAATTAATTGGTTTTTATGTTGATAGATTCGCTGCACCAGATTACTGGTAACGCCTATGTACAGCGTAGTATTGTGGCGATTTGTAATGATGTAAATAGACGCTTGTTTCATGATTGAAGTCCTTTTCAATTATTTAATAATCAAATATAGCTTTGACTAGGTTGAATGTGGAGATATTAAAAATATTTCACGTCGTTCCCGCGAAGGCGGGAACCTTTAACTAGCAACCGTGGCGCTAAACTTTATTGAACGGATGTTGCAGAGGGTTACCGCCTGCGCGGTAATGACGTTGTGAAAGTCGAAAGAGCTGATGCTGAAGGTGAGGATATTAAAAATCTTTCACGTCGTTCCCGAGAAGGCGGGAACCTTTAACTAGCAACCGTGGCGCTAAACTTTATTGAACAGATGTTGCAGGGGGTTACCGCCTGCGCGGTAATGACGCTGTGAAAATCGAAAGAGCTGATGCTGAAGGTGCAGCAGAATAATAAATATCAATTTCCCAACAAACACAAAAAAGGCGCTTAAAGCGCCTTTTTATCAACTTAAGATTAGTTCTGAATTGGCTTGATGCCTAAATCAGCAAATCCTTTATTCAACCCCTACCACTGCTTCAGATGTTGAAGAGTTGTAAGGTGATACAGGGTTATCTGTATCTAAAGAGTCGCCTACCGCATAAGACTCAAAGTCATCAGAAAAGACTTCTGTGGTGCCTGCTAAGTCTGAGTAGATAGCTAGATTGTCTACCGATACTACGCCTGTGGCTTCGCGTACACCGCTGTTGTCACCAAATCGAATGGCTACGTGGGTTACACCGCCAATAGAGTCGTTGTCTGGGGTAAAGCCTTCGGCAGTAAATCTAACCCCATCTACTTCTACTGTTACTAGTGGGTTTACATTGAGGTCGCCACCTGGGTATTCCCAGGTGATTACCACATTCATAAACTGGTCGAGTAACACTGTGGCTGCAGAGGTATCTACATCGCTTGGGCTACGTACACCAAAGCTGTTATCGCGGATTCGTAGGTCTAAAATCGCTCCAGCATTGTTGGTATTAGAGTTAAACAGAGTAATAAAGGCGTCGCCGTTACCTAAGTCGTCATCTAAACGCTTAATCGCTACTTCAAAACGACCTTGGGCTAGTGGACCACCATCACCTAAGGCATAACGAAGTTCACCTGTATCGCCAGCATCAGTATCGCGAATTTCAGCTAACTTGTTGCCTTCTGTACCTGGGCCACCCACTTCACCTATGGTTTCTACTGTGGCTTCAGAAGTACTTGAATTATAAGGCGATGCTGGGTTGTCGGTATCTAGCGAATCACCATTTAGGTAAGACTCAAAGTCATCAGAGAAAACTAAGGTTTCGCCTGCTGTGTCTGAGTAGATATACAGATCATCAACAGTAAATTTACCTGTTGCTTCTCTTACCCCGCTGTTGTCGCCAAATCTAAAGGCTACGTGTGTTACTCCGCCTACAGAGTTGTTAGTTGGGGTAAAGCCTTCAGCTGTAAAGCGTACACCGTCTACTTCAACTGTTACCAGTGGATTAACATTTAGGTCGCCGCCTGGGTATTCCCAAGTGATCACTACGTTCATAAACTGGTCGAGCAATACAGTAGCAGCAGAAGTATCAACGTCACTTGGGCTACGTACCCCAAAGCTGTTGTCTCTAATTCTAAGGTCCAAAATAGCCCCGTCGTTATTGGTAGCAGAGTTAAACAGAGTGATAAAGGCATCACCATTACCTAGATCGTCATCTAAGCGCTTAACCTTCACTTCTATTTTACCTGCAGCTAACGGACCATTATCGCCAAGCGCGTAACGTAACTCGCCTGTGTCTGAGTCTAGAGTATCTATGATAACTGCCACATTATTAGCACCGCCTGTGTTGCCACCAACGCCAGTAATAGTTACCACAAACTCAGCTGTTGTACCGTCTAGTGATTCTATGGTTAGGGTGTCGGTTTCACGCTCACCACTAACAAGGGCAGCAATAACTGGGTTTGAAGTGTCGAGCATGTAGCTCCACGAACCATCTTCGCTAATGGTAAAGGTACCGTAAGTACCAACTAGGGTAGCGCCAACAATAAAGGCTTCGCCTTCGTTTGGATCAACCACACTTACTGCGCCTGTTATGGCTTCGGTAGAGTCGCTTGGTAAGGCTGCGCTTAGGTCAAAAAATGCTGCTGGTACTGGCTCTTCAGAACCATCGCCCACATCAAACACTATGACTTCTGAGTAGATAGCTAAAGAATATAAGCTGCCTACACCATCTAAAGTGGCGCCTTCTTCATAAGACTCAAAGTCGTCGGAAAATACACTTTGGGTGCCTTCCATATCTGAATACACAGCTATGTTGTCAACATAAAAAGAGCCAAATGGGATAGTACGGTCGTTATCACCAAATCTAAACTGAATGGTTCTAACACCATCGGCAAACCATTGATTTAAATTGGTAAAGTCAGAATCGACTACAGCGGCAGTAGAGAACGAACCACCGCCAATCATTTCACCGTTAATCATAACGGTAAGTTGCTCGGTGGCGTCTAAATCCCACATGATTTCTACATCGTAAAATTGCTCTTCAACAAAAGGAGCAGTAATCATGTTGCCTGGGTAGGCGGCATTATCTGTGTTACGCACTAAAAAGCGAGGGGCAATAGGATTGCCAGCACTATCGGTTTGATTACCTTGAATACGTAAGTCGATAAGTGATTCGCTTGAGCTACCTGATGAACCGTACAAAGTAATGTAAGCGTCTTTGTTGTTACCGTCGCTACCTAAAGCCACATCTTTAGAGAAAGACGCTTTAAGTTTTCCTTTACGTAAGTTATCAACACTAAATCTGATTTCGCCTGTGTCGTTACCTGTATCTGAAATTTTAACCACTTGAGTTAATGCAGCGATACGAATATTGATTTCGGCGGTGGTTCCATCAAAAGAAGTAATAGTGACAGGATCGTACACTGATTTACCCACTTCAAGGTTGGCCACAGTTTCGTTAGCTAGGTCAACCGAGTAAGACCAACTGCCGTCTGGGTTAATGCTAAAAGTACCGTAATCTAACTGCACATTAGATTGAGCAATGATGACGTCTTCACCAAAGTTAGGGTCGATTACAGTTACAGTACCCATTAGCGCAGCGCTTGAGTCGTTAGGCGCGGTTCCGCTTAGCTCACCTTCAATAATGGCCGCAACAGGGTCGTTGTTGTAACCCACAGCCGAGCCAATAACGTCAAGCAGTGACGAATCAACCTGAGAGGCCACCATAGAGGTGGTTTGTAGGTTGGTTTGTGCGTTTTCGAAAGCCGTTAGCGCTGATTCAGAAAACGAACCATCGGCTAAATCAACCGAGATATCGGCAAGTATGCTAGCCATGTCTCTGTCGGCATCGTCAGCATCTAATTGAGATAGCAGCGCTAATACCGAGCCATATCTATCAGCATCTTTTGCCCCAACTGCACCTAAGGCTTCTACACCTATTACTGTGGGTGCCACTTGGGTAGTGTCAAAGCGAATGCCAAATCTTAGGTTAATGGCTGCGGCTGCTTCGGCAAAACCATTTAAATCAGAGCCAGCAGCTCGAACGGCGATTTCGGTAAGGGGAGACACAACATAAGAAGGGGCAGGGGTGTCTGCATCACCTTCTACTACTTCTACCACAGATCTGAGTGTAGGTGCATCTAAGGTTTCGCCCGTTGCTTCATCAACATAGGTGCCACCAGCACAGGCAATTAACGCGGTACCTTCAAAATGTACATCGCTAAAGGTCACGCTACCATCTTCGGTAGACATGCCAGAGCCTTGGGCTGAGGACTGTGCTGCACCATTCGCATCTACTTCAAAAATATCACAGCTGGCAGCGTTTACTGGGCCTTTAACTACTTTGGCAGACACATCTAAAGTAGGCTGGATCACTGGGGTTTTTGCCCCCACACCTTCGGTGTAACCGGCGTTGTCGGTATACACAGCAGACACAGAAATGACTGTGCCTTCGTCTGCTTCGGTGATGGTATAAGTGGTACCTGTTGTACCGGTTGACCATGCATAGCTTAGGGTATCTTGTTGAATACCGTCTGCGTCAGTGACAGATGCCACCAACTCGCCACCAGCAATAAAATCGCTACCACTAATTTGAATGATTCCGCGATTATTACCGTCTAATTCTGAGTTATCGTCATTGCCACAAGCGACTAATGTGGATGCAACGACCATAACTATAAGTGATTTGTTAAACATGCTTTCTACTCCTGAAAGTTTCACTTTTTATTTGTTACCAGCCACCTTGATTAAATTTACCCTTCTAGGTGGCTGCCTTGGTATTTGACCTAATTTCAAGCGACTAGTACTTGAAGCTAATTCCCGCGAATAAACGTGGACCGTAATCACTCAGTTGCCCTAAGTTACCTTGCACATAAAAATCGTCTGAACGAGGGGCACTAAATAGGTTGATAGCTTCTACTTTTACTTTCAGGTGCTTGTTGATTTTGTAAGACGCTCGCGCCTCCCACACGCCAACTTCATCGACAAAACGAAGTCTGGTGCCATTACTGGTGTATGGCTGAAAGTACTCACTGCGGTATTTGTAGATAAGCGCTGAGTCAAAATCACCAATTTGGTAATACACTTGTCCACTAAATACGTGCTCAGAGAAGCCAGGTACTGCGCCTGGAGGAATAATGCCTTCAGTTAGTTGGGTAGTTACACCGTTAAGGTCGGTAACAAAAGTATCGCCGTAGTTACTGTCTTCAAATTCAAAGTCAGTATCAGCGTAGTTATAACCAATTTTTACCCCTAAGCCGTTGTCCCAACGATAAGCAAGTGAGGCTTCTAAACCAAGCAAGTCACTTTCTTTATCTGTGGTAACAGAGTTAGTGATAGGTAAGGCAATATCTACCCCTTCAATAGTGAAGTTTTCTAATACGGTTTGCTGTTGGAAGCCACCATTAAACTGCTTGTAGTAAAAACCTAAAGCTAAAATGGCATCTTCGTTTGGATACCACTCAAAGGCGACATCATAGTTCCATGACATAAGTGGCTGAGTATTAGGGTTACCTGAACCATTAATACCCACTAATAAATCGCTGATGGTTTCTGGTGCTACATCGTCGTCTGTTTGGAAAGTACGGCTGTAACCTAAATCTGATGGATCGGCGCGCGACATGCCACGGTAAATGCCTGCTCTTAATAGTATGTCGTCTGCGTAATCTACTACTAGGTTAAAACTAGGTAAGACTTCGGTGTAATCACCGCCACCTACTATGCGCTCGATGTTATTGTTTGACACTAAACTAAGCACACCTAGTTCGTTAGTCACCACATTAAAGCCTTGTCTAAAACCAACTGAGGTGACTTCTGAATTGACAACTCTTAGACCAAAGTTACCGCGTACGACTCTGTCGTGCATTTCGGTATCAAAGTTAGTCATGACATAGGCAGCTGTGGTTTCTTCTGTCACGTCTATGGTGCCAGCATTTTCGTACTCTAATTCAGGGTAAGCAAACTCACCACCCTGAGAAGCAACTATAGCTTTAGAGAAACACACATTGTCGTAAGTCGCCCAAGAAGACCCAGTACCACTGGCGATAGGGTTGCCTGCACTGTCAACATTGGTAACCAAGTCACCGTCTGACACAGATGACATATAATCAGTTTCTGGGAAGTCTATTTGGCAACCTTGTAGCACGTCTAGGGCAGAGATTACCCCTTCGTCAAGGGTAAATTGGTTACGTGAACCGTTACCATTGCTCCCCCCAAATTGCACAAAACTTAGCTCTGACATACGAATACCCGCTTGTACGCTGGTAAATACCTCGCTGTCTAAGGCGTAATTAAAGTCTAAGCGTGCAGATACAATTTCGTTTTCGCGTACGTTTTCACGGTCGATACGGGTACGTAAGCTGTCGGTAAAGTTTGAAATGTCGGTGACATCAAAATTAGTCACTGTTAGGTGAGGAATATAGTCACCCATTTGCCATGAAAAGAAAGGGCGATTTCCGGTGCGTCCACGGTTTGAAATTTGTAGTTCTTCACGGTTAGTTTTTGAGTAAGAAACATCAGCGCTTATGGTTAACTTTTCATTAAAGAAATGTTCAACACTTAAGCCACCACCACGATAGTTTTCTTCACGTGAAAACTGTTCGCCAGCCGATTCAAAACGTTCTTCACCAGCCCACTGTAGAATGCCGCCTACATTGTTAGTGATTAGGCTTTGCCCTGTTACCCCTGGAGTCACACGCTTTTGTAGAAACAGTAAGTCGTGACGGGCTTCTTCTTGGGTACGATCTGACACTTGGGCGTCGAAGTTTATATCCCAATCTGCCGACGGACGAAATTGTAGGCCTAAGAATAATGCGTCTCTTTGGTCTGAGGTTTCGTTTTGACGAAAGCTTCGGCTAGAGCCTGTCCAAGCATAAGGTGTACCGGCACTTTCGGCACGTCCTGTGGCAGGATCTATATCGGTTTGGTAACCCTGGTTATTGCTGCCATTCACTTGGTCTTCACAATCACCAGCACTGCTGCGGAAGAAACCTTCGTTCATATTGCTAGGGTCGTTTAAACATGCCCATAGCGACGAACCTGTAGGGCTTGAACTACGGTATTCAGCTTCGGGTTGGCTGATATCTTGACGTTGCCAACCTACAGTCACCCCTAAAGATTGACCGTTATCAAATTCAAACTGATCAACAAAGCTAAGGGTGCCGCGATAACCTAAATCTCCTTGCAAAGAGTTATTAACATTGCTTTGGTCTGGATTGTGGTTAAGTTTAACTTCGGCTTGAAAACGTTGTTTACCAAAATCTAAAGGCTTAAGGGTTTCGAGTGTGATAACCCCAGCTACACCACCTTCAATCATAGAGGCGTCTTGGGTTTTGTATATCGCCACTTTTTTCATTAATTCAGATGGGAATTGAGAAAAGTTTACCGAGCGGTCGCCACTACCGTTAGTCGCTTCTCGTCCGTTGATATGGGTTGCACTTAAGAATGGCCCCAAACCACGAATGGTGATTTCGGTTGCCCCACCATTTTCACGGTGTGAAGCCGCACCAGTAATAGACTCTAGCGCTTCACCTATAGACAAAGCAGGCAAATCGCCAATGTCTTCAGCTGATAAACCATCGACTACAGTGGTAGATTCGCGCTTAATGGCAATTTGGTCTTGAATGGTTTTTCGCGTACCAGTTACCTCAATTACTTCTACTGAGTCATCATTTTCTGGTTGCGCTGGGGTTTCTTGTGCGGCAACTGAGGTTGCAATTGAACTGGTAACACCGGCCAGTACTGCAGCTCTAACCCATTTTGCAATAGGTGATACAACGAGTTGCTTTGGTTGACCATTTTGGTGTTGGTATTTCCCTAATATCGACGACATATCGAGTTCTCCGATGTTTAAAAAAAAGCGACATGTGACTACTAATCGCTTGTGGTATTTGTGTAACGAGTTTGTTAACTAGAATATACGCAAATAAAACCAAATTAACAACCAATAGATAAACCAAAAGTTCAACCAATATGACTTATAAGCATTTACCAATTTTAAAATTGGTTTGAATCACTTAGGTTAAAGCTTAGAGTGCGGGCAAAAAATTAGGCGTTTAAAATTAATTTAAACGCCTTAGATCTAAAAACATGCTTAATCCCTAAAGGGGTTAAGTTAAAATTTATAGCCGTCGTGAATGTTGTGGATATGATAGAAAGTGGCCTGTACGTAGTCTCCGTCGGCACCACCATTGTTTTGATTGTATACACCGGCTTTAAAATACATATATTGATTGCTTTTATTGTAGCCGCTATTGCTCATGTCGAATGAGCGAGTAATGTTGGGTCGATTTTCACGAATAAGGGTGACAAATAAAATGTCATTTTCGACGGTGATTTTGTAACTAAACTTTTCGTTGAGGGCAATACCGTCTTCTGGATCGACCAAAGTGTGTGAACGAGAGCCCAACAGATTGATCCAGATGTCATCGCCACCATTGATTTCATGGGCAAAATAAATTGAGCCTTTAGCGTTGTTGGGTAATTTACGGTAGTACAAACGTATTGGCTCATCTTTAGTAGCATGAATTTGGCCAATAATTACCCGCCCCACCATTTTTTCATCACCTGTGGTAGAGACTCGGTTTACCGCTAAGGTTGCTTCTAAGCTGCCTTCTACCGCTCCAGCACTTTTACGCTCAGAACCATGTGCAGAACTAAACACCCAGTTATTACCGGTAACCCCCTGAGTTTTATGGCGGGTGTTGCCTCGTCTGAGCATTTCTCTTAGTTCTGTTCTGGCATATTTAGTATTTTTAGAGGTTTTAGCCCCTACATTAGGACAAGCAAAAACCAACCCACCGTCTGCAGCTGTATAAAATAAAGGCTTAAGTTCAAAGCCTTCGCTTAATGGTTTTTCGTAAACCATGTCGGCTTTTTTATCTTTATTTAAGTCTGTGGGTAAGGTTAAGCTCCAGTCTAATAAATCAAAGTTTTCACTAGGCTTTTTGTTAGGGTCTAACTTGCTCATATCACCTAACAATACACCTTCGGCTAATTGCTGATGTGATTCAGGAAGTGTATGTTCCGATGCTATAACTGTGCTGCTAGCCAGCACAGTTAAGCTTAAATATGAAAAAATTAAACGCTTGAACATGCTATTAATCTCGAGCTTTAGCTTTAACAGGCTCTATGATTGGGCATAACAACAACACGCCCAACATAGCGACAATGGCTAAGGCGGCGCCTATAGCAAACACTATGGCATAGCTACCATCAGCAGTAAGGCTAGGCACTAAATAAATCAACAAACCAGCTGCTAACTTAGCGCTCATGCCTGCAAAGCCCGACAAAGTACCTACGGTTTTTCCACCAAACAAATCACTGGGTAAGGTTTGCACATTACCAATAGAGGTTTGGAAACCAAATAAGATAGTTGCCATGATTAATACAGCTGCCACTTCGCCACCTGGGTTAGCCAAGGCCAATAACGCTGGCAACATAATTAAGCAACCTAAGCTAATGACCAGCTTACGGGTTTTGTTTACCGACCAACCGGCTTTTAATCGGTTTTGTGCCAGCAAGCCTCCAAACCAAGCACCTAACATGGCTCCAACATAAGGTACCCACCCATATATGGCTAAGCCTTTAACGTCCATTTGATAGACTTCAACAAGATAGGTTGGGATCCACACAATAAACAGCCACCAAATAGGATCTATGGCTGCAGTGGCGACTATCACCCCCCAGCTTTGTTTGTGCGATAACAGTTGTTTGGTTGTTGGGGTATATTCGGCAACAATTTTTCCGCCGGCATCTAGGGTTTCATTTTTTTGCCCAGTCAGAATATATTCGCGCTCTTCTTCTGTGATCCAAGGGTGAGAGCCAGGTGGTGACTTAACGACTATCAACCAAGGGATTAACCATAATAAGCCTGTACAGCCAACTAAAATGAATATTACTTTCCAGCTGAAAAACAAGGCTAAGTAAGCGATTAGTGGAATAGAAACAATGCCGCCTATGGCCGCACCTGAATTAAAGATACCTTGAGCTAAAGCCCGTTCGCGGGTTGGAAACCATTCGGCATTGGCTTTGGCTGCCCCCGGCCAGTTACCTGCCTCAGATACCCCTAAAATAGCGCGGAATATACTAAAAGTTAAAATACCTTGAGCAAAAGCATGTAATACAGTGGCAAGTGACCAAATACCTATAGATAAAACAAAACCTAAGCGGGTGCCGATCCAGTCAAATATTTTTCCAAAAATGGCCTGACCAAAAGCATAGGAAAACAAAAACACTATGCTGATAATGCCATACACTTCTTTTAGTTCAGCATCGCTTTTTTCTGGATAGATCTCTTTACCCATAAAAGGCCAAAGCACGCTAAGTGATTGTCTATCGATATAGTTAATGACAGTTGCTAACGCAACCAAGGCAATGACCCACCATCTTAAATTTTTCATCTTAATCGTACCTGTCGCAGAGTTATCCGTTTGAGTTATTGTTGTTTTGCCAAAGATGACACACTTTTATAATTTAAAAAGTTGCGCCTTGCCTTGCATGCTAAACACCTTGTCTAAATACTTAAAACTAGTTTGGCTTTCTGAGCCTGACGCATTTTGAGCTATGGCCACTAAATAGGTGATATCTGGAGCAAAACTTACCTTAAACAGCTGCACTTGTTTATTGCTACTTTTATCACTTACATTTTTAAGATCTTTTAATTGGCTGGCACTGTTTACGGTAAATTCGCGGGTACCGTTATATTCGCCATGCACTTCTAATACGCTTAAAAACTGTAGGTTTTTATCGCTTGTTACACGATTTATCAGAGCTTGTTTAGCGATTAGATTAAAGTTTGGATCGTTGGCCCCAATGCGCACCATCATAAGTTCATGCGCTGGCGAAGAGGCGTTTTTATTGTGCGGGGTATTCACAACTGTGCTATGGGTATAAAAGGTTTTATCTTTTAACCATGTCACTCGAGTTAATTGATTATCAACTTTGCCTTGTGCTTGTAACCATAAGTGTTGATAACCATTTTTATCACCTAGCGCACTTTGCTGTTTGGTGTGAGCCTGCAAACTGATGTTTGAATCTATATATTGGCCATTAAAATGAACTGGCAAATCAAATTGATGTTGGCCTTGTGTTTCAACATCTAAAATATCTAACACAAATACAAATCCTTCTGGGCTGTTGATTAACGCTTGAGTGCGACCAAAAGCCACATCATCGTAAGCATTATCCATACGCGCGGCAGTGATCTGCATGTGTGAGTCTAATTCAGTAAATAGCAATTCAGGGTGACGTTGATTACCCACTTTAGTGTTGCCATCGAAATGACTGGTTTGATCGACCACTAAAGTATTGTGGGCAATGGTTTGTTTTGCATAAGAATTGTTTTCGGCTAAATAGTGGCCGCCGTATTTTGCTTCAACATTTAAAAAACGAGCTGCGCCATAGTCGTATACAACTTCTTCACCAGCGTTATAAAAAATCCAATTTAATTTATCAAAGTGGCCATGGCCTAAGCCCTGAGAGGTAGCTTTGAATACTAAGGTTTGGTGCTCGGCCGCTTGGTTTTGACGAAGTACCACTAAGGCACCTTCGTCACCTTTAATTCCATCTGTGTAAACAGTAGATTCAAACGGGTAGGGTTGAGCCAAGCCTTCATCTAGATCTTGAGCGACTTCTAAGCCATCGCCAGTTAGCAAAATTTGGTTTTGTTGCTTGGCTATAGTTAATAAACCTTTTTCTTTGGTTTTGTTATAAGCAATGGTTACCCCATGTACCAGTTCTAGGGTATCTATGCCTTTATCTTTAATGGCATCGTTAATGCCAAAAAACAAACCGTTGTAACTTAACTCAATAGTAGTAGTGATGGCTTTTAGTAAGATCTCATTTCGGTATTCAAAGATTTTACGTTCGGGTTGATTCACGTCTATGGCTTTGGCAAACAGCACAAAAGGCATTAAAGCATAACGCTGATAATATGGACCTTCGTTGTAATATCCTTGAGGCGAGAATAGTTCGTCAAGTTGACGCATGAATCCGCCTTTTCCAGATAGGTCTAAACCGTATAAAGATTTCTCTACCCAATGAGGTTTATTTAGCACATAACCAGCCATGCCCACACCAGCCACAGCCCAGGTGCCATGGTTATGAATTTTATCAAAGGTTTGTGGTGACTCGTCTGACAAATAGCGCACCATAGGCTCAAACACGCCTTTCTCAATCTTGCTTCTTTCATCGGCGCTTAGCTGTGATTTAATGGCGTCGTAACCTTGAATACTGTGCACTAACCACACTGCTTCGTTTAGACTTTGCCAAAACAGCTTACCAGGTGATTGCTCTTTTTGTTTTGGGTGCAAAGGCAAAGTAGGATACATATCGGCATATTTAAACAACATATCGCGTACAAAAGTGGCGTACTTTTTATTTTGGGTGATGATAAAAAGTCGCCCAGCATCACGCATCAATGCATAGTTAGTTTTATGCACTTCGTGGGTATAACCGCCACCAGCATCGGCCGGCAAAGGCACATTAATTTTACGATTTAACGCGGCATCAACCTTGGCTGTGCGCTGTTTAAACTCATCACTAAAAGAACCACTTTGTTGAGCCGCCTGACGCATAGCGTCTATTTGTTGAGGGGTGTCGAGTAAGTTTCCAGCTACTACATCTAGATTAACTACTAACCACAAAGTAAAAATACTTAGAATCTGTTTCATAGTGTGATATTTCCTTGCATTTGTGCAGTAGAAGGTCCTTTTGCATAGGTTTCTGTGACCTTAGGCATGGGGGTGTTTAAAAATTTATTATCGAGTATACGAGTAATAGGCTCACCCACAGTATGGTCTATGGTTGTCACCTTGCTATTCTCAAAACGGTTTTCTTGCAACAATGTTTGTTGTACCCCTAGCAAGAAAATAGCAGAGCGGCTTTTATTACGTTTACCATGGCCAACATTAATGACTTTGCTTTGGGTTAGGCTAAAGTGCGGACCAAAGGTGCTTTCGTCAGTACCACCACGATATATTTTAGCTACTGCGCCTTGAATGTTTTCAAAACTAGCGTTTTCGATAGTGACGTATTCGGCATTGTAAATACCTAGATCGTCTTGCTCTTTGTCTAAGCGCAAAACATCGCCAGTAATATTTTTAAATTGGGTGTTTTTGATCAAAATATGGTCGGCCATGCTGCGATAGCCAGCATCAAATACGTGAGCAGAATGATTAACATTTAGGTCACGAATTTCTGAATCGATAATATGTAATCGATAATTAAGTAAAGTCGGAACTTTAGTATTACGGATCAGTACATTGCCTGCATTGTCGGGAGATTTTACTCCTGAGATGTGTAAGCCTTGTAGTTTTAAGTTGCCGCCATCTTCTATTTCAAAGGTTAAAGAACGCATAGGATAAAGGGTAACAGTGCCAGCTTGTGCGGCTTTTAGGGTCACCACTGAACGAACTTGCAATTGTTTATTAATATCGTATTCGCCCGGTTGCAACTCTAATACTGTGCCGTCTGGCACCTGAGCAATCTGCTGCATTAACTGTTCGGCAGATGAAATAGCGACTTTTTTGCCTGAGTCAAAAGCCACTGTGTTTGAATTTTTTGGATACCAAGTTACCCCAGTATCTTGCTTAGCTACTGGGGTTAAATTCGCCGCGCCTACTTGGCTTTGTTGTGCCTGTTGGCTTTGTAATAAACCGTTGGCACCTCTGACTAAGTCTAATTGTTCTACCTTAAAACCTTGGGCAATGGCTTTTGGAGGGGCTTGGTTAGTCAAATTATTTGCAAAGGCAATTCCAGACACATCATCAAAAATATTGAACGAATGCTGTGCTTGCTGATTAACCACTAAGTTATTGGCAAAGCGACTATTGATTGGCACGGCTGAACGTTCTTGGTCGCTACCTGCAGCCAAATTAATATTATCTACGTCTATTAGGGTATTGTTTTCAATTAAGCTGTCTTTAACTTGGTGATATCTATTAATAGAGGAATTAGGCACACCATTCATTATGGTAAAGCCACCGCCAAAGCGAATGCCGGTTAAGCCTTCCATATAGTTATTTCGTATGGTTTGGTTAGCGTTAATCACACGAATACCACCAGTGTGATGTTTGCCATTACCAAAAAAAACATTGCCTTCGACTAAATTGCCGTTACCGTGACGTAGGGTTAGGGTGCCGCGACTTTCGAAAAACACATTGTTTATAAAGGCATTTTTACCCGATTTATTAGAAATAATTTCTACTTCACCATTGCAGCGATCAAAATAGTTATTTTCTACTCGGGTAAAAGAATCACTTAAAGAATATTTACTGGTACCAATACGCAGGGTTTCGCCACCATTTGAACCTAAAATAGGACGGGGGCCAAAATAATTATGATCAATGCTGTGATGGTTTTCTTGGCTGGCAACAGAGTTAAGTCTAACCGCCATAGTTACCCCAGCGTTACTTTTGCCAGATAAGTGGTTATGGTCAAACCTATTGTTTTTACCGTACAACACTACCCATTTATCGGCATTAAATTTATCTGGGTTGCTAAACCCATCAATCACCACCTGAGTGACTCGCGAATGATTAGCTAACAGTGAATCGTCTTGACGAAATGCAATAACTTCGCCTGTTGGACTGTAGCCATTTTTAAATACTAAGCCTTCAACATGCAAATGTTCACCAGCTAAACGTAAATTAGAAAGACCGGTTAAGTAAACTTGTCCATTGGTTTGAGCTTTTAGGCTAATAGGTTGTGTGGCAGTACCTTGACCTTTAAACAGTATTTCAAAGTCTTTCCACTCGCCATTGGCTAACACTATAGTGTCGCCAGGCTGCAATGATTCAGCTACAGCTAAAAATTGTTGTTGAGTGCTGACCAATTTTTCATTATTTTGCAATTTTGCTGATTGGTCTGCAGTTTGTGGGGAATGACTGCAACCCAAAGTAAAGAGTATTGAAACAATTAGTGCAGCCCAATACGGAAATGTAGAATTTTTAGCTAACATGTAACGGAACCTCGTATCACTCAAAACGTTTTAAGCTCGCATGGAATTGCACAACAGCTTGGTCATAACTGGGCTTAATGAACTAATGCTTTCAATAGCCAACTCAATGTAGCAACAAATCACCACAAAAAATAAACAGTAAAAGTCAATGTAACTGAGCACCACACCAAAAGTCAACCAATTACCATTACAAATTATTACCAATATATTCAAATTTGGTAATACTAATTTATTCATTCAGAATTCTAGGTAGATGGATAAACTCGAAGGCAAAGCTTAGGGTGAGTTAAAAAATTGCCAGCCACAGTTAAAGCTATGGCTGGCCGGGGTAAAAGACGACTTTAGGTGTCTAATTTACGAAAATAGTCGTAGATTTCAGGCACGTTACCGTTCCCCATACCTGCATCAAATGCAGCTTGAAGATTGGCTGAGGTACCTTCAGCAATTTGCGCTCTGGTGCCAAGATCTTTAACCATTTCTAAAAAGTAACCCAAATCTTTGTTGGCATTACCAATAGAGAAACCTAAATCACTCACTCCATCAACTGCATAGTTCTTACAGAATTGCATAAAGGGTGAACTAGAAGGTCCGGTAGACATAATATCGAAAAGTTGTTGACGATCTACACCAGCACGGTCTGCCACAGCAAAAGCTTGAGACATAGCGGTAACAGTTGTCATACCAATAAAGTTGTTAATTAATTTAGTGGTGTGGCCTGCACCTAAAGCACCAAGATAAAATACGTTTTCACCTTGTTGTTCTAGAATAGGTTTAACCTTTTCAAAGGTTTCTTTGTCGCCAGAGGCCATAATATTTAACAAGCCGTCTTTAGCGTGAGCTGGTGTTCTACCAAGCGGGGCATCTATCATGCCAGCGCCTTTTTTAGCTAAGTCAGCGCCAATTTTACGAGTTGAAGCCGGAATAGAAGTACCAAAGTCAATTAAGACTGCGCCTTCTTTAATGCCAGCTAAAATACCGTCTTCAGCGTAAACCAATTTTTCTACAACGTTAGAGGTAGTTAAACAAAGCATAATAATGTCGCTTTTGGCGGCAAGCTCAGCTGCAGACTCGGCTTTTTGAGCACCTCGTGCTACAACTTTATCCACTGCATCTTTGTTTAAATCCAAAACAATTAAGTCAAACCCTCTGTTTTGAAGGTTTTCAACCATATTGCTGCCCATCAGGCCAAGGCCTATAAATCCTATGGTAGGCTTTTCCATATTTTGCTCCTAAATATATAAATAGCTGTGTATTTGAGTATGAAAATTGCTCACCACATAGGTGGGCTTACATTGTAAAAAAATTAGTATAAATTTTGTAAGGAAGCAGCTCGCCAACTCTGGGCAAAGACTTATGCCTTTCCTACCTTGAGATCAATTTAGCAAGCTAAACGAATCTAATGCATAAAGGTAAACCTAAACCAAACCATCATTTCAACAATTCAATACTAATAAACAAAGCAAACAATTGTCAACCAATAATACAATATTGTATTACCATTATGGTAAGGTCGATTATTAAGTAAAGGTTATCCAAAGGTTTAAACTTTAAAAATATTGTCAAAATTTTTTACAAGTTGAAAATGAGGTTACCCAAGTTTTTTAGTTATCTTATTGACTTACTTAGATAAAAATAAATTGGCTCGGTAATTGAATATGGTTTAGCCTGTAATTGATTTGGTGTGTCTGCGGCTTTAAAAACTAAAAAGCAGGCCAATATATTTATTAAAATACTAGTGGTTAAGATGTACAGATGTCTTGTTTAACACGAAAAATGCAACAAAAGTTAACTCGCTATCTTCAAAAAAATAGCGCTCAGTTTTCAACTCATGATCCTGAAATTGTCAGAGAGACCTTAGTGAATAAAGGGATATGCCCGTCTGATGTGACGACAGATCAGGTTAGGGTAATACTAAACCAAGCAGATATTCGTTAGCTTTGTTGGCTAGCTTATACCTACTAAATAGCGATTGATTCGTTAAAGTACTTGTTAAAATCAAGCTTAAAGTCACTGGCTATTACCGCATCTACTATTTTAATACGATTACCAGCCGCAGCTAAATCAATCTCTTTTGGTTTAATATAGTGGTCGCCTTTAATATCAAAAAAGGCTTTGACTATTGGTTTAACTGGCTGTTCTTTATGCTGCTTAAGTACCATAGCAAGGTTGTCGTTGTCGAGCTTGACTAAACTTCCCACTGGATACACACCAACACATTTCACAAACTGTTTTACTAGGGCTTCGTCGTATTTGCTTGGCGAATCTTGCAAGAGTATTTGCAACGCTTTTTTAGATGACATACCGGCTTTATAACAACGGTCGGCGGTAATGGCGTCATAGGTATCAACTATTGCAATCATGCGCCCAAATTCGCTAATTTCATCACCACGCAGGCCGTCTGGGTAGCCATAACCATCTAAGCGTTCATGATGTTCTGAGATGGTACGCACTATAGTGTCGGGTATGCCCATTTCTTTTAAAACACGCACACCGTAATAAACATGATCTCGCATGACTGTCATTTCTTGCTCATCTAAACGCCCAGGCTTATGCAGAATTTCGTCAGGAATTTTAATTTTACCTATATCGTGCAAAAAGCCCGACAAGGATAATTCTTGTATTTTCGCTTCAGGAAAATCTAAGTAAGCCCCAAAATTGGCCAATAATATCGCCACGTTTAACGAATGCTCTAACAAATAGGTGTCTTTTTCGCGGATTTTAGTCATGCACATTAATGCATTAGGATTGCGATCAATAGATGAAACTAGATTGTTGGTAAATTCTGCGGGTATGGCTATGTCTATGGGTAAGCTTTTGCTTACACTGTCTAACATAGACTTTTGTAAGCCTTTACCTTTAGTGTGTAACTTAGCTGCAACTGAGATTTCTTCATCAAAAGAAACCTGCTGAGTTTGATTGAGTTCTTCTTCTGGCTCTGCTGAAGGCTGTTGTTCTGGCGCAGGGTCTGGAATATCTTGTTCTTCAACTTCTGCTTTAGGTTGTTTACTAAGATCAACCACAACTGACAAAATGCCACGCTCTTTAAGTTGTAAAATCGCTTTTTTTGAGGTTACCCTTCCGCGGCTTGTGATCTTAACTTGACCTTGCTGCTTAGCGATAGAATCAATGAACATCCCTTCTTCTATTTCATCTATATCAAAGGTTTTAAGCACTGTATAAATCTCAGTTGTAGTTAATGAAAAAAAATAGCGTACTTACTTAGAAAAACAATTATAACTCATTATATTAAGCTAACACTCTAATTTCCATAACATTTCTGCCAAGTCTGGCTGCCATTGAAAGTCGTTTAACTTAACTCTGTTATTTAACACTACTACATTTTCTTGTTGAAGATAGGCAATTTGCTTTTGGCTTAGTTCTGAACCTGCTGGAAAGGCTATTTGGCCGTTCGAGCGTAACACCCGATACCAAGGTATAAATTGCTCTTTTGGTACCTTAGTCAAGGCCTTTCCAACTAGTCTTGCTCGCCCTGGCAGCCCAGCTAAATCAGCAATTTGCCCATAACTGGCGACTTTGCCCTTAGGAATAACCCCTACAGTTCGCCAAATTCTAGCGTATTTTGTTGATTCTGCGTTATTCACTGGCAAAGATTACTAAATAAAAGGAAAGTAAGTTTGAATATTCTCTATATCTGTACGCTTACCTTGTTGATTAACTTGTCTATAACGGGCTATGTCTTTTGCTGGCGTATGACCTGCCAAAAGCTCTAAATCGTTAAGTTTACAGCCTTGTTTAACCAAAAAGGTGAGATAGGTATGCCTTAACACCTCAACACTTAATTGTTCAGGATAGTTTAATTGGCCATCGTGACCGGCATTAATCAGTAGTTGTTCAAAATACTCTGCATCGGCATTGGCTGGCCACACAGACTCTTGCTTTGCTAAGCCTTGGCACATGGACTGCAGCACCTTGGCCAGTTCTGGCACTAGGGATATGACACGTGAATATTGATTGTTAATCTGCAAAACGTGAAAATCTTGACTGAAATTATCTTGCTTAAGGCTTAATAACTCTTCTTTACTCACGCCACTTAGCACTAAACCTATTAGCGTTTTACCTTGGTTATTTGCCACATTAAATAACTCACAACATTCTTGTTCGCTTAATAGCCGAATAATAGGGTCGGACGCAGGCAGAGCCTGAGTTTCTGTTAATAATCCTGGGGCATTATGACTTAGCTCTTGAGTCGGCGAGTAACCGGCTACTTGTGGCTGATTTGGCACCACCACAAAATGGTTTGCTGCTGCAGGTGTTTTTTGTTTAAAAATAAAATTAAATAAAGTCAAAGCTAGAATAGCTAAGCCTAACGCACCTGCAAGGCTATAGAGTGACAATAAAAGGTAATTAGGCGCACTGGCATAATCGGGAATATAGGCCGGTTCAAGCACTGCAATTTGTGCCTCAAAAGGTTTAGCTACCTCTTGTGCAACTTGCTGATTTTTAAGGGTTTGAACTTGGCTTTGCAAGGCTTTTAACTCGTCGTCTAGGCGTTTGTATTGTTCTAAGTTTTGACTAAAAATTTGGGCATTTTTATCTTGTACCACCAGCTGTTCGCTTAGTTGTTCTACCTTTCCTTTTGCTGCACTTAAGTTACGTTGGATTTCGAGTAAATACTCTTGTTGACTAGTGCTTATCAAGGCTGCTAATTGCTGTTTGAGATTGGCGGCTTTATTTTGTTGTGCAACTATGGCGGGATCTCTGTCTAAGTAAGCTTGAGTATACTTTTCGCGTAAACCAGTGAGATTGGCATTTATTTCACTTAAGCTCGATTTGATTTTATCTAGTTGCGCTTTGTCGGCAGGGTGGGTAACAACCTGCCCATCGTTATTTGCTTCTATCACACTATTTAATAAGGCTTGCGCTTGCGCTTCGTCGGCTAGAGCTTGGTCTAAATTGTTGGCCAAATTTTTAGTCTGACTCAATATACGATTTTCATCACGCTCTAAAGAAGTAATATTGTTTTCGTTAGCAAAAGCTTCGAGTAGGGCATTTTGCGCAACTATTTTTTCTTCTAATAAAGCCAGTTGTTGTGAAGACTGGGTAGTTAAATGACTGTTTTTGGTTTCATTATCGGCTTCAACTAAGGCCAAATACACCTTAATCCATGCATCTAAGTAGGGTTTAAGCTCAGAGGGATTTTCACCTGTAGCAGTTAAGGTAATCATACGTCCGGCTAAACTCGCATCAACACTAAGTTGTTCGACTAATTCTTCTACAGAAGGATATAAATAATGTTGTTGAGCCAGTTCGTTGGCAACCGCAGTTAATACATTATGACTTTTGAGCCTTTGTTGATGCATAGTGATCTGACGTTGGGCTAATTCAGCATATGCTTGATCGGTTTGCGAAGCATAAGAAAAATGCAAGCTAGATTGGCTTTGATACAAAGGCGGTAAGGTCCAAATCACCAAATTTGCCACTATCAATACTAATAAAAAAGTACCTATAAAAATGCGCCACTTTTGTGATTGAAAGCGTCTATCTTGTGCTGCAGAAAAGTCTAGATTATCGCCCGCGTAAGCTTGATTTGGGATATAATCGACTTGTTTATTAAATGCCATGTGCCACTCTTGTTGTCATCTGTGTCGTTGCCCAAATTTGGGGTCGATAAAAATTTGCGTTATTTGCATGCACCTGTTTTATATCAGGTTTTATCAATAAAAGACTAGTTGCAAAGTAAATTTAACAAGACAGCAGACTAACACCAAGTAAAAAGCGATAGTAGCCCCAAATAACATGTCTGAACTTAGCCATATTAAACGCCCCCTGTGTCCACAATGTGCTTACCCACAAAGTACTTGTTTATGTGCTTGGATCAAACCTGTTAAGGCCCCTTGTGAGCTGATTATTTTACAGCATCCCAAAGAAACCAATCATGCAAAAAACACAGTTAAGCTACTAAAACTCGGCTTAACTAACTTACAGGTAATTCAAGGTGAACACCCTGAAGCATTTTACCAGTTATCGCAGCAGGTAAGGGATAATAAAGATCACTATGTATTGTGCTACCCCAATCAAAATAGCCAAGCCATTGAAACACTTAGCTTAGAGAATAAGTCTCAATTGTTAGCGAACCAACAAAAGGCGGTGATTTTAATTGACGCTTCATGGCGCAAAGCACTAAAAATGTGGCATTTGAATCCGTGGTTGCATGAACTACCAAGCTGGCATTTTGCTAGCCCACCCACTAATCAATATCAAATTAGGCAAACTAAAATACAAAATGGCCTATCCACTTTAGAAGCGGTGAGCTACTTGTTACATAAAGTGCATGGCTTTGATGGCACAGCCTTGCTGCATTTATTTGAAAAAATGCAATCAACTTGCTTTGCACAACATCATGGACAAATAAAAACCTAAGGGGATGGTCAATAGTTGCTTTTAATTTAACCCATTGTTTTATAGTCTAATGCCTTGTTATCACTTATTATTTAGCTTACAAAACAAAGATAAAAGCAAAGGAAGCCACAGATGAGATTGGTACCACAAAATGGACAGAAATCTGTATTAAGTTTTGATTTTCTATCCATGCTATCTAGGTGGCGCCTAGCCTTGTTTTTTTTCGCCCTTTGTTTTATGCATAGCCAATCGTTGGCACAACAATCTAATCAAAAATACGCACAATCAATACCACTGACGGTAAGTAAATATAGTGCCAATGATGCGCCTTATATACCCGCCAAACCCTCAGAAATTCCGCAGTGGTTAAATAAATTAAATCCAGTAAAAAATGTCGATTTAAGTGGTGGAAGCTATTGGTTTTATACAAGAATTTCTGCCCAAACTACAGATAGAGAATGGGTGGTTAATTTATCCCAGGCGAATGTAGAAAATGTCGATATATATTTATACGACAACCACAAACGTATGCCATTAACAGCAGGCAATGCATATGGCACAGACTATGAATTTGGTGCAGCCCGCACCATTAAATTAAAGGCAAATTTTGACTATCAGTTACTGGTAAAAATAAGCAGCCAGTATTATGTATCTCAACCTCAGTTAGAACTGCTAGCTAAAGATCATTTTCAACAAAGGTTAGTTTTTGATACTGCGCTAAAATTTACTGCCCTTGGCATAATATTGGCCGTAGGTTTGTTAGTGCTTTTTGTTTATTTTCATAACAAACAGAAGTCTCTGTTATTTCTGGGCCTTTATGCCTTATGTTTATTTATTGCCACCAGCTTTGTTTTACAATTGCCAGGCAAGCTATTTCAGTGGCCAATGCTCTCTTATACCTATATTCCATTCTTTATATTGCCTTTACTAGGCGCATTATTTTGTTCCGCGTTTTTAGACTTAGATAAACACTATCTTTTATTAGATAAAGTATTAAAAATTAACGCAGTTATTGCATTGCTTTTAGCCCCAAGCTCGGCCTTTATGCTCAGTTATGCACCCAACTTTGTTATGGTCACCCAGAGTATTTGGATGCTAGTGGCTGGATATGCAGCCGTAAAAATATGGCAAACTGGACATCAAGCTGCAAAGTATTTGCTGATAGGGTTAAGTATTAGCTTTATTCCTAGCTTGTTAGCAGGCTTAGAAAGCCTAGAAATGTTCTCTACTTTGTTAATAAATGATGAGTTGCTTATCTTAATTAGCGGAACTTTAGGCTTGTTATGTTTTGCCTTTTCTACTTTGTTTAACAGTCAATTGCTCATGCAAAAATCTCAGCAGCAATGCCATCAATTTGAACAAAAAGTGCAAGAGCAAAATGCCACACTGAGTCAGACCCGTTATCAACTTGAACAATCTAACCATGAATTAATTGAAGCCTCTTTGGCAAAAGAACGCTTTTTAGCCACTATTAATCACGAAATTTGCACTCCGCTTACCACTATTATTGGTTACGCCGATGGCATTTTGTTGGGAGATATAGACAAAGCTGAGCAACAAAGAGTGATAGAGATCATGGCCGACAATGGCAATCATTTATTAAGGGTGATGAATGATATTTTGGACATTAGTAAAATTGAAGCTAATAAGCTGGATTTTGAGAATAAACCCACAGCTTTGTTTTCTATTTTGGCCCAACTCGAATCTGGGGTAGGAAAACGCGCCAGAGACAAAGGCTTAGCTTTCCACCTAGATTACGCATACCCACTTCCGGCGCAAATATATACCGACCCTAAGCGTTTAAAACAAATCTTATTTAACCTTACCAATAACGCAATTAAATATACTGAAAAGGGTTTTATTGGCTTGTCGGTCAGCATAGTAGATAACAAACTTAAAATTGAAATAAAAGACTCGGGTGAAGGTATAGCAGAGCTTCAATTGGAAAAACTTTTTGTACCTTTTGCTCAAGCCGACAACGCTATTAATAGACGCATGGGTGGCATAGGGCTTGGACTCAGTATTTCGCAAAGTTTGGCAAAAGGGCTAGGGGGAGAAATTAAGGTGTCTAGTACACCTAGAAAAGGCTCAATATTTAGCTTTGAAATGCCTTTAATGACAGTGGAAGATTCGCCTTGGATCAGCAATGTCAGCGAAATTTGGCAATCCACCCCAACCAAATCTGTTAAACCCAAAGCTTTACCTAACTTTGCTGGTTGCAAAGTGTTATTAGCAGATGATCATCCCGAAAGCCTTGAATTGATTGCGATTTTACTAAAACGTATGAATATTCAAGTCACTGAAGTAGACAGTGGAAAACAAGCTATAGATACCTTGTTCTATCACAATTTTGATTTGATTTTATTAGACATTCATATGCCACATATGGATGGGCCAGAAGCCTTAAAGCAGATCCGCAGCGAAGGCAATGTCACACCTGTTATTGCGCTTACCGCCAATAATATGAAACACCAAATAGAGCATTATTTACGTTTGGGCTTTAACGATCATTTAACCAAACCAATTGAACGCCAAGCAATGATCAACAAATTAAATCTTTGGCTAAACCACACCAAAGATAAAGATAATGAAGGGCCATTACATAAAGAAGATATGTTGACCCTAGTGCAAGATTATAAACGCGATTTAGCTGAACAAATTCAACAAATTGAACAAGCATTACAACATAGAGATTTAAGCTTAATTGCTGAATATGCGCATAAAATTGTGGGTTCAGCCGGCTCTTTTGGTTTTGATATTGTTGGTGAAAAGTTTGCCAATATAGAGCACAGCGCGTTACAAGATGACGAAATAGCGGTCACTTACGAATTACCCAAGGTGATTCAATTAACCCAGCAATGTCTGAATTTACCCGGGGTAGATATAGCCCAAGCACTGGTTAATCACCAATACAGTGCTGAGCGGTTTTTAAACAACATTTATGAATTAAATAGCCATGGGCAACAAAGTTTAAATGATCTTAAAGCGGCCATAGATAATAACGAAACCAACAGTGCATTGTTGCATTTGTATAAGTTTTTCCCGGCTGTATTTGAATGCGCTTTGCTAGATTCGGAAGCGGCCTTTAAAGCCTTAGAAGAGCAAATAAAACAAGGGGTTGAATCGCCAGCCCAGTATCAAGCGCACCTGAAGGTTATCCAAACCCATTTACAGGCGCTAAATCAAGTTTTACAACCAAGCCTTATGGAACAAATTTAATGACCTATTTAGGCTTAGTTGGCTCAGTGTCGCCCCAAATTTCAGCTAAGCGTTGATCTCTACCGCAGTTCCAACGATAAAACTTATAACGCACTGGGTTTTTCTTGTAATAGTCTTGATGGTAGCTTTCTTGGCCTTTAATTGGATAAAAAGTGCTGGTGGCTAATATTGGGGTGATGACCTGTTGCTCAGGAAACTTAGCCTGAATTTTAGATTTTGAGTCTTGTGCTAGTGTTTGTTGTTGTTCATTAGCCACAAAGATTGCACTTAAATAACTTTCGCCTTTATCACAGAATTGACCTGTAGCATCAAAAGGGTCGATATGACGCCAATAATACTCTAGTAGAGCCTGATAACTGACCTTATTTGGGTCGTAGCTAACTTCTACGGCCTCATAATGACCTTGATGATTGCCACTATAGGTTGGATTTTTTAGGCTGCCACCGGTAAAGCCAGAGACTACATTCAGTACCCCTGGTAGTTTTTCGAAGTCTGCTTCCATACACCAAAAGCAGCCCCCAGCAAAATAGGCTTTTTGCGCCATTGAAGGGGAGGCAAACACACTGCCTATTAACGCTAACCAAATCCAAGCTCTCATTATTTTCTCCGAATTAAATCCTTATTTACATGGACAGAAGAAACTACCAATAAATTCCATAAGAAAATAAATAGCTTTTTATGCAGTACTATTTGCTTGCTCTAATTGCAAAGAAAACTGTTCAAGCGTCAGAGGCTTATCTATGTAATAACCTTGTGCAAGACTACAGCCTAGCTCAGTTACTAAGTTAAGTTGTGCTATGGTTTCTATGCCTTCAGCCACAACGTTAATATTTAGCGCTTTGGATAGATTAATAATACTGCTCACAATATTGCGAGTTTTTTGGTTTTCGCAGATTTGATTAATAAAAGAGCGGTCTAATTTTAATTCTGAAATAGGGTAATCCGCTATATGCGACAAAGACGAATAGCCAGTGCCAAAGTCATCTAAACTAATTTCTATGCCAGCTTCGCTTAGTCTTTTGCAAACTAACAAAGGGATCACTGAATCGGCTGCTATGGTTCGCTCAGTAATTTCTAATTTAATTAGATGATGCGGTACTTGGTATTTGTTCAATAAGGCAAAAACTTTCTCGGTTGAGCTTTCATCTGCAAACAATACAGGGGAAAAGTTCACTGCCACAGGTTTAGCTTTGTCACCCCATAGTTGAATTTGCGCACAGACCATTTCTAACACATATAAATCGATTAAATGTACGGCGTAGATTTCTTCGGCCACATTAATAAATTCATTGGGGCTAATTAACCCATGCACAGGGTGGCGCCACCTAACTAAAGCTTCGGCACCTACTGTTTGGCCAGAACTTAACTCAATTTTTGGTTGATAAACTAAAAACAACTCTTTGAGTTTTATGGCATCGTTAAGGCCATGTTGAATGATAAATCGACGTTGCATATTCTCGATAAAATTACCGTCTTTAAAGTTATTTTGTCCTTGCCCTGAGCGCTTACCCATAAACATGGCAATATCGGCAATTCGTAGTAACTTTTCGTAACTGTCGCCATCTTGTGGGAAACGGCTAATACCTATGGTTTGCGAAACCTGCAACTTATGCCCTGCCACACAAAAAGATTCGGACATTTTTTGATTAAGTTCGGTACAGATTTTTAAGCACATTTCATCGCTGGTGGGCCCAGGCTGAATAATACAAAATTCATCACCACCAATGCGCGACAACATAGCTTGTCCATCAATCACTGAATTTAGTCGATTGGCGGTTTCAATTAATATTTTATCGCCAACACTATACCCCAGCATATCGTTTATATATTTAAAGCTATCTAGATCAACATAAAACAAGGTGAAATTACTGTGTTGTGATTTAGCAACTTCAATTAAGTCTTGGGTATAGGCTTTAAATGCAAAGCGATTAGGTAAGCCGGTTAATCGGTCGTGGTTTACTTGATAGTGTAATTCTTTAGATAACTCTTTAATTCGTTGCCGATCAATTTTGTAATGTTTAGATAATTTAAAGGTGATAAATAATAAACTTAAACTTGTGCCTATTACTAAGCCAATTAGTTCATCTAATTGATAGGCCTCGTAAGGCGCAGTCAGGGCAAACCAATAGCCCATAAAATCAGTAAATATGAAGGTAATGTAGATAGTTAAAATTATTGTAAGGGCGATAAACCACTCACGCTTTGGATTAAAATAACGTTGTTTAACAACCATTTAGCTTTGCCTTTAGTATTATTATTAGTATGACAAATTATTTTTATGGACCGCTGAGCTTTTCACAAAAACTTGGTATTGAAAAGCTTAAACTGCAGTTTTAGATGATCCTCATGGTTTCTGCTGATTATTTCGCCAAATTGAACGTTTTTAATTGGCGCAAAAACAAAAAACCCAGCATTAAGCTGGGCTTTTAATCAATTTTGGCATCGATTATTTACGCAGTTTTTGAATCAATCTAAGTTGCGCAATGGCTTCAGCAAGCTCTGCAGCTGCTTCAGCATAATTAAAATCTGCACCTGGATTAGCCATGTTTTCCTCAACGCGTTTTTTCGCCTCAAGTGCCGCTTGTTCGTCTAAATCTTCTGCACGAATAGCGGTATCGGCCAATACAGTCACTGTACCGGGTTGAATTTCTAGTACGCCACCGTTGATGTAGATGTTTTCTTCATCACCATGTTGCTTAACTAAACGCACCATGCCAGGTAACAAAGTAGTTAATAAAGGTGCATGTCCAGGATGGATCCCTAATTCACCTTCACTACCTGTTATTTGGATAGCTTCAACTAAACCAGAAAAAATACTGGTTTCAGCGCTTACTACGTTTAGTTGTACTGTCATTGCCATAAAAACCTCCAATTAAAAACACGTTATTCGAGCCCATCTAGTCCAAGTTTATACCTGGACTAAATTGGCCAAAAATTACATGTTTTTAGCTTTCTCGCTAGCTTCTTCGATTGAACCAACCATGTAGAAAGCTTGCTCTGGAAGGTGATCGTACTCACCGTTCAAGATACCTTTAAAGCCGCTAATGGTGTCTTTCAAAGAGACGTACTTACCAGGTGAACCAGTAAATACTTCAGCTACGAAGAAAGGTTGTGACAAGAAACGCTGAATTTTACGAGCACGAGATACTGATAATTTATCTTCTTCAGATAATTCGTCCATACCCAAAATCGCGATGATGTCTTTAAGTTCTTTATAACGCTGAAGAACTGATTGAACGCCACGTGCAGTTTCGTAATGCTCTTGACCTATTACTAGAGGGTCAAGCTGACGTGAAGTTGAATCTAGAGGGTCAACCGCAGGGTAAATACCCAAAGACGCGATATCACGTGACAATACAACTGTTGCATCTAAGTGAGCAAAGGTTGTTGCAGGCGATGGATCGGTCAAGTCATCCGCAGGTACGTATACCGCTTGGATTGAAGTGATTGAACCTGTCTTAGTTGATGCGATACGCTCTTGTAACACACCCATTTCTTCAGCAAGAGTAGGCTGATAACCTACCGCTGATGGCATACGACCTAGAAGTGCTGATACTTCAGTACCGGCTAGGGTATAACGGTAGATGTTATCTACGAAGAAAAGTACGTCACGACCTTCGTCACGGAACTTCTCAGCCATAGTCAAACCTGTAAGTGCTACGCGCAAACGGTTTCCTGGTGGCTCGTTCATCTGACCATATACTAGTGATACTTTATCTAGTACGTTTGATTCGTTCATTTCGTGATAGAAATCGTTACCTTCACGAGTACGCTCACCTACACCAGCAAATACTGAGTAGCCGCTGTGCTCGATAGCGATGTTACGAATTAATTCCATCATGTTTACGGTTTTACCTACACCGGCACCACCGAACAATCCAACTTTACCACCTTTAGCGAAAGGACATACTAAGTCGATAACTTTGATGCCTGTTTCTAGTAGTTCAACTGAACTTGATTGATCTTCGTAGCTAGGCGCTTCACGGTGAATAGACATACGCTCTTCTTCACCAATTGGACCTGCTTCATCGATTGGGTTACCCAAAACATCCATGATACGGCCTAATGTAGCTGTACCTACTGGAACTTGGATTGCTGCACCCGAGTTTTCAACAGCTAAACCACGACGTAAACCGTCTGTGGTACCCATGGCGATTGAACGTACTACGCCACCACCAAGTTGCTGTTGTACTTCAAGGGTCAAACCTTGCAAATCACCTTCGGTAACTCGCAATGCGTCATATATTTTTGGAACCGAATCTTGTGGAAATTCAATATCCACAACGGCGCCAATGATTTGGACGACCTTACCTTGACTCATGTTAATTCCTCTTAAATTCTAAAACCATTGCCTACACCGCTGCCGCGCCAGCTACTATCTCACTGATCTCTTGCGTAATCGCTGCTTGACGTGCTTTGTTATATACCAGTTGCAAGTCATCAATGATGTCGCCCGCGTTATCGGTGGCCGCTTTCATGGCTACCATACGTGCTGCTTGCTCAGAGGCGCCGTTTTCAACTACGCCTTGGTAAACTTGAGACTCAATAAAGCGAACCAATAACATATCTAAGATAGGTTTTGGATCAGGCTCATATATGTAGTCCCAACGGTGTTGTAATTCTTCTTCTTCAGATTTAGGCAAAGGCAACAATTGATCGATCTGCGGCTCTTGCGCCATGGTATTTACAAACTTATTAAATACCAGATACAAACGGTCTATTTTGCCGTCGTTATATGCATCTAACATGATACGCACTAGGCCAATGATTTCACTGACGGTTGGCGCATCACCTAAGCCCGACTCAGCGGCTAATACACTGCCACCAAAACGGTTGAAAAATGCAACAGACTTAGCACCTAACGCTGCAAAATCCGTTTCGACACCTTGTTCTTGCCATTTTTGTGCTTCTTTGACCACTATCTTGAATTCGTTGGTGTTTAAGCCACCACATAATCCACGGTCTGTAGAAATCACAATATAACCAACGCGTTTTACTTCACGTTCTTCCAAATAAGGATGGCGATATTCAAGGTTAGCGTTTGCCAGGTGACCGATCACATTTCGAATATTCTCAGCATATGGACGGCTAGAAGCCATACGGTCTTGCGCCTTTTTCATTTTAGACGCTGCAACCATTTCCATAGCGCTGGTGATCTTCTGCGTATTTTTAATACTGCCGATCTTACCTTTTATCTCTTTACCGCTAGCCATAAACTCTATCTCCGTTTATTCAACATAATGTCCACCTTGCTGTTAAAGCGAGGTGGCCAAATTGATTACCACGTTTGTGTTGCTTTAAATTTTTCTAAAGCTTCATTTAAAGTGGCTTCAATTTCTTTGTCGAAATTACCAGTTGCGTTGATAGTGTTCATCAGCTCGCTATATTCACTGTTCATGAAAGAGTGTAAAGACGCTTCGAAGTCTAGGATCTTGTCTAGTTCAACGCCTTTTAAATGCCCTTTTTCAACAGCAAACAATGAAACACCCATATCTGCAACCGAAAGCGGTGCATATTGGTTTTGCTTCATTAATTCCATAACGCGCTCACCATGCTCTAGTTGAGCACGAGTCGCTTCATCAAGGTCAGATGCAAACTGCGAGAATGCCGCTAATTCACGATACTGAGCTAAGGCTAGACGAATACCGCCACCTAGCTTTTTGATGATTTTAGTTTGTGCAGCACCACCAACACGCGATACCGAGATACCAGCGTTAACCGCAGGACGAATACCGGCATTGAACAAATCTGATTCTAAGAAGATTTGACCATCGGTAATCGAAATTACGTTAGTAGGTACGAATGCTGATACGTCACCGGCTTGGGTTTCAATAATAGGTAAGGCAGTTAAAGAACCTGTTTTACCTGTTACTTCACCGTTAGTGTATTTTTCAACGTATTTGTCGTTAACACGAGCAGCACGCTCAAGTAGACGAGAGTGAAGATAGAAAACATCTCCAGGATACGCTTCACGGCCTGGCGGACGACGTAATAATAGTGAAATTTGACGATAAGCAACAGCTTGCTTAGACAAGTCATCGTATACGATCAAAGCATCTTCACCACGGTCGCGGAAATACTCACCCATAGTACAACCAGAGTAAGGTGCCAAGTACTGTAGTGCAGCAGATTCAGAAGCAGAAGCGGCAACAACAATGGTGTGACCCATAGCGCCGTGCTCTTCTAACTTACGTACCACGTTAGCAATTGTTGAGGCTTTTTGGCCTACAGCAACGTACACACATTTAACGCCAGAATCTTTTTGATTGATGATGGCATCAATGGCCAAAGCTGTTTTACCGGTTTGACGGTCACCGATAACCAATTCACGCTGTCCACGACCAACTGGGATCATGGCATCAACTGATTTATAACCAGTTTGAATAGGTTGATCTACCGATTGACGTTCGATAACGCCCGGTGCAATTTTTTCTACCGGCTCAAAACCGTCTGCATCGATGGCACCTTTACCATCAATTGGTGCACCTAGAGTGTTAACAACACGACCAAGTAGGTTACGACCTACTGGTACTTCTAAAATACGACCAGAAGATTTTACTTTAACGCCTTCTTGTAAGTCAGCGTAAGGTCCCATTACAACCGCACCTACAGAGTCACGCTCTAGGTTCAATGCGATAGCGTAACGGCTACCTGGAAGCTCAATCATTTCACCTTGCATTACGTCTGCAAGGCCATGGATACGGATAATACCGTCGGTTACACCAACAATAGTCCCTTCATTACGAGCTTCACTTACTACTTCGAACTTCTCAATACGTTGCTTGATTAGTTCTGCAATTTCAGTGGAATTCAGTTGCATGCTCTTTTCCCCGTTATGCTTGTAACGCGTCTGAAAGACGGTTTAATTTACTACGAAGTGAACCGTCAATAACTGTATCACCGGCTTTAATTAATACGCCGGCTATCAATTCTGGATCCACGCTACAATTTAGCTTAACTTTTCGTGCAAGACGTGTTTCAAGAGACTTGCTCAGACTCGTTTGTTGCTTTTTAGTCAGTTTGACAGCTGATGTCACATCAACGTCAATTTCTTTCTCAAACTCAGCTTTAAGCTGGTTGAACAACACAGAAATATCTGGCAAGGCTTGTAAACGTCTATTTTCAGCCAAAATCGTAATTAGATTTTGACCCTCTTGGTCGAGTTGTTCACCACACACGCCATTAAATACCTCAGCAAGTTTTTCTGCTGCTAATGAACCGGTCAGTAAAGACTTAATGGTGTCATTAGTTGATACTTCGGCAGCAAAGGCTAGCATTTCCTGCCATTGTGCAATGGTTTTATTCTCGACCGCGTAATCGAACGCAGCTTGAGCGTAAGGGCGAGCGATAGTTGTCCATTCAGACATAGCTCATTCTCCCTTATAGCTCAGCGACAAGTTTTTCAACTATGTCACTTTGTGCCGCAGCATCAATTTCACGTGCAAGGATCTTTTCAGCACCGGCTATAGCTAAAGTTGCAACTTGCTTGCGCAACTCTTCTTTAGTGCGGTTTCTTTCTGCTTCGATCTCTGCATATCCCTGAGCAATGATTTTTTCACGCTCGGAATGACCACGTTGCGTTTCTTCGTCAACAATAGTTGACCCACGCTTTTTGGCTTGTTCAATGATTTCTGCTGCTTGCGCTTTCGCATCTTTCAGCTGTTCTGTTGCTTTAGCTTGGGCTAGTTCAAGGTCTTTTTCACCTCGTTCTGACGCAGCTAAACCATCAGCAATTTTTTGTTGGCGTTCTTCAATAGCGCCGATAATAGGCGGCCATACAAACTTCATGCAGAACCACACGAAGAATATAAATGCTATTAATTCACCAAGTAGAGTGGCATTGATGTTCAAAACCGCTACTCCTCTTTAATAGTTCGTTAAAAGAAATGGATAACTACTATTGAGCACCAAGTACGAACAACATATAAAGAGCGATCGCAACACCGATCATCGCGATTGCATCGATAAGACCCGCTACGATAAACATTTTTACTTGAAGGGTTGGTGCTAGCTCAGGTTGGCGTGCAGCCGACTCAAGAAATTTACCACCTAAAAGACCGAAGCCAATAGCTGGCCCCAATGCACATAGACCAATCAAAATACCAACTGCGATATATAGATTACCTAAGATTTCCATAGATTTTCACCTTTGTGTTTAAGTTAAAATTAAAAATAAAATGTTCAAAATTGTATTTAAGGTTAGGGGTTAAACCTTTGAAATCTAACCCCAAACTGTAAATGTGTTACTTAATTTGGGCGTCCTGCCCTTAGTCTAATTGACTAACTAAACCTTTATTAACCCTTAGTGTTCTTCACTAGCTAAGCTTAGATATACTATGGTTAACATCATAAATATAAAGGCTTGCAGAGGGATTACTAATAAGTGGAAAGCAGCCCATAAGAAGTGGATAGGCAATTGCCATAAGCCTATGGTACCTGCAATCAATATAAAGATAAGTTCACCAGCGTATAAGTTACCAAACAGACGTAATGATAACGACAATGGTTTAGCTAAAAGAGCCACGACTTCTAGTATGAAGTTGAACCAATACAACCAAGGCGTATTAAAAGGATGAGCGTAAAGCTCTTTTAAAAATCCACCTAAGCCTTTGATTTTTATTGAATAGAAAATCATTAATACAAACACACCAATAGACAGTGCGAAGGTCATGTTCACGTCTGTGGTAGGTACAACTTTCATGTAAACGTCATGTGGATCGACACCAAAACCGTAGTAGCCAATTTGGCCAGCTAACCAAGGCAAGAAATCCACTGGGATCAAATCCATTAAGTTCATCAATAACACCCACACAAATATGGTTAGTGCTAAAGGTGCAATTAACGGACTCTTTCCATGATAGGTACTTTTAACCGTATCATTTACAAATTCGACCACAAGCTCTACACAGGCTTGCCATTTACTTGGCACACCCGCAGTTGCTTTTTTAGCAACAGCTCGAAAACTAAGAATAAACACAAAACCCAACACTATCGACCAAGCTAATGTATCAATATGGAAAGTCCAAAAACCTTCACCCACTGTTGCATTAGTTAAGTGGTGCTGAATGTAATTGCTAATGGTTTGTTCGCCACCAGTATCTGCCATTTTATCATCCACAATTTTAAAGTTAAAAAGCTGTATTCAGCCTCGTTATTTAGCTTTAAAGCTTAACGCGACTGTTAAAAATTATTATGGGCCACTGGGCCATTAAGGTTACGACATAGCTGACTAACAGCGGAATGGGTTGCAAATTAGGCCATTTATATACCAATACGAACAACACAATCGTAAACAAAAACTTTAGTTTGCTGCCTTTGTTAAAACTCCGCACTACTAGTTTATTTTGGCTAGCACCGGCATATTTAAACGCTAAGAAGGCAAATACCATTGCTGGTAATACACTGGCTACACCACCGTAAAACGCTGATATACCTGCATATTTTCCAGAAATAAAAGTAAAAACTAAGGTTAATACAATGGCAATTAGGCTTTGATAAAAAAGCACTTTTATCGCCAACTGTCGACCTTCTTGGGCCAAGCTAGTTGCCAATGGAACCCTCTACGTGTTTAAACCCTTACAAAAAGCGCCAAAAGTATACTTAACTGGCAATAATTTACAACACTAATGTCTATATTGGTGCACAAAAGCACTAATATAGAGAATCTTAGCAATCCGTTATTTTTAAAGGGCTGGTAAATTAACTTAACAGAAGCCGTAAAGTTTTAATCACACTAGTTTTGAATCTAATTAGTGGTTATTTAATATGCCCTAAAATGCCATCTAACTGGTCAAGACTTGAAAAATTGATCACTAACTTGCCTTTACCTTTGGCATTGTGCGCAATGCTTACTGGTGCACCTAGGTTTTCGGATAATTCTGTTTGTAGTCTTTGTACATCAGGATCTTGTTTAACCGGGGCTTTTTCTTTAGCTGGCTCTAAAAGACGACGAACCAGGTTTTCTGTGTCTCTTACGGTTAATCCTTTGCCAGAGACAATTTGCGCCGCTTCGTTTTGTTGTTCGCCAGTTAACGACAACAAAGCTCTGGCATGACCCATTTCAATGTCACCATGCTCTAACAAGAGTTTAACGTCGTCATTTAGGTTGTTTAAGCGCAGTAAATTGGTCACTGTGGTACGCGATTTACCTACAGCTGTGGCCACTTCTTGGTGGGTTAGTTCAAATTCAACCATGAGCCGATCTAGGGCCTGGGCTTCTTCCATTGCATTAAGATCTTCACGCTGAATGTTTTCGATAAGGGCAATGGCCACTGCCGATTCGTCTGGCACATCTTTAACCAAACAAGGTATGAGATCTAACTGGGCAATTTGCGAGGCGCGCCAACGACGCTCACCGGCGATAATTTCGTATTTATCTTCGCCAATCGCACGTACCACTATTGGTTGAATAATGCCTTGTGAACGAATTGAAGATGCTAAATCTTCTAAGGCTTCAGGTGACATGTCTTTACGTGGCTGATATTTACCAGGTTGTAAAAACTCTACTGGAATCTTTTGCAATTCGCCTTGTTGCTCAGGGATCTCTGAGTCAGAGCTTTTGCTTTTTTGACTGGTGGCTAAAAGTGCGTCCAATCCTCTTCCTAAGCCTCGTTTTTTCGCCGACATGTGATCCTCTATTTTAATTATTCTAATGCGTTATTTAATTGGCCGATTGCGCACTTTTATGCATTTTACTGCGGCGCAATATTTCACCTGCTAGGGCTAAATAAGCTTTAGCACCTGTAGATGATTTGTCGTAATACATAGCGGGGGCACCAAAGCTTGGGGCTTCGGCTAAACGCACATTTCTTGGAATGACAGTACGATATACTTGGTCACCAAAATGTCGTTTAAGTTGTTCCGACACGTCATTTGCCAATCTATTGCGTGGATCGTACATAGTACGTAACACACCTTCAATTTTTAATTGCGGATTAACCACTGAAGCTAGCTTTTTAATGGTGTCCATTAGGGCGGTTAACCCCTCAAGTGCGTAATATTCGCATTGCATAGGAACTAGCACTGAGTCAGCTGCAGCCATGGCATTTACTGTGAGTTGGTTTAACGATGGTGGGCAATCAATAAAGATAAAATCATAATAATTTTTGACAGGTGCAAGTGCATTTCGCAAGCGTACTTCACGGGCAAAAACTTCCATAAGTTTAATTTCGGCTGCGGTGATATCGCTGTTGCCTGCTATCAGATGATAACTGCCCGAAGTTTCTTTTATGATGACTTCATCAACGGGCTTTTCTTCAATGAGTAATTCGTAACTGGTGTTTTCGACGTTATATTTGTCAACCCCACTGCCCATAGTGGCATTACCTTGAGGATCGAGATCTATCAATAACACTTTGCGTTTAGTTGCTGCCATTGAAGCAGCCACATTTACCGCTGTGGTGGTTTTACCGACCCCACCTTTTTGATTCGCAATTGCAATGATTTTGCCCAAAATAATCGTCCAATTTTTATTTAGTCAACCAGAACAAAAAAGCCATTTTATAGTTAATGGCAAAGAGAATAGCGTCTAGCTGACTGTTTGTTTTTTAATTTTGACAATATGACGTTCACCTTCAAGACCAGGTACGTCTAATTTAATTGTTTCTTGTAAAGTGAATCCAGCCGGTAACCCATGTATTTCATCGGTTGGCAATTGCCCCTTTAGTGCAAGAAAAACTCCCTGAGAATCTACCAGATGTTGGCACCAGTGCAACATATCTTTTAAAGATGCGAATGCTCTGCTTAAAACCCCATCAATTTTTATGTCTGATTGGTAGTCTTCTACGCGAGATTGTAAAGGTTGAATATTGCTTAGTTTTAATTCGTACGCCACTTGTTTCATAAAGCGTACGCGCTTACCCAAACTGTCTAACAATATAAAATGTTTGTCGGGACACATGATCGCTAGTGGAATGCCTGGTAATCCTGGCCCGGTTCCTACATCAATATAATTTGAGTGCTCTAACAAGGGGGCAACCACAATAGAATCAACTATGTGTTTAATCACCATTTGTTGAGGTTCACGAATTGAGGTTAAGTTATAAGCTTTGTTCCATTTATGCATCAGTAATACATATTGGATTAATAAAGCTTGTTGAGCTTGGCTAACCTCAAGCTCAGTATGCTTGAGGCTATTTTTTAATACAGTTAATAATTCTTGTTCTAACATTAGGCGATGATTTTCTTTTGATCTTTATTGCTGCTGACTAATAGCCCATGTTTTTTCAAGTAAACCAATAACAAAGACACAGCCGCAGGAGTGATACCTGAAATACGCCCGGCTTTGCCTATGGTTTCAGGACGGGCTTCGGTTAACTTAGCCACTACTTCATTACTCAAACCAGATATCTTACTAAAATCAAAATCCATGGGGATCAGGGTATTTTCATTTCTTAATGTTTTGGCTATTTCGTCTTTTTGACGCTCAATATAACCGGCATATTTAATTTGAATTTCAACTTGCTCGGCAGCTTGCTTGTTGCTGATAGCAGGTCCAAAAGCGTCAATTTGCATTAACGCTTGATAGGTCATCTCTGGGCGGCGGATCAGATCTTCTAAGCTGTTTTCTTTGGTAACTGGGTTTTTCAACTGAGCATTTAAGGTTTGGGTTGCCTCATGCGCAGGGTGTACCCAAGTAGATTTAAGTCTTTGTCTTTCTAGCTCTATGGCTTCTAGTTTTTGATTGAATGCACGCCAACGTTCGTCATCAACCAAACCTATTTCTCTGCCTTTGCTGGTTAATCGAATATCGGCATTGTCTTCACGCAACAATAAACGATATTCTGCTCGGCTAGTAAACATACGATAGGGTTCTTTGGTACCCATAGTGGCAAGATCATCGATCAATACTCCAATGTATGCTTCATCACGGCGTAGGGTAAAGGCATCTTTTTGCTGAACTTGTAATGCTGCGTTAGCCCCAGCTATCAGGCCTTGAGCGCCAGCTTCTTCATATCCTGTGGTGCCATTAATTTGTCCAGCAAAGAATAATCCGTCAATAAATTTGGTTTCTAAACTTTGTTTTAGATCCCTAGGATCAAAAAAGTCATATTCGATCGCATAACCTGGACGAACTATGTGCGCATTTTCAAAGCCAACTATGGAACGAACCAAATCCATTTGTACGTCAAAAGGTAAACTAGTAGATATACCATTTGGGTAAACTTCTATGCTGTTTAAGCCCTCTGGTTCAACAAAAATTTGATGAGAGTTTTTATCTGCAAAGCGATGAATTTTATCTTCAATTGAAGGACAGTATCTTGGTCCTACACCTTCTATCACCCCAGTATACATAGGCGATCTATCTAATCCACCACGAATAATTTCATGGGTTTTTTCATTTGTATGGGTAATGTAACAGGGCACTTGTTGGGGGTGATCACTGGCTTTACCCATAAAAGAAAAAATAGGGGTAGGGGTGTCGCCGTGTTGTTTTTGCATGGCATCAAAATTAAGAGTTCGTGCGTCTAATCTGGCTGGTGTTCCGGTTTTTAAGCGATCAACTCGAAATGGCAAAGCACGTAAACGATCGGCTAAAGCGATCGAAGGAGGATCGCCTGCACGGCCTCCTTTATAATTTTCCATGCCTATGTGTATGGTACCGCCTAAAAACGTGCCTACTGTGATAACAACGGCCTTAGCATGGAATTTAAGGCCCATTTGTGTAACTACTCCAACAACGCGATCGTTTTCTACGATCAGATCATCACAAGATTGTTGAAATAATGTCAGATTTTCTTGATTTTCAATTACTTTTCGAATTTCTGAACGGTATAAGGATCGATCTGCTTGGGCTCGTGTAGCCCTGACTGCTGGGCCTTTACTGGAATTTAAAGTTCTAAATTGGATCCCGGCTTTGTCTGTTGCTTTGGCCATAGCCCCACCTAGGGCATCAATTTCTTTGACTAAGTGTCCTTTGCCGATCCCGCCAATGGCTGGATTACAAGACATTTGACCTAAGGTTTCAATATTATGGGTTAACAAAAGAGTATTTACGCCCATGCGAGCAGAGGCCAATGCGGCTTCTGTACCTGCGTGGCCACCGCCAATTACGATGACATCAAAGTGTTCTTGATAAAACATGGGATTCCTCTAAAGCTAAATGATCTATTTTACCCAAATAAAATGGGTCGCATATTCTATATGGATCTGAGCGTAAGTAAAATGTTTAAAAACTATTCAATTATTGATTTTTGATCGCTTTAATCTTTATAGGATCTTTTAGATCTTTGTTTATTACTACTACTATTAAGCAAGCCCTTTTCTGTGTATAAGTACTTTTTCCTTATTTAAATCATATATTTATACCTTAGCTAAGGTTGTGAATAATGCTGGATCAAAGGGGTATAAGGTGGGTGTAAACAGGGTAGTTATCCACATTGGCAGTTGGCTATAAAACTGTACAGTGGATATAAAGTAGTTTTACATGGGTTATACATAAAGTTGTGAACATTAAATGATAAGTTTTGATCTAACTGTGTGTAACTTGTGATCAAAAAAAGATCTTTTACAGTTAGATCCTGATTTATAAGGGAAAGATCAGAGTTAGCTAGATTTGTTTGATCTTTATGTTGCCGCCACTGGTTTTTAAAGTCAGGGTTGGCCCGCCACCGTTGATTGACCCTCGAACCGCGCGCTTTTTAGTCTTTCCGACTATTTCAAAGTCTGATTTAACTCTCCCACCACTAGTTGAAGCATCAATATCAATTTTTATATCTGAGCGTAAAAAGGCGGTAATTGAGCCTCCAGAGGTGGTTAGTTTAGCATCGTCTGTGAGTTGTTTATCTAAGGTTGTTTTAATACTTCCACCTGACGTATGGGCATATAAATTACCGCTAATAGTGCGAGTTTTTATGGAGCCGCCAGAAGTATGCAAGCTAACATTACCTGTTACATTGCCGACTTTAATCGAACCGCCCGAGGTTTTGGCTTTAATATCGCCGTTTAAATCGTCTATTGCCAGTGATCCACCAGAGGTATTGAGGTCAAGATGGTAGGAGCTTGGTACTACTAGAGTAAACTTTACTTTTGGGCTTTGCCCCCATCTTTGTTGGCCTTCAAGCTCACCTTTGATATAAAGATTACCATCAGTTAATTCAGGCTGGAATTTAAAACTATTGTTTGATTGATTTTCTATTTCAACTTGCAGATCAATAGTGGCTTGGTCGTGAGTGGCAACAGATATTGAACCTATATCGGTTTGTATATTGAGTTTACCGCCAGGTTTGACTGCAAAGTTTTGGCTATAGGTTTGAGCCAAAGCGCTAGTGGAAAAAAATAACAGTAAATAAAGAAGTACTGCATTTAAGTAGAAAGTAATTTTGAAGGTGTTTTTCATTTGCTTATCCTTAGTAGGTTAACTAAGGATAAGTCGTTAGCTTTAACCTAAAAGTTTAAATGCTTTATTTAACTTGATTAGGCCGGTAACCAGTTGAAGAAACTTGTTGAGGCTCAGGTTGACTAGGGATTATTTCTTTACGTCTGCTAGGGCCAGAAAACTTAACTTTATATGTGTCGTATTCTTTGATGGATTCAAAACAGTAACGACCAAGCGCGTTTTCTAACTCAGCTAAGTTATGGTTAGTGATTAATATACAATTTTTATGGTTAGCTAATCTTTGTCTTAAGATATTGCCTAACCAGCTTTGTGCGTTTTTCTTTAATGCGCTTTCGTTGACGCAAACTTCATCAAGTATTAATAAATCAACATCTAGTAACTCTTGATTAATTTCACGAAACTTTTGACCTACATTGTCTTGAGCATTGTAGTCGTATGAAAAAAAGCGCATTTCCAACAAAGTAGAAAGTTGACGATATAAAACGGATATTTCGTATTGTTCTATTAATTCGTGAGCAATAGCACCAGCAGTATGGGATTTTCCACGGCCGTAGTCGCCATAAAAAATCATCATATGCGAACCACTTCTGCGCCAATTAATATCTTCGTGTGCAGCGATAAAAGATTTAGCTATGCTCACGGCTTCTATCACGTCTTGGCTGTCTTCTACTAAATTAGCAAAGGTCCACTTAGGGTTAAGGTCTGAGCGGCCTTGGATCTCTTGAATGCGTTGTTTTCTACCTTCACGTTGTAATAGTTTTATATCGCGATTGGCCAAGGCTTCGTATTCTGAGCGAAGGTCAGCATAAGGGGTGTAGTTGTCGGGCACATGTTTGCGTCCCATGGCTTTGCCCAATTGTGAAATTCTATCTTTTATACTGTCCAAGGTTTGTGTTTCCGTTGCTTTGACTAAGTTGTTTTTTCTTTATTATATTTAGCCACTAAGTTTTTAGCATTTTCGTCTGCCACAATGCCAGCTTGGGTTTGAACAACTTGCTGACCTACTTTTTGCACTGGTTTAAAGCCATGTGCTAATCGAATTTTCTTTAAATTAAATACAAACTTTTGTGTCCATTGATATTCGCTAAACTGCGATTCTGGTCTGCCTAGCCAATATGCAATGAAATCACCTAATTCACTACTAGTATATTGATATTCAATGATGCCCACTAGTTTTGCTAAATCTTTTAGCAGTTTTTCGTTAGGTTGCCAATCAATATACATAGTATGCCAATTTAAATGTAACTTAGAATAATCATCTATTTTCATTTCAATTAGCGGTAATACTAAGGTTTTACCATTAAAACTATGATTGAGTTCTACCTCTTGCTGAAAATTCACTAAACCAAAATTTAGTAACTCTTTGATTAAACTATTTATTTGCCGACCAAGGGTAAATTTTTCTTCTTTGCTATTCAATAATTGCAATATGGATTTGTAATTAAGTGGGGCAGATATACCAGTATCATGGTTAGTAATGGGTTTTAAGCCTAATAAATAAAGACTTCTTGCATCGTTGCTTATGGGTTGCAAAAGTGCGGCTTGTTCAGCTTTATTTAAATGCATTAGCAATGATTCACTTGGTTAAGGTAGTGAGTTAACCATTCTACCGCTACATCTTCTGGAATTGGGTGGTGTAAAACATCTATATGTAATGGCGGGTTTAATAACGTGGCACCCGCATTAACTAAATATTCTTGCATTTTAATCGAACCCTGACAAAAAGTGTCGTAGCTACTATCTCCTAGGCCTACCACTAAAAACGAGCAGTTTGTTAGATTTTGGTTTTTAAGTTGTTCATATAAGGGTTGAATATTATCAGGTAAGTCTCCCGCGCCGTGGGTAGAAGTGCAAACTAACCAAATTGCTTGATTATCTAAGTCAGCCAATGTTGGAGTTAAGTGAACTTCGGCTTGGTGAGATTGACTATGCAAAACTTCTTGTAATGCATCGGCAACATATTCAGTCGCCCCTAAAACACTTCCGACTATTATTTCAAACTTGGCCATGCATTTCGCTTATGAGTTGATAATGTCATTATTGTACCTTGTGAAAAGGTGAAGTTCGCTTATTTACCAATACAAAAAGATGAAAATATTTTGCTTAACAAATCGTCAGAAGTAAATTCGCCGGTGATTTCATTTAGGTGATGCTGAGTTAAACGTAATTCTTCGGCCAGTAATTCTCCGGCTAAGTGATCTTCTAGTTGCTGTTTACCTAAATATAAATGTTCGGCTGCTTGCTCTATGGCTTCTAAATGCCGGCGCCTCGCAATAAATTGCCCCTCAGAACCCGCATTAAATCCCATGCATTCTTTTAGGTGTTCGGTTAACAATTCGATACCTTGTTGTTGACTAGCTGATAGCGAAATCACCGGATATTGGCCTTGTTCGTCAAAACTTGGAGCTTGTTGAATAAGATCAACTTTGTTGCGAATGACGGTTAATCCAATATGTTTGGGTAGTTGCTGATAAAACTCTGGCCAAATTTTTTGTGGCTGAGTTTCGGTAGATTCAGTGCTATCGAGCATAAATAAAATGCGGTCGGCTTGATTAATTTCTTGCCAGGCTCGCTCTATGCCGATTTTTTCAACTTTATCTGGGCTGTCGCGTAATCCAGCAGTATCGATAATGTGCAAAGGCATGCCGTCTAAATGGATATGTTCTTTTAATACATCTCTGGTGGTACCGGCAATGTCTGTCACTATAGCGGTTTCTTTTCCTGCTAGGGCATTTAATAAACTTGATTTACCTGCATTGGGTTTACCAGCTATCACTACTCGCATGCCTTCGCGTAACAGCGCACCTTGTTTGGTTTGTTGACGTAATTGTTCAAATGCCTGAATGATGTTGTTGAGGTCACCCTGAATTTTTCCGTCACTTAGAAAATCAATTTCTTCATCGGGAAAATCAATGGCGGCTTCTACGTACATGCGTAGATGAATGACTTGCTCTACTAAATGATGTATTTGCTGAGAAAAGGCTCCTTGTAATGATTGTAAGGCGCCTTTAGCTGCTTGTTGTGAACTGGCATCAATTAAATCTGCAATGGCCTCGGCTTGAGCTAAATCTAATTTGTCGTTTAAAAACGCTCGCTCGCTAAATTCACCTGGTCGGGCAATGCGAATATCAGCAATATTTAATACCGCTTGTAACAGCATATCTAATACAACTTGGCCACCATGACCTTGAAGTTCGAGTACATCTTCTCCAGTAAATGAGTTGGGTCCTTGGAAAAACAAAGCTATGCCTTGGTCTAGTACATTGCCCTGATTATCACTAAAATTTAGATACTCTGCTTGTCGAGTTTTAGGCACTTTACCTAAAATTTGTTTGGCAACCTGACTGGCTAATTTACCCGATACACGAATAATACCTACACCACCACGGCCAGGCGCAGTTGCTTGTGCCACTATAGTGTCTTGTTCTGTGGAAAATTCGTGAGCTTGCATGCTTAGTCTCTGAAGTTGGTAAATTGTAAAGGCTGATCTAAGTCGGCTTCTTTAGCTAACTTCATCACTTGTTGAAGATCATCGCGCTTTTTACCCGTGACTCTTACTTGCTCACCTTGAATTTGCGCTTGAACTTTTAATTTTGCATCTTTAATAAGTTTAATCAGTTTTTTGGCCACGGGTTGTTCTATACCTTGTTTAAAGGCTATGGCTTGCTTATAGATTTTACCAATGTGTTGAACGTCTTTTTCTTCAAAGGCCGCAGTATCTACTTTGCGTTTTACACAAGTTCCGCGCAGGATATCGAGCATTTGTTTGAGTTGAAAGTCGTTGTCGGCAGACATAGTAACTATGCTTTCTTTTAATTCAAAACTGGCTTCAACCCCTCTAAAATCAAAACGTGTACTGAGTTCTCTATTGGCATTGTCTACCGCATTACGTACTTCTACTAAATCAATTTCAGAAACGATATCTAAGGATGGCATGTGATTTTCCTCAAAGGTAATTTGATATTTATTGTATGCACAAAAAAGCCCGTTTTATAGCGCAATTAAGCATAAAACGGGCTTTTCGTTAGGTGTAGTTATTTAGTTTGTAGCCCACGTTTTTCCATAGACGCATAAATAAATTTGGCTTGTACTAAGGTTATTAGGTTACTGATTAACCAGTACAACACCAGTCCGGCTGGGAATATGAAGAAAAACAAACTCATGGCTACCGGCATATATTGCATTATTTTTTGCTGCATAGGGTCGGTCATAGTCATGGGCTGTAGTTTTTGTAACAAGTACATGCTGGCACCCGTTAATATTGGCAATACAAAGTATGGGTCTTTGGCACTTAAATCAGTGATCCAAAAGATAAAGTCAGCGTGTCTTAATTCAACACTTTCTAGTAATACCCAATATAAGGCTAAGAAGATCGGCATTTGTAACAATAAAGGAAAGCAGCCACCCATAGGGTTTACTTTATCTTTTTTGTACATTTCCATCATGGCTTGTTGCATTTTTTGGCGATCGTCACCGTAACGCTCTTTTAATGCGTCCATTTTAGGTTTAAGGGTGCGCATTTTTGCCATGGACTCATATTGTTTTTTGGTTAATGGATACATTAAACCTTTAACAATAATAGTGATGATAATGATGGCAAAGCCCCAGTTACCTACTAGCGTATGAATAAATTGCAATAGCCAGAAAAGTGGTTGCGAAATCATCCATAAAAATCCGTAATCTACTGTTAAGTCAAGCCCTCTGGCTAAGTTGGCTAGGGTGTCTTGATCTTTTGGTCCAAGATAAAGGGTACTGGATATTGTGCTTGTTTCACCAGCCGCAACAGTGACCGATTGCCCTGTGTAGCCAATCACGCCATTGGTTTGTTGTAAAATTCGGCTAAATAAGTTGTTGTTTTGATCTTGTGGCGGAACCCAAGCAGAAACAAAATAGTGTTCTATCATGGCCACCCAACCAGCAGGTGTGGCTTCTTTTAGGTTGCTATCAGACATATCTTCAAAAGAATATTTTTGATAACGATCTTCGGCGGTTGAATAAGCACCACCACGATAAACTGGCATAAACATACTGCCTTCTTGTTCAAGCATACTTTGCTTTAACTGGGCAAATTGTTGCAGTTGTTTGGGTTCGCTGGTGTTATTTTTAATTTCGTAGCTTACGTCTATGGCATGACTGTTGCGGGTGAAGGTAAAACGTTTGATTACCTGCATGCCATCTGCAGTTACCAGTTCTAATGGTACTACTAAAGTATCGTTTGTTAGTGTGTAGCTATCTTGGGCTACTTGATATGTTGGACGACCTTTACTGTCGGTTCCATCACGACCAATCAAACCACTTTGAGCAACAAAAAGTTTATCGCCATTTGGTTTTAGTAAGCTGTAGGTATCTGATGAGCCTTGTTCTACTGGAAATTTAACAAGGTTTGCTGAAATAACATCGCCACCTTTAGTATCAATACTTAAGGTTAATGTATCAGTTGTTACTGTAATGACTTTTCCACCAGCAGCTGGAGTCGCTACTAAACTTTGACCTTCAGTAGAAGCTACAGGAATATCTTCAGATCCCGGCATATCTTGGTTAGGTGATGTTTGTTCGCTTGAACTAGCTATAGGCTGAACCGGCTTAGGCCCATAATCTAATTGCCATTGCTGCCATAAAAGAAAGCCGACCATAGCAAGGCCAATTAATAAAAAACTGCGTTGGGATTCCATAAAATACTCTAATTAACTACTTATTTAGGTGTGTGACTTATTCAATGTAAAGCATTAAACCACGGCGATATAAATTCTGTTTTTTACCACAACTAGTTTATATATGGGCTAAAGCCCTTAATACACTACTTGGATTGTTTTTTTGTTGGTAAAGGATCATAACCACCATCATTAAACGGATGGCATTTTAATATGCGTTTGATACTTAGCCAACTCCCTTTTATAAACCCAAACTCAGTTATGGCTTGAATAGCATAACTTGAGCAACTTGGGTGAAACCTGCAGGTTGGGCCTAATAAAGGCGACAACACTATTTTATAAAGTTTAATCAGGCCGATTGGGATTTTTCGCAACGAGTTGCTAATTTTTTCCATAACTTACTCAATAGGGCGTCGAGCTCTTGGTTGGTTAGTTTATCAACACCACTTTTACCTACCACTACTATATCAATATTTGGAAACGAATGCCGTTGTAAGCGAAAACTCTCACGAATGATTCGTTTTATTCTATTTCTTTGAGATGCGTGTTTGACTCGTTTTTTAGATAAAGTAATACCCAAACGAGGAAGGTTTGTATTATTAAATCTGGCTAATAGAGTAAGTTGAGGTGAAACAGATGGAATAGCATTGCTAAAAACATACTCAAAGTGGGTGGGAGTAAGTAGTCTTAGCTCCCGTGAAAAGTGATTTTCACCCACCTTGGATAATTAAGCTGATAAACGAGCACGGCCTTTAGCACGACGATTAGCTATGACCTTACGGCCATTTTTAGTCGCCATACGGGCACGAAAACCGTGTGAACGCTTACGCTTTAAGTTGCTTGGTTGAAAAGTTCTTTTCATGACCTAGTCCCGCTACATAAGGTTAAACAAAATGAACTCACTACATACCTTGACCAATGACTGGCTTTAATAAGCAGGGGGCTCAAAAATGACGCTGAATAATAGTGATCACTTGCGCGCTTGTCAATCGATACTTGTGAGTTATTCGGTTAAATATAGGATTAAATTAAAAGCTAGGCTCAATCACTATTGTGTAAAAAAAAGTCTTATTTGTCAGTGTTATCCACAGTAAGCATTAACCTAGCTTATTTTAACCCTTAAATAAGATGACAAATTGGCATTATTTATGCGTTCATTGTTTGATGTAGTGTTTGCCTGATGCTTATAAAATAACTATAAAAATCAATTTGTTATCTTTTGTTTTAGGTTTTTTTTTATTTATTTCTAATTCTAGGTTGCGTTGTTGTATTGAAAAGCGAGATAATTCACAGCTAGGTTCGAGATAGGCTTTAAATCGGTTGAAATTAACCCAGTTCTCAGTTTTCTCGATTGATGATCCATTTTCTTTTTTACTTCCTTATAGCCTTTGTTTATAAGGGTGGAGTGTTTTTTTTAGATGTCTATTTGGAATCAGTGTCTTGATAGGTTGCAACAAGAATTGCCTTTGCAACAGTTTAGCATGTGGATAAGACCACTTCAGGCTGAACATGGCGATACGCACATGACAGTGTTTGCACCAAATCGTTTTGTATTAGATTGGGTTAGAGATAAATACTTCTCTCAAATCAATAGTTTATTAGAAGAGTTTTGTGGTACTCAAGCGCCACAATTAAGATTTGAAGTAAAGTCAGCCAGTGCTGATCATGCTCGTGGGTTTAATCCAGCGAGTTCTTCATTAGCTGTAAATAACCAAGATAAACCTTCGAGTGTTGAACTAGAGTCTAATAATTCGGCTTCAACTGTATCTCAAGTTCAAACACCTTCAGCGGTACCCAGTTCTGCTCATAAAAGTAATATTAATTTAACTTACAAATTTGATAATTTTGTAGAAGGTAAATCAAATCAACTGGCTCGCGCTGCGTCACAGCAAGTAGCAGATAATCCAGGTGGCGCTTATAACCCGCTGTTTATTTATGGTGGTACAGGATTAGGTAAAACCCACTTATTGCACGCTGTGGGTAATGGCATTATGGATAAAAAGAAGAATGCCACTGTTGTGTACATGCATTCTGAAAGATTTGTGCAAGATATGGTTAAGGCATTACAAAATAACGCGATTGAAGAATTTAAACGTTATTATCGTTCTGTGGATGCGTTACTTATTGATGACATTCAATTTTTTGCCAATAAAGAACGCTCTCAAGAAGAGTTTTTCCATACCTTTAATGCTTTGTTAGAAGGTAATCAGCAAATTATTTTAACCTCTGACCGCTATCCAAAAGAAATAGATGGGGTAGAAGACAGATTAAAATCTCGCTTTGGTTGGGGCTTAACTATAGCCATTGAGCCGCCAGAGCTTGAAACGCGCGTAGCGATTTTGATGCGTAAAGCAGTAGAAAATAAGATATTTTTACCAGATGAAGTGGCCTTTTTTATCGCCAAGCGTTTACGCTCTAATGTTCGTGAATTAGAAGGTGCGCTGAATAGGGTAATTGCTAATGCTAACTTTACCGGTAGACCCATTACTATTGATTTTGTGCGCGAAGCTTTAAGAGATTTATTAGCCCTACAAGAAAAGTTAGTCACTATTGATAACATTCAAAAAACCGTGGCTGAATACTATAAAATAAAGATGGCCGATATCTTGTCTAAAAGGCGCAGCCGTAGTGTTGCACGTCCAAGACAAATGGCCATGGCATTAGCCAAAGAATTAACCAATCACAGTTTGCCAGAAATAGGTGATGCATTTGGTGGGCGAGATCACACTACTGTATTACACGCCTGTCGAAAAATAGTACAGCTAAGGGAAGAAAGTCATGATATAAAAGAAGACTATCAGAACTTAATTCGAACACTATCTTCATAAAAATTCACGAGTAAAAAGATGAAATTTAGCATAAGTAGGGAAAACTTCTTACAACCACTTCAACTAGTATCAGGCGCGGTAGAGCGTCGTCATACATTACCGATATTGTCTAATGTACTGATTAAAGTTAGTGATAACTCACTATGGCTAACAGGTACTGATCTAGAAGTAGAGTTGATTTCTAATGTGACATTAAGTGGTGATTTTGTTGAAGGTGAAATTACAGTTCCAGCAAAAAAACTACTAGATATTGTACGTGGTTTAAATGACGGCAGTAATATTGAATTTAGTGTAGATGCGAATAAGGCCTTACTGCGTTCAGGGCGCAGTAAATATAGTCTGTCGACTTTATCAGCAGAAGATTACCCTAATCTTGAAGATTGGCAGGGTGAATTAGAATTTGAGATCCAACAATCAGATCTTAAACGTTTGATAGATAGCACGCATTTTTGTATGGCCCAACAAGACGTACGGTATTATTTAAATGGTATGTCTTTAGAAACAGAAGATAATCTCATTCGAACTGTTGCTACAGATGGACACAGATTAGCTTTATGTAGAATGAATTACGAAGGCGCAACTTTAGCCAATAGACAGGTTATTATTCCACGTAAAGGTGTGTTAGAAATTATTCGCTTAATTGAAGATAACGATAAGTTAGTTAAAGTGCAGGTTGGTTCTAATCACATACGTATTTTTTCAACTGATTTTATTTTTACCAGTAAATTAGTAGACGGAAGATTTCCAGACTACAGACGTGTTTTACCTAAAGATGGTGATAAGAAAATTGAGTCGAGCAAAGATGTGCTTAAGCATGCTTTTTCTCGCGCCTCTATTTTATCTAATGAAAAGTTTAGAGGGGTAAGGTTAAATCTTTCCAATGCTGAGCTGAAAATTACCGCAAATAATCCTGAGCAAGAAGAAGCTGAGGAAATTGTTGATGTTGATTATCAGGGCGACAGTTTAGAAATTGGTTTTAATGTAGCTTACCTTATCGATGTAATGAATGGTCTAAACTGTGAAGATGTTCGTATCACCCTTGCTGATTCAAATAGTAGTGCGCTTATAGAAGATGCAAAAGATGATTCAGCTTTGTATGTCATTATGCCAATGAGACTTTAATTAGTCTTAATAAGAAGTTAAGTCAAATATGAAACTGGACCAAGTCCAGATTAAGCAATTTAGAAATATTGAACATCTGTCGTTTTTTCCACATAGTAATTTAAATATTTTTTTTGGTGAAAACGGCAGTGGTAAGTCTTCTATTTTAGAAGCGTTACATTATTTAGGATTTGCTCGGTCATTTCGCACGTTAAAGCACAAAAACGTAATTCAGCGTGATAAGAACGAGTTTACTGTTTTTTGTCATGCCACCACTAATGATAAGGTTGTTAAAAAGCTAGGTATTAGTCGCTCTATTTCTGATACTTGCATGGTGAATGTAGACGGCACAAAATCAAAGAGGGCGACAGATTTAGTTAGTCATTTGCCCATTCAAATTTTTACCCCACAGAGTTCGGACTTGCTGTTAGGTGCACCTAAGTTAAGAAGACGCTACTTAGATTGGTTGTTGTTTCACGTGGAACAGTCTTTTAATTTAGACTTTCAAGTTTATGCAAAAAGCCTTAAACAGATAAATGCACTGTATAAAACCAAACCATCAGAGCAGGCGCTAGGATATTGGTATGAGCAGTTAAACCAAAAAGGCACTAGTATATGTGCCTTTAGAGAAAATATCTTAAAAGACAGCCTTATAGGGCTAATTAAAGCGAATTTAAACGAATTTTTACCTGAGTTTTCCTTCGAAATTACGTATTATAGGGGATGGGAAAAAGACTTTGAATTAGCTGAGTCGATTTTAAAAAATAGTCAAAAAGATAGAAAAAATGGATTCTTAAGTGTAGGGCCACATAAGGCTGAACTCCGAATAAAAACTCAAGGCATTAATGCGCATGAGGTTTTATCACGAGGTCAACTAAGAATGTTAGTAGCAGCAATGCAATTAGCTCAAACACAATATTTCCATGCTCGAACTTCTAAGTCGTCAATTTTTTTATTAGACGATGTTGGAGCTGAATTAGATGAAGATAAAAGAAAGGTGTTTATTTCAAAGTTAAACACTGCTGATACTCAATTGTTTGTCACCGCTATAGATGAAAAACAGCTGGGTTTTTTGGCTAACAATAACGATAAAAAAGTGTTTCACGTGGAACATGGCCAGGTGAGAGAGGAGATTTAATTAAATGGCAGAAGAAAATGTTTATGACTCGTCGAGTATTAAAGTACTAAAAGGACTTGATGCCGTTAGAAAAAGGCCAGGAATGTATATTGGTGATACCGATGATGGTTCGGGTCTACACCATATGGTTTTTGAAATTCTAGATAACTCGATCGATGAAGCGCTTGCAGGACACTGTAGCGACATTGTGGTTAAAATCCATTTAGATGGCTCTGTTTCTGTAAAGGATAACGGACGTGGAATACCTACAGCTATTCACCCAGAAGAAGGGGTGTCGGCAGCAGAAGTAATTATGACTGTTCTACATGCCGGTGGTAAATTCGGTGGAGAAGACTCTGGTTATAAAGTTTCTGGTGGTTTGCACGGTGTTGGTGTTTCTGTTGTAAACGCCCTAAGTGATAAGCTTATTTTAACGGTTAGACGTGAAGGCAAGGTGCATGAGCAAGAATATCATTTAGGTGTACCTAAAGCGCCACTCGCAGTAGTGGGTGATTCTACTGAGTCTGGAACAGAAGTAAGATTCTGGCCAAGCAGCACAATATTCTCTGACATTACTTTCCATTTTGATATTCTGGTTAAACGTATTCGAGAACTTTCTTTCTTGAACTCTGGTGTTTCTATTCGCATTATGGATGAGCGCGAAGAAGACAAGCAAGAGCACTTTTTCTTTGAAGGTGGTATTAAAGCCTTTGTTGATTATTTAAATCTAAATAAAACCCCAGTAAATGAAGAAATCTTTTACTTCTCCCTTGAGAAAGATGACGGCATTATTGTTGAAGTGGCCATGCAATGGAATGACTCTTACAAAGAGCAAATATTGTGTTTTACCAACAATATTCCTCAGCGCGATGGTGGTACCCATTTAAGTGGATTTAGAGGGGCACTTACCCGAACTCTAAATAATTACATGTCGTCTGAAGGTTTAAATAAAGGCAAAGGTAAAAATGCCGTTGATGTATCAGCTAGTGGTGATGATGCACGTGAAGGTTTAACTGCGGTAATTTCTGTGAAAGTACCTGACCCTAAATTCTCTTCTCAAACCAAAGATAAACTTGTTTCATCTGAAGTTAAGTCTGCGGTTGAACAGGCTATGGGTGAAAAATTAGCAGAATACCTAATTGAAAACCCAGCTGTAGCTAAAAACATCATAATGAAAATTGTTGATGCAGCCCGTGCGCGTGAAGCTGCTCGTAAAGCTAGAGAAATGACCCGCCGTAAAGGTGCATTAGATATTGCTGGTTTGCCTGGTAAATTGGCTGATTGCCAAGAGAAAGATCCAGCGCTTTCTGAACTATATATAGTGGAAGGGGACTCTGCTGGCGGATCAGCCAAGCAGGGAAGAAACCGTAAGAACCAAGCCATCTTGCCACTTAAAGGTAAAATTTTAAATGTTGAGAAAGCCCGTTTTGATAAAATGCTTTCTTCTCAAGAAGTGGCAACCCTAATAACTGCATTAGGTTGTGGTATTGGCCGTGACGAATACGACCCAGAAAAATTGCGCTACCATAGAATCATCATCATGACCGATGCTGATGTTGATGGATCGCACATTCGTACTCTGTTGCTGACCTTTTTCTACAGACAAATGCCTGAAGTTATTGAGCGTGGTTTTATCTATATTGCTCAACCACCTTTATATAAAACCAAAAAAGGTAAAACTGAGCAGTACTTAAAAGATGATGATTCGTTAATTAAGTATTTAACTTCAATTGCCTTAGATAACGCTTCTTTACATGTAAATGCAGATGCACCTGGAATCTCAGGTGTAGCTTTAGAAAGCTTAGTTAAACAATATCAAACTACTGTATCTATGATTGGGCGCATTAGTCGATTGATGCCTGAGGTTATTCTTAACAAACTTGTTTATAGCAATACCTTAGATGTAGCTGACGTAAATGACCAAGCAAAATTGGAAAGTTTTGCCCAAGAATTTACTCAAGGTTTAACTGCCGATGAAATTAGTGGTGCTACTTATTCCTACGAAATACGTCACAATTCTGAACGTAATAATTGGTATGTGACTATTATTATTAGACTGCATGGTATTGATACTGAATATAGTATTGATAAAGAATTTATCGATTCAAATGAATACAAGCGCATAAAAGAACTAAACCAAGCTATTAATGGTTTAATTGAAGAAGGCGGTTATGTTCAACGTAATGATAAAACTAAGCCTGTTAGTTCCTTTGCTGAAGCGCTTGACTGGTTAATGGCTGAGTCTAAACGTGGTCAATACATACAACGCTATAAAGGACTAGGTGAAATGAATCCAGGCCAGTTGTGGGAAACCACCATGGATCCTTCAACCAGACGTATGCTACAAGTTACCATTGAAGACGCCATAGGTGCTGATCAACTATTTACTACTTTAATGGGAGATCATGTAGAGCCAAGACGAGCCTTTATTGAAGAAAATGCCCTTAAAGTGGCTAACTTAGATGTATAGGTTTTAGTAACCATAAAAAAGGCCGCTAACTTAGCGGCCTTTTTATTTAGTTCTTAAAAATCAATCAGTTAGACGTTTAACTAAAACTTTAGGTGAACCAAAACCATTGAAGTCTATACTAAACTCAAAAGTACCAGACTCTTGAGGAGTAAAACGAAAGTTTTGATCGACAGTATCGCAGTCTGCACTGACCAAGTCGTCTTCAGTGACTATTCTTGAGGAGTTATTGGCATAACCGCAATTCATACCTGGTGTCCAGTTTTCATCAGCAAACTTAAAATCATAAGGCTGACCATCAGCAATTAAAGCAATTTGTGTTGCATAAAGTTGTGACGACACTTCTACTAGTTTGTATTTTTCGTCTGCTTCCCACCAAGTGAATACGCCACGTAGATACAAACCATCATAATCTTGTTCACTAATTAGATTGTCTATAACATTTGATGCACAACCACTTAGTAGGCTAACAACAAAAACCAAGGGTAGGGTTAATCGAGTTTTCATCTATTTCACACACTCACAGTTATTAACTTAACACCGATATATCAGCACAACATAAAAACAAAGTGCGCAATCTTGATAACAAGCTAAGTCGATTTTGCTTAATGCTTTCATCGTCCACTATAACCATTACGTTTTCAAAAAAGTCATCTATTGGCTGCTTTAATTCAGCTAAAATTTGCAAGGCTTGAGTGTAATCAGATTCGTTCAATACAGGCGCTAAACGCTCTTCTATAGCTTCTAATCGACTTGCTAGGGCAATTTCAGCTGGCTCACTAAATAGGCTGCTATTTAGTGGTGTGGCCGCTGTTACTTTATTCTTAGCCAGAATGTTAGCTACACGTTTATTGGCTGCTGCTAAAGGCTCTGCTGCATCTAAACTACTAAAAGACTTAACCGCTTCAACTCGTGCTGCAAAATCTGCTGGTCGAGTAGGGCGATTAATAGCCACAGCTTGTACCACTTCTGCAGATACGCCTTGTTCAGCGTACCAAGCTTTAAAGCGGGCTAAAATAAAGTCCACTACTTTAGCTTGTAAACCGTCGTTTTTAATTTTGTCGTCAAATGTTGTAATAGAAGCTTGAACTAACAAGTTTAGATCTAAAGGCAAGCCTTTCTCAACTATAATGCGCAACAAACCTATGGCAGCTCGTCTAAGGGCAAATGGGTCTTTATCGCCTTTTGGAATTTGTCCAATACCAAAAATACCGACTAGAGTGTCAATTTTGTCAGCTAGGGCAACACAAATACTGACTTCATTTGAGGGTAATTGATCACCGGCAAAGCGCGGCATATATTTTTCATTTTGCGCCAGGGCGACAGATTCGGCTTCGCCATCTATTCGAGCGTAATGCATGCCCATTACACCTTGCACATCTGGAAATTCCATCACCATATTTGTCATTAGGTCAGTTTTACATAACAAACCTGCTCTATGCGCGGCTACTTGATCGGCATCGAGCATCTTTGCAATTTGCTCTGCAACCTTGGCAATACGTTGTGATTTTTCAAACACTGTACCTAATTGCTTTTGGAACAAAATGGTTTTCAGGCTTTCTAATCGTGATTCAAGGGTATGTTTTTTATCTGCGTTAAAGAAAAACTCTGCATCAGCTAGGCGAGGGCGGATAACTTTTTCGTTTCCACTAATGATAGTAGCCGGATCTTTACTTTCGATATTAGTGATAAAGATAAAACGTGATTTAAGTTGGCCGTCCTGATCTAATAAAGGAATATACTTTTGGTCATCCTTCATAGTGTAAATAAGGGCTTCTTTTGGAACAGCTAAAAATGCATCATCAAAATTTGCAATTAAAGCCTGTGGCCATTCTACTAGAGATGCGACTTCATCTAATAACTCTTCAGTTAAATCTGCAGTAGCTGATTCAGACTCAGCTGCTTGGTTTACTTGCTGCTGAATTAGCGCTTTACGTTTGCTATGGTCGGCTATGACATAAGCTTGCTCTAGAGTGGCTAAATACGCATCAGCAGAAGCTAATTCTATGGCTTTATCTGTATGAAACCTGTGACCTCTAATCAATCTTGCAGACTCAACCCCTAATACTTTACCGGTAATTAAGTCGGTGCCATACAATATAGTCACTGTATGTATAGGACGGATAAACTGAGTGGTTTTGGCACCCCAACGCATAGGTTTAGGAATAGGCAGAGATTTTAACGCTTGCTCTACTAAACCAGCCATTAATTGCTTAATGGCCTGGCCTTTTACTTGAGCTTTGTATAATAACCATTCGCCTTTATCAGTGACTAAGCGCTCGGCTTGACTCACTTCTATGCCATTAGACTTAGCCCAACCTTGAGCAGCCTTTGTTGGATTGCCATCTTGATCAAACGCGGCTGTTACCGCCGGTCCGCGTTTTTCAACGTCTTTATCGGCTTGAAATTCGGCTAAGCCTTCAACTAAAACTGCTAATCGACGTGGCGATGCATACCAATTAACTTGTTTAAAGGCCAAGTCATTGTCTTTAAAGCCAGCTTCAATGTTCTCTTTAAAAGCAACGGCTAACTTGGCAAGGGATTTAGGAGGTAACTCTTCGGTTCCAATTTCTATTAATAAATTATCCTGACGCATGGCCTACTGCTCCTTTTTACATAATGGAAAGCCTAGAGACTCCCGTGCATCGTAATACGCTTGCGCACAGGCCTTAGAAAGTGTCCTAACTCGCAATATATATCTTTGACGTTCAGTCACAGAAATTGCGTGTCTAGCATCTAACAGATTAAATGCATGGGATGCTTTCATCACTTGCTCGTATGCGGGTAGCGGTAAATTGGCTTCAATCAACTTTTTACTATCTGTTTCGCATTGATCAAAAGTCGCAAACAACGCTTCAACATCAGCATGTTCAAAATTATAGGCAGATTGCTCTACCTCGTTTTGATGGAAAACATCACCGTAAGTGACTTTACCCATAGGTCCATCTGTCCAAACCAAATCATAAATGCTATCTACACCTTGAATGTACATAGCAAGGCGTTCTAGGCCGTAGGTGATTTCTCCGGTAACAGGTGTACATTCAAGCCCACCTACTTGCTGGAAATAGGTAAACTGTGTGACTTCCATACCATTAAGCCAAACTTCCCAACCTAAACCCCAGGCGCCTAAAGTAGGAGACTCCCAGTTGTCTTCTACAAAGCGAATATCATGCACTAAGGGGTCAAATCCAAGTTCTTTTAAAGAGCCTAAAAACAATTCTTGGATATTGTCTGGAGAGGGTTTCAGCATGACCTGAAACTGATAATAATGCTGCAAGCGATTTGGGTTTTCGCCATAACGACCATCAGTTGGTCGTCTGCAAGGCTGTACATAGGCACTACTAATAGGCTCTGGACCAATAGAGCGCAAAAACGTCATGGGGTGAAAAGTACCAGCACCTACTTCTAAATCTAGTGGTTGAATAATAACGCAACCTTGACGCGCCCAATAATCTTGAAGCGCAAAAATGAGACCTTGAAATGTCTTACAATCAAAATTCTGCATATGCTTTAGCATTTCCTCTTTCAGGCTAGACCTTGCCTATTGTTTAATATCATCAAAAAATGTCAGCTAGTATACCTGTAGTCTCACTTGCAATGTAGGGCTACAGGTGATTTAAACGCCATTTTAATGCCTGTACTAAGACTATCTGAGCATTTGTATAAAGTGACAGGGGAGAATAAGTTAAAATTACCAGCTTTTAAAATGCGCAACTAACAGCTGGATTAAACTAATGCCTGTATATCAAAAGATTTTAAGCGCTGCATGTCTGCTAAAATTTGCGTTTCTAGTTCAGCTTCTAAGGCTTCTCTGTGCAAATCTTGTTTAAACCTTTCTGCTTTAGTCTGCTGTTTTCTAGCTTCATGGGTTGGGAGAGATTTAACTTCTTGGTATAACTGATACACCCCTTTAAATTGCAGGGAAAAATCGGGTTTATTAATGACGGGTAAACTTTCTAAAAGGTGAAATATTCTAATGCAGCCTTCAGATAAGTTACATTGTTGTTGATCAACTGCACTAGCTATGGTTTGAATACTTTCAGTAATATTGGCAATTCTTTTTTGCGTCTTTAGGGCTCTTAAGCGGTTTTGGTTTCTTAGCTTAAATAATAAGGAGCCTGCATAAAACGACAGTGCGGCAATAATCAATATTGCCGCAAGTAAAAGTAAAGTTTTTATCATGTTACTAGTTAATTAATCTTTAAAATCGTTAATATCAAGGGCGTCTAACTCTGAAAATAAATCGTCTGATTGTGCTTTTGACTCAGAGCTTTCTTCAGGATCATCACTTATCCCTAACAAATCGCACAACTCTTTGTGTCTAGCTAATTTCTGCTCAACATATTTTTGTTCATCTCTGGATACTGTTTTGCCAATATCAAGCATGTCTAAAAGTTGCGCCAAACGTTGATCTTTTTCTATGGCGGCCAATTCTTGTTTAGGCGAAAAGTATTGTTTGGGCGCTTTATTGGTTTTTTTATCTACTGTATCGGCTTTGATTAGGTCTACAGGTTTCTTACTTCCGTGCCTTGGATCTTTGTTTACTTTTTGAGTGTCAGTTTTAGCAGTTGTTAAGGCTTCGCTATTACGACTACCAGCTGGTTTACCTAGTGGTTTTTTAACGCGTTTTTCTGTTGGTTTACGTTTATTTGAGGAGCTTTTGACTACGCCTATTTTACCAACTTTTCGAGATTTCTTTTGCCTGGGCATAAATCACCTATGGAGTGCTTAATAATTGGCGTGATTCTACCTTAGTTTTACCTATACAGGGGGATAACAGTGAATTTTAGACAGAAAAAAAGCGATAATAATATCGCTTTTTCGTAGATCAGAGTGTCTGTGACACTTCTCCCAATTTTTTGTTCGTCCTAAACAATGGTCTTCCGTATATCTTCACTTATTCTTATTTTTTACGAAGACTTTTTTTATTATTTTTGATCGTCCTGATACTTTATTAATCGTCCGTAGCTTTCCCAAGAAGCTTTAAAAGGAAAATAACCCTAGGGTTAAGTTCTTCTTCCCTGACAAGCGGCTGCTTGCGCTTCCCTTTTGTTTTTATTTGCACGAGAGAATACAGCAAAAAAATAAATTTACAACTTATTTACAATTGAAAATTTAAAAATAACATTAAACTGCTCATTTTTTAAACAGTTGAACTGATTGATTTTCAGTTAGGGTTAGTAAATTAACCCTTAGTGAAGCCCAGCAACATAGCTAGAGATTGCTTCAATATCTTCGTCAGTCATTCTTTTGGCAATATCAGCCATCATGCCATTAATAGAGTTTGCTCTGTCACCCGAACGAAACGCTTTAAGTTGGCTGGCAATATATTCTGCGTGTTGCCCGCTAATATCTGGGAATCCAGACAAGCTAGTGCCGTTACCTTTGGGGCCATGACAAGCGATACAAGCTGTTATTCCACGCTCTAAATCACCGCCAGTGTAGAGCTTTGTGCCTAGCGCAATAAATTCTTCAGAAGCAGCGCCTTCAGTAGGGGTTTGAGCTGCAAAGTATGCCGCAAGATCTTGAATGTCTTGCTCGCTAAGTGCTGCGGCCATGCCATTCATCACTGCGTTGTTTCTACCTTCTTTGCCACCTGTTTGGCTGGCTAACTTAAACTCATTTAATTGTTTAACAAGATAATTAGCGTGTTGTCCCGCCAATTTGGGATTCATCGCAATGGCACTGTTACCATCTGCACCATGACATGCGGCACAAGTAACAGATTTAGCTTTACCTTGTTCAACATCACCTTGCGCTAACGCTGTAGCGTTGGCACCAAAAAACAAACAAATTAGCAGACCTATATTTTTCATCATTATCTCATTAAGCAATTGATTAGTTGGCTATTCTTTGACTATTAATTCAGTATTTTACACAAATACGCGAACAGTAAAATAAATTCATTAGATAACTTGTATTTTTATCCAAAATTAAACTCATTTTAGAACACTTAAAGCCTGATATAATGGCTTCTATAGTCAATTTAAATTTTATTATGTTAATAGCATTGGAGCTAATGTGAGCCATTATAGTCAAGTAAAATTCAGCATTAGTGCTCCCGACATTACCCATTTAGGCCCAGATGAAGGAATCGAAATTGCTTTTGCTGGACGTTCTAATGCGGGCAAGTCGAGTGCATTAAATAAGTTAACTAGGCAAAAAAGCCTTGCTAGAACCAGTAAAACACCGGGTAGAACTCAACTTATTAATGTTTTTCAATTAGATGAAAGCCGCAGATTGGTGGATTTACCTGGATATGGATTTGCTCAAGTGCCGTTGGCCATTAAACAAAAATGGCAAAAGTCTTTGGGAGAATATCTGCAAAAACGCGAAAGTATTAAAGGCTTAGTAGTATTAATGGACATTCGCCATCCGTTCAAAGACTTAGATCAAGAGCTTATTCACTGGGCTGTTGCTGCAGATTTACCTGTACTTGCGCTGTTAACTAAGGCTGATAAATTAAAGTCGGGCAAACGTAAGAGTCAATTGTTGATGGCAAGGGAAGCGGCAATGGCATTTTGTGGAGACGTAACAGTTGAAGCATTTTCATCGTTAAATGGCATTGGCTTAGATAAACTTCAGCTAAAACTTGATCAGTGGTTTGGCTTGTAAACGCGTTAATTTAGATAAAAAAAAACCCACTAAAGAGTGGGGTAAACACATAGAGACACACATAAACTATAAGTAAGAGCTTCTGCCTTGGCTAAAGTTCAGTGTGATCAAAAATTTTTTTAAAATAATTTTTTCTAATGCGCTTCATCCCAGTTTTCACCTACCCCAGCTTCTACAATAAGAGGCACATCTAATTGCACCGCTTGCTCCATTAGTTGAATGATCTTAGCTTGGTATTCGGCTAATTTTTCTTGTTTAATTTCAAACACTAATTCGTCGTGAACCTGCATTATCATTCTAACTTCATCAGTGGCAAGGGTGTCGATCCAAGCGTCAACCGCTAACATGGCTTTTTTAATAATATCTGCTGCAGTTCCCTGCATAGGAGCATTAATTGCAGCTCGTTCTGCGCCCTTACGTCGCATACCATTGCTTGAATTAATTTCAGGTAAATATAAGCGTCTTCCAAAGACGGTTGAAACGTAACCTTGTTCTTGGGCTTTTTTACGGGTGTCTTCCATGTAGGTTAAAACCGAAGGATATCGTTCAAAATATAAGTTCATATAGCTTTGGGCGTCATGGCGAGAAATGTTCAGTTGTTTTGATAATCCAAAAGCTGACATGCCATAAATTAAACCAAAGTTAATAGCTTTGGCGTTTCTACGTTGGTCTGTAGTGACAGTTTCAATGGGCGTATCAAACACTTCAGAAGCCGTAGCGGTATGAATGTCTTTTCCAGATAAAAATGCTTTTAATAAGCCTTCATCTGCAGACAAATGCGCCATTATTCGTAATTCGATTTGCGAATAGTCAGCAGCAACAATTTTATAGCCTGGCCTTGCGACAAAGGCTTGCCTTACTCTGCGACCTTCTGGGGTTCGAATAGGTATGTTTTGTAAATTTGGATCGGTTGAAGATAATCTACCTGTTGCTGCAATAGCTTGATGGTACGAGGTATGCACTCGCCCAGTTCGGGCATTAATCATTTTAGGCAGTTTATCTGTATAGGTATTTTTTAGTTTGCTCAGACCCCTATATTCCATCAGCATTTTTGGCAAAGGGTAGTCATTCGCTAATTCTTGTAATACTTCTTCAGCTGTTGAAGGTGCCCCTTTAGGGGTTTTCTTTAACACCGGTAGGTTCATCTTGTTATACAAAATTTCTTGCAGTTGCTTAGGCGAACCTAAATTAAACTCTTCACCAGCAAGTTGGTGTACTGCCTTTTCTAGTTCTAGTATTCGTGCAGCTAAGTCTTGGCTTTGTTGAGCAAGTTGTTGGCTATCAATTAACACCCCAAATTGTTCCATTTTGGCTAATACCGAACTTAAAGGCAGTTCAATCTCTTCAAAGACTTTCACGAGATCTTTTTCCGTTGCCATTTTTTCCCATAACTTGTGATGCAAAGACAAGGTTATGTCAGCATCTTCTGCTGCATAGGGAGCCGCTTTATCTAACTCTATTTGGTTAAAGGTAAGTTGCTTTGCCCCTTTGCCGGCTATATCTTCAAAATGAATAGTATCGGTATTTAGGTAGGTAGAAGCCAAACTGTCCATATCGTGGCGAGTTGCCACACTATTATAAACGTATGACTCGAGCATAGTGTCGTATGCTACGCCCTGTAGGTTAATTTGGTAATTAGCTAACACATTTTTGTCGTACTTTAAGTGCTGGCCTACTTTTTTTATCTTGGGATCTTCAAGTATTGGTTTTAATAAAGCTAAAACCTGATCGCGATCTAATTGTTCTGGCGCATCTAAATAGTCGTGTGCAACAGGCAAATAGGCGGCTTCGCCAGCTTTGACAGCAAATGACAGCCCAACCAGTTCTGCCTCCATATAATTTAAACTGGTGGTTTCGGTATCAATCGCAAATAGGTCGGCATTCTTTAACTTGTCTAGCCACAGTTCAAAATCTGCTTGAGTTAAAATGGTTTGGTAATTTTTCTCTACAGGTGCTTGCTCAGTATCTTGGGTTAATTCTGAGTCTGATTGATTGCCTGTTTTGGCTTGTTTTTGTTGGGTTTCAGTTAATAAGCGCTTTAATTCAAATTGCTGACTTAAACTAAGTAGTTTGTCGTAATCTGCTTCAGTTGCTTGAATATCTTGTACTTTTACTGGTAAATCAACATCCAACTTTATAGTGGCTAATTCGTGTGACAGAGGTAAATGGTCAATGGCATTACGTAAATGCTCACCAATTTTTCCTTTAACTTTATCGGCATTTTTAATCACATTTTCTAAGGTGCCATGTTCTGCTAACCATTTAGCAGCCGTTTTAGGGCCACACTTATCTACCCCAGGAATGTTATCGACCTTGTCGCCCATTAGAGCTAAATAATCGATAATTTGCTCTGGTTTAACACCAAACTTTTCTACTACACCTGCTTCATCTAGCTCGACTTTGGTCATGGTATTGATAAGTCGAACATGGGGAGTTACAAGTTGTGCCATATCTTTGTCTCCAGTAGATATGACAGTTTCCATGCCTAGGCTTGACGCCTGATTGGCTAAGGTGCCAATCACATCGTCAGCTTCAACTCCTTCAATAACTAAAAAGGGTAATCCCATTGCCTGAATTATTTCATGCAATGGTGCAATTTGAGAGCGTAAGTCATCTGGCATAGGAGGGCGATTAGCTTTGTATTCTGGATACAAATCATTTCTAAAGGTTTTGCCCTTAGCATCAAAGACCACCACTATGTTGCCATTGGGGTAGTCCTTTTGCAGGCTTTTTATCATATTTAACACGCCTGTAATGGCACCGGTTGGCTGACCTTTTGATGTCATTAGGGCTTGCAAGTAAGGAACGTGGTATGCCCGAAATAAATACGAAGAACCATCTACTAAAACGAGAGGATTTGAAACTAAAGGGGAGGTAGATGTCATGTTTAGGGCCTAAATATTGGAGTTTGAGTCATTGTAAGAGAATGAATTATTTAAAGAAATCATTTTTAATTGCCGATATTGTGTAAGCTGTGGATAACTGTGTAGATAAAATTACATTTTAATGGGAAAAATAATAGGCTTGTAAGTTGGGTGTTCAATCAAAACCATATAAAACAGGGCCTTGAGCTGAATCAAAACTGGCGTTTAACGTGAATTAGTTAAATTTTTTAAATGTGGATAAAGATTTTACAGATGCAATACAGACTAAATTTGCAGACAAGAAGATACACATTTTAATCCCATGATCATAGTGAATTTTTAAAATTTTTAGACTCTATTTTTCTTTAAAATCTAACAAAAAAGTATATGCATTGAATTTACTGAGCTGTAGCTAGATTTACTTCCGTCATTAATAACTTTAGTTAGTTGGCGCTAACAAACTAGGTTTTTCAAGCATTATTCTTTTTTAATTGCCGATAAAATCTGCCTGTAATCCTGCGGTTTCTGTTATCTTGTTAATTCAATCTTATTTATTTTATTTAAATGCTTAATTTTAATAACAAAAGGCGTTTAAAATAAAAGATATGAATCTAAAGGTTTAAGTTGATTTAACAACTGGACCTAGCAACACAACATCCTTGTGTGCTTTTTTATAATAGGCCAAAGGTAGGCTATGCAATACCGCACCATCATTCGTATATTAGGGTTATTGGTTGCACTTTTTAGTGTCACAATGATCCCACCAGCCGTTGTTTCGGTTATTTACCAAGACGGCAGTGGTTTGCCTTTTTTAATGGCATTTTTGTTGTGTTTAGTGACAGGCTTATTCATTTGGTATCCCAATAGAAATTTTCGTTACGACTTAAGAGCCAAAGAAGGGTTTTTAATAGTGGTGCTGTTTTGGACAGTACTGGCCAGCTTTGGGGCTTTGCCTTTTCTATTTTTAGAACAACCACAAATGTCGACCACAGACGCATTTTTTGAGTCTTTTTCTGGCTTAACCACTACAGGTGCCACAGTCATTGAAGGTATCGACTACTTACCTAAAGCCATACAGTTCTATCGCCAGCAATTACAATGGTTAGGTGGTATGGGGATCATTGTTTTAGCTGTGGCCATTCTGCCTATTTTAGGGGTAGGGGGCATGCAGTTGTATCGAGCTGAAACACCGGGTCCAGTTAAAGATTCTAAAATGACGCCACGAATAGCAGATACAGCTAAACACCTTTGGTATATCTATTTGTCTTTAACCACAGCTTGCGCAGTGGCATTTTGGTTAGTTGGCATGGATTGGTTTGATGCCATATGTCATGCCTTTTCAACTATTGCCATAGGAGGCTTTAGTAATTACGACGCTAGCTTGGGGCACTTTGACAGTGTTGGTGTGAATTTAGTGTGTGTGGTGTTTTTATGGATAGCGGCGTTGAATTTTGCCTTACATTACGCAGCGGCCAGTGGCAGAACCTTAAAAGGTTATTATTTTGATCCTGAGTTAAAAGCATTTTTTATTATTCAAACCAGCTTAGTCGTTATTTGTTTTGCAGTATTAATGCAATTTAGTTGGTACGACGATGCCAGTATTGCTTTTGATCAGGCGCTTATTCAGTCAGTTTCTATTAGTACAACAGCAGGTTTTACAACGGCCGATTTTTCGAGTTGGCCAATTTTTCTGCCTATTATGCTAATTTTCGCAAGTTTTATAGGTGGCTGTGCTGGGTCAACTGGCGGTGGTTTAAAAGTGATTCGGGTGCTGTTGCTGTATTTACAAGGTAAACGTGAAGTAGACAGATTAATTCACCCTAAAGCCGTGTATTCAGTGAAACTAGCTGATAGAGCACTGCCAGACAAGGTTGTAGAAGCAGTGTGGGGATTCTTTTCTGCTTATGCCATGGTTTTTGTGATTATTATGGTGGGGTTAATAGCCACAGGCATGGATGATGTAACAGCATTTAGTGCCACCGCAGCTACTTTAAATAATCTTGGCCCAGGTCTAGGTGAGGTTTCGGCTACTTATGCTGATGTTACCGATGGCGGTAAATGGATGTTAATCCTAGCTATGTTGTTTGGCCGTTTAGAGATCTTTTCTTTGTTAGTGTTATTCTCTCCCACCTTTTGGCGAAATTAATTTAGCTCTAATATAAAAAAGCCAAACTCTTAATAGTGTTTGGCTTTATTAACAAGTTTAAGCTTGGGTAAAAATAAAAATTAAGTTAACCAAAGAAAAACGCACTAGGCTGGAAGAGTTTTTCCACGTTACTGATAAATTTCTTATCAACTAAAAACAGAATCACATGGTCATTGGCTTCGATTACAGTGTCGCTGTGGGCAATAATGACTTCGTCACGCCTTACCACAGCGCCTATTGTTGTGCCTGGTGGTAATTTAATATTACGTATTTCACGTCCCACTACTTTAGAAGTATGTTCATCACCATGGGCTATGGCCTCAATTGCTTCTGCCGCTCCACGTCTTAAGGAGTAAACGTTGACTATGTCACCACGCCTAACATGTGTAAGCAACGCAGAAATAGTGGCTTGTTGAGGAGAAAATGCGATATCAATTTCGCCACCTTGTACTAAGTCAACGTAAGCACCACGTTGAATTAATACCATGGCCTTCTGTGCGCCTAAGCGTTTGGCTAACATGGCCGACATAATGTTGGCTTCATCGTCGTTAGTCACCGCAATAAAAGCATCAACTTGTTCAACATTTTCTTCGGTGAGTAATTCATGGTCAGATGCATCACCAGCGAACACTATGGTTTTATCTAAGTGAGCAGAAAGGTATTTGGCTCGCTCTGGACTGTACTCTATGAGTTTTACATTGTGATTATGCTCTAAAAGCTTGGCCAACCCTGCGCCAATCAAACCTCCACCAGCAATCATTATTCGTTTATAGCTAGACTCGAGTTTTTGCAGTTCACTCATTACCGCACGTATATGTTTTGTTGCGGCAATAAAAAACACTTCATCGTCTGCTTCAATAATAGTTGTGCCAAGTGGGCGAATTGGCTTGCCACGTCGATAAATAGCCGCAACTCGGGTTTCTACATTAGGAATATGCTCTTTTAATGTAGATAAAGCATGGCCTACTAATAAACCACCATAATAAGCCTTTACAGCTACTAAGCTGGCTTTACCTTCAGCAAACTCTACAACCTGTAATGCACCCGGATAATCAATTAAGCGTTTGATGGCTCGGGTAACTAATTGCTCTGGAGCGATTAAGTGATCAACAGGCACATCTTGATGCTTAAATAACTGTTCTTGATAGATAATGTACTGTTCTGAGCGAACCCTTGCGATTTTGGTTGGAGTCTTAAATAAGCTATAGGCAACCTGACAAGCCATCATGTTGCTTTCGTCACTATTGGTTACGGCAATCAACATGTCGGCATCTTCTGCACCGGCTTTTTTAAGTACATCTGGGTGTGAACCCATGCCAGCTACAACCTGCAAATCTAGTCTATCTTGCAGATGTCTAAGGGTATCTGGATCGGCGTCGATAACGGTGATTTCGTTTTTCTCACCCACAAGATTTTCAGCTAACGTAGCGCCAACTTGGCCAGCGCCAAGAATTATTATTTTCATTTTTGGTCTTTAAGCCTGTTTAATAGTCAAAAGCATGCCTTAGCCATGAGACTTTAGCAATCTGGCATAGTAGAAGCCATCCATTTGTTGCTCTCCCGGTAAAATTTGTTTGCCTGGGTGTTGCGCATCATTATCAAAACTAAGGTCGAGTTCGGCATCGGCTGTGCGCATCAAAAAGTCACTAATTTGTTTATGATTTTCTTCTGGCAAAATAGAACATGTAGCATAAAGCATAGTACCGCCAGGTTTTAATAGCCCCCAAATGGTGTCTAAAATTTGACTTTGTAGGTCCACTAACACTTGGATATCTTTTGCTTTACGTAACCATTTAATATCTGGATGACGACGAATGATGCCTGTTGCAGAACAAGGAGCATCTAACAAAATGCGATCAAATTGGGTGTTGTCCCACCATTTTCTGGGAGTACAGGCATCACCTATGACAATTTCAGCTTGGTGAGATAAGCGTAATAAGTTTTCTTTAATTTTTTCAGCCCGTGACTTGTCAATTTCAAGCGCGAGTATTTGTTTTAAATTAGGTTGTTGTTCAATGATATGGCAGGTCTTCCCGCCAGGGGCAGAACAGCAATCTAAAATATTATCTTGAGCTTGTGGTTGTAGATAATGCGCGGCTAATTGTGCTGCTCCGTCTTGTACCGCAAACCAGCCTTCTGAAAACCCTGGAATATTGGTTATGTCATATCCTTTAGACAAAATAACCGCATGGGGATGAGTTTTTGAAAGACTATATTCAATCCCTGCTTGATCCAAAGCTTGGCAGAAGTTGTCTAAGCTTAATTTAGTTTGATTGACCCTAAGCCAAATAGGGGCTTTGGTTTGCATATTCTCTAATAGTTCAGCAAGCCCATTGGTATAGTGTTTTTCTAAGGTTTTATATAGCCATTTGGGTAATCCAGAAGCAATTTGCGCGTTGGGCGGCTCTCGTAAAGATAGTTCTTCACGAATAAAAGTGCGCAAAATAGCATTGACTAAGCCTTTCATGCTCATGGCATTTAGTGTTTGGCAAGCGGCAACGGTTTCTGACACTGCTGCATGCTGGCTAACTCGACTAAAACTCAATTGGTAAAAGCCCAACATAATCAGATGCTCTATTACCTTGAAGCGATTTTTCAGCGGTTTATCTAGTAGTTGCCTAAGCCAAAATTGCAAGATTGGCAAATGCCGTAATACCCCATAAACCATTTCTTGTAACCAAGCTTTATCTTGATCTTTTAGGGGGATTTGTGCCTTGGGTAGGCACTCTCTTGCTGATTGGCCTTCTTCTAATATTTGATGTAATACTTTGGCGGCAATGGCACGTAAATTATGCGACTGACTCTTTGATTTTTGGGTCATAAGGAAAAGTTCATTGTAACTGGGTACCTTGGGCAAACCAGTCGGCTCTGCCATTTAAAATGTCTGCAACTGCCATTGGCTTTTTACCTGGTAATTGTACCTTAGTTAATAACAAGGCTTGGCTTGAGGTATTGACTAAAATACCGGTTTTGTCTGCAGTTATTATTTGTCCTGCTGGCAAATTTTGCGTTGTGTGATCAATCACCTCTGCACTATATACCTTTACTTGTGTGTTATTTATTTCAAAATAAGCCACTGGCCAGGGGTTAAATGCACGGATATTTCTAAGTAATTGTTCGGCAGGTAAAGTCCAATCAATTCGGGCTTCTTCCTTGGATAACTTTTTAGCGTAACTGGCCTGTGCATCATCTTGTTTTTCTGGCGTTAATTGGTCTAACTTAGCTAAAGTCGTCAATAATGCCTTGGGGCCAATTTCTGATAACTTCTGGTAAAGGCTAGCACTGGTATCGTTAGGCTCAATATTAAGCGACTGTTTTAACAGCATATCACCTGTATCTAAGCCTTCATCCATTTGCATAATTGTAATACCAGTTTGGCTATCTCCTGCCCAAATCGAACGTTGAATGGGCGCAGCACCTCGCCACTTGGGCAATAAAGAGCCATGCACATTAAGGCAGCCCAGCTTAAGAGTATTAAGTATGCTAAGAGGAAGAATTAACCCATATGCAACCACAACCATAATATCTGCATTAAGCTCAGCTAATTGCTTTTGCGCTTCAGGTGTTTTTAATGTCGAGGGTTGGTAAACAGCTAAATCATGCTCTAACGCTAATTGTTTTACTGCACTGGCTTGTAATTTTTTGCCTCTTCCTGCTGGGCGATCGGGTTGGCTGTAAACTGCAACCACCTGATGCTCAGATTGAATTAAGGCTTGAAGGTGTAAAGCGGCAAATTCTGGCGTACCAGCAAAAACAATTTTCAACGGTTTATTCAAGACTGATTACCCTTTTGCCGCAAGTCTAGCTTCTTTCTCAAGCTTAGTTTTAATTCTTTGGCGTTTTAAAGGGGATAAGTAATCAACAAACAATTTACCTTTTAAATGATCAAGTTCATGCTGAATACAAATAGCTAATAAACCGTCTGCATCTAAGGTAAAGGTTTCGCCTTGTTTATTTAAGGCCGATACTGTGATTTTCTCCGCTCGTTCGACTTTAGCAAAGTTATTAGGGACAGATAAACAGCCTTCTTCACTAATAGTTTTACCTTCTTTATGGGTGATTTTAGGGTTAATAAAAACCAGTGGAGAGTCTTGTTCCTCTGATACATCCATTACCACTACTTGTTTATGTACGTTCACTTGGGTGGCGGCCAAACCAATGCCGTTTTCTTCTTTCATAGTGTCGAACATATCCTCAACTAATTTACTAATTGAAGAGTCAACTTGCTTAACTTCTTGTGCTACTGTGCGTAATCTTTCATCTGGAAAGCGTAATACTTCTAATATTGCCATTTTAATATTCAACTATAATGAGCCTTGGGCTCAGGAACCATTTAATCATTTCTTAACTGTAGGCTACAGTGATAAGAATTGATCTGTGTATTATTTACTATACGATCAAATAGAATCGACTATTTAATATCTTTCTACCTGCGCTATTCTAGCCTAATTGGAAACAAAACATAATAGTGACTGCATCAAGGTAACTGAAGAATGACAAGCAATAAATATATGAGGTTTTTGGCCTTACTGGTATTTCTACCTGCATTTTGTTTCGCTGATAGCATTAAAATGAAAGACTCAGCTCCCCAAGTGTATGTGGTGAAAAAGGGGGATACGCTTTGGGATATCTCAAATATGTATCTAGACAAACCTTGGTTATGGCCAGAGTTATGGCGTAATAACGTACATATCACCAATCCTCATCTTATTTATCCGGGCGATCAGTTGCGCTTAAGCAAAAATGCCCAAGGTGAAACCGTCATTGAGCTTGTTAGGCAAGTTGTTAAGCCCGAAATAAAACTGTCTCCAGAGGGTGAAAAGTCGTTAAAGCAAAGACAAGCTATACCTGCCTTACCTTGGTCGGTAATAAAGCCATACATTGAAAATGAGATGATCATGTCTGAGCAAAATTACGCGCGCTATCCCTATGTATTAGGTGATCACAATGGCTCGGTACGCTTTTCAACGGACAATTTGGTGCTGGCTAAAGCCAATAGACGCACTAAGAAAAATCTACAAATCGTTAGAAAACAAAACGAAATCTATGACATGCAAGGCAACTTTATTGGGTTGCAGGTTCGACATCTTGCCTCAGCAACCTTAGTGGATGTTGATGCTGGCCAACAAAACCTGTTAAAAATTGAAGAAGCTAAGTTGGAAATAAAGCGTGGCGATAAAATTATTCCAGCCACTTCATCAGAGCCGTTAAATATTCAACTAAAGGCAGCTACTGAGCAATCAGGCTTTATTATTGGTGATTTAGAACAGCACGACCTATTAGGTAAATATAACGTGGTGATACTTGATTTGGGTAGCGAGCAAGTGACCGCTGGCACTGTTTTAGGAATTTACAGTCCAGGCCCTAGAATCATAGACGGCCAACAGCCTAAATACGAAGGCGAAACCAATATGGTTCGCAGTGCATTTAATCGAGGTGACGAAATCAATCAGCCTGCAATGAAGGTGGGTGAGGTAATAGTGTTTAAAACCTTTGACCAAGCAAGTTATGCACTTATTACACAATCAGCTAAAGTCATTAAAAGAGGGATGATAGTCGCTAAACCATAGTTGTCCCTCCTATTGAAGAGGGAATTTAGCTATGCAACAGGATGTTGAAAAAAACAGTAAGGCATTTAAGCAGCAAGACATTGAAAATGCCTTGCTGTTAGCCCAAATCCCTAACTTTTCGGTGGCTAAGTTAGAAAAATTAAGTCTGCAACATGGTATTAATTTAGATATGTTGCGGCACAGCTCTCAAGCTAGCCTACTACAACTAGGTTTTAACCAAGCGCAAATTCAAGCTATTTCTAAACCCGATCTGCAGTTAAATGAACGTTGTTTTGCTTGGCTAAATAACAAAGCAGGGCGATTTATCTTGCCCTTTAATCATGCCTACTACCCGAGTTTACTTAAACAAATAGGCAGCCCCCCAGTTTTGCTTTTTGGTTATGGCGATCCACAAAAGTTAAATGCGGCTCAAATTGCCATGGTTGGAAGCAGAGCACCTACGCCAAGTGGCAAAGCCTTAGCTAAACAATTTGCCTGTCAATTAGCAGAATGCGGATGGACCATAACCAGTGGCATGGCAGTTGGAATAGATGGATGCTCACATCAAGGTGCACTCTTGGCAAAAAAAACCACTATAGCTGTTTTAGGTACAGCTATTGATAAATTGTACCCTAAGCGCCATATCAGTCTTGCCCAAGAGATTATGGCCAACGACGGAGTGATAATTTCAGAATTTGCGCCTCAAACTAAAAGTAGGCCAGAGTTTTTTCCAAGGCGCAATCGCATAATTAGTGGCTTGACCTTAGGCACTTTAATTGTAGAGGCAGCACTTAAAAGTGGGTCGTTAATTACCGCTAAATATGCCATGGAACAAAATAGAGAAGTATTTGCGATCCCGGGAAGTATCCAAAATCCGTTATCAGCAGGATGCCACCATTTAATTCAACAAGGTGCCAAGTTGGTCACAACAATTACAGATATTAATGAAGAGTTTGAACATTTGATCTTAACAAACATAAAAAAAACACCTAAAACAGAAAAAAACCAGCCTCAAAGCTTGGCAACCGATAGATTGTTAGATAGTGTAGATTTTGAAGTAACGCCATTAGATATAGTGGCGCAGCGCAGCGGCATAGATGTAACAGAGGTTATGTCACAATTATTAGAATATGAATTGCGCGGTTTAGTAGCGACTGTTAACGGTGGTTACATAAAATTGGGGGAAAAATAATATGTTCGATATCCTCATGTATTTGTTTGAAAACTTTATTCATAGCGAAACTGAAATTCGAGTCGACCAAGACGAATTAACAGATGAGCTAATAAGAGCCGGTTTTCATCACGATGAAATATACAAAGCTTTATCTTGGTTAGAAAAGCTTGCTGCCTTGCAAGAGTCAGACATCAATCCTTACTTAGCCAAAGGACCCACTTCTTTTGTTACTCGAATTTACACCCAAGACGAAGAAATGCGTCTTGATGTGCAATGCCGAGGGTTCTTAATGTTTTTAGAGCAAATAAATGTATTGGATGCGATTACTCGGGAAATGGTGATTGACCGTGTAATGGAAATCGATTCAAAAGAGTTCTGCCTAGAAGACATGAAGTGGGTAGTGTTGATGGTGCTATTTAATGTGCCAGGTAAAGAAAATGCTTATGCGCAAATGGAAGAGCTCTTATTTGAAGAGCCCGAAGGGCCGCTTCATTGATTTTGTTAAATTGAGCAATATCAAGCATGGTTAAAATAGATAACTCATTATTTTCTAGCCATGAGCACAATGCCCTAGAAGACTTTGGTCCGTGCCCAAAATGTCATGGAAAGCTGAGTATCAGGCGTGGAAAGTCTGGCGCTTTTATTGGGTGTAACCAATACCCAGAATGCGACTATTCTAAACCTTTACATGAGTACGAAAATACTGAGGTAAAGGTTATAGAGGGCTCTCATTGCCCTTTGTGTCAGGCACAACTGGTGATCAAAAAAGGGCGCTACGGGCTTTTTATTGGTTGTAGTGACTTTCCAGAATGCACTTATATTCAATCACAAAAAGCCAATACCGAAGCCACAGTAGAATGTCCAAAATGCAAAAATGGTCAGCTGGTTAAACGAGCCAACAAATATGGCAAAAACTTTTATCCTTGTGATAATTATCCTAAGTGTGATTATGCCCTAAACTTTGCACCTATTAGCCGTGTATGCCCACAATGTGAGTGGCCGGTTATGTTGCAAAAAGTCTCTGCTAAAGGGCCAATATTGCAATGCCCAGTACGTAAATGTCAGCATAAAATGAAGTTAGATTAATCCCTAGGGTTTTACCGACTAATAACATGCATTACACTTCACTTCTTTTTTTGTATTAAAAATCACATGACACAATTAACCTTTAACCAACTCTTGGTAGAGCAATTCAATGCGGGTGAGGTTTTTGCTTACCCCACAGAAGCGGTACTAGGTTTAGGATGCGATCCTGATAACCAAGAAGCGGTCACTAAGCTCTTAGCATTAAAAAATAGACCAGTAGAAAAAGGTTTAATCTTAATTGCCAGAAGCTACTCACAATTATTGCCTTATGTGAATGATGCAAAAATTCCTATGGATAAGCGCACAGAAATATTTTCTAGTTGGCCAGGCCCTATTACGTGGTTATTACCTGCCGCAAAATCTGCCCCTAATTGGATTACCGGAGGTAGTGAATTTATTGCCGTGCGAGTGAGTCAACACCCAGTAGTCTGTGAGCTTTGCGAATTACTCGAAAAGCCTATTGTTTCTACTAGCGCAAACGTATCAGGGGAAAACCCTGCAAAAAACTCCGAGCAGTTATATCAACAATTTAATAAAAGCCTGCTTTTGGTGCATGGCGAGCTTGGAGGGGAAACTAATCCTAGCCTTATTCGACATGGTATTACGGGGCAAATAATTCGAGGCAATACTTAAATGGACTCAACAGCTGTGCCCGATATTGAAATTGTAAAAAGCTATTTATTAAAGTTACAAGATACCATTTGCCAAACATTAGAGCTGGTGGATGGCAAAGCCAGCTTTGTTGAAGATGAGTGGCAAAGAGAGTTAGGCGGAGGCGGTCGCACTCGAGTGTTAACTGGTGGTCAAGTCATAGAGCAGGGAGGGGTTAATTTTTCGCACGTATACGGTGGCGAGTTACCTGCTTCTGCAACTGCAGCAAGGCCAGAGTTAGCAGGTCGCAGCTTTCAAGCTGTAGGCGTATCATTAGTTATCCATCCTCATAATCCTTTTATTCCCACTACTCACGCTAATGTGCGATTTTTCATTGCTGAAAAACCAGGCGAAAAGCCAGTATGGTGGTTTGGTGGAGGTTTCGACCTTACACCTTATTATCCTTTTTATGAAGATGTGGTGCACTGGCATAGCGTTGCTAAAAAACTTTGTGACCCCTTTGGAGAGCAGGTGTATGCCAAATACAAAAAATGGTGTGATGAATATTTCTATCTAAAACATCGAGATGAAACTCGTGGGGTAGGCGGCTTATTTTTTGATGATTTAAATCAAGAAGGCTTTGATAAAAGCTTTAAGTTTATGCAAGCAGTTGGAGATGGCTTTTTAGAAGCTTATGTACCCATTGTCGAAAAACGTAAAGAATGCAGTTACGGTGAAAAAGAGCGAGATTTTCAGCTATACAGACGCGGACGTTATGTTGAGTTTAATCTAGTTTACGACAGAGGCACCTTGTTTGGTTTGCAAACTGGCGGCCGAACTGAGTCAATATTAATGTCTATGCCTCCCTTGGCTAGGTGGGAATACAGTTTTGAACCAGAGCCAGATAGTAAAGAAGCTGAGTTATATAGCGACTATTTACATGCGCGAGATTGGCTGGTGTGAAAAAGTTTACCGTATTTGGCAACCCAATTGCTCAAAGTAAGTCGCCTATTATCCATCAAATGTTTGCTCAACAATTAGGTCTGAACATTGAATATGAGCGAACCCTTGCCACGCCCGAACACTTTACTCGTCAGTTAAGTGCATTTTTTGCCGAGCAAAATGCTACAGGTTGCAATGTTACAGCTCCATTTAAAGAGGTGGCGGCAACATGGGTAAATTCTTTGTCTGCCAGTGCTGATTTTGCCGGAGCAGTAAATACCATTATCAAAACCCCTGATGGCAAGTTTAAAGGCGACACCACAGATGGCGCTGGTCTAGTTCAAGATTTACACCGGCTGGGTGTTAAGTTAAAAGGTGCCAATATTTTAATGCTTGGAGCAGGCGGTGCTGCTCGAAGTGTATTGCAACCGCTTTTATCAGAACAACCTAACTTGTTGGTGTTGGCTAACCGAACTGAACAAAAAGCTAAGCAATTAGCAGATTTAATTAACAGTGATGCTTTTATCGGTGTGGGCTTTGACAAGCTCGAAAGCATGCAACAAAATTTTGACCTTATCATTAACTCAACCTCGGCCAGTCTTACAGGACACCTACCTAATGTTACTAATACTGTGTATGAAGGTTGTGCTGTGGCATATGATATGAGTTATGCCGATTCCCTCACTATCTTTTTACAACACTGTAAAAAGCTTGGAGTGACAAAAACCTATGATGGTCTCGGTATGTTGGTAGGGCAAGCTGCAGAAAGCTTTTATCTGTGGACAGGTCAACGACCTAGTGTTGAGCCAGTAATAGAAGCGCTAAGTCATCAGTTATGAATCAAGCAATACAAGTACTTGATGGCAGCGAATATATAAATGCAAAAAAAGCGCTGCAAATAGACGTTATGGTAGGTGGGCAGATTGTGTATTGTTATGTTGCGACTGGTGAACAAGCTGAATTAGAGTCATTCTATGCATTTAAGCAGTTTGAAATTGAAGAACTCATTGAACAAAAACTCAGTGCGCAACAAGAAAGTTTAGATGGTGAGCTGTGGCTCACCGTAGAAGAAATAAAGCGTTTCTAAGCTTAGTTGTCTAAATACTCATCCTTTAATGCTAAGTAGTTAGTCGCAGATTGTTTTAAAAAGGCAATTTCATTATCTTTTAACGGCCGAGCTTGTTGGGCTGGGTTTCCTTTATACAAATAGCCGCTTTTTAATCTTTTATTTGGCGGCACTAAAGTACCCGCACCTATAAATACATCATCTTCTACTACTACGCCGTCCATAATAATGGCACCCATTCCCACTAATATGCGATCACCTAAGGTGCAGCCATGCAGCATACACTTATGACCCACAGTCACATCTGCACCGATTAATAATGGAAAACCCTGAGGATTAGCCTCACTGGTTCGAGTAACATGTAATATAGTGCCATCTTGAATATTGGTCCTGGCGCCTATTCTTATATGATTGACATCACCCCTAGCTGCCACTAGTGGCCAAATACTTACGTGCTCAGCACATTTTACATCACCCACTATTACAGCAGACTCATCTATATAACAACGCGACCCAAACTCGGGGTAAATTGATCGATACTGTCTAATTGCCACTATGTGTTCCTATCCAAAAATGTTTATTCAGCCATATTAACAAAGAAACCATGGGCCTAACCCATGAAATTGCCAGTTAGTTGTACGAAATGCCGAAAAAAGCAGCATTCAACCATTTATTTTAAAAAAGCCCTTGCATGGGAATCTGTTATCTCTATAATGCGCCCTCGCTTCAAGGGAGGCCACTTAGGCATCCCACAAAATGTTGACCTTGTTAACACTTTGTAAAATAGCCAAGGCTATGATTGATGCGGGATGCAGCAAGATTTAATTTGAAAATATTTTAAATAAAATCTTGACATCAAATGGAGATAG